>CAXTRT010000004.1:0-130118 GCA_964246835.1 uncultured Acidobacteriaceae bacterium | reverse complement strand
TCCGGCAGCCCTGAAAAGGCCGGCGTCGGCGGTTCGATCCCGTCTCTGGCCACCACCACCGTTACACACAGTCGATTCATCGAAAACCGGCCTAACATTGCTTTGAGCGGCTCTGAGCCCCAGTTTCTTGGCCGAGCGGCCAGAGTAGGCATCTGCGAGCAGGCTCATCGCCTTTCCATCCCCACCAAAGAGATCAATGTCCCCGGAGACGTCGTAAACCGGACCTTCGCCGGTTTCCCTCGGTGTCAGGACAAGCTTGTCGATATGGCAAGCCAAAATCTCCTTCGCTTTCACGGGCTCCGAATCAAATGCCGCTTTGAAATTGAGGGCTTTTTCGGTCACAAAATCCCGAATCGACTCCAACGAAAACGCCAGATCCAAAGGCTGGTTTGCCACGGCCAAGGCCTCGTCGATCCGTTCGATCTCCGATTCGACTGTTGCCAACTGCCGTAGCAGAGTCGCCGAATGGCCCATTTGCGCGATGGCCTCACCCAGATTGTTGGCTCGCACCTTCAACTCGCGTCGCTGGCTTTGGAGCGTTGAAACCGTGTCCGCAGCCTTCAGCGTCTGCTCCTGAATGTCTCGCAACCGCCTCTGCAACTGTTCCTGGAATCGCTTCAATGCGTATTCGATCAAATCTGATTTGGCGACCCGCTCCGTTAGTCCTGCGATCAGCTGAGCCTCCAACCGATCCTGCCTGATCATCAGTCCGTTGGAGCAGGTGCCCCTATACCGATGACTCGGGCAGCCGTATTTCACATAACCGCGCTTGCCTGAGCCCGAGGCAATCACCATCTTGGAGCCACAGATTCCACAAATAAGGAAGCCGCTGAATATATACCGCTTGCTTCGCTCGGTGGAGTGGAATCCGCCTAGCTGACTGGCAGAAAACCGCTTTCCAGCTGATCGCTTGCGTACCTGCGCTCGTTCCCAAAGCTCCTCAGACACAATGCGCCACTCAGGAATGTCGATTCGCTTCCAATCGCTCTCTGGACGCGGGCGGCTGGTCTTTCGACCCGTTTCCGGGTTGCGTTCCTTCTTGGTCCGATTCCAGACGAACACCCCGCGATACCGCTCATTGCGGAGCATCTCGAAGATCGAAGACACGCACCATGACCTCACCTGTCGCGTTTTCGGCGGGTTCGGCGAAGGAACACCCTCTGCGTTCAAGGTCTTGGCTATCGCAGCCTGACTGGTGCCGTCTGCATACATCTCGAAAATTCGCCTGACGATCGCGGCCTCCTCTTCAGCGATTTCGAGCTTCACGCCACTGATCGCAAACCTGCCGTACTTACCGCTACGGCTCGGATCTTCGATGGGGACGTTGCGGTATCCGTAGCATTTCCCTCCTGGCTGGAATCCATTGAGAGCGCGGCCTTCCTGCCCTCGATGTACCTTCTCGCCGAGGCTTATAAGAAACTGCTCATCCATCATTCCGTGCAGTGTCAGCAGCGGACGAGAGGTCTTTTCTCTACAGTCGAGGCGCTGTGCAACCGCATAGATGAAAACGCTGTGATACTGAAGACTGTCGTTCATCTTCAATACGTCGGGAAGATAGCGCGCCAGCCGTGAGGTGTCATCCACCATCAAGCAGTCGAAGGCGGCAGGATACATCTTGGAAGCGGCTAGCAGTGACTGGAGCGCCTCTCTCCCTGCGAGCGTCGCAGCCGACCTCGCCTGATCGCAGCGGACGAAGTCTTCGACCACGGTCCAGCCTTGTTGCGCAGCGTACTCGCGGCATCGCCGAAGCTGGTCCTCTATGGAAGTCAGCCGCTGCAAGTCTGATGAATATCGAGCGTAGATGGCACACCGCACGGTCGTATTCATGGTGTCGAGTCTAACTCTGATTCGGGCTGTGAGTGTCGAGTTTTGTGGCTCGGGGAGGCCGCTGCTGGCCCATAGAGACGAAGGAATTCTTCAACTAGATATGGCACGATCAGACCGTCAATAAGGCTCTTGGCCGCAAGATCGAGGGCCTCGGCACTAGATCCTTTGCCGTGAGTCGAGAACTCGGTCCTGCCGATCTTCTTCGCCGCTTGCGCCATTGTCAGCTAGATCCCGCCGCATCCCTGTCCGGCGAGGATTCGACACTCGCCAAATTTGCCGGTGAGCAATCTATCTCTATCCGAAAGAGACTCACCTTCATCAAGCTAGGCGCGTGAGGGGAGCCTAGCCATTGCAGAATCCGGCTGGCATATGCATACTCTGCACATTGCTCCGGGAGCTGTGAATCCGGGTCAAACGAGCACGTTGGGACATCGTGATGAGCGCGCTCCACGTGCTGTGATCTCCGCTGAGTCAGGCACGCGCTCGGGGTTTTACCGGCGTCCTGCGGCACGGCGGGACTCTGCTTTTCCGGTTCCTCGCCAAAACAAACTTTTCACAAAGAGCGCGAAAACTTTCTTTTGGGTCCCTCCCTAAAAAGCGTCCCTTGGCCTTGGAAGCCTGACCCACTCGCGTCGCTTCGCGCAGTGTGCCCCGACTCAACGGGAGACCACGCAAACGGAGAGACATCATGAACACGAATACGATCCAACAGCAGCTTTCAGTCAACGCAATCCTTCATGGCGACTGCATCGAAGCCATGCACACGATGCCAACGAACAGTGTTGACTTCATACTCACCGACCCGCCCTATCTGGTGAACTATCGTGACCGGGACGGACGCACTATCCAGAACGACTCCGATGCAAGCTGGCTCAAACCGGCGATGGCCGAAACGTACCGGGTGCTTAAGCAGGACCGTGTGGCGATCATGTTCTACGGGTGGACGAAGGTCGATGCATTCTTCGACGCCTGGAAGAGCGCGGGATTCCAGCCTGTCGGACACCTGGTGTTCCGGAAGACGTATAGCTCAAGGAGCAGGTTCCTTCGCTATCAGCACGAGCAGGCATTCCTCCTGGCGAAGGGTAGACCTCCACTGCCGAAGCAACCACTTGGTGACGTTATGGACATGCCCTACAGCGGCAACAAGCTGCATCCGACGCAGAAACCGGTAGCGGCGCTTGCGCCTTTGATTCGCAGCTTTTCACTCCCTGGCGATCTGGTGCTCGATCCATTCGCTGGCAGCGGCAGTTCCTGTGCGGCAGCTCTTCTGACGGGCCGTAGATATCTCGGTATCGAGATGGACGAAGCGTACTTCGAGCAGGCAACGAGCCGCATGGATCGCGTGAAAGAGAGGATCTCTGCAAAGAGGTCCTCCTCTTCATTCCCACGTTTAGTTCATGATGCATGCGCGGCGTCGTGCCTCAAGGCGAACCAGCGTTCCGCGATGTGATCGTCGTTGCCTTGACCCACGCCGCCCCGCATGTTCTCTGCTGGTCATCGTGGGAATGAATGGGTTTGGGCATTCCTGCTCCTGCATCTTGACTCTGCTTCCCGAGCACTTCCCAACACTCCAGGCAACGGTGAACGCCCCGACTCGCATTGCAGCACCATGTGCGGAAGCTGCACATCCACCGCCAACTCTGCAATGGCTACACGCCTCTTTCAGCCTTAACTTCGCTCCAGACATTGCAACGGGGAGTGCCCCTCGCCGAAGCGCAAATGAAAGGAGTCTATGCAAAACCCTCTTCCCCACAAACGTCCCCGCTTCCCACGGATGCGAAAGCATTCCCGGCTGCTGGGCATTCCTTCGCTGATGTTCCTGGCGTCTTTACCCGTCTACGCCCAAGCAACCGGCGGCGACCCGTGGGACAACGCAGTCAACGTTCTCAGAACCGCGTTCACCGGCACGATTGCGACCGGGCTGTCGCTGGTCGCCATCGTGGTCGGAGGACTCATGTTCGCCTACGGCGAAGGCCAATCCAAGAAAGCCCTCGCCGGAATCGTCTTCGGTGTGGGTATGGCCATCGGCGCAGTCAACTTCATGGCCTGGCTCTTTCCATGAACGACGGAAGAGAGGAGGTGATCCATGTCTAAGCCAGCGGACGGAAGGGTGAGTCCGGTGTTCAAAGCCATGAACCGTCCGCTGACTGTTCTCGGAGCGGAGCGACGGCTGTTCTTCGTCGCTCTGATCTCCGGGGGCGGGATCTTCTCTCTGCTCCATTCCTTGCTCGGCGGAATTGGCCTGTTCATCGTGGGCGTCATCATCGCCCGCATTGCGACAAAGCATGATGTCGAGATTCTGCGGGTGCTCTTCAACTCCGGCAAGTTTCGCCGGCGATACGACCCCATGAAGTGGGAACCCACACCAATCACCATCAGGAAGCGCAATGCTCAGAGTTGACCACATCACGAAAGACTGGAAGGAAGCGGGATCATTCGCCGCGCAGGTGAACCTGTACGGCTTCTGGGACGAGCACTGCTTCCTGACGAAATCAGGCGACCTCGGTGCGGCACTGCATATCGGAGGCATCGACTACGAGAGCCTGGACCGGGCCGGTCGTGACTATGCGGTGAGGCGGCTCGAAGCGGCCTTCCGCTCGCTTGACGACAAGTGCCATCTCTACCAGATCCTCTTCAAGCGCAACCAGCCAGCGATTTCCCACGCTGAGTATGAGAACCCGCTTGTTCGCGCCGCCGTGGAGCAGCGCAGCAGATTCCTGCAATCGAAGTCAGACCGCCTTTACAGCATCGAGATTTACTGGGTCGTCATGATCGACGGCAGCTACCAGAAGACCGGCCTGCTGCACGCGCTCGCGCAATTGCCGAAGCATCCGCGCTCGTCGCTGCGCGACTTGCACGCCCTCTTCTCCGGCAACAAAAAGCGCACGCTGCTCAAGGCAC
Source organism: uncultured Acidobacteriaceae bacterium (assembly GCA_964246835.1). Taxonomy (GTDB): domain Bacteria; phylum Acidobacteriota; class Terriglobia; order Terriglobales; family Acidobacteriaceae; genus Edaphobacter. The sequence goes on along the minus strand of CAXTRT010000004.1, from coordinate 125,390 downwards.
AGATCGAGCGCGACCGGCAGAGATTGCAGCAGAAAGTACAGAGTTTGAGTGGGCAGCTCAGCGACCTCACCACGGTCGAGCTGCTAGGGGCGGAGAAGACTTTCCGGCTTGTCCGGCGTCTCCTCAACTTCCGCCCCTCCAAGATCCATGACGCTCCGCTGTGCGGTGCGCGTCATCTCGACTGGCAGGTCTGCGGCTCCGAGCTGGAAGCGCATCGCGGCTACCTGCGGATGGACGACGATTACGTCCGCGTCCTTAGCCTGAAAGAGCTTCCCGGCGAGACCCGGCCTCTGATTCTCAATGGCCTGCTTGACATCCCGGCGAACTTCCACGTCGTCACCGAGTGGCATCCTGTCGACAACACCAAGGCGCGCAAAGAGATCGCCTCTCGCCGCCGGCACCATCACAACTCGAAGACCAGCTTCGTCTCGAACCTTCAGGACCGGCAGAACACCGCGAACCAGGACAATCTGGTCGATGACTCGAAGGCCGCAGCGGTCGCGGAGCTGGGGAACGCGCTCATCGCGATGGGCATGGAGGGTAAGAGCTTTGGCGAGTTGACGCTCTCAGTCGTGATCTACGACGAGGACCGAGTGAAGGTTGAGCACGCTGTCGCCGAGTTCCAGAAGCTCTTCACCCAGCACGATGGACTGCTGAACGAGGAGCATTACAACCTGCTCAATGCGTTCTTCGCGACGGTTCCAGGCAACAAGCAGTTCAACCTTCGTAAGCAGTGGGCGCTCAATTCCAATTATGCCGACCTGTCGTTTCTATTTACGGTGGATACCGGCTCCCGCTGGAACCCGCATCTCGAACGCGAGTACCTCGCAGTTCTCGAATCGACGCACGGCACGCCGTATTTCCTGAACCTGCACGCGGGCGATGTGGCGCACACGCTGATGCTCGGGGCAACGGGTGCCGGAAAGAGCTTTGCGGCTTCGACGATTCTTCAGTCCGCGCAGAAGTATGAGCCGCTAACCTTCGTGTTCGACCTCGGAGGCAGCTACGAGGCACTTACACGCGCCTTCAGCGGGACGTACCTGAACGTCGGCCTCAAGAGTCCGGGCTTCAGCATCAATCCGTTTTCACTCGAACCGACGCATGAGAGCCTGAACTTTCTATACCTGTTTCTCCGGGTGCTCATAGAGTCCGGTGGCCGTTATGAGCTGAGCACCGCCGATGAAAAGGCGCTCTACGCTGCGCTGGAGCGCATTTACAAGCTGCCGTGCGAAATCCGAACATTGACTAATTTCGCGTCTATTCTTGGGCCGCTTGGCGAACGGCTGCACAGATGGACGAAATCCGGGTCGCAAGGGGCCGGGCAGTTTGGATACCTCTTCGACAACGTTGACGACACGCTGACGTTCTCCCGCTTCCAGACCTTCAACTTCGACGGCTGGTCCGAGTATCCCGACATTCTGGAACCGCTGCTGTTTTACGTCCTGCAACGGGCGTCCGCGGAGATCGAGAGACCGGAGATCATCGGGACCTTCAAGATCTTTCTGATCGATGAAGGATGGATCTTTCTTAAGAACAGGATCATCCGCGACTGGATTATTCGAGCCGAGAAGACGTGGCGGAAAAAGAACGCCGCCATGATCCTGGCCACGCAGTCGGTCGTAGAACTCGCGGCTTCGGACATGCTGCACATCGTCAACGAGTCCTGCCCCACCAAGATCTTTCTGTCGAATCCGAGCATCGACCGTAGGCTGTACGCCGATACCTTCCAGTTGAACGATACGCAGCTTGAGCTGTTGGAGTCGCTTGTCCCAAAGCGCGAGCTGCTGCTGATCCAGCCGCGCGGCACCAAGAAGCTGGTGCTCGAAGTCGATGCACTCGGTTATTGGATGGCGACCAACAACGCCCGCGACAACGTTCGCAAACAGGATTACTTCGCCCGCTTCGGCCCAGAGCAGGGATTGCTGCGCCTGGCTGAAGACTACCCCAACCCACTTAACACATAAGGAGAATCATGCGCCCATCACCCATCGTCCCGCTGTTACTAGGTTTGGCCGCGACCGTGGCTCACAGTCAGCAGACCGCCCGCCTCGTGAAATACCACGCCAACGACATCGTGAGTGTTCGCGCAAAGATGCGCTACACCACGCTGATCGAGCTTCCGACAACCGAAAAGATCATGGAAGTCGCTACCGGCGATAAGGACTTCTGGATCATCGACACGGTTGGCAACTACTGCTTCCTGCACCCGGCGAAAGAAGGCATTCATTCCAACCTGAACCTCATCACCGACAAGGGCACGGTGTACTCGTTCACGCTTGACGATGTCGAGTCCGGCGATCCCGACCTGAAGGTCGTGATCCAGCCGTCCGATCCTTCCTCGCTTGCCGCCGCCAACGGCGTCAGCAAGCTCGTTTCGACCACTGAGGTGGAAGCTGCTCACGCCCAGGCGCAGCTAGCACAGACCCATGCTGCTGCTGCGGTCGAGCAATTCCGTGCCGATTACCCCACGCAATCGCTGAAGTTCGATTATGCCTACCACGACGAAAAGCCATTCGATGTGTCGGCCATCTACCACGATGACAAGTTCACCTACATCAAGTCGACTGCGCCTGAGAAGTGTTCCGTTTACGAGCTGAAGGACGGCACGCCCGACCTCATCACCTTCCAGTTAAAGGATGGCACCTATGTCCTTCCCACGGTTGTCGACCACGGCTACCTCGAAATCGGCAAGCACAGGCTCGACTTTCAGCGGAAGGCTCGGTAGGAGGCGCGATGTCAGACGAAAAGCAAATCTCACCAACAGAACAGCAACCGGTGTCACTGCCTCCTGAGAACGCCTCCGGTCTCCGCGACAAGCGCGTCAAGCCCGAAGGCGTCGTCCCCAAAGAAGCGCAGAGCTACGTCATTGCTGGACTCGCCGTGCTCATCCTCATGGCCGTCATGTTCTCGAAGAATCACGTCCGGCCTGTCACGAAGGAAGTCGCGCCTGCTCCCGCTTCCGTGTCCACGGACCTGAACCAGCGAAAGATTCAGGAACTGGAGCAGGACTTGAGCGCGGACCAGCGCCAAAGCCAGCAACAAGCTCAGAGAGCAGTTGCAGGGACGTTACAAGCAGGCATGGCGACTAACACCAATCCTGCGCAGCCCGGCGTCGGGTCTCCTGCTGCGCAGTTGCCGCCGCCTGTTCCGATTGCAAGTGGTGAGCCGCCTCGCGACCCGGTTGCGGACGCGGAAAAGGCACTGGCCTTCAAAGCTCGCTTCGCGTCGAATCTCGTCTCCGCCAATGATGGCGCTTCGCGCCCATTGGCGGAAGCATCGGGCACCAGCGTAGACGCTTCGGCTCGCTCTTCGAGCTTGCCGCAGGCTCCTGCTGCGCAGATAGCCAGCGCTCTAGCAACAAATAAGCGTGCGCCGGAGGTGAACCTGAACTCCGCGCATGGCCAGCCCTTCGTCGTCTTCGAAGGCACCACCATTGACACTGTGCTGATCAACCGACTCGACGGTGAGTTTACCGGACCGGTCAAGGTCATGATCACCAACCCCGTCTATAGCCAGGACCGTCAGCACATGCTCATCCCCGAGGGAGCCCTCATCCTCGGCGATGTGCAGAAGGTCGCCGGCCTCGGCCAGAAGCGCCTCGCCGTAACCTTCCACCGCCTCCTGATGCCGGATGGTTACTCAGTCGATCTCGACCAGTTTCACGGTCTCGATCAGGCGGGTGCCACCGGGCTTAGGGATAAGGTCAACAACCACTATGCCGAGATTTTCGGCGCATCGATTGCCCTCGGCGTTATCGCCGGAGCTGCCCAGTCCTCCAACTCCAATCAAGGTCTCTACCAATCTGGCTCAGAAGCATATAGATCCGGCATCGCTTCCAGTCTCTCGCAGTCGAGCACCAACGTCCTCGACCGCTACATCAACATCCCGCCCACGATCTTGATCCGCGAGGGTCACCGGATCAAGGTTTACATCACCCAGGACATGCTCCTGCCGGCATATGAGAACCACGACATGCCGGCAGTGATGTAGCGCATCGTCGTCCCTGCCCCTTCTTACCCAACTGCTCCACGGAGGTTCCATCCATGAAGTCGACTAAGCTGCACGTCCTTTCTCTCGCCGTAACCGCTGCGCTCGCGCCTCTCGCACACGCGCAGTTCGGCTCTGGCATCGTCTTCGACCCGACGCAGAGTGCGCACGCTATCCAGCAGATCACCCAGGCATCGCAGCTCTACACGACGGCAGTTGCCACCCGCAACCAGGTTGTCACCATGTACAATCTCGCTTTTCAGATGGCACAGTTGCCGCAGAATCTAGCCGCGCGGTATCGGGCTGATTGGTCCCAATGGTCCAGCTTGCAGGCCACGACGGACACCTACGGTAACACTGCCGCACTGGTGAACGCCCTAAACTACGGCGCGCTTACTAGCGCGCGGCAGGGCTACAACAGCGCCTATGTGCAGGCGCAGAGCTACCCGGCAGGGACTTATTCGTCTCTCGATTCGCGCACCCAGGCGACGGTCGAAAATCAGTACGCGACCTCAGAGCTGGCGCAGACCGCGACGACGAACACGCTTGTGACGCTCGGCACGATCCGGTCTGACTCGCAGTCGTTCGCCTCGAAGCTCGCCAATCTCGAGTCCGACACCTTCTCCACCGATCCCAACCAGCAGACCACGAATGCCCTGCTCGGCAAGATCAATTCAGCCACGCTGCTCCAGATCCACTCGCAGCAGGACACGAATCAACTCCTCACGGCTTCGATCCAGCAGCAGCTTCTCGCCCAGAAGCAGCAGATCGACGCGCAGAACCGTGCCCTCAACAATGCCGTTTACTTCCAGCAAAATTTCCCGACGACGATGCAGACAGTCAATAGCGGCGTCAGCGATTCAATCCATTCCATCTCCCTCTCGACGACAGGACACTGAGCCATGCAACAGAACCCCTTCACCTTTTTAGGCCAGGCGATCTCGCAGTTACTCTCGTCGCACAGCGCCGCGCTTCAGGCCACGGGACTCGACATCTTCCGTGGCCTCGCGACGATCCTGATTGTCTGGTTCGGTATCAAGGCCGCCCTGTCCGCTTCGCAGGGACACGGCGGCTTTCACTTTGCCAAGTTTGCCGACCTCATCCTGATGATCTCGTTCGGCCTGGGAATGCTGACCTACTACTCGACCCCTATCCCCGGCACGGGCTACAGCTTCAGCGACCTCATCACCAAAGAGACGCTGAGCATCTCCGGTCAGATTGAATCGGATCAGACGCAAGTGATCGTCGATGCCGTCACCGGCGAGGAGCAGCAGCTCGGCGCACCTCCCGGCAGCTTCAACGTCCTTGAAGATTTGACGTACCTGCTGATTGCGGTCCTCTTCGCCGCGATGGAGGCCGTCGCCTTCGCCGTGATCGCGTATGGCTACGTCGCCTCTGCTGTCTGCGTGCTGATCGGACCGATTTTCATTCCGTGGTTCATCGTGCCCAAGATGGACTGGCTTTTCTGGGGATGGCTGAAGGCATTTATCGGCTTCAGCTTCTATCAGGTCATTGCATCTGCCTTCATCTTCGTCTTCTCGAAGGTCCTGACGTCGATGTTTCATGCCATCGGCAATATCAGCATCACCAACGCCTTTACGATCCTGCCCGCGCTGCTCATTACGCTCTTCGTCTGCATCTACGGCCTGGTCAAAATCCCGGAGCTTACCAGCGCGATCCTCAGCGGTCGCACAGGCACCTGGGTCAACCCGATGGGGAATTAGCCATGACAAGAACAGAGACGCAACGCCCAATCACCGATGCCGGTCACAAGTTCCTGGAGTTGTACGCGGAGCCGGTCGTCACCAACACCTATCTTAAGGTCTCCATCCTCGTGCTCTCGATCGTCGCGCTTGCTTTGCTCGCGCTCCTCTATCGCGCACAGACCGCTGCCTTGCGGCTGAAGCCGCTCGTCATCTTGGTCTCGGATATGGGGCGGGGACAGGTCGTGAACTACGCCGACTTCTCGAAGGTTCCTGTCGAGCGCGTCAGCAAATACTATCTGGCGCGTTGGGCACAGCTCTACTACGGCCGCAATCACGCCACGCTGCAACGGGATTTCGCCGAGTCGCTGAATTTCTTCTCGAACGAATTGCAGGGCGCGACGCTAGCGCGCGTGACGAAAGCCAAAACACTTCAGGCTTTCCTTCTGGACCCCAGCGCTCCAAACGTCGATATCGAGATCAAAGCCGTGGTGCTCGACGATACGCGGCAGGCCCCGTATCGCGCCCACATTGAGTTCGAGAAGGTCTCCTATTCGCTTGGCGACCAACAGGAGCAGAGCCGGGAACGCTGGACTGCGAATGTCGTCTATGGCTTCCGCGATGAAGTCCCGAATGCGATGTTGCTCACCAACCCCCTCGGCGTCGTCATCAGCTATGTCCACGAAGACCAGGCTTTCGGGAGCTAAGACCTATGCAACCGAAGAGGCCCATTCTGCTCTACTGTCCCGACCGCGAGCTGCTGTCCGCCACAGCGTTTGTGCTGCGATTGCATCCCTATGACGTCACTTCTGTTCATGACGGCGATGCTGCGATAAGAGTGAGCGAGCGAGGTCTCGCCGCCTGCGGCGTGCTCATCCACGCGCAGCAGGGCGACCTTGCCGGGCGCTTGATTCATCGCATCCTTGATTGCGCTTCGCACATGCCGTTGCTGCTGGTAGATCGTGCCGGCGACCTCGCACCCGTCCGCTATGCAGACATGGTGCTCTATGGCCGCAATACGTCAACAGCGCACATCCTCGCTTCGCTTGATGTGCTTTGCCGGCGCAAGCCAGGACCGCCGCCACGGAGCGCCGCGTGAGCGAGCTTACTTACATTGGCGGGTTTTCGGGCGGCATCGATTCGCAGGCCGCTGCGCGGTTCATGCTGAATCGCCACGGCCCTGCTCATGTTGTCCTCGTAAACTCGGACGCCGGAGGCAACGAACACCCGCTGACTGTCGAACACATCTCCTGGTATTCGGAGCATGTGCATCCAGTCGTTCGCGTCCAGGCCATCGTCCGCGATATGTGGGCGGACCCGGAGACTGCGGCGGAGCGCGGTCTCGATGCCGAAGAGCCGCTGACCTTTGTCCGCATGGCCGAGATACGCGGCATCTTCCCATCGCGTAAGCGGCAGTTCTGCACCGACAAGTTGAAGCTGCAACCGATCCGCCGCTGGCTGCGCGCGGCGTATCCCAATGGCAACTATGCCCGCTTCTCGGGCGTGCGCCGCGATGAATCGCTGGCACGCGCCGATCGCCAGTGGGTCGAGTGGGACGACTTCTACGACTGCGACCTGTACAACCCAGTCTTCGATTGGCCGAAGCAAATGTGCTTCGACTATCTCCTGCACCACGACGAGCAGATCAATCCTCTGTACTCGCTCGGGTTCACGCGCGTGGGCTGCGCCCCCTGCGTGGACTCCAACAAAGACGACGTTCTGAAGTGGGCTACCCGCTTCCCGGAGATGATCGACAAAATACGCGGGTGGGAGCAGCAGATTAATCGCACCTTCTTCGCGCCCTGCGTTCCAGGCATGGCGATCAACTGGATCGATGACGTTGTCGCATGGGCGAAGACGGACCGCGGCGGAAGACAGAGCAACCTCTTCCGCATCCTGCCTCCGCCAGCCTGCGAGTCCAAATATGGGTTATGCGAATGAGATACCTCTCTGTCTGCTCAGGCATTGAGGCGGTCTCGGTCGCGTGGCAGCCGTTGGGCTGGCAGCCCGTGATGTTTGCCGAGATCGATCCCTTCTGTTGCTGGCTGCTGCGCTCGCGCTATCGCGCATCGCGGCCCATCTACATGCCCAGTCCGCATGACGCGCCGGACCGGAAAGAGGCAAAGCGTCGGGCGGCAGCCATTCGCAACGTCGTTGCTCTGTCTGCACATGGCGATGTTATCAACGCCGGCGACTTCACGCGCATAGGAGCACACGATGTTGGAGCAATCGACCTTCTGGCCGGAGGCACACCTTGCCAGTCTTTCTCCATCGCCGGTAAACGAGCAGGACTGGATGACCCGCGTGGCAACCTCACCATCGAGTTTGCTCGACTTGCTGGCCGACTCAGGCCCCTATGGTTGGTGTGGGAGAACGTCCCCGGCGTCCTGTCGATCGACGATGGACGGACGTTTGGAGCCTTCCTCGGGATGCTGGTCGAACTCGGGTATGGGGTCGCCTACCGAGTTCTGGACGCTCAGCATTTCGGAGTACCCCAGCGACGGCGTCGTGTCTTCGTTGTCGGCTGTGCTGGAAACTGGCGAGCTGCCGCAGCGGTACTACTTGAGCGGCACGGCCTGTCGGGGTATCCTCCGCCGCGCCGGGAAACGGGGAAAGACATTGCCCCCACCCTTAGCGCACGCGCTCATGGCGGTGGCGGCCCAGGATCGTACTTCGATATCGACGGCGGCCTGATTCCCGGCGTCGAGAGCATCTCGCGATGCCTGAACGCCGGAGGTACTGGCAGGCAGGATATCTCGACCGAGACGATGGTTGTTCATTCGCTCTCCGCCGAAGGCTTCGACGCGAGCGAGGACGGCACTGGACGCGGTGTCCCGATGATTCCGATTGCCATCTGCACGGCACACACGCAGTCAAACGGCATCGGTTTCTCCGATGGCGTTGCACATACTCTCGAACGTGGCACCACCCAGGCTGTCGCCTTCTCAGCTAAAGACTACGGTGCGGATGCCAGCGACGTTGCTCCGACACTGCGAGGCATGGTACACGACGCGAGTCATTCCAATGGCGGCGGCCAGGTGGCTATTGCATTCGCGCAGAACCAGTCCGGCCATGTCGTGAGCGGCGAGGTGATGCAATCGCTCGGGACCAATGCCAATGCAACGGGCCGCAACGCAGCGAATGTAGCGGTCGCCTGGACGGGAGAACTCAATGCATCGACCGACATCGTCGGGACGATGCAACGGGGTGGCGAAGGTGGCCGGGCCGATGGCGTGATGACCCCTCAGATGGCCGTGAGGCGGCTGACGCCGCGCGAGTGTGAGCGGCTGCAAGGGTTTCCTGACGATTACACGCTGGTTAAGTATCGCGGCAAGCTGGCAGCGGACGGACCCCGCTACAAGGCGCTTGGCAACTCGATGGCTGTTCCAGTCATGCGATGGCTCGGGCAGCGCATCGCAGCCGTCGATGCGATCCTCCGTGATGGGCACAGCACCGGGAGTGTCCGATGAGCCAACGAGCGCACATGCCAACGATACTGGCGCGCACCTCCCAACCGCGGATCGAAGCGAGTCTTCTTCTTGCCCTCGCCGCCCTGGATGAGGAGCCGCACACCTCGCCTTCTGCTGTATTGCCCTTTCCCAGGTTCTTCGCACGTCAGGATGCCAGAGGCCGTAGAGCGCCATCCGGTGTAGTTCACTTACTCTCTGCTTTTGCAGCCGGACTTGGTGGCCGACCAGACAAGACGATCTTCTGCCGCTTGGTAGCGATGGCGTCCGACGCGCAGTGGACCCTTCAAACAAGTGTTTCCGTAGAGAGCCATCTCTCCCGTATTTCCCTGCTCACCCTCGGTCACTCGCTTCGGTGCTTACCCCGCGCCCTGCGGCACGGCGCGTCTCTGCTTCGGCGTTGCCGCCCTACGGGTTACGGCTTTCAGAAAATCTTTGTGCAAAGAACAAGAACGCAAAAAGATTTTCCGAACCTTCCGTAAAAGCGTCGCTTGGCACTTGGGAGCGGGGCACCTCGCGTCGCTTCGCGCAGGAGTGTCCCGAGGGCAATCCGGGCAAATACAAACAGGAGAAATGACATGGCACTCTACGAAAACAACATCAAGCTGAAGGGGTTCCTGGGCAAGGACGCCGAAAACTTCGCCACCAAACAACAGAAGACCTTCACGGTCCTGTCGCTGGCCACCAAGTCCGGCTACAAGGACAAGCAGAAGAACGAGTGGGTGAACCACACCGAATGGCACCGGATCGTCGCCTTCGGCAAGCCCGCCGACTACGCGAAGAACCTGAAGAAGGGCGACTACATCGAGATCGAAGGCGAACTGCGCAGCTCCGAGTTCGATGTTCAGGTCGGTGAGGGCAAGAAGAAGACTACGGTCAAGCGCCGTGGTTGGGAGGTGCGCGCCAGCATCGTCAAGAAGCTGGCGCAGCCCGAGAGCTCGCGCGGAGAGAATCCCGATGCCGAGCCGATCACGGAGGACGACGCGGCTTAGGCCGCGTTGTCCTCCCCCGGGAGGTGCAGCCATGACACTCTTTGAAAATACCCTCAAGTTACGCGGCTTCCTCGTAAATGATGCCGATGTGCCACCTTCGCAGGGAATCACCGAAGACGCTTTCGCAGTACTGTTCCTGGCGACGGTGTCCGGCACCTGGGACATCGCCACCAACGAGTGGACGCCACGCACCACCTCTCACCGGATCGTCTGCCCCGGTCCGTGGTTTTGCGGCTTCACCCGCGGCATGCGGCGAGGTGACTATGTCGAGGTCGAAGGCGAACTCTATGTCCACGATTACGACCGGCCAATCGTCGTTGCCGGAGAACGATTTTCCGCGAAGCGATATGTCTCTGAGGTCCGCGCGCTTCAAGTGCGTAAGCTGGAGCGCCCGATGGTAGTGGTCGATACGGGCGAGGATGGCTAACGCCGTCCGCCCTCTTTCGCGGAGAGGCTGACGCCTCTCCGCTTTTCTTCTGACAGTGTCGCTCTTTCTAAGCAACGGGAGGGATATGAATGATTGCCAATGCCGTCTTCGTCGCTACGCTGATCTTTCTCGCGCTCGGCTTCTGGTCGATGCACGAGCTGCACTTCCTCGTGCCGTGGCGCAGCCTTATCCTGCACCGCTACCTCCAGAGCATCGCGGTCTACGCTGCTTTGCTCTTCGCTAACATCCTCGGTCTCACCGTCTGGATCGAACGCAAGTTCTTCCTGCGCGACACAGGCCGGAAACTCAAACACTTTGATCAGGAGATACACAGTGGCCACTCTGAACTCTCAGAAGAAATCGCCGCGCAGTTCGGCGAAGAGTAAGCAGGATACGAGCGGAAAACCCGACGCATCCCGTCAGCCTCGGAATTCCTTTGACGATCTTGACGACGAGATGTACCTGGACCGCTCAAATGACCAGGTTGCACGCGTCCGCGCAGCGAAAGATGCAGCACAACGCGAGATGGAATCTTTCGGCGATGTTTCCGAGTACGACGTCACGATCCTTCAGGGGCAACTCAAAGTCGAGCCTGTAGCCGTTTCGCAGTCGAAGCTTGAGTTTCAGGTCGATAAGAACATTCGCCCAAGGGGTGAAGCCTGATGCGAATCGATCTTCCCCAGCAGCTTCCACGCGGGCGCGCGCCGGACGCTGCGCCGTTCGCGCCGCCACTTGAACCCTCCCCGGTCGAAAGACGAAAGGAGGATCTCGATGCTCGTGCCAGTGCCCGCAACGCTCCAAAGATTCCGCATGTCAGGTATGACCGCTTCGTTCGTCCCGAGCACGCAGATCAACGGAGACGACAACCTGAACGTCAGGTAAACCAGCGCAGTCGAAGGGAGACGATCCCACAACAGATCGTGGGACTATCGCTGCGCGAGGAGGAGCGGAAGGTGCTCGGGGAGGTTGGACGCTTTCGCGTCATCACCACCCGAGATCTTGCCAAATCCATCTACGGAAATCGGGACTCTCGCATGGAGCGCGACCTCTCGTTTCTGCGTGAGAAGGGGTTGGTCACAGTCGATGCCGTTAACGCTCGGCGTGATGGGCGCGGCGGCAGAGTCGAACGCATCGAGGTCGTGACGCTTACCGAGGCAGGCAGAGATGTCGCCCGTCAAACATCGGAGCTGCCGCAAAGCCAGAAGCTCTACGTGGGGCTGGTAAAGCCACGCGAGGCCGAACACGATTCGCAGATCTACCGCGCTTATCGGAAGGAGGCAGACAACATCGAGCAGAAGGGCGGCACCAACCTGCGTGTGCAACTGGACTTCGAGTTGAAGTCGGACGTCCAGAAGGCCATCCATGCAGCGCGTAAGGCCGAACCGGACCGGGACATGGCTGAGATCAAGCAGCAGGTCGCCCAACACTTCGAGCTGCCTTATATCAACGGTGGCATTCAGATTCCCGATGCACGGATTCAGTACGACATGGATCAGGGGTCGCGCACCGGCCACGAGGACATCGAAGTCCTGACCGCTGCTTACCGTTCCGGCCATCTGCGCGCGAAAGCACAGGCCGGCTTTCGCGCTTATGCTTCGTCGTCCGACCGTGCATCTCTAAGCGCGAAGATCGAGGACGACCACCACCTTATGGAAAACATTCTGGAGCTTTGACTATGAGCGCCGACCCCATTCTCGCTCTTGAGTCGCTCGGATACACGGAACGCGAGGCCGCGTTCCTGTATCTGGTAGCCGTTCACTCCGGCTACTTCGTCCGCCGTCAGTTCGACTACTTTACCGACCGTAACAAAGGTGCCCTGGTCATGCGCCTTCTCACGAAGGCGCGTGACGCCGGCCACCTTGGAGTCTTGGACTACAAGCAGGGATGGCATGTCTATCATGTCTCCGCCCGCGCAATCTATCGCTTGCTGGGCGATCCCGAGTCGCAGAACCGGCGCAGGAAGGGCGATGCCCAGGTCCGTGCCCACATCATCGCCCTCGACTATGTTCTCGAAAACGACAATGAGCATTACCTTGAATCTGAAGCGGAGCGGGTCCGCTTCTTCATGGAAGATCGCAGGATCGTACCCGAGACTTTCATGGGCGTCGAGGGCAAGCTGCACTCGTTGCTTGGCTCTTTTCCCATCTCGCTGGCCGATAGAACACGGCCAGCTCAATCATCCGTGCGTTTCGCCTTCATCGACGAGGGGCACTCGACCAGCGAAAAGTTTCTTCGCTTTCTCTCGGTTGCCGACCCGCTACTCCGTGCGGTCGGCAACTTCGAGCTTGTCTATGTTTCCGTGTCGGCATTCAACTTCCTGGCTGCCAAGCACGCCTTCTGGAGCCGCTTCTCAAGTGCTTCGCCCTTGAGTCCTCGGCTCTTCGATGACGACACGCGCTCTGTTGCTCCGCAACACCGCGCACCACTTCAGGCGAGTTTCACAACGATTCTTCTTGAGTACAGCTACCCCAAGATCCAGCGAAATGAGATCAGGGGTTCTAGGGAGGGTTCACATGCCAGCAAGCAGCGGTCAACGTAAGTGGCTTCATTGCCTGCACATAGCGGAGCCTACTTCGAATAGTTGGGGAGTGCATGGGTGGGAGCGACCCCACCCTTCCGGGTTACCGCGCCGGCTGAAGCCGCGCTGGTCGCTCCCACCCATGTACTGCCAAGGACCAAATCGAGTACGTCGCCGGTACTGACACGCAGCATAACCGGGCCGATCCTTCGGCCCAGAGGAGAATAGCCGTGACCAAACTGAAGATCGAAAAGGGCGCAAGCAAGGTAAGGCGTGCGCCTCTCAAAGTGACCATCGACGGGACTGTAGCAGACGACCTGGAGTTGATGTGCCAGTGGTCGGAGAATGAGAGCAGCTATCTCGTCAATCTCCTGCTCGGCTTCGCCATTGCACAGAGCGAGGAGTTCCAAAAGTACAAAGCCGAACAGTCGATGACAACTCCTTCAGGCCACAACAATGCAAAGCCAGCCTCAGAGCCGGTACGCAAGATTGTTGCGTCAGCAAGTAACGCCTCCGCTGTCTCTGACAAGGGAGCGATCGCATGAGCCTCTCCTCTCAACTCCGCAATCTCTCGCATCCTTTGGTTCAGTACCGCTTCATCCTTTCGCTTGGCCTGAGCGCGGCCTGCGGCATCGTGCTTCACAACCTCTACCCATTCCACGATGCCGACCCTTTGTTACGGCTTCTGGAACTCGAACGCCCTGCTTTCTTTCACGGTCTGCTGTGGAGCTACACCCTCTTCCTGTACAGCACACCTTTTCTCTTCTTTTCGATTCTGTTCTCCCTGGCCTACGTTCACTTCTATGCGCCGAAGTTCGATCAGGTCGCTGGATCGTTGCCGCCTTTTCCAAATCCGATGCGGCGTCAGGACTTGTTTCTTGTCGCTGGAGAACTCCACCACCAATTGAAGCCGCAGCCCTCACCAGACCCGAGCTGGCTGTGCATCTCTGAGCGTGGTCTCTATACGGGTGTGTGCGTCGTCGGTGCCATCGGCTCGGGTAAGACGAAGGCGGTTATCCTGCCGGCCATGCGGCAGCTCTTCGCATACCAAGCCGCAGATCCAGAACGAAGACTGTCGGGCATCGTCTTGGAGGTGAAAGGCGATCTCTGCCGTCAGGTCCGGGCCATCCTCAATGGGTGTGGACGGACGAAAGACTACGTCGAAGTTTCGTTGACCGGCAACGTGCGCTATAACCCGCTCAACAACGACTCCGATGCTTATGCCCAGGCGTTCAACATCGCTTCGGTCATTACGGCGATCTGGGGTAAGGGCAAGGAACCGTTCTGGCAGCAGTCCTACACCGACCTCGTGCGATACGTCATCATGCTCCATCGAGTTCGCGACGGGTACGTGACGCTGCTCGACATCTTCCGCACCGTCATCAGCTCGGGCACCCTTGAAGCGATGCTGACGATGACAGGCAGACGCTTCACTCCCACTTCATTCATTGGCGTTGGTAGAGCCGAGTTTCAGGAATATGAATCGGTATTGCTCCCATTCCGATTTACGTGGAGCGAAAGACTCGGCCAGTACGTCGCCCCTACAACGGATGAGTTGGAGACCGCCCTGACCCAGAGGACAGCAATAGCTGCTTCCTTATATAGGCGCAGGCTCGGCGATCCAGAGACGCAGGACTCCTGGCAGAGCATCCACTACTGGTACTGGGAGCATTGGAAGTTCTTTCGTGCCGAGGTCAAGACTTCGATCATCCAGGGTATAGCGGTCTTCCTGTCTCTCTTCGAGACGAACGCTCAGGTGCGGCGCGTCTTCTGCCCACCAAAGGAGCTTTACGAGGGCAGACCCTGTGTCTCCGATCCTGACGGCGTGGTCCTTCCTCAGTTCAGCGAACTAATTGAGTCGGGCAAGGTCGTGGGATTGAACTTTCCGACGGCCCTCAACCCGGCATTGGCGAAAATCATCGGCACCATGATGAAGGTCGACTATCAGCGCTCCGTCCTGCTCCGTATTCCGGAGATGGAAGATGGCTCGGAGAGACACTTCAGGCCGACCGTCTTCATCTGCGACGAGTACCAGAACTTCGCCACGGTAGGCGGCGACAACCCGACCGGCGACGAACGCTTTCTATCCCTCTCGCGGCAACCGAAGTGCATCCCCATTGTCGCCACGCAGAGCATCTCCAGTCTCAAGGAAGCATTGCCTAATGAGGGCGTGAAAACCCTGCTCCAGGCGTTCCGTACCAAGATCTTCCTATCCACCTCGGACCCCGATACCGCGCGATATGCGTCGGAGCTGTGCGGCAAAGCGGACAAGACCCGTATCAGCTACACCGTTTCCGAGTCCAGCAGTAATGCCAATGTCGGCTGGCTCAGTGGTCGCACTTCGTCCAGCAAAGGTTCCGTCTCCGCCTCGAAGCAGTACCAGAAACAGAAGGAACCATTGTTCGAAGAGAACGTCTTCTTCGACTTGAAGAATGCACAGTCCATTATCGTCGCGTTCGACGGCATCAGCCCTCTGCCTCCCACCTACTGCTACCTGAAAATGGATTTCCTGCCCATCGACATGACTTGGTTTGACCAGGAACGGATTGCCTTTGATCCACGGAGGGTACAGGCGTGAGCTTCAACTTAATCCTGCCGTTTCTCAAACCGATCGAGTCTCTGCTTCTGAACCCAACCATCAGCGAGATCATGGTTAATCCCGATTCGTCCGTCTGGATGGAGGACGCCGGTCAGAAGCAGTTGTTGGAAGGCGTTCAGTTCGAACAAGGAACCCTTGAGACTGCCCTTGAGGTAATCGCCAACAAGTTCGGAAAACGACTGAATGCTGATTCGCCGATCCTGAACCTTCGCTTGCCCGATGGCAGTCGTTTGGCTGCTCTGATTCCTCCCGTTGTGAACCCAGGTCCGCTGCTGACCATCCGCAAGTTCACCTCCCGGAACTTCGGCATCCAGGACTTGATTGATCGCCAAATGCTTTCAGACGTGCAGGCGGACCAACTCGCGGCAGCCACTCGCAGGGGCGACAATGTCCTGATCGCCGGTGGCACAGGGACCGGGAAGACAACTCTGCTCAACGTGCTGGCGGATTTCATCCCGGACGAGGAACGCATCCTCGTCATCGAAGACACAGCGGAACTACATATTCGCAAGCCGCATGTCATCTCTGCTGAAGCCCAACTCGATACGCATAAGAGCGCGATCACCTTCGATGATCTGCTCCGCTCCATCCTGCGTCACCGCCCCGACCGCATCCTCGTTGGCGAGGTCCGCGGAGCGGAGGCTCGCACTCTGCTCGATGCTTTGAATACGGGCCATCGCGGTACGCTGGCGACTATCCATGCGAACAGCGCGGGCGAGGCCCTTCACCGCTTGGGATCGTTGGCCCTCCGTGGTGACGCCCATGTGGACGCTCGTGGGATCAGGAAAGAGGTAGAGAGATGCCTCGACATGGTGGTCCACATCGTGCGCGTGGACGGAAGACGTGTGGTACGGGAGATCCACGAGGTTGGGTCCGAGGACAGTCGGCACTAGACGGCAGGATACCGTTGCAGTGTTTGCAGGTCTCCCTCGTGAACGCGATAGAGTTCGCCTTCGGCTTTGAGTCCGACCTGGAGTTTGATAGACAGTGAAACTCCGTCAGTAAAGCGGATGTCGACCTCTGGGAGTCCCGACGGGTCGTAGATGTACCGGACTCGTTCCACCGTCCTGCCGTTCGTCTCCGGGAACTCCAAGAAACAATGCTGCATAATGTCCTCTGTCATTTAGGTGCGCCGCCTCGTTTCGTTTGTATGAGTTGCTTTCATGGCAGCATTCCCGATTTTGGGGAATCAGTCAACAGTCCCTCAGTCTCAGGGGGTGAACAAAGGCGATGCGGCATACCAACGAGCTTACCAAGCGTTCTTGAAACGTCTGGTAAAAGCACGTCACGATGCCGGATATCTTCAGGAAGATGTTGCAAATCGCATGGGCAAGCCGCACTCATTCGTCTCCAAATGTGAGTTGGGAGAACGCCGGCTGGACATCATCGAACTGCAAAGTATTGCAAAGATTTACGGCAAGACAATCGGCTATTTTCTTGGCGAAGATTAGGATATCCGTTTCACTCTCTGGAAATGTTCTCTGGTCGTGGCCGACGAAGGTCCCTGCTTCAAGTACAGGCTATTCGACCGCAGAAGCGAGATCTCAAGGAGCTTTTGCAAGAACGGCGAATGATTGTCCTCGCGGATGAATACACCTGATCTTCGCCTCAAGACGTTGGTTGAAAGCGGCTTCGCAATCACGCCGGTACGCCCCCCAATCGATGTGCCAGCCAAAAGACAGATACCGATCTTCTGTTCCACATAGGTAATTGCCTCGGGAGCCGAGTAAGCATCGACCACGATGCGAGGAACAACTCCAAAGTCTGACAAATGCTCTTCAATCTCATGGTGGCGCTCTGGCCAAGGCTCCCGTGATACCGCGATCATCGGCTCTTCATCTAGGTCTGACGGCGAGATCGCAGGTTTCACCGCCAGTCGGTGGCCTGTTGGCATACACACCACGAGGGGCTCTTCGAAAATCGTTCGAACAACCAGTTCCGATGCCCGGATCGGCAGGAGGCCGAATCCAGCGTGAAGAGAGCCTTCGACCACCCCTCGCACCGTGGTTGTCGTGAGGCCAGTTCTATGTTCGATGTGCACCGGGCTCTCATCCTCGATGTGAAGTTGACTGATCGCGGCAATGACTCTGGGCGGAAGATTGGTCGAGTGGCCAATCACCAGATGATTGTTCTTGATGGCCTTCCGCGCTGCCAACTGTTCCTCGGCAAGGAGCACTTGTTCGACACCCCTTGTTGCGTCTTCGTAGAAGGATTCTCCTTCCTCGGTGAGAACCAGACGCCCCCGCCTGCCCTCAAGGAGACGTGTTCCGAGCGTCACTTCCAGGTTCTCAAGCTGCTTTCTCACTCCAGATGCAGAGAGTCCGAGTTCATCTGCTGCTTTTTCAACATTGTGTTTCGCCGCAACCGTCATGAACGTGATCAGATTATCGAGTTTTATCTGGGGCCGGCGCATCCGATGCTCCTGAATGCAACTCTGCAACTCACTCAGTAGCTTCTACTTTCAGCGAGAAAATGAGCGATCACCAGTCTTTTGCAGGGAACGCAGCTAAACGTGCAAGGAACGAGCGAAAGAGCGGGATGAATTTGTCAGAAGTTCACGGTCGGCTCCCGCGATGACCTCGGGTCCATCAAAGGGTCGCCCTTCAACCATAGATCGTCGAGAGCGCTAGCGGACGGGCCCATGCTTTCACGGTCCCAAGCAACAAGAGTTAGTGTTTCTAAGCTCTGCCGATCTCAACAAGCTTCTGACGGCCAGCCTTGCTCATTTTGAGTTTGCGGCCATCAATCAAGACGACGGACCCCTCAGTCGGACCTTCTCGGTAGATCTCGCCGATCTGGTTTAGATTGACAATCGAAGATCGGTGGATGCGCACGAAGTGCCTGGGATCGAGTTTTCCGCTGAGGTCGGTGATGGTTTCGCGCAACATAAATCTGCGGCCGTTCGAGTGGAGACACGAATAGTATTCTGCAGCTTCTATCCACTCGATCTTTTCTACCGGAAGAAGAATTTCCTTTGCGCCATCCTTTACCAAGAAGCGAGAAGGATACGCTCTCGGCTCATCGCTGTTAGTGCGCAATCCATTTAACATCTCCGAAAACTGCGCTTGCGTCAGGAGCGCTGTCTTAGCCGCGATCTTTTCCCGGACGCGATCAAGTGCCCTTTGAAGCCGTTCGGCTTCAACCGGCTTCGTCAGGTAGTCGACCGCATGTACGTCAAAAGCCCTTACCGCGTGCTCTTGGAAGGCAGTCACGAAAACCGTGGGCGGGAGGTGTTGCAGCCCGACACGTTCGACAACATCGAAGCCGCTAATCTTTGGCATTTGGACATCGAGGAACAGCAGGTCTACGGGTTTCGCCTGGAGGTACTCGATCGCTTCTCGTCCGTTCTTGCATTCTGCGACAATGGTAACTTCCTTATCGTCGGCCAGTAAGACCCTAAGAAGCTCTCGCCCCAGTTGCTCGTCGTCGACGATCACAGTTTGTAGATTCATGCGATTGCCCGCTCGTAAGGTATCTGGATCGTCACTTCGTACCCGCCAGTGGCAAGTGGCGCGGCAGCAAATTCATGCATACCGGGATAGAAGAAGGCGAGACGCTCTCTCGTGTTCTGCATACCGATACCATGACCCTTCGTAGCCGCGCTAGCAGCGCCGGAACCGTTGTCCCGAACCCGCATCCAGAGATTCTCACCTACGCGCCTAACACAGGTCTCGATCAAACCACCCGCTTCCATGGGGGCAATGCCATGCTGGATCGCATTCTCGACGATAGGCTGCAGGATGAAGCAAGGAACAAGTCCTTCCAAAGCCTCAGAGGTCGTTTCGATCTTTACCTGAAGCCGGTCGGCAAAGCGAACTTGCTGAATGGCCAGATAGCTCTCAACCACTCGAAGTTCCTCTACAAAGGGCACCTTCTCTGGTGCTCTGCGCTGAAGCGTCGTGCGCAGGATGATGTCAAGGTGTGCTAAGGTCTTCATCGCTTCTGGATTTCTCTTCTGAGCAACAAGACTCGTAATTGCATTGAGCGTATTGAATAGAAAATGAGGTTCCATCTGCGTCTGGAGAGCCTTCAGCTGTGCCTGCGATAGCTGCTTTTCCAATTCGAGCTTCGACATGGCTTCTATCTGTCGCTGTGACTGCGTATGTAGGAATCCAGAAATTCCAAAGACAAAGCCGTAAATCATCAGATCAGAACCAAAGCTGCTGAGCGCGAAGTAATTGATGGACGGATACGCTGCTTTCCAAGCAGCCCAATGAAAACCCGCACGCCAAGTGAAGTCGAGCAGCATCAGGTGAAAGACGCTGAGCAGGCTTCCAAGTCCCACTTGTAATGTCACGATCCTAGGTGAAAAGCTAAGAAAAGACGGAGTTCTTTGAGCGAACCACCACATAGCCCAGGTGACTAGGCCCCACCACAACCATTTGACCGCGCCGTAAACGAGCGACGGGATCAAAGATACGGCATATCCGCTACCCTTTGTGGCGACGAAAAGATGGCATCCGCTAGCCGAAATCATTGCAAGGACAGTGCTTGCGGCTACAACAGCAAGCACTCCGCGGGCGTGAAGGGTTTTGACGCCATCTCTACGAATCCCTTGATCAAGAGAGAGAGGCTTAGAGTTTGTCATCCAGTCCTCCATGCCAAAGCGTTTGGATGTCCATACTACCTCTGCGGTCCAGTATCCACTGTCCTATTCTGCATCCGAGATCGTTCGGCGGGCATCCCAAAAGCCTCATTTTAGAATGTGAAGCGCGCGCCAAGTTCCACCCTACGGGCGGCTTCCGCAGACAGCGATTGCCCAAATGTCGACGAAGAAATGACGGTTCCGACGGTGGTCGCGTTCGTATGATTGAGGAGATTGGCGCTGCGAGCATTGACCACAATTGTGCGTGGGTGATCCCTATCGTTTGGGTTTAGCAGAAAGGTACGACTGAGATTGGTGTCTATGTGAATGCGGCTCGGCATAGTGCCCAAATTCCGTGGCACGTTACCATTTATCGTGTTGGTCGTGAGCAGCCCAAAGCGTGTGCTGTATGTGCCTGCGTCTGCGCCAGCAGCATAGGAAGGCCGGTCATTGAAGTTTCCATCGCCGTTAGCATCAGTTCCGGTCGTGATGTTATAGGGCTGACCGCTTACGGCGTCCATAATTGTGAATAGGTCAACTTTATAAGGAAGATGGACGGTACCAGATGCATAAGCGGCGTTCCGACTGTCTGCGCTAATTCGAGAGGATTCGCCCCTACTGCTGTAGGTTGACTGTGGACTGGTTATGGTACTGTCCGCATCTGCTCGTAGGGCTTGGTGAACATATGCAATCGAAAGGTCGAATCGCTTCCCGCTACTCCGACCAGCACTGACAACCACAATAGGACCTGATAAGTGGCCTGAGTTCTGGTATTGCTCGATATTCAGATTCGGTGCAATGGGTCGAGGTGCGAGGAGGGCAGTGATCGGATTCGAGAGGATGCCGGTGCTGCTGTCGACGAGCGGAGCGTTGATGTTGACCAATCGGAGGCTACCCCAGTTCTCCGCCCAATAGAGAGTGGAGGCAGCGTGCCACCCCGCAGGAAGACTACGCTCGACGCTAATGTGAGTCTGAAGCGATGAGCCCTGGCTGAGCGAGGCTGGAAAGTCGTTGATTGTGCCGACTTGGACAGATCCAGCGACGGCAGTCAACGGATTGCTATAGCTAGGGGAATAGACCGTCGCTTGACGTTGCCTGACGCCATCGAGCCGGTACACATCCGTCGCATATTGTTGAACATTCGGATCATGAAAAAGGCCGGCACGAGCGTGAATGACCCACTTCTCCTTCTTGTCAGGTGACCAGGAGACACCTATCCGTGGTGAAAAATTGGCAAAGCTGCTTGGAGTTGTTTGGAGCTGGTAGCGCAGTCCCGTGGTGAGCGTCAGGCGCGGAGCAAGCTTGAGTGCGTCTTGTGCATACAGAGCCAAACGCCACTGTGTCAGGGAAACAAGGGGTATACCAGTAGTGATCTGGTACGTTGTAGGACTACCGCCCGGCAGCTTTGACAGGGCGCGGCGGTACTGCTCAATCGGCAAGATGGTCGTAGTTTGACCGGCAGGTTTGTTGCTCGAATCGAGTGCTGGTGCGCTCCCGCCTCCAAAGACATATGCTCCATTGAAAGTGTTCGGATCATAGTCATGAACAAACATCCCAAGCGCCTGCGCTCCAAACTTCAGCTCATGCTTGCCGCGCGAGAGCAACAAGTCATCGTCGACTTCGAGATCACGTTCCCTATCGTTGAGGTTCTGGGCGGTGCTTCCGCCACCATTGAAGTACCCGGCTACTTGTAAAGACGGCGCCGAGGATAAGGGAGTCTGCTGCGTGCGTTTCCAACTGTACCCAATCCGGCTCTCGTGTAGGAGGTTCGCGTTCAACGTCATCACGTTGCTGAATCTTAGATCGTACTCACTTAGGAGATTGGAGTATCCAGCATCAGCCAACGTGAGGCCTCCGATACCTTGATTCCCGAGGCTGTTCACGTTGGCCGTAAACGAGAGGGTGGCCACGTCCTTTCCATTCAGTTGTAAGTCGGTGCGAGCTGATGCTGCCCAGAGCCGTTGTGGAGCAGAAACGGTTTGCTGGAGGGGCTTTTGGTTGCCATCTGGAGTGAGTGTTACGGCATTAATAACATTGAATTCATCAATGTCGCGCTTTTCAAGCGCCAATGCAAAAGCGCTCTTCTTCGGGATCACAGATCCGCTTAACTCGAACCCGTATCGACGTTTTCCCGCAGGTGTCGCGGTCACGGAGAATGGATTAGTCGCGTTGAAGCTGCCATCGCTGTCAGTAAAGAAGAGTGCTCCGTGGAACGAATCGGCTCCCGGCTTTGTGACAATCTCCACCCGGCCTCCAAGATACGGGGCCTGCTCGTACTCCGGCGAAAACATATCAGGGTTAATTCGGATGGAAGCGATCGAACTCTTAGGAGGCAGTACACTTCTATTCTGAAATCCGTCGACGGTGACGATGGCAGAGCCAGGAATGCCGCCCCCGGTCGCGGCGAGTGCCTGCAATTGCCTCAAAAAGTCATCTGGATCGCTGGCAAGCTGCTGTACGTCCTGCGTGCTAAGAGTACGTGTTCCCGCGCCACGATCGGAACTTAAGGCATCATCGCTTACATCTACCTCAGTCGTCACTGCTGCAATCGATAGTTCCACATTTATATGTGCAATGCCGGAAGCCTGTCGTGTGACTCTGCGTGTGCCCTGAGAGAACCCATCAGATGTAGCGGTAATTGTTGTCGCGGATGAAGGAACGCAAGTAAGTACATAGTGTCCTGCCGAATCGGTGGTCGTCCTTTGTCCGTCTGAAGTTTGTACTGCGACGCCGACAATAGACGAGCCGGTCGGATCAGTGACTGTACCCTCGATGCGTATTCCATTAGTGCAACTCTGCTGAGCCAGTCCCAAAGTCGCGGCCAGTAACGGCATCATTCCTACCGCGCCCATCCAAGTTGAGTTCATCCGATTGTCTCCCGATCCGAGAATCGTAGAGACTGCGGACACAATCCACTCCTTTGCAAGGAGGGGCCAGTTTAGGACGATGAACGGAAGGATTCTTCCGGCGAACTTTCGAGCCAAGTTGTCTAGCACTGACAAGATGCCGATTAATTGAAGCGCTCAGATGGAATTCTTGGGAGAGAAGCGGAAATGTTTTCCAAGAAGGCAGACCCATCTCGGCATACTCTCGTGCTGAATCTCAATGCCGCACATTGCAGCCGGAGGGCCAATGGCATGTGGTACAGCCCATCATTGCAGCAAATCCTGTTCCTTCATACCGTCTTGGAAGAGGGCAGCCTTGTTCAGGCCGCGAATCGTCTTCACACGACCCATTCCACCATATCCAGAAGCCTAAAAGCATTAAGCAACGAACTCGGAATGGATCTTCTGGACAAGACACCACGTGGCCTGAAGCCGAGCGATGTCGGGAGAGTGTATGCGGCCCAAATGCGTAAGAGCTTAGAGCAGGCAAAGCTGGCCTTCGATCTCGCACGATACGAAGCCGATCTGCATCGCCGGCCTTTTTACATCGGTCATTCGCCGTACATCCACGGCAGCCTTTTATCTCTGCTGGAACAACTCATTCTGCCAGGCAGCGAAGCGCCACGAACTGTCCTCAAAAGTTACTCAACGACACAGTTGATACGCCGTGTACGGAACGGAGAACTTCGGGCGGCTTTTGGTGTGCTGCCCATCATGGATAAAGATCTCTGGGTTGAGAGGGTGGCATACGAGCCGTTCAGCGTCTGCATAGCGGAACGTCATCGCTTTGCCGCTCATTCACGATTGGCGGCACGGGAGCTGCACAACGAGACGCTTGTCTGGATACCGAGAAGCCTTCACCGACTGTTTTACGACCAAGTGATGACATACCTGCAAACGCTGCAATTCGATCCGCAGCGCTTCCAGGAGGCTCCTACCATTACACAGGCGCTCGACTTCGCCGCCCACGGTGTCGGAGTAGCTCTGGTTCCACGGTCGGCATCGCGCTTTCAACGCCCTGGTGTCCTCTTCAAGCCTTTGACTGATGAACTGATACGCGTCGAGACCGCTCTCTTCCTACGCAACGATCAGGTGCGCACATCAATGAAGGATTTCATTTCTGTTGCCTTGTCCGGCATCGCGGCGCTGAAGCTCAATCCCCTCGTAAAGCGGTAGGCTTGTCAGGGCATTATCACAAGGGTCGAACAGATTCGCGGTCCATATAGGTCCGCGCAGACTGGACGGGTAAAGCCCGGAGTCGCATAATTTAGAGCAATGGAGGAGGGCTGTTCATGAGGAGATTCCTTCTAGCCTGCATCTCAGGCAGCTTGCTTCTTACATCGTGCAATGATGCAAAGAAGCCGAGCGACGCCAACCTTACTGTCGCAATTGATCAATATCTATCGAGACATGGCGAAGCGTGCTCTTCAATCAATCGTCAGTTTCCGGTCGATGTTCCCCGCTCTCAGCCGAAGGACCAGTATGGGATTGGATCTAAGCTGGCCGCACTTGAGCAAGCCGGCTTATTACACGCAAGTGACACAACGGCGGTTGTGCACGGAATGCTCGATGCACTGAATGGCCCAACTCGTCCGCAACCTGTACGGCACTACGAACTCACGGACGAGGGAAAGAAATACTTCCGACTCATACCTGGGGGCGTTACAGGGCAAACTGCCGCGTTCTGCTATGGACAGAAAAGCGTCGACTCCATCATCAAACGGACCGACCCAGTGTCCACAGGAGGAACTTCTCAGACGGAAGTCGCTTACACCTACAAGATCGCGCCCCTTGCTGCATGGGCAAGCCGCGCCGATGTTCAACAAGCCTTTCCAGACATCAAGGCCACGTTAGACGGTTCCTCAAAAGTCAATCAGGTTGCCGGGCTTCAGTTGACCAATAAGGGATGGGAAGTCCCCGGAACATGAGGCAATGCAGGTGTTCGGTTCATCGGGCTTAAGAGCATCAAGCCCTCGTTGTTCTCAAGAGCGCACCCCTCTTCTCACCTTCCGTAAGCTAAAGCAAACAAAGGAAACTTCTGATCGAGCTTGCACTTCAGACCAGAGAAAGGCGAATATAAGGCGAAGAGAGAGCGCCTTGGTCGCCGCTGGTTCAGTTCGCAGACAAATCGAAGAGGCGCTGGCACATCGGGTGCCCGGAGCGCTGTCGCCACGGCAACACACCATTGTCCCTCGTGTCGCATCCGGTGTGCCTGAGATCGACGCGTTGCTCGGTGGCGGGTTGCCTGTCGGTGCCATCACCGAAGTGATAGGTTCCTCCTGCTCTGGACGGACCTCGTTTGCTCTGGCTTTTATTGCGGGGATTACCTGCGAGGGTCAAACAACGGGATGGATCGACGTTGCGGATGCGCTTGATCCCGAGTCAGCTGCCGCCGCAGGCGTGGACCTGAATCGGCAGCTCTGGATTCGGTGTGGGAGCGACAGCAAACAGCCAAAGGGAGATCTGGCGCAGCCACCTGATGTGCCTGGCCTGCTTTGCGGAGAGCCTCGCAAGAAGTCGCCTTCCGGGGGAGGTGGTAGTCCACATCCGCGCAATGAGGTACGCGGAATGCCTGAAGCGATTCAGGCATTGCTGCGCCGACCAGATAAATCTGGCACAGTGCAAGCTCACTATCCAAGTCCGATTACACGGGATGGCGAGAACCCAGTCGAAGCGCGACGGCGTCGCAAGAACATCGGCACACCCGGAATGCCGAACCGTCCATTGCAACCAGAAGCGAACAGTACATTTCCGCGTCGTGCATGGGATCGAACGGAACAAGCACCGACCGACCGGCAACCACCGCGACGCGGGGAGCACTTCTACCAGCAGTCACGTCACCCGGCGGCGATCATGCCTTGCTGTGCAGAGACGCCAACAATGCGCATGCAAGCACGCCGAAGAAATGCGAGTTCCACGCCAGCATTGAACAAAGAGGCGCTGCGCGAAAAGTCACTGTCCTCCGGCAAAAAGACTGAGCCGAAACGGTCAGAGACCTTGACAGCGCTTGACCAAGCCATTCGTGCGGCTGACCTGTTGCTGAGTGCAGGCGGCTTCGCAGCCTTGGTTCTCGATCTCGGCAGCACGCCGGCCGAGTTTGCGTGTCGCATTCCGATGGCAACATGGTTTCGTTTCCGGGCAGCAGCTGAGCGTTCCCGCACTACCATCCTGTTGCTGACGCAACATCCGTGCGCACGCTCCAGTGCGGGGCTTGTGCTGCGGCTCAAAGCATCAAGCGTCACCACTGCCGGCAACCTGTTCACCGGAAGGAGCTACGAAGTCTCCGTCAGCCGTCAGCGCTTCGAGGCTATCGAAGAGCAGCCTCATGAAGCGGGAAAGGTTGTTGCCATGCGCAAGCCGCCGCAGAGCGAACGGTGCGCAACCTGGTCTCGAAATACAGCGTGGGTCCCGTTTGCAGAACGAGCGCGTGAAAAGTCTGTGCTTGCATGGGCAGGTAAACGGTGAACGTGCCCCCACAGCCGCTCTATTTTTGTCTCCGTGTCCCCGAGTTCGCGGCACAGGCCGTATTGCGGTTGCGACCTGTGGAGCGCACATTGCCAGTTGCCGTCGTCGAAGGCGTACCACCCCTGGAAACGGTGTATGCGGCTAATTCCCACGCTCGGTGCATGGGAGTAAAGCGCGGCTTATCGCGTGCTGAGTTGGATAGTTTCTCCGGTCTCTGTGTACTCCGTCATTCCCCTGCGGAAGAGCGCAGCGCACGTACGGTCCTGCATGAACTGGCGGCCAGCTTCACGCCAAGATTTCAGGACACGAGCCAGGACAACAGATTGGCAAACAGCACAGATAAAAGTCGCGACGGCGCACTCCTGCTCGCCTTGGACATGACGGGGACCGAGCGTGTGTTTGGACCGACGGAGATGGCTGCACACGGACTATTGCGAGCCGCCCACGAACTTGGTTTTCAGGTTCGTATAGGTGCAAGCGCGAATCTTCACGCCGCAGTGTGCATGGCGCGTTCATCACCAAAGTCGATTGCCATTCTCCAGCCCGGCACGGAAGAGACCTTTCTCGCCAGGCTGCCCCTCGACGCGCTTTCACCGGGCGAGACAGAGGCCGAGACGCTTGCGCTGTGGGGCATCCGCACGGTGGGTGAACTTGCCACGCTGCCTGAGATCGCCGTGGTTGAACGTCTGGGCGAACCAGGACGAACGCTGCACCAGCTAGCCCGCGGCATACACCCTCATCTGCTGGTTCCAGAGGAGCCTGTTTTTTCGCTTGCTGAACGTGTCGAATTCGACGCGCCGATTGATCAACTCGACTCGCTGCTCTTTGTACTCGGTCCGATGCTTCGCCAGTTGCTGGTTCGTGCCGGTCTGCGTGCTCTTGCGCTTGCCAGCGTTACACTCACGCTTGGCCTAGAAGGTGCTTCCGAGCACAGCCGGACGGTCAAGCCCGCACTGCCGCTCTTTGACCATGCAATCCTGCTGAAGCTGGTGCAGCTTGATTTGCAGGCACACCCACCCTGTGCGGGCATTCTCGCCATCAGCCTGAGCGCCGAGCCTGGACCTCGGGCTGAGATGCAGACCGGTTTATTCATGCCGCAGACGCCCGAGCCGGCACTCCTGGAGGTGACACTTGCATGGCTTTCCGCATTGGTTGGCGAAGATCGCGTGGGCCGAGCAAGACTGCTGGATACGCACGCGCCCGAGGGCTTCCGCATGGAGCGCTTCTCCGTAACGGACGCTCCACGACGGTCTTCAGCGCATACATCCGAAACCGTGCTTCGCAACGGCATCGCGCTCCGAAGGCTGCGCCCGCGCGTGTCTATCACTTCGAATCGGGATGGTGACACGCCGAAAAGCTTCTACTTGTATGGCGTTCGCTATAGCGTTCGCCGTGCTCATGGTCCCTGGCGACGCAGCGGGCAGTGGTGGACCCCGGAGATCTGGTCGCGCGAAGAGTGGGATATAGAGGCCGATACAGACGCGGATAGTTTTCCATTGCTGTGTCTCTTCACACATGATCTGCTGCGCCGCGAATGGCTGATTGAGGGTCTCTATGACTAGGGCCAGTCGCGTATGAAGGACGGCTACATCGAGCTGCACGCCGCCAGCGCGTTCAGCTTTCTTGAAGGCGCGTCGGTTCCCGAGAACCTGATTCGAGCAGCTTTTGAGCGCGACATGCCGGCCATGGCTCTGCTCGACCGCAACGGCGTGTATGGGATGCCGCGCTTCCATGTTTCCGCGCAGGCGAACAAGATGCGTGCCCACGTCGGTGCTGAAGTTGCGGTGGGTGATTGGGGTGTGCGGCTTGAGCCGCCCTCCTGGGCGCCACATCTAAAAGCACCAGAGCCAGTGCGCCTGCCGCTGCTGTGCGCCTCTCGTACCGGATACCAGAATCTGTGCCGCATGATCACGCGGTACAAGATGCGCGAGCGCGGTAAGGCCGAAGGCATGGCGACCGTCGACGATCTGGCCGAGTTCGCTTCCGGCCTGATCTGCCTGACAGGAGGGGGGGAGGGTCCGCTCGCCGCAGCGCTGACCCACGGAGGCGAAGCTGCGGGCCGCGCATTGCTGGAAAAACTAGTTCGGCTGTATGGCCAATCGAACGTCTATGTTGAACTCCAACGTCACGGAGAGCGCTCCGAAGAATGGCGCAACCAGGCTGCGATCCGTCTCGCCGAATCGTTGCGGCTTCCGCTGCTTGCGACCAATGGCGTGCGCTATGCCACGCAATACGAGCGTGAGGTGTTGGATGTGTTTACGGCCATTCGTCACAGGACGGACCTGGAACATGCCGGGCGCTTGCTGGCGCTCAACTCGCAGCGACACGTGCGCTCCGCACGAGTCATGCGCCGGCTCTTCCAAGATTTGCCGGAAGCTGTCGACAATACACTGTTGCTCTCGGAACGGCTGGAGTTCACGCTCGAAGATTTAGGCTATGAGTTCCCGCGCTATCCGACACCGGATGGCAGGCCCATGGCGGTGTTCTTACGTGAGCGCGTCGCTGCGGGTATCGCTAACCGCTACAGGCCTAAAAACGATGCCGCGCTCTTTGCCAAGGCGCAGCAGCAAGCGGAACGCGAACTGAAACTCATCGAGCAGCTCGGCTTTGAGGGCTATTTCCTCATCGTCTGGAACATAGTGGAATACTGCAAGGCTAACGGCATCCTCATTCAAGGTCGTGGTTCCGCAGCCAACTCGGTCGTGTGCTACGCGCTGGAGATCACCGCAGTCGATCCAGTCGGCATGGATCTTCTCTTCGAGCGGTTTCTCAATGAGAACCGCAGCGAGTGGCCCGATATCGATCTGGACCTTCCATCCGGGGACCGGCGCGAACAGGCAATCCAGTTTGTGTACAAGCGCTATGGTGAGCTTGGCGCGGCGATGACAGCCAACGTCATCACGTATCGCGGTCGCTCGGCAGCGCGTGAGGTCGGCAAGGCGCTCGGCTTTGATCGAGAGGCGCTGGATCGTCTCTCCGGGCTTGTCGGCCAGTGGGAGTGGAAGCAGAAGGATGAGACACTTGCCGACAACTTCCGGCACGCAGGCTTCGATCTGGGCCATCGCCGCATCGCCAAGTACATCGAGCTTTGCGAGCGCGTTCAGGATCTGCCAAAGCATCTGGGGCAACACTCGGGCGGCATGGTCATCTGCCAGGGCCAACTGAACTCGATCGTGCCGCTGGAGCGTGCAACGATGGTGGACCGCACCGTCGTCCAGTGGGATAAGGAAGATTGCGCTGCGATGGGTATGGTCAAGGTGGACCTGCTCGGGCTCGGCATGATGGCGGTTCTAAAAGACTGTCTTTCGCTTGTGCCTGAGCACTACGGTGAACACCCTGACCTTGCTCAATTGCCGGAAGACGATAAGGCGACCTACGACACGCTTTGTAAGGCTGATACGGTCGGCATGTTTCAGGTAGAGAGCCGCGCACAGATGGCCTCCATCGTGCGCAACGCACCGCGCAGATTTTATGACATCGTTGTCCAGGTAGCCATCATCCGCCCGGGCCCCATCGTCGGCAAGATGATGCATCCCTACATGCGGCGGCGGCGCAAGGAAGAGGAGATTACCTACCCCGTCGAAAGCCTGCGTCCGGTGCTGGAACGCACCCTCGGCGTGCCTTTGTTTCAGGAACAACTGCTCCGCATGGCGATGGTGGTGGGCGGCTTCACCGGCACGGAGGCGGAGGAGCTACGCAAGGCTGTAGGCATGCGCCGAAGCTGGGCGCGCATGGAAGTGCTTATGGCGAAGCTCCGCGCAGGCATGGCCGCGAACAACATCGAACCGCACACGCAGGAAGCAATCGTGGGCAGCATTCAAAGCTTCGCGTTGTATGGCTTTCCCGAATCGCATGCTGCCAGCTTTGCCCTGATCGCCTATGCTTCGGCCTACTTCAAGGTGCATTATCTGGCAGCCTTTACCTGCGCCATGCTGAACAACCAGCCAATGGGGTTTTACATGCCCGCCGTGCTGATCAAAGACGCGCAACGTCACGGTCTTCGCGTCAAGCCAGTCGACGTGCAGATCTCACGTGACGAGTGCACGGTGGAGCATGAACCGGACGGCTCTCTCTCCCTTCGACTTGGATTGCTGTATGTCAAAGGCCTGCGTCGCGCAACCGCTGCTGCTTTGGTCGCTGCCCGTGAGGCGCACGGACCCTTTCGCACGATTGAAGATCTAAGCCAGCGTGTACCTGCCCTGAGCCGCAAAGACCTTGCGCAGTTGGCCCGCATCGGCGCGCTCAACTGGCTCGAATCCGTCGAGCACCGCCGCGATGCTCTCTGGCAAGTAGCAGAGATTGGACGTCCCGCCGGACCTCTATTCAGGGTGACACACGAAGACAAGTCACAGATCATCGCAGTCTCATCATCAGCATGGCTGGGCACATCTGACGGCCTCACGCCGCTGCGTCGGATGTCTACCGATGAGCGGCTCGTTGCCGATTACGCTGGCACCGGCGTCACAGCCGGCCCGCACCCGCTCAGCTTCCGGCGTGATCAACTGCGAGCCGCACGCATTCACTCGGCTGCTGAGCTTCACGCCCGCCCGGACAAAAGCTACGTAACGCATGCGGGTGCTGTTATCGCTCGCCAGCGCCCCGGCACGGCTCTGGGCTTCATCTTTCTGAGTCTGGAAGACGAGACCGGAATCTCGAATGTCATCATCCATCCCGACCTCTATGACTATGATCGCCTGCTCGTGACACGCGGCAGATTTTTCCTCGTGTATGGCCGATTACAGAACCAAGATGGTGTTATCCACGTTCGTGCCGAACGTCTCGAAGAGCTTGCCCTCGGCTTGGAACAGCTCGCTCTCCAATCCCACGACTTTCACTAACAGTAATAGTTAAGCGCGATCCTGAGAAACGTTTTTATCGATGCAAATCCGGGCACGCCTGTTTCGTAAGAGAGCTGCCGTCGACGGACCTATGAACGAGCTCATAGAATCCGGGGGAATTTGAGTCTTTGTCTACCCACAGTTCGGCTGCCTGCAATAGCATCTTCCCTGCAAATCCTGCAGCCGCGGCTGCGAAGGAGTAGCAGCAAGCGCCCATCTTTCCGAAACTTACAACGATGGAGCGATTGAAGAGCAGCTCGGTTGAAACGCGGCGGGCTCGCCCGACCGCTTTTCTGGCGTTCGGCTGCCTCTTTACCCTTGCACCCCTTTGCTCGAATGCCCAGCTCAGCAAGCCAACGGTCACTCCTGTAGAACCACTAACGGTCCCTTCGGTTGTGAGTGCATCCGTGCCCCTCATAAATCAGCCGCTACGCCTCCTAGATTTCACTACAAAGCCGTCTGGTATGGAGCCGACGCCAGCTCTAGCCCCCAAGCTGGGGCATGTCCAGGGATTCATTCAGAGCACACCAGAAGATGGGAAGGCGGCAACGGAGGAGACGGAAGTCTGGTATGCGCGTACGGCTGCCGCCCTGCAATTTGTGTTCATCTGCCATGATCGAAACCCACAGCTGATCCGTACGCACCTGAGTCGCCGAGAGAACCTGCTCAACGACGACAATGTCTCAGTGCTCTTGGACCCACTTCAGGACCGACGTCGAGGCGTACTCTTTACAGTTAATCCCACCGGTGTGCAGGCTGACGCGTTGTGGACTGAAAATGTTACCCCGGATTACAGCTATGACCAGGTCTGGGATTCCGCAGCTAAAGTTACTTCTTCCGGTTGGATCGCGATTGTCTCGATTCCATTCCGCAGCCTGAGATTTCGGGCTGGAGGGCAGGACTGGGGTGTGATCTTCATGCGCAGCAATCCCCGAAACAGCGAGACGGATTACTGGCCCCGAGTCGCAGCCAATGTCTCTGGGGTACTCACTCAAGAAGGCGCACTACGCGGCATCTCAGCAACGAGCGAATCGCACAATCTTCAGCTCAACCCGTATGTGCTTGCCCAGAATGTGCACACTCTGGATCGGCTAAATCCGATGAATCCTTTCTTCAGTTCTCGACGACTAGAAGGTACGGCAGGCGGAGAGGCAAAAGTTATCCTTAAGGATACGTTAGTCATCGACGGGACTATCAACCCCGACTTTAGTCAGGTCGAGTCGGATCAGCCCCAGTTCACCGTGAATCAACGCTATCCGGTGTACTTCCCAGAGTTGCGTCCGTTCTTCCTTGAGAATGCTAACTACTTCTCGACACCAATCAACCTCCTGTACACGCGCAACATTGTCCATCCGGAGTACGGCATCCGCGCAACCGGAAAGCTCCACCACACCAACGTTGGTCTCTTAGCCATCGATGATCGTTCTCCGGGCGAGGCGTATGGTGAAGCCGACCCGCTGCATGGCAAGCACGCCTTGTTTGCCGTAGGGCGAGTCTCACGGGATCTGGGTAAAGGATCGAGTCTCGGCCTTACTTATACGGATGAGGAGTTTGGCGGTAGCTGGAATCGGATCGGCGGACTTGACTTCGTGGCGCGGTTCAACGATCACTGGACAGCTACCGGTCAATCGGTTGAGAGCTCAACCAGAGGCTTAGCAAGCACCGACAGCGCCGCCAGCTACTACGCGGGGCCTGCCACCCTGCTTGAGGTACTACGCGTGGGCCGTTCCTTCAACCTCGATAGTACATACCAGGATTACGCCACGAACTTTCAGAGCCAGGTTGGGTTCATTCAAACCACAAACATTCGGTCGAATTCGACGAATGCTTCGTACCAGTGGTTCCCATCAAGAGGCTCCTTCCAGAGCTATGGGATCGCGGCCAACAATAAGGTGGCCTTCGACCATCAAGGCGACCGCGTGTACCACTACACCAACATCGCACCATACATCAATCTCGCGCGGGCAACAACGATCAAGCCGGTCTTCGGGCAGAACTCAGACACGCTCTTGCCAAAGCAATATCCGCTGCTGACCAGCAGCAGAAATCTCACCGAGAACTATGCCGGTCTAATCTTTATTAGCGCCCCATTACCTCAGCTCAATGTCAACGTCGTCTACACACATGGTGGAAACCCAAACTACAACCCCGCAGCTGGCGCTCTCCCATCGCTACTGCACGAAGACTATCTGCAGGCTCTGCTAACCATACAGCCTTTCCGTTCGCTGACCCTCGACAACACCTATCTCTTGGACCGGAATCGTCCCGCTGCGGGAGGTAGCCTCGCGTTTGAGAACCAGACGATCAGGACCAAGATCAATTACCAGTTCACGAGAGCTCTTTCAGCGCGCGTCATTGTGGAGTACGATTCGCTTCTTGTGAACCCATTGGACACGTCTCTCGTCAGAACGAAGCAGATCGGCACGCAAGCGCTTTTCACGTGGCTTCCTCACCCCGGAACTGCCATCTACTTGGGATACAACAACGATCTGCAAAACCTCGACAGGGGATTGTGCGCTCGCGATCTCAATGGCTCCTGTGACCCGAACGTTCCACCGTTACCCAGGTCTAAGGCATACTTGAACGACGGTCGTCAGATCTTTCTGAAAGTGTCGTATCTACTTCGCTTTTAGCATGAGGTACATCGCATGTTCGACTGTAGTGAGTTCAATCCCTTACCGTTCAAAAACAAGCAGACCATTTCTTCGTCTCGACCCGAACGCTACTTTGCCCTTGCAGCCTCTGCCTTCGTCATCTTTCTGACATTGGCCTGCGCACTTGAATGCGTTAGTGAAACAGGAGGTACCAGTCAATCGCCGTCCGTGTTTCCCTCCCTCCTCTATGCAGCGGCTGTATGGCTCTGGTGGCTCCCATGGATCGCGTTCCTCTACTCTCTTGCTAAGCTTCGTCCCGAACTCACGGGGATATCACTTGTCAGCGTGTTCATACAGATTCCGATTGGAATTGTTATCACGCTTGCTCATCTGGAGGTACTTCGTTGGACTGTGGGAGCGCTGGTTCACCATTGGCCTCAGCTTTGGGAGGACGGGTATAAGACGTTGGTCTTTATGACGCCTGGGAGAGCGGGTCTCGAATTCCTGTTGTACGGTGCCTTATGGCTGCTTTGTGCAGGCCTTATAAGCCAGACGAGAACACAAGACGAAAGGGTGGCAGGCGCGCACTTGAAAGAAGAGCTTGCCGAGGCTCGACTAGCAGCTCTCCAGATGCAAGTAGCGCCACATTTTCTCCTCAACACGCTGAACGCGATCACTGGTCTGGTTGAGACTCATCGTCATGGTGAGGCGCTAGGAATGCTTAGCAATCTCAATGCGATGCTTCGGACAACCCTTACGAGCAACCCTCAAGCGAAGGTTACGGTGGCCGAAGAGGTCAGGACGATTCAAAGCTATTTGGCAATCGAGCAAGCCCGGTTTGCAGACCGCTTGAGGATCGAAACCCGAGTCGCAGCGGACGCTGTCGATGGATTGATACCCAGTTTTCTGTTGCAACCTGTCGTCGAGAACGCAATTCGACACGGCATCGCACACATCGAGGAGAACGGCATCATTCAAGCGTCGTGTGACCGCGATGGTGATCGTCTGTGCCTTCGAGTGAAGGACAACGGACCCGGTCCCCGCGCAGCCAGCAATCCGGGATACGGCATCGGGCTGCGGAACGTTCGCGAGCGTTTGGCGCTGTTCTATCGAGACGATTACTCTTTGCAGATGCACGAAGTCGAAGGTGGCGGTTGTGAAATCGCGATTACGCTGCCTTTCGAGAGGCGCCTTGCATGACTATTCGCACTATTCTAGCCGATGATGAGGTGCTCGCCCGAGACCGCTTGCGCTTCCTGCTTCAAGCAGATAAACGAGTGGACATTGTGGCCGAATGTAGGAACGGACGTGAGACCATCGCGGCCGTGGATCGACATCGGCCTGATCTATTGCTGCTCGATATCGAAATGCCTGGCCAGAATGGAATTGCCGTTGCGGAACAGATGCAAACGGACAGCGTGCCCTTCTTGATTTTTGTTACTGCTTACCCGCAATACGCAACCAAAGCCTTTGATGTAGAAGCTCTGGACTACCTGGTGAAGCCGATTGAGGCAGAACGGCTGCGCCTTGCCCTCGACCGAACGGAGCGGAGCCTCACTCAAGGAACTGGAACGCTGACGTCTCAGGAACTGCGCTCTGCCTTGAAACTGCTGAAGGAGACGGCTACACAGCGCTCCTACCCAGCGCGGCTTCTCGTTCCGAATGGAATCCGGCACACCTTCGTCGATGTTTCGGAGATCGACTGGATAGAAGCGGCAGATTACTACGCCTGCCTGCATGTAGGCCGGTCCAAGTTCATGCTTCGCGAGACGATCTCGCAACTTTCGAAAACGCTCGATCCTTCACGGTTTCTGCGAGTGCATCGGTCGGCAATCGTAAACGTCGGTCGCGTTAAGGAGATGGTCAGAGAGGGGCGAAGTGAGATGTTCGTAGTTCTGGCGAACACTCAAAGAGTGAAACTGAGCCGATCGGGTTGGGACAGCCTCTCGTTGATTGGAGGCCACAGTACGTCTACTTTGGACAGCCGCTGACCACGCAACCGAGATGGTGAATGACGGGCACATGGATCGAGGCGGTTACGAAAATCTCTAGTGGGTCGGTAGAGGTCCAAAAGCAGTACTGCTCACCGCACAAGATCATCATTCAATTCGACGAGCAGTCGATCACCTGCTCCAAGCTCATCCTCGATGCGCGGCTACGCTCGTAGCCAGCTGTCAAAGGGTATCTAGGCATCTCGCAGTACATGGCAGAACTGTTGGCTTATAGAACTTCGACTAGGCAATACTAATTCGAGTGAGGAGTACTGCAAATGCAAAGACGACAAATGCTGAAAAGCGCACTCTGTGCATCCGCGATGGCAGTTGCAGGCAGACTTTCGCTACTCGCTGAGACCTCGGCAAAGCGTATCCTTGTGCTCGGAGGTACTTACTTTCTGGGCGCGGCCTTCGTGGAAGCCGCATTAGCTGAAGGACATACCGTGACTCTCTTCAACAGGGGTGTAACGAATCCACAACTCTTTCCAAACGTGGAGCAGCTTAGAGGATATCGTGCTGCGAAGCCAGATGACGAGAACTTCTCCGCTTTAGGCCGCCGACACTGGGACGTAGTGATAGACGTTTGGCCGAACGATCCGGCGCTCGCAGAATCAGCAGCTCGACTTCTCAAAGACCGGACCAACCATTACTTGTATGTCTCGTCCATCTCCGCATACGACAAAAAAGCGTTCGAACAGCCGACCGTGACCGAAGAAGGCGTTCTTGCATCCTGGGATGGACCTGCTGGTTCCTACAGTCGCGGCAAAGCTGAAAGTGAACGGCGTCTTCACGCGATTGTCGGTGAGAAGCTAACAATCGTGCGCCCAGGTGGGATCAAAGGAATTCGCGATGATACCCCCGACCTCTTAATTTGGCTTCGGCGCTTGCAAACGCAGCGCAGCGTTCCTGTCCCCGGTAACGGTCAGTTTCCTGTTGCGATCGTGGATGTGAAAGATGTGGCCGACTTTCTCGTCATGTCACTGGACCGTTCCGTATACGGCACATTCAATCTTGCGGGGCGATGGATGCCGTTCCGCTCCTTTCTTGAAGGTTGCAAGGCAGCGACGCACTCTGATGCAGAATTAGTTTGGATTCCTGAAGCTTTTCTGCAGGAACAAGGTCTCTTTCCGCAAAGCGCCTCGAACTGGCTTCTCAACTTTCCGTACTGCCGTCCCCGCGAAACGAACGTGGTAGCCGGAGTGAACGGTCCGATCAGCAATCAAAAGGCCTTCGATCAAGGGTGGCAAACGAGACCACTTCGCGATAGCGCATTCGATTGCTTGGCGTACTTTGCATCGCTAAAGAATTATGTGTTTCGGGATACGTTGCCCGCAGTGCGACAGGAAGAGGTTCTTAAGCTTTGGCGAGCCAAAGCACACTGACCAGCCGCCCAGATAGCTTTGTAAGCTCAGACGCAATAACGTGCGGTGACAGGAAACGCTATGAGAGAACACGGACGAGCCCGCTACGAGTGCTGAGGGAGTGCCACTCCAGCCACGCAGCCGTTATCCAATGCCAGCTCCGAACGATAGGTTTGTTCCCGGAGTCAGCCACGCGAGGCCAAACGACAGTGTGGGGCCTTCTCGGTCGAACCACCCGCGTCGATCCAGCAACTCCGTGCGCAGCACGGCGATTTTCGAGCTGCCACCGCCAAAGGTCCAGTTGCCGTATCGGAGAGAACAGTCGCGGTTTGGAGAGGGGATGGCCGAACCACTTTCCAAGGTTACTTTGGAGTTTATGAGGCGGAACCCTCAGTAGTGCTTCGTGGCCCAACGAGGAAGGGTCGCCGAACGCAATGCGCATTCACTCGCTCCAGCTTGCGCAAAATCGAACATAGGAGTCATGCAGCCGGCTGAAGGGTAAGACCTTCGACTGGAGGTGTTAAAGGGGTATACCGGTAATGGCTAAATAGCGAGATATCCCCGTCGGAGTGTGTAACGGTAGCCGATCCCGTCTGCCCTTTCGAGTACCGCGGAAGGGCAGGTGTGGCGTTAGGCTTTGGCTTTCCTCATCTGGTGTAGCAGAACTGCGAAAACGGCTCTGATGCCACGCGATTCCGCAAGGTCAGGCCACGGGGCAACGGGGTATACCCAACATCACCCCTAAATCGGTCTTGAGGAGCACCTACCATTCGACGTACTTCGGTTCAAATAGCCCGAGAAGAGTCGAAGCGCTCCTGGACTAGAAGGTCGTCACCTGGCATAATTCACTTCAGTAGGAAGGCCCCCAATGCCACGACCAGCAACATTCTTTGAAGAACGCAAGGGCGAGCGCCAGATTGAAGTATTGAAGTCTTACGATCAGGGTTACGCGCGGAGAAGCAGAGGCGTTCATGTGGGACGAGTTATTGGAGCAGTCACGCGAAGATGTTAACTTGCTGTCATTCTTCATACTTAATGAGACAACTGGTTCGCGAACTGAAAGCCTTTATGTGTCTCCCTATTGACCAAGTGCCGAGAGCTTTGCGCGCGCATGCCTAGCGGCTCCTTAGTCCGAGAAGTTAGACACGAACGTAGAAGTCCTCATGCCTTAATAGGTCTTTTGCGTACTTGCAGCGGGATTGTGAGGCTCTGCCGGTCGCTCGGCAGCCATTCTTCGACTCTGGCCGCGACCTGTTCCACTTCAAACAACCGGAAGCTGCATTCCCATACAATCGCTATGCGCCATCCCCGGAGACGCAAGTCATCGACGGTACGTGTGTCCCGCTCGACATTCTTGCCGAGCTTGCCTTCCCAGAAATCCGCGTTGGACGATGGAGTCGTGTTCCACCAGCACTCAGGATGCCGATGCCAGAAACAGCCATGAATGAAGACGATGGCCTTGTACATCGGAAAGACGAGATCGGGCTTGCCCGGGAGTTTTTGATTATGAATGCGATACCGGAAGCCGTGTGCATGAAGAGCGCGCCGCAAAAGCAACTCGGGCTTCGTGTTCTTGCCTCGAATACCAGCCATCATCCGCGACCGTGTTTGTTTATCTACGACATCAACCACTGGCACTCCTCGTTCGCCTGCGGACGTGTGCGGATCGGCACTGGTCTATAAGAGAGATGGCGGAACGGGGAACCAAGTTTGCCGTAGTTGATCTCTTTGCCGGTCCGGGCGGCCTTGCAGAGGGATTGTCCTCTGTCGTTGATCGTGACGAGAATAGAGTTTTTCAGATTGAGCTTTCAGTAGAAAAGGAACGTGCGGCGCACGCCACATTACTGCTGAGGACATTCCTGAGACAGTTCGGAGCCCAGTATCCCAGCGAGTATTACTCATTCTTGAAGAAGGGCCTCTCCGAGCCGGATTGGAACCAATTATATCCGGCACAGTGGAGACGAGCAGAGAATGACGCATTACGGTTGGAACTCGGAGTGCCCAAAACAGAGACGCTACTCTTTGAACGAATAGACAGCCTGCGTAACCGATTCGGCAGCAATACAGTTCTTATCGGCGGCCCACCATGTCAGGCGTACTCTCTGGTCGGTCGTGCGCGCAACAAGGGGATTGCTACTTATGTGGCGGAGGAAGACCCTAAACATCTTTTATACGAGAACTACATTAGGATTCTTTCCCGTCTACGGCCTGCGGCGTTTGTTATGGAAAACGTAAAAGGCATGCTGTCCTCTACATTGAACAGTGAATTTATATTCAAGACGATCAGCCGAGACCTCCGGCAGGCCGGAGACGGTTACACTTTAGTTGCTCTATCGCCTAGCGCGCGTGGCGGGTTGAACTTGGCTGCGGATTCGCTACACCCCTCTGATTTCATTGTTCGCGGTGAGGACTTCGGTCTTCCGCAAGCACGTCACAGGGTCATCATCGTCGGTATCAGGAAGAGCGACTTCGACCCAAACCCGATCTATAAGGCGGGTAACTTGCTTGCTCCCTCGTTGTCACAGGTGACCGTTCAGGATGTGCTGGATGGGATGCCCCGCCTCAGAAGCGGTCTGAGTCAGAGCGATTCGCCCCAACAATGGGTTGAGACTGTAAAGGACGCCGCAGAAACCGTAAGCAGAGCCATCAGCTTTCTGCCATGCAAGGAGAGAGCCCATTTTCGTGATCGTATCGAGGAATGCATAGCCGGGCTGTCGGACGACAGGTTCACTTTGGCCAGAACAGCGCTGCGACCTGCTGGTATAGGTTTCTCCTGCCCGAAACCCCTTCGGAAGTGGATTCTTGATTCCCGACTGGATGTTCTTCCGAACAACGAGACGCGGGCACACATGAAGGCAGATCTCGGGAGGTATCTGTTCGCGTCTGTTTACGCGGAGCTAATGCACACATCTCCCAGGGCGGCCGACTTTCCAGAGGCACTGGCGCCTAATCACAAAAACTGGGACTCCGGAAAATTCGTTGACCGTTTCCGCGTACAGCTCGCCGAGTGCCCTTCAACAACCGTCACAAGTCATATCCACAAAGACGGTCACTATTTCATTCACTACGACCCTGAACAGTGCAGGTCGCTGACAGTGCGAGAAGCCGCGCGCCTGCAAACCTTTCCAGACAACTACCTGTTCAAAGGGAACCGAACAGAGCAGTATATCCAGGTAGGTAATGCTGTGCCACCCTACTTGGCAAAACAGATCGGAGAGGCTGTTTATAAGCTTCTTCTGCTGGGAAAAAGAACAAAGAAGCTGCCGGCAGTAACGCCCTAATGACCCAGGGATGTGCCCAATGAACGTTCCTCGATTAGGATTCTGCTATCGGAAGTCATGACCAAATCCCGCGCTCGGAGGTCGGACCCTCCGAGGTTCGTCTCCCGCCAGCGGCGTCAGACCTGCTCGAATCCATGCGGGCGATGGGCTATTCTTTCGAAGCTGCCGTCGCTGACATCGTGGACAACAGCCTCTCTGCTTCTGCACAGAACATTTGTATCCGCTTCCCTTCGTCCGGTGAACCGTACATCGCCGTTTTGGACGATGGGACGGGCATGTCACCAGAGCGCCTGACTGCAGCGATGCGCCATGGAAGTCAGAACCCCACCCTTCAAAGGAGTGACGACGACCTCGGCCGCTTCGGATTAGGCATGAAAACCGCATCTTTGTCTCAATGCAGACGCATGACGGTGGTCTCGTTGAAAGAAGGCGTTCTTAGTGGGCGTTGCTGGGATCTCGATCACATTGCACTCAGACAGGACTGGATGCTGCTGCAACTCAGCCAAAGCGGAGTTCAGGATTTGCCACTCGTGGATCAACTTGTGGCTCAGGAGCATGGAACACTCGTCCTTTGGCAGAGTTTTGATCGATTAGGCGCTGGAGAGCCTTCGGTTCAACAAGCCATAGGGAAGCGGATGGACGAGCTGCGCAATCACATGGCTCTGGTATTTCACCGTTTTCTATCGCCCGCCCCAAGCCAATCAGTCATCACGATCACTATCAACAATCTTCCGCTTATAGGTGTTGACCCCTTTCTATCTCGAAACAAGGCCACTCAATGGCTTCCCCTTCAGACCTTTCCACTCGCCGGAGAAATTATCCCGGTCCAAGCGTTCATCCTGCCTCACATCTCCCGCCTCTCTCCAGTCGAGCTAGAACTGGTCGGAGGAGATGATGGACTCCGCAAGAATCAAGGCTTCTACATTTACAGGAATCGCAGGTTGATCTGCTGGGGCTCATGGTTTCGCCTAATTCGCCAAGAGGAGCTGTCAAAGCTCGCCCGAGTACAGGTGGACCTGTCGAATCGGCTAGATCACCTATGGAAGTTGGATATTAAGAAGTCCACAACCACCCCTCCTGAGGCCCTCCGTGAAGGTCTGAAACAGATCATAGGCAGGATCACTGACAGCAGCCGCGCTGTCTTTATCTTCAAGGGGAAAAGGGCCTCGGATAAGAGCATTGTGCATGCCTGGGATCGAACGATAGTTCGAGAAGGTGTGTCATACAAGGTGAACCGAGATCACCCCCTGATCACCGCGCTGATCGACAGCGGACCAGAATTGTCGTGTGATCTCGTGGAGCAGGTGCTTGCACTTTTGGAGCGCAGCCTTCCGTTTGACGCGATATACCTCGACAAAGCCTCCCACATTGAGCCCATTGACGAGGATCTAGACAGCCAGTTCAACTTTTTGGAACGGCTTGCCGCGCAAGTAGTGAGTTCGCTGGGCTCAGGAACCGCAGCATCCAAACAGTTCCTTGAAAATCTGAGCACGATTGAACCGTTCAACAAGCATCCGGCTACAGCGGCCCGGATAGCCCAAAGGCTCTTCAATGATTAGCGAAAATGTTCGAAGCATAGAGCGCACCCTGCCGGTACTACTGCCTCCTGATCGGCCACCCTCGGAAACCGAGGTCAAGGCCTTCGCGTCCCAGCTCCGCATGGCATTCCCGGTGTCTCAGGAAGAATTCGACGCACTCCTGAAACGAATTTACGCCAAGGTATCGATTTCAATGGACATGGGAATTGCGCTCGCCTCGGAGCACAAGCCGTGGCTAAATGCCCGTAAACCTTCGATTGTTCCTCACTATTGGGAACGCTTCAATCAACTTCTTACGAATAGAGGATGGCCCAAGCAGGTCACTTCTACTCTGGACAGCGTCACAGATGAATTGCTGGATCTTCTAGGAAATCCAGCTCAGAAAGATCGCTTCAACGTCCGAGGCCTGGTTGTAGGCGATGTCCAATCAGGTAAAACAGCAACTTACACCGCTCTCACCTGCAAAGCAGCCGATGCCGGATACCGAGTTGTCATTCTGCTCACCGGAACACTTGAGAACCTTCGTCGGCAGACGCAAGAGCGCCTAGACGAAGGATTTGTAGGGTTGGACAGCTCAGGAGAACTGACCACGGTTAAGAAGAACCGCGCCATCGGCGTAGGCATCATCAATCCTAAGAACCCTGCCGGCGTGTTCACATCACGCTTGCGGGACTTCAACAAGAACCTGGTAGAGAGCCTTGGCTTCACGCTCGACGGATTCAACGTACCCATCCTGGTCGTAATCAAAAAGAACAAAAGCATTCTCGATAATCTGGAGAAGTGGCTGGCTGAATACAACGCTGGTCCAGACGGCACGATTTCAGCGCCCGTCCTTGTGATCGATGACGAAGCGGATTTTGCATCGGTCAACACACGGAAGCGCGATGAAAGCCCCGCAGAGATCAACAAGCGCATTCGATCTCTGCTTGCCAAGTTTGCACATTCCAGCTACATCGGCTTTACGGCGACGCCCTACGCTAATGTGTTCATCGATCCAGACACAACTGATGAGATGGTGAAGAACGACCTGTTTCCTCGTGACTTCATCTATGGATTAGAACCGCCTAGCAACTACGTTGGTCCCCAGTCAGTGTTTGGTGAATCTGCGACCCAGGAAGCACTGCGCCCTGTAGACGATGCAGATTTCATCTTTCCAGACAAGCACAAAAGTGCCCTTCAAATCACCGATCTTCCGCATAGCCTGTATGAAGCATCAGCCTCATTCTTAATCGCAAGTACAATTCGAGATCTCCGAGGCGAAGGTCCAACGCACCGATCAATGCTGGTAAACGTGAGCCATTTCACGGCGGTTCAGGACCAGATAACCGGGCTACTCCATTCTTGGCTTGCCCAAATGCAACAGGATGTCCGCAACTACAGTCAGCTCGGTACATCTGAAGCTCTCCTCAATAACGGTATCGCAGCACTGCATGACATTTGGAAGAAGGAATATGCCACAACCGAGTTCACATGGGAGCAAATCCAGGCTGGTCTTGTAGACGGCGTCCTGCCAATGAGTGTAAAGGCTGTCAACCAACACACAGGCGCTGCCAGTCTTGACTTCCGCCAGCATCAGGACCATGGCCTGAGGGTCATAGTCGTTGGTGGCAATAGTCTGTCTCGCGGCCTGACGCTTGAGGGGCTGACTGTCAGCTACTTCTTTAGGTTCACAAAGATGTACGACAGCCTGCTCCAGATGGGACGCTGGTTTGGATATCGGGACGGCTATGCAGATTTGTGCCGTATATGGCTAAGTGACGACGTAGTGTCCTGGTACATCCACATCACGTCCGCCACATCAGAACTGCGACAAGAATTAAGAAAGATGCGGGATCAAAAGCGAAAGCCAGTCGATTTTGGCTTGAAAGTGCGTGCACATCCCAATGCACTTCTTGTTACGGCACAGAACAAGATGCGTTCTTCTACCCTTAT
This sequence comes from uncultured Acidobacteriaceae bacterium, assembly GCA_964246835.1. Classification (GTDB taxonomy): domain Bacteria; phylum Acidobacteriota; class Terriglobia; order Terriglobales; family Acidobacteriaceae; genus Edaphobacter. The sequence continues at coordinate 81,224 of CAXTRT010000004.1, read as the reverse complement.
CCGAAGAATCGTGAGTATCTCCAAGAGGAGTCTCGAAACCACATACGTCGAGGTTGATGACAACATCGTTTCCGCAAATCGGAAAGCTACGGCGCGCTTTCTTTCCGGGCTGGCTGATTCCGGTGTAGAGATGAAGCCGTCGGTCCTTGGAAATCTCTTGTGGTCAGGGGTGCCAAAGGAGAGCGTTGCAACACTGCTCAGAGAGTTCAAGGTCGACCCTCAGAACGTCACGTTCCAAGCAAACGATTTGGCCGCTTTCATCGAAGCTACGAAAGAGCCGTTCCTTCAGATTTGGGATGTGGTGATTCCCCAGGGAGGAGGAGATCCTGCTTCCTTGGCAGGCTTTCCGATTCGTCCAACTGCGCGCTCTGTGCAATCCTTCCCTAATACCGGCAACGTGCTAATTTCCGGAAGAAGTGCTCGGATCGTATCGCCTGGAACGGAACAGGAAGGCTTGCCGCCTGAAATGGTCAAAGAGCTAGTCGATGCGTTCCGCTCAGATGAGGCCAATAAGGGTAAGACGATCCCTGACCTTGTTTATCGGCGAAATCGTCCCAGGCCGCTTCTCTTGATCCATGTAGTGCGCCCAAAAGTGAAGCCGGACGACGCTCCTGTTCCAGACCTAATTGCTCTGGGACTCAGTTTCAGAGAATTCGATGACTCTGATGTCGCAAAGCAGGTGGAGTACAGAATTAATGTGGTCGAACTGAGGAACAAGGAAGTAGAAGAAGAGGACGAGGATACGGAACCTGATGAAGTCTATTGAGGACCTCTGGCTAGACATGGCGGTCGGGCCGGGCATCTCTGGTACTTTCCGCCGCTTCGACGAAACCCACTCGTTAGATCTGTTTGCGGGGTTCGATCTAGATGGTCGTCGAGTTCTGATGCTCGTTGCAGATCACGCACCACCTGAACTTCCTGAAGCCGGGATCATCGAAGTGAGTCTGACTCGCCGAAGCGATGGTCGTTATAACCTTCTCTTCCGATTGGGACGACCGGAGTACCAAGAGCTGTTTGGTCGTCTTTGCCAAGACCTTATAGAGATCAGCCGGGACAGCCGTCCAGAAGATGGAACGGCGGTATTGCTCCTTCGTCTTGACCGTTGGAAGCGGCTTCTCGAATCAGGGCCGCGAAAAGGGTTGTCGGATTTACAGCTACGCGGCTTGTTTGGTGAGCTGTGGTTTCTAATGACGGCTGCCATTCCAAGTGTCGGGTCCCTGGCTGCTGTTCGTGCCTGGAAGGGCCCGCTTGGTGCTCCGCAGGACTTTCAGCTCTTCGATGGGCTAGTGGAGATTAAAACAATCCTTCCGGGAGCGCACAAAGTGTCGGTATCCTCCGCTGAACAGCTAGAGCATGGCGCCGCTCCGATGCAACTCGGCGTTTTCATCGTAGACCCAACAAGCGGTGTTTCTGTTCCGTCCTTAATCGAAGATATCAAGGTGGCGCTGGCTATCTCCTCGGCAGTCACAGAATTTGACCTCCGCCTAGCCGAGATGGGATATACCGCACGACAAGAGCAAGAGCGGGTCCTGTTCAGCATCGTGGAGTCGCGCTTCTATCATGTTGTTGAAGCATTCCCCTCGCTTACTATCTCGACTATTCCGCCCGGCATCTCAGGTCTCACTTACGATATAGACCTTCTGCAATGCAGATCTTACGGGAGCCAATACACTCATGTTGCTGGATGATTACAGAAAGGAATTTCTTGCGGACCTCCGGGCACGCGCGAGCGTCGCCGCTAACTTTACCCATAGTGAGTTCGTTGACGTTTGCGCCGATATGCTCAGCGACGCGGAAGAGATTGCCGACTTTGAAACGTGCTACTACCGTGGAACAGGTGCTAGGAACAGGGCACTCGCTATCGATGGTTTGGCTCAAGATGATGTTGATAGTTCCATCCGCCTCGTGATTGCGAACTTTGCTGGTGAAGAACAACTCCAGACCATCACTCAACAGCAGGCGCGGACCTCCTTCGCCAGATTGACGGCTTTCTGCGAGGATGCGTTCTCAGGAAGATTGCTTGATGAAGTGGATGAGTCCTCTCCGGCTCATTCTGCTGCGCTTACGCTTCAGCAACGCCGCAAGCAGATTTTGCGCCTCCGGCTCTACCTAATCACTGACTCGGCTCTGAGTACCAGAGTGAAGGATTGGCCCGAGGGTGATATTGCAGGAATCCCGACTGAGTTCCACATCTGGGATATGAAACGTTTCCACCAAGTCTCCGAATCGAGGACGGGTCGTGACGAGCTTACGGTGGATTTCACAACCATCGTTCCTGGTGGCCTTCCGTGCTTGGCGGCCAGCGTTGACGCTGAGAACTACCGAGGCTTCTTGTGTGTGATACCCGGAGCCGCTCTAGCCGACATCTATCAGCAGTACGGGAGTCGCCTTCTTGAGGGAAATGTCCGGTCGTATCTGGGCACCCGCGGAAAGATTAACAAAATGATCCGGAGAACAGTGGCTACCGAACCCACTATGTTCTTTGCATACAACAATGGCATATCGGCTACCGCCACAAAAGCCGTGGTTCAACAGCAAGCAGATGGCCTGCGCCTCTTGGAAGTGACAGACCTGCAGATCGTCAACGGCGGACAAACCACTGCGACCTTGGCTAGTGCGTTTGCAGATAAGGAGTCCGGACTCTCCCAAGCGTTTGTCCAAATGAAGCTGTCGGAGGTCACTCCTGAGACGAATGGAAAATACACTCCGCTCATCGCACGGTACGCGAACAGTCAGAACAAGGTCAGCGATGCGGACTTCTTTTCAAACCACGAATTCCATCAGAGGGTGGAGCAGATATCCCACAGCCTCCGTGCGCCTGCTGTGAGTGGTGCTCAGTACGGTACCCATTGGCGGTATGAGAGAACACGCGGCTCGTATATGAACGAGCAATCGAAACTCACGTCTTCCCAAAAAACCCTCTTTAAGCTCCAGAACCCGCCCGACCAACTCATCACGAAGGTTGATCTTGCGAAGTTTGAAAACGCATGGCGGTTTTTACCCAACATCGTCAGCCAAGGTGCTCAAAAGAACTTTGTGGCCTTCAGCACCCACGCACAGGCTGAATGGGACCGAGCTTCCGAACAATTCAACGAAGAGTTTCACAAGCGTGTAGTCATCAAGGCGATGCTCTACTGGACCACAGAAGATCTTGTTAGCAAGCAACCGTGGTATCAGAACGGCTATCGAGCAAACATTGTTGCTTACACAGTTGCGAAGTTCTCCCATCTGATCCAGTTTGAAGGCACGGGGAATCTTCTCGATTTCAAAGCTTGCTGGGCTCGGCAAGCGCTCACCCCGGAAATTGAGGAACAACTGGCCGCCATTGCTTACGAGGTATTTGAGGTGATCGTCTCCCCCGAGGGTGGCTTCTCGAACGTTACGGAGTGGGCAAAGAAGGAGGTTTGTTGGCAACGCGTCCAAGGACTCCGAATTCCTCTTCAGGCGGGTATGGCAGCACAACTCGTCGGACGTGAGGACGATCGATTCCTGAAAAAGACTGCGGCTTCCGATCAGACCGTCGTGAGCGGGATTCACACACAGATGGCCGTGGTCAACCTTGGAGCTGTTTATTGGCAGCAGCTTCTCTCCTGGGGGAACAAACAGCTTCTACTCGCGCCTGACGAGCAATCGTTTGTATCCGTAGCGTGCAACATCCCGAAGAAGCTGCCTACCGAGAAGCAGTCCGCTCGCCTGCTACAGATTAAGAACAGGATGGAGGATGAAGGTTTTCAATTCAAATAGACCCACCCAGATGTTATCTCGCGTGAACCTTTCGTCTTACCTTCCTGCTTCTGTTCTCTCTATCTATCATCCGGCAACTTGTATTCGACAATCGCAGTATGGCCGTTCTCAATTCCTACTTCGATCACCGTGTTGATCAAATCCTTGCTTCCAACGTGGTCTAAAACTGCTTCCATCAGCTCTCTTTGCAGGGCTGGCACGACGTTTGGGACCACAATGACCAGTCCGGCATGGATTGAAGCGCGGGAGTAAAATCGGCGGAAATCAACAGCGTTGTTCGTTACAAGAGTATAGTCCCGCTCCTCCACTCGGCGCAGCACGTCGCGGTCCTTCCATCCCTGCATCCCGAGATACACCACATGGTGAGCTTCAAGATTTCGCGCTTGAGCCACGGCCACCAAGGACGTGTGCAAGCACTCGTCGAAGAGAAAGATCACCGAGGCGACGTTCCTGCAAGCGGACGCAGCGACTTTCCAACCTGGACACCTCCTCCGGTTTGAGCCCACGGCTGGACTACAGGCCGCCCGCGGCGTGGATGAGCTGAGGCATACACCTTGGCGAGGCGCACTTGTTCGGTGCTCAACGAGGGGTAACCCTCAGCAATCTCCTCTGGCGTTGCCCCCTGTGCAAGCATGTCCGACAGCGCCCCAACTGGTATCCGTGTGCCAGCGATGACCGGAACGCCACCCATGACAGCGGCATCCACCGTCACCATCTGTTCGGCCTGCTTCAGTTCATCGATGCTTTCGTAGACTTCGCGGCGCGCTTGCTCCACATCAATCTGAACTGCTTCGACGGGTCGAACCGTCGTCATCTCCGGATGAGTGAGCACGAGATCAAAGATCCTTTTCCGAAAACTGAGAGGGAGTTCGCCAAGTCCCTTGGCCTCCAGCTTCAGACACACTAAAGCGTGTTCAGAAACGTAGCGTTTCCGCACTCCGTTCTTCGCCCTTGCGGTGCTGGGAATCGTCTGACGATCGATTGCCTTGTTGATCGCTTTCAAGGAAAGACCGGTTACCGCTGAAGCCTGAGCTGCTGTCAGTTGGATTGGCATCTTGTTTACCTTGCGTAATTATACCCCGCGTGGGGATGAATTACACGGACATTTTTAGAGAGCACATATTCGCGGCAGCTCCGCCATCGCGTCGTCCACCGTGCTTACGATCTGAGGAATCTTCTGGACAGCTCCTATCTTTATGCAGCAAGCTGGAGAGTGAGACCGACGATAGGGATTTGCAACGGGGTATAGGGGCTGTATGCCTTTCGGACTGCCCCATTGCTTGAGGTGTGTAACGGTAGCCGATCCCGTCTCTGGCCACCACATTCTAAATAACTTAGCGGTGACCACAGAGTTCATGTTTTAGTCGCGCGAACAATACGCGAACATCATGCGATGTTCGCCGTGTCGCAGGCTTCTTCTTGCTGAGGCTTGTTCTTGTCCATCATGGTCCAGATCATCTTCGCTGTGCTTCCAGTTTTGGTGATGTGAGCACGCCCAGCTTGGCGTAACGCTCGGTCATCTTGATATTGGCGTGCCCATAAGCTTCGCCAACTCGTAGAGATCGCCGCCGTTCATCATGTACCAAGATGCAAAGTGTGGCGCAGATCGTGGGACCAGAAGTCATGGACATTGGCTTTCTCGAGCAAGTACTCAAAACTTCCAGCCTCTGACGCTTGCTGGCTGGCCCACCCTTCGAGCGTTGACCTTCGCGGCAACGATAGCCGCATCGGCATCGCTGGTGCTTCAATGTGGGTGGCGAAGGGCATCAGCCCCTGGCAGAATGCCGCGAAGTTAAGAAAGGGTCGCAGCATTCCGAAGATTGGATCTGAAGATGGGCATGGGAGGACCTTTCGTAGCCGAAACTTGCTTCCATTCCGTTGAATTCAAGACGCTGTACTCCCACCCATCTTGCTCTTCCTAAGATAGAGCGCCCCAAGAGCGGAATGAGCGCACGAGTGATAAGCGTAGAGGCAAGTTTCAGCCCTGGACCGGTGAGCATTGTCCTCAAGCCGGTCATTCGCCTATACCTGTCAAATCCCGAACGCAACGAAAGCTCATGTTGGTGGTGGCGCTGTCGGGCGTGTTAGAGCTTCGCGCCGCAACTCGGTAACGGTTGCAGTAGGACTGATGACAGAGATAGGAGCCGCCCTTGATCACGCGGGCGCTTCCGGCCGATGGACCCACTGGATTCACGCGCGTGGCGTCGGCGTGGTACACCGCATCGAACCAGTCCGCACACCACTCCCAGGTATTGCCTGTTATCGAGAAGAGCCCGAAGCCGTTAGCCGGGAAAGCATCCACGTCGCACACGCCGGCAAAGCCATCCTCTGCGGTATTGTGGTGAGGGAAGCTCCCCTGCCAAATGTTGCAGCGATGCTCGCCGCCGGGCATCAACTCATCTCCCCAGGGATAGAGCTTCTGTTCTAACCCGCCGCGTGCCGCATACTCCCACTCCGCTTCGGTTGGAAGCCGCTTTCCTGCCCAGGACGCATACGCCGCGGCGTCGTTCCACGAGACTTGCACAACGGGGTGATTCGCCCGCTCGCTCACATCTGTACCCGGACCTTCCGGGTGATCCCAGCATGCACCATCGACTCGCTTCCACCATTCCACGCCGGGCACGGCTTCGCTAGATCGCGAATTTTCCGGCAAGTCCCCCTCGAAGACGAAGGACCACCCAAAGCGCTCGGCCTCCGTTCTGTACCCGCTTGCCGCAACAAAGCGCGCGAAGGCTTCGTTGGTTACAGGGCCGCGGTCCATCAAGAAGGCATCGAGGAACACGCGACGTACGGGACCTTCGCCGTCAGCCGGAAATCCATTTGGGTAGTCAGTGCCCATCAGGAACTCGCCTCCAGGGAGGGGAATCATACCCTCTGCGGACCCCGTCATAGTGCGTCGCCGCTGCGCTGAATGCTCGGTCGAGGCTGTCAACCGTTGCGCTCGTTGCTGGCTTGGAACACAACAGGCCGGAGGCTGCATCGGTTTCATGCAATCACCTCGCTGTTCTCGGCCAGAACTTCGATCGAAGCGGCCCGGATCGCCTGCTCTATCGCCATATCGATCACGCGCTGTTTTCGCTCCTCCAGCATACGCCGCGCAAGCGTTGGACGCAGCGATTCCAGCGGTTCGAAGCCCGACGTCTTCCGTTCGAACACCATCGCAATATGAAAGCCGAAGACCGTACGGAAGATGCCTGACCTGCCGCCGTCCCGTAAGGCAAATACGACCTCCTCGAAGTCCGGAACCATCGCGCCCCGCTCGACCCAGCCAAGGATCGCCTTGCCTCCGCAGTCCGAGTACCGATCTGCGACTTTGGCAAAGATCGCGCCTTGCGCCAGTTCCTGCTCGGCCTGCTCAATCCGTGCGCGAGCCTTTTCCTCCTCTGTCGGCGACTCGATGTTGCAGAGGATATGCGCAGCTTTCACGCGTTCAGGAAGCCAGTATTCAGCGCGATGCCGAGCATAATATTGCTCGACCTCTGCACGAGACGGGCGAGGCTCATGCCGGCTAAGCCACTGACAGAACTTTTCCATCGATATCTCATTGGCAAGCTCTTGCTGAACGGCAGGGCCACAGACGGACGCGCTCGATGTACCCCACCGCCAGGTGCGTCGTTTCTTGATCTCCTCGGCGGAGACACTCAAGCCCGCTTTGCGGGCCATCTGGCAGAGCAGTACCTGACCTACGACGCGCCGCTCCGCCACACGTCGGAGCCGTGCGTCTTCATGCTGTCCACCTTTGGCCGTTGGATCGACCTCGAAGCCGCCGAGTTGGCGGAAGACCTCGATGAAACGTTTGTCCGGAACAAATTCGCCATTCACAATGAGGGCCATGCACCTCTCCGAACCGGAAGATCCCTGCTTGCGAGCGCGAACAGGGAATCCTTAGCTTCCCGCGTGCGCTTAGAAGGTCAACCGCGCGGCAACCTGAAGCTGTCTCGGCGCACCTGCTGATGAGATGACCCCGTAGAGCGGATTTCCCAGAGTGCTGCCGGGACCGTTGAATTGGGGATGATTAAAAATGTTGAACCCTTCCAAACGCATATTCAGGTTAGTTTCTCGCAGCTGCCGAAGTGCAAAGTTGCGCTGCAGGCTAAGGTCCAGTTGGTTACGGCCGGGTGCGCGCAGCGTATTCCGGCCCGTGTTGCCGAAGGTGTACGGGGTGGTATTTACATAGCAAGCCGTGTTGAACCATTGCTGCTTCGTTCCCGCGCCGCCCACGTTGCCGTTGCACACCTGAGTCGGCCGTGTCACAGTACCCGCGTTCGCGGCGTCGAAGCTCATGCTCGGCGTAAACGGCAGCCCCGTTTGATACTGGTACACCGGGGAGACCGCCCAGCCACCGAGAATCAACGAAGCCGCTCGCTGGTCGGCAAGGAGGGTTCGCCCTCTCCCAAACGGCGATTCGATGATGCCAGTCAGCACGTAGCGGAACCGCACGTCATTGTCGGACGATGCGTAGTTCACCGCTCGGTTGTAGTTGTCCTGTATGGTGTCGCCTGCGCCGCAGCTGTCGCATAGATCGAGCGCCGGATTTTGAAGATCGAACGCGTGACCGTACGTGAAGGAGTTTAGGAACGAGTAGCCCTTGTCGTAGCGCTTCTCAAATTTCGCCGAAAGACCTTCATACTGGCTCGAGTTCCAGTTGCCCACTGTCTTGACCGGTGCGATGGTGTACGCGGCGAGCGGCCGGCGCGAGTTAACCGGAGTGTTGTTCAGCACGGCAGGCTGATTGCCCTGACCCACACCAAGCACCTGCGAGCCATGATTCCCCACATAGTTCACCTCCGCCAGCACACCCCATGGTAATTGCTTCTGCACACTCAAACTCCACTGCTGCACGTAGGGTATTTTGAAGTGTGTGGGCCAGCTTACCAACGCTGCCGTCGCTGTCGGCACGAGCGTGTAGCTGGAGGCCGGTATAGGGGTTGGTCGCGAGACCGTCGCCGTGGGCGAAAGCACAAAACCCGTAGCGGGGTTGAGCTGGTTGCTTGAAAGCGTCGTAGAGCCGTAGCCGAAGAACGGCGGGTTGCTGGTGAGCCGGTTCGAAACGCCCGTACCCTCGTCCTGCGCGTAGAAGATGCCATACGACGACCGGATGGTGAGATCCCGCACGTTGGGAACCCGGTAGGCAATACCAAGCCGGGGTGCAACGTTGTTGGTGTCGGTGTACAGCAGGCCGCGGGGCAGAGCTGGGTTGCCGGCGAGAATGAGATGCCCATAGAGCGGGCCAGGGTCAAGGATGAAGTTTCCCTGGCGGTTCTGCGTTTCAGTGGAAGGCGTGGCCAACTCGTAACGCAGCCCGTAGTTGAGGCTCAGGTTCTCCGAAAACTGCCACTGGTCGGTGGCGTAAAAGCCCAGGTCGAAGCTGCGCTCTTCGTTTTGCGCTACGGTGCCGCTAGTGAGCGTGTCGGCGTCACCCAGGAGCAGGTCGGCAAGCGCACTTCCGGAAGCTCCACGCGCCTTTGGATTTTGCGTGAATACGCCGTCAAAGGTGAAAGCCGCGCGTCCATTCAACGTTGCAAAGGTGCGCGGGCGAATCTGGATAATATCCGTACCGAACTTGAGCTGGTTTTTGCCGCGCGACCACGATAGGTTATCAGCGTAATCAAACACGCCGGAGCTCTTCGCCAGCGGGGCACTGGTACAGCAAGGTCCCGTACCTCCAAGACCGCTTAGGTTGGAGACATTAAACCCCGGTATGCCTGTATTGACGGCCGGATCGAGCGACCCAGGGATGATCTCGTTGCGTGCCTGCGTGCCACCCAAATTAATGCTGACCGTGGTCCAGGAAAAACGGAATTCGTTTACGACAGACTGCGAAATAATCCGTGTGTACCCGACGCCGATACCTTTGGAGATGCCGGTCGAGATACCTGGATTTGCGGATGGCGCTGGCAGCGTCGACTCGTTCGAGGTCCCGGTGACCTGGTGCGCATAGCGGGCAAACGCAGAATCTTTCGTTGAGATTTGCACATCGCCGCGCGCGATCCCATTCTTCGCATCGACACGTTCGGGTGCGTTGCGCTTATAGATGTTTGGGCCTAAGGAAGGAGCGTTCGGCAACGGGTAATACTGAGCCAGCGCGAGCCCGATGGCATTAAGCCGACCCGCAGGAATCTTGTTACTGGTGAATTGTGTTCGCGTCGCCGCGCTGCCGGCCCCCGTGGTGGTGCTAGGATCGTAAATCGGAATGATAGCGCCTGCAGCGTTCGTCGTCTTCGAGAAGTCTCCCGCACGTTCCAGCGCGGTTGGAACCGTGGCCGTCCCAGGGATCTCATCCCGCTGATGAATTCCCTCATACGCCGCGAAAAACCAAGCCTTGTCTTTCTTAATCGGGCCACCAACCGAGCCGCCGTACTGGTTGCGCACCAGCAGCGGCCTGCTCGCGGCGAAGTAATTAATCGCATCTAGGCGGTCGTTGCGGAAAAAGTCATAAGCCGAGCCGTGGATGGCATTCGATCCGCTCTTGGTGATGGCATTGACAACGCCGCCAGCGGCCGCCCCGTATTCAGCCGAAAAGTTGCTGGTCTGCACGGTGAACTCCCTTAAGGCGTCGAGCGGCGGCCGAACCATGTCGCGCTGCCGATTATCCAGACCGCGCAGGTAGTTTACGTTCCGTGAGCCGTCCAGCAGGAACGCGTTCTGTAGTCCCGTGTTGCCGTACGCCGAAAAGGAGTTGTCCCGGCCGGCGGAGGTCGGGATCACCCCAGGCACGTAGTTCGCCGCTGTAAGGTAGTTACGCCCGTTCAGTGGAAGGTCGGTAACCTCCTTGCCGCTGATCACCTGCGCGATGGTCTCCGACTTGTCGTCAATCAAAGGAGCCTCGCCGCTTACTGTTACGGTATCGGCTGATTCACCCAGAGTCAGGAGGATGTCAAGCGAGATCACATCGCCCACCGAGACCGTGACTCCGGTGCGATCGACTGTCCTGAAGCTGGGCGCCATGATATGCGTGTTGTAACGGCCTGGCTGCAGCAACGGCACCTCCGCAACGCCGCGATCGTTGGTCTTCAGCACGCGGACGGTGGCTCCGGTGTCAGTCCCGGTGATGGTCACTTCGGCATCCTTGACGATTGCGCCTGAAGGATCTGTTACCGTAACACTCAGCTCGCCGGTGGCCGTCTGAGCCCAAACAGGGGTCGATATGCCAAGCAGGAAGAGCAGCGCCAGCGTACTCACGATTTTTCCAAGTAGTTTGGTCTTCATCTTTATCACGGCTGTAAGCCGCCTCCGAAGTATGTGGGTGTTACAGGTGGAGCGGACCTCATAGGGGAGCTTCCATGTAATTCCATCGGCTATAAGCCCGCGTCCGGTGCAACCTTGTGTGGGTTCTCCAGGTTCATGGGGTCACCGAGCTCTTGCTGCATCCGTTTTAGCTTTGCGAGCAGGTCGGCTTTGACATTGGCGTGAGCAGGGTCGTCGACCAGATCGCGCATCTCCCACGGATCCTTTTGGAGGTCAAAGACCTGCGTTCGCTGGATCTGCGGATAAAAGATCAGCTTGTGCTGCCGCGTACGGATCGAACGCTGCACACCGTCCAGCCAGCCGAACATGGCATCGTAAAGCGGCTTCGGCTGCCCTGACCGGAGTATGGGTGCGAGAGATGGGAACTCCACATGTGCAGGCACAGGTACCCCGGCAAGGTCGCAGGTGGTCGCAAACATCGAGTGCTGATAGACCATCTCGTCCACATGGCTGCCCGGATGCACACCCGGGCCCGCGAAGATCAGCGGCATGCGCATGGAGCACTCGTACTGGTTCTGCTTACCGATCAGCCCGTGCTCGCCGATGGCCAGGCCGTGATCGGCAGTGAGAATCACGTAGGTGTTGTCGGCCTTGCCGGACGCCTGTAGCGCGGCCAGGATGCGCCCGATCTGGGCGTCCATGTGGGAGATGATGGCGTAGTACTCCCGCCGGTGCACCTGCACGGCGTGTTCCGTGCGGGGAAAGGGCGCGAGCATCTCGTCGCGCGTTTTCGAGAATCCCTGGTCGAAAGGATGTTGCGGCAGATAGTTGGGCGGAAGCGCGATCTTCTCCGCCGGATAGCGGTCCAGGTACTCCTGCGGCGACTGGCGCGGATCATGGGGCGCGTTGAAGGCGACGTACATGAAAAAGGGGTTGGGCCGGCCCGGGAGCTTGTGGGTCAGGTGGTCGATGGCAGCATCGGCATAGAGCTCGCTGGAGTGTTGAATCGTGGAGTCTTTGCGATTCAGCCAAAGTCCTCTCGGCTGCCAGTGGCCCAGCAGGGAGCGGTCCGCCGGATCCCAGTGGTTGCCCGGTGCCGGCCGGTTGTACTCGGCCTGCGTGGAGGGGAGAAAGCCGGGCGCGACCGGTCCCTGTTCGGAAAAGGAGCGCTGCAGCGTCACCGCATCCAGGTGCCACTTGCCCGTGATGAAGGTGTCGTAGCCGGCTTCGCGCAGTGTTTGTCCCCAGGCGGGTTTGTCGCTGGCGGTATTCGCGCCGTCCACACGGTTGGCGCGGAAGGTGCTCAGGCCCGTGTTGAGCATGGTCCGGCTGGCGACGCAGACCGCTCCCGTCCAGGAACCCTGGTGGAAGCAGTGAGTGAAATGGCATCCGGTCTGCACAAGCCGGTCGATGTTTGGCGTGAACACTTCAGGATTGTTGACCGAGTGGATGGTGCGGTACATCCAGTCGTCGGCGATCAGAAACAGAAAGTTCGGCCGGCCGGAGGCGGGTACCATCGGCAGGGCTGGTCGGGCCGCTGCTGCCGCCACGGCTGCGGAGGACAGATTGAGAAAGGAACGTCGATTCACGGGACTCCTTGTTATGCTGCCTGCAAACCCTGCGTGCTTCCTGTCTGGAAAGCAGCTGCTCCTGCCGTACCGTGCCAGGATGGCGACGGTAAACACAGGCTTTGCAAGAGCAACCGAACGCTAGGAGCGGCCATGGAGCGTTGTCACGGGAAAACAGGTGGGAACACGGTGAAAACACCCGTGTCAGGCCGTGAAGTTACGAAATCCGCCGCTATTCCGAGCAGTTTCCGTCTGACCAAACGGAGCCATTTGTTGCGGCATTTTTGTCGTGTACGATTCCGTTCAGTCGCATTAGCAGTACAGAGCGCCTCTGTAGCAAGAGGGAGAGACAAAAGAGGACACTCGTTACATGGGCAGCGGCACACTGGAACAATCCGTTGAGGTAGACAGACACCTTTGTGAGGAGGAGGTGAAACGCGTTCTGAGCAGCGATGCCTTTACCAAGGCACCGCGCCTGTGCTCTTTCCTGTTGTATGTTTGCGAGAACTCACTGGAAGGCCGAGCGGATGAGCTGACCGAGCAGCAGATCGGCATCCATGTTTTTGGGCGTTCGCCCGGCTTCAACTCCGGCGAAGACACGATCGTGCGCGGGACTGCACGGCATCTGCGTAGCCGGCTGGAGTTGTACTACCAAGAGGCGGGCAAGGATGACCCCATCCGGATCAATATCCCAAAGGGTGGGTATGTTGCGAGCTTTCAGCTCATCGCAGAACCTGCTCCGGCTGTGTCTCATCCGGCTGCGGATCACGCGGGTCAACCCATCTCCGATCCTGTCTCGACTTCTGTCCTTGCTCCGCTCCATTTCTCAGCAGGTTCGTCGCATCGCTGGCCACTAGCCGCAAAACTATGGTTGACCTGTATTTCGCTGGTGGCCGCAGCTCTGGCTGCCTTTGCATTTCATGTCATGCACGCGCACACACCAGAGACGGTCGCCGCCGGGCCAGCCCTGCTGTGGCGAGCGCTTTTTACGGAGGGCCGCCGAACCTTGATCGTTCCCGGTGACGCGAGCCTTGATGCCTACATTGCCTGGGAGCAGCGGCCCGTGTCGCTTGACCAGTACAGCAATCAGACCTATCAGCGCGAGATCACGGTTAGCCAGCCGCCCTCCGCGACGGACGTCCCTCTTAGTGTTCGTTCCGTTACGCCAATGGCCGACCTCCGCCTGATCTCTGAGCTTGTGCGCGTGCCGGAACGGTTCGGCATACTGCAGGCTGAGAAATGGATGGAGGTGCGGTACGCCCGCGATCTCGCTATCGCGGATACTCATGAAAACAATCTCATCCTTATCGGAACCGAGACATTCAATCCATGGGTGACTCTCTATCAGCCGCAAATGGACTTTCGTGTCGGCTGGGATTTCCGAACGGATATTTACAGCGTGATAGACCGCGCACCGAAAGCAGGCGAGCCAGCCCGCTACGAATACCGAAGAGCCGCTCCGGGCAGCAAGGCGCTAACACTCGTTGCCTTCCTGAAGAACTCCCAAGGTCACGGGCATGTGCTGCTGGTTCAGGGAAGCTCGATGGGCACAACGTACGGAGCCTTGAACTTTCTCACCAACGAACAGCTTTGGAGTCCGGTCATCAATGCCGCGACAGCTCCGGATGGATCGTTACGGAGCTTCGAGGTTCTGCTCAGCAGCGATTTCATCCGCGGCGGCGTCAGCAACACGCAAATCGTCACAACACACGTCCATTGAAGACAAGCTTTACCGTCGCTCCCGAATGCCTGAACGCTTGTATGCGTTATCAATAAACGGTCAACAAACCCTACTACGGATGCTACAAATGGGCTCCAAGCCAATGCTGCCTTGGACATAATCCAGGTAAAGAAAGGGCTGATCCTACACGATCAGCCTTTGCCGACGCGGATTCCGAGTCGGTGTCTAGGTCGTACAATCACGATTCTAACCACAATCTCCCGCAGAGCCGGTTCCGGTTGGAACACCAGAGAATAGCCGTACAGAGTCCACCGAGACAAAATCGGCAAAGCTTTCGGCGTTTTACGGTAGCAGCACGGCTTTGGCGGGATCAGTGATGCTTGCCTCACCATCCGATTCGGCAGCTTCACACATCCTTAAACTGCAAACTGTCTTACACTGCGCTTCAAGCACCTCCTTGGAGGGTTAGATCAATGATTGGTATTTGCAGGGGTGTGTAATGGCGATGGTCCATCAGTGCCGCAGAGCGATGCGAGGTGTGTAAAAGTAACCGATCCCGTCTTCGTGCCGAACCGCCGTGGCCGATTAAGGCCTGTTAAAATTACAAATGGTTGGCATGCGAGCAACGGTTTCCAACCAACACGGTGTCCATCTTGCCGTGGGTCTCAAATGAGAAGACCGGTCTAGCGCCGAAGCGGTAGTCGGTTAGCAGCGATTGCACGAGGATGAAGCCGCTGGTTGCAAAGGCTGCCCGTGCGGCAGCCTTGTTGTGGGATCGAGTGCAAAGCGATCGGAACGCTTTGGGCGGATTCAGGCTGTTCCACGATTGCACAAGAGTGCAATCTGTAAGCGGTCCGGTTGATCCAGCGCTTCAAAGCAATAACGGCCCCGGGATTACCAAGACTCAACAAGTTTCCAAGGCTGTGACCCTTCTGGTGGCACGCGAGGCCAGTAAAGTACCAACGGACGGTAACGAAACCTCTCAAAGGCCAGTTCCAAATACCCATGGAGCTAGCCTCTTATTACGCGGCAAGCTGGAGGGTGAGACCGACGATGGGTATGTGCAAAGGAGTGTAGGGGCGGTATGCCACTGCTGCTGCTTCGTTGAAGTGTGTAACGGCGATCGATTCCGTCTCTGGCCACCACTTCCCAAAGCGATCATTGATCGCACTTGCTAACGCCACGCAAACTTGACGTGAACCGGTTGACGGTGGAAGATGACCGTTCAGGGCTTGAGAACGATCGTTGTGACAGACTGCTCGTCCATCTTGATCAGCGCTTCTTCAGAGCCAAAATCCACGTGGACCTCGCGTGCTTTATCGGTGTTAGTAAGCACGACTACAGCGGAGCCGTCCTGGTTTCTAAAGGCGCTAGAGACAACTTCCGCGACGTTAGATTTGCTCGCCACGCGTACGGCTCCACGTTGGACGTGCTGAGAGAAGTGGCGGAGTACCCAATATTGCGCACTATAGGTGAGACTGTTGTCCGCATTGAGGGTGACCAGCCCGCCACATTCAAAGCCGCCGATCTGCGGCCTGCCTTTAGGGTCGAGCATAAGGTTCCAGGTGATGATGCAACGGCACCAGTTCTCAATTGCCTCACTGAAGACCTTACCCCAGCGCGTCCACTCCGTAAGGTACTTGGGATCGGTGATATCCGGCCCGCCCTCAGTGAAGTAGAAAGGAATGTCAGGATCGGCTGCGTGCAACTGGCTGATCATCTCCGGCTTGCCGACGTAAGGATGCCACGCGACTCCTGAGACGAACGGCCGAAGCTCAGGGTCTTGCAGTTGCCAGCGAACGCGCTTCCAGAGATCGTAGTTATGGTCGAGCAGCCAGATCTGCACGGGCTTGCTTCGTCGCGCCAGCATGGGCCCAAGATGATCTCTGATGAAGTCGCTCTCCATCTCAGGCGGCATAAAAGTCGCGGGCATCGTGCCATTCTGATCGAACTCGAGTTCATTTTGAGAGGTAACCGCATCGATGGGGATGCCGGCCGCCTGGTATGCGTCGAGAAACTTCTCGAAGTACAACGCATAGGGAGCTAGATACCTGGTCTGCATCCATCCGCCCAGCATGGAACCATAGGTCTTCATCCAGCCCGGCGGACTCCACGGCGTCGAGAGCAGGAAGAGCGACGGATTAACCTGCCGCATCTCACGCAGCATCGGTAGGATGTACGCCTCATCGTGTTGGATCGAGAAGTGTTTCATACCGACATCGCCGGCAACGTCGTCGTAGTTATAGATCGTCCGCGAGTAGTCGCTGGCACCGATGGTCGTGCGGCCTACGCTCAGATTCATTGCCTGGGAAGAAAAGGTTTCCTCCAGAAACTTGCGACGCGCATCGGTGGGCATCGTGCTGAGCAGATAACAACTGGAGTCGGTGTAAGCGCAGCCGAAGCCGAGCATCGGCTGAAAGCGTTCCTGCAGCCTGATTTCCACTCGCTCGCCTCGCAATGCGCCTGTGCTGCGATTGAGGGGCACAGGCCCCAGCGATGTGTGACGCTTGTCCGCGCTCGTCATATAATGCTCGACAGTGCGGTTCGTTTCGGCGTCCAGACGATGCGAGTGAAGAAGTCCAAGCGCCAAGGCAGCGCCAGTTCCAGAGACGAACGTTCTTCTTTGCATCGATCCTCGCTGTGATTCTGAGCCAAAAGTCTTGAATGCGTCGCATCTCATCGCGCAGGTGCGGTGGACTGTCGAACTACCAGTTTTGTCTCAATGACATACGACGTCCCTCGCGGTCGCTTGAACTTCTGAAGCTTATCTAAAGCCTCGAAGGACGCTTCGCCCAGCTCTTTCCGGGGCACCCGGATCGTGGTTAAGGCAGGACGCATCAGCAGGGAGAAGGGAATGTCGTCGATCCCGATCACCGACATGTCTTGCGGAACTTTGATCCCCGCTTCTTCCAATGCCATCATGGCTCCCATCGCGATCAAGTCGCTTCCGCAAAAAATTACAGTTGGGGTTTTCCGCGCGGCAAGAATGACCTGAATCGCGGCCGCTCCTGCGTCGAGATGATAATCGCTGTTGGTCACGGGGTATGGATCAAGGCCAAGCTTCTTCAAGCCCCTGGTCAGGACGCGTTGAATCTTAGAAGCAGTCCTGTTGGTTCGCGGACCAGCGATCACTGCCGCTCGCCGGTGCCCCAGCGATGCGATATGTTCAATAGCCTGTGCGAGCCCCTGCTCGTAGTTGATCGTCAGATTGCTTACCAGTTGGCCGACTGGAACCGGGTTGATCGTAACGACACCCATACCCTGCTTTGTCAGAGTCGGGATGACAGCGTCGTCCAACGAGGAGGTCATGATTGCAACACCCCGAACAGAGTTCTCGATCAGTTTCCGGATCATGGGCGCAGAGCGATTCGCGTCGTATTCGGTGTTAAGCAGAAGAACATCGAAGCCGCGGGCCCAGGCGGCGGCTTGGAATCCGCAGATAATTTCAGAAAAGAAGGGGTTCGCTATTTCAGAGATAACCAATCCGAACAGATCGCTTTTGCGGATGGCGAGTCGGCGCGCATGAGCATTGCGATGGTATTGCAGATGATCGACGGCGGCCATCACTCGACGTATGGTCTCAACCGAGATATGAGGATTGCCGTTCAGTACGCGAGAGACCGTAGAAGAAGAGACATCTGCGAGCCTCGCGACGTCATTCATTGTATGGGCCATGCAAATCATCCCGATCCGAAACTAGAGTTGGAATCCTGACCCATCATCGCTTTTAGGCCGCCCAGTTTTGTTCATCGCGGCGCAGAGAATATCTTTTTTCCCATGAACCACGTTTCGAGAACTCTCGTCTGGCCAATCTTCTCTGGGTGCCCCTGGTCCGCGAGAGCCAGGATGTTCTGGTTGACAATGATGAAATCGGCTGACTTACCAACCTCCAGTGACCCGATCTCCGCGGCCCGGTTGAGCGCGCGTGCCCCATTGATGGTATAGGCATCGATGAGATCGCGAATAGTGAGGCGTTGCTGAGGGCTCATCGGTCGCATCCCGTGCCTGGCGCGAGTTACTCCGAATTCCATGTTGACAAATGGCTGCGGGTCCTTGGTCAGGACCGGGGCATCGGACCCCGCTACCAAAATCGCTCCTGCTGCTTTTGCGGTCAGAGTGGGGTAGCTGTTTTCTTCGTAATAACTCTTAGGGTTGTGAAATGCTTCATAGCTGTTTCCATAGACCTTATCGAAGAAGGGAACGATGCTCATGTCATAACCGTTCGGCTCCGCGTAGATCCAGCTATAGGTAAATGCCAGATAGAGACGATCTCTCCCCATCCGCTCTACGTCCTCAGGCGTGACGAATTGTACGTGAGCCAAGGTGTCAGGATGTGATTCGTTGCCATCCGCAGCGCGTGCCTGCTCGATCGCATCGATGGCCATGTGGACAGCTTCATCGCTGATGGAATGAACATGGATTGTGTACCCAGCTAGATGCGCACGTTTGATGTATTCGTTAAAAATCTCCGGCGCGTGCTCGGGTATGCCATAAGAGATGGCGCACTGTCCCGGATGATATCCGTAGAGAGCCATAAAGCTGTCGATCGCTTCTTTGTACGAGTAATCCTCGGGCTTAGCGCGTACATGCGCACAGACTGGTGAGGCGACATCGACATATCCTGTGACAGCGAGTTTACCCTGTGCATCTTTGGCGAAGATCGGCTGCAGATAGGGCACAGGGCGAGGCGAGTTGCCCAGGGTCGGCGGAGTATTGTTGGGGTTTGCCTCGGGGACACCATCCGCGTAGACCTTCACCGCGTCAGCGCGCACTAATGGATTGGAGCTGTACTTCTCGCGGACCGCGTTCGCCTTGGCAAACAATCGATCGTAGTCAATGTGGCCTTTACTATCGCGAAAAGCTTCAGGAAGAAAGAATTGATCCATGTTAAGCCGAAAGGTGAGCTGCTTTCTCTGTATCAATTGGTCATAGACTTCGTAGCCACTGGTGTCGCTGTTGGCGTCTTGGACTGCCGTAATGCCCGCACTTGCGATACGTTCGGCAAGGCGCTCCGGGGCACGGACAAGTCTCAAATGTTCCTCTTTCTCGATCTCAGAGGAGTCGATTGGAATCCATCCCTGATCCGCGATGTCACCAGTAGGCTCTCCGCTCGCATCCACACCGACATACATCCTGTACTGTGCGAAGTCGGTTGCGAGTGTTTGCTTCGAGTACCCGACGGCCTTTCCCTCTGAGTTTTTTGCGAGAGCCAAAGCGGGAGTGTTGAATGCTGCGTGGTGTCCATCCCAACCCATGAGCTCAATGGGATTCGCGACGGATACTGCGTCCAGTGCCGCGCGGAGCGTCGGGTGATTGTGATCGGCCTGATTTCCTCCGCCATACTCCCAGTCCGAGACCAGAAGCCAGTGTCCGGGGGGCACGCTCATTCTCTTCACGCAGCCGCTTACGAAGGTCGCGATCTCGGCGAGCGTCCGAGCTATGGAATGCAAGCTGCAGCCGCCAAAATCCACGATCCCCATGGGATGAATGTGGGCATCTACAAGACCTGGCAGGATCAGGTTTCCGTCGGCGTGCTCAACCTTGGTCCTGGGACCGATAAGTTTGATCGCTTCCGTTGCGCTCCCCGTGAAGACGATAGTGCCTCCGCGAATCGCGAGCGCCTCCACTGTTTGGCGAAAGGGATCTTCCGTGTAAATTTTGGCGTCCGTGATGACGACGTCTGCTGGTTTCCAGCGTGTGAGCCCCTTGGTCGGCTTCGATGCCTTCGTGGGATCGTTAGCGTTCGCGGGATCATTGATCGGTGAGTTGGATGAGCCTGCCGAGTTCTGAGCGACCGCCACTCTGAAAAGCAAGGCAGCCGCACAGATGACCATAAGCTGACGAAAATGTGCCCTGGCAGAAGATGTCATCGTGTTTGCGTGAGCATGAGAGTAGCATACGCGGATCTCTACGATTGCCTGCGTGAGCGAGTGCTTTACAAGGTTGCGGGCGTATTGATCCAAAGTACAGTCGCGACGGTCTTTCCGGGGTTGCTCCAGCGATGTACAACCTGGCTTTCGAAGTAGAAGCTATCCCCCTTGATCAGTTTGTAGTCCGATTCGTTGAGCGTGATGGTCAAACGACCGGAGATCAGAAAGAGAAACTCCTGGCCGGCATGGGAATAGGTCTCTTTGCTTCCGCATCCCGGTTGGATATGAAAGAGATGCGGCTCCATGACAGTGTCTCCCCAGGCCAGGAGGTCCATGCGAACGCCGTTCCATCCATGCAGGGGCTGGCGCTCTGAGGCGCGCACCAACGGTCCTGAGGAGGTCGTGCGACTGAAGAGATCGAGGATATTGGAGTCATAGAATTGCGCCAGGCGGTGGAGGATGCCGATCGAGGCGTTGGTTTGCGATCGCTCGAGACTGCTGAGGAAGCCGACCGAGACGTCGACGGCGCGCGCTACTTCGGCAAGAGACTTCTTCTGACGCAAGCGAAGCATGCGGAGACGATTGCCGATGGGTCGAGCATGGCCGCTGCCGTTCGCCTGCGCATCAAGGATGCCTTCGCGACGAAGTTGGTCGAGAATACCGGGTGCGTTCAGGCCTTGAACTCGACGCAGATACACGGCGCGCTGGAGTAATGCCACATCGGTATCAGTGTAGGTGCGGTGCGAACCTGATCTCGCAGCGCTCGTGGCACGCAAGCCAATGCACTCCCAGGCGCGAATCATGGATGGGGAAACACCAAGCTTTTTCGCAACCTGGCCAATGCGCAATGGCTTTTCCGGTGGCGGTGCGGCAGGCATCAGCGGTGTGCTTTCCCTCTGAGAGCCGACAGTCCGGAAAACCTTGACAAGGCACCGCCGGGAGCGGAAGATGAACCACATTCTACTGTAATTGTGTAGATTATCTTCATAAAGCGCGAGCCTTCCCCTTTTTACGTGTCGACTCGTATTGTAGCGACTCTGTCGTGCAGCGCGCGCCGCAGCCATGATGGCAACGTTTTCTTAGAGTGCGAGGCAAGCCAGTGATGCCGTCGGCGGAGAAAAGTGTGATCGCGACGGAAGCGCAAAATTCGTCTATAGCGTTGCCGCGTCTTGACCGCGTTCTGGTGCGACGGGACCTAATTCTGATGTTCGTCGTAGCCGTTGCGAATCTCAATATCGTACCCGCGATTGCGGCCTCGGGGGCATTGACCCTCTGGCTTTGGGGGCTGGCGTTCGTCGCCTATTTCTGGCCACAAGGTGTCGCCGTCATCGAACTCGCGCAGCAATGGCCGGGCGAAGGCGGCATTTACCTCTGGACGCGCAACAGCTTCGGCGAAGGACATGGCTTCTTTGCCGGCTGGTGCTATTGGCTTGCGAATGTGGTGTACCTGCCGACAGTGCTTCTTTCGGCTGTAGGAGTAGGACTATACGTATTCGGTGCCTGGGGCCAGTCGCTTGTGGCGAGCGACAGGCTGATCGGCGGAATTGCGGCGGGCTTGCTGCTGGGTCTTCTGGTGCTCAATGTGCGTGGGCAAAAGACTGGAAAATGGATGACGAATGCCGGAGGCATCGGCACGGTAGGCGGCGGTATTCTGGTCTGCCTTCTGGGTGCCTGGACGCTCCATAGCCAGAGGAGCGCGGTGCAATGGCACGATCTCAATCCGCACGGCTCGTCGTGGAAGTTCATCGCCGTCTTCGGTACGGTCTGCTATAGCCTGCAAGGCCTGGATCTGGCCTCGATCATGGGTGATGAGATTCAAGAGCCGCGCAAGGTTCTTCCCGGCGCCATCTTCTGGGGCGGAGTCATCTCCGGAACGATCTATCTGGGTGTGACGTCTGCCATGCTGATTGCCTTGCCGCATGAGCAGATCGGCGTGTTGTCTGGCGTGCTCCAGGCCGTGAGCACGATGGCAGAGCGTGCACACTTACGCATGATGGTTGCACCGCTGGCTGTGTTTGAGTTCATCGCGATTCTCGGGACGGCTTCGGCATGGTTCAGTGGATCGGCCCGACTGCCGTTTGTGGCGGGGATCGACCAGTATTTGCCCCCGGCGCTGGGGAAGGTTCATCCAAAGTTTCACACACCCTATGTCGCGCTTAGCCTGTTCGCTGTCATGTCGGCGATGCTGATCATGATGAGCTACGCGGGCGCATCGGTCGGAGAGGCGTACCTCACCTTATTGAGCATCGCCGTGATCCTGCAGATGGTGCCGAATCTCTACATGTTCGCGGCGCTTTGGAAACTGTTCAGTGCGGCGGCAGAGGGTAAGCCCCGACGAGCCTATTTGCGCGGAAGCGCGGCCCTGGGTTTTACGGCCTCAGCGATCGGCCTCTTTCTGGCCTTTGTACCAACCGGAGAGGTGCAGTCCCTGTGGGCGTATGAGGCGAAATTGATCACAGTGACAAGCACGGTAGGCGGGTCTGCCCTGTTTTTTTATCTCCGTTCGCGGGCAAATGCTGAAGCGGACGACGGGCAACAGTAATCCTTCTTTTTTATGGTAGATTTTAGTGCGTACGAGAGTTTATGGATCTTATCCTCAGGCATCCGTCACCGGTCGGCCGGAATCGCTGATGGGCGGTATATTGGCCTCGGAGCAAGCGTATGGACACGCAATCGGGGGGGGACGGGAGCGTTTCGCAAGACAGCCTGAAGCCGGGTAGATCACATGTGATGGCGTGACGGTTTCCGATCCACGCATTCCCTTTGGAGGGCACAAAGCGTTCCGGCTGGGGCGGCGAGCTTGGCGTCTATGGCGTGTGCGAGTTTACCAGCATCAAGTCGACCAATTACGAGCGAAATGAGGACCAACGTGTTGAATAACCTCGGAAGTTTATCGCGAGCGACAGGTGTGTCCTCCGGGCGCACAGTCTCGCTGGCTACCCCAGTGCCGGGACCGAACTCCCTGGCGCTTTCCGCGCGCCGGAAGCAGGCTGTCTCGCGTGGGGTGCCGCAGATCACTCCCGTGTTTGTTGCGTCAGCTTCCGGCGCGACGCTGACGGATGTCGATGGCAACGTCTTCCTCGACTTTGCCGGCGGTATCGGCTGCATCAACGCGGGCCACTCAGATCCGGCTGTGACGTCCGCCATTCGCGCGCAGAGCGAGAAGTTTCTCCACACCTGTTTCATGGTTTCGCCTTATGAGTCGTATATTGAACTCGCCGAACGCCTGAATGAGCTGAGCCCGGGTGACTTTGAAAAGCGCACGTTCTTCGTCAACACCGGCGCAGAGGCGGTCGAAAATGCTGTAAAGATTGCGCGTTCCTACACCGGCCGGCCGGGTGTGATCTGTTTCGACGACGGATATCATGGGCGGACCTATATGGCGATGGCCCTGACAGCCAAGGTGAAGCCATACAAGCTTGGGTTCGGTCCGTTTCCCGAGCACGTCTACCGTGTTCCGTTCGCGAATCCTTACCGATGCGCGGATGCGACAGGTCACAGCCTGCGCCAGATCGCAGCACTGTTTCAGAGCGGAGTGCGGCCAGATGAGATCGCCGCCTTGATCGTCGAACCGATCCAGGGCGAGGGCGGATTTGTCGTACCGCCACTTGAGTTCTTCGGTGAGTTGAGAAAGCTATGCAACCGGCACGGGATCGTACTGGTGGCCGATGAGGTGCAGACCGGCTTTGGTCGCACTGGAAAGCTCTTTGCCTGCGATCATTTCAATCTTGTTCCCGACATTTTGCTAACCGCCAAGAGTATGGCAAGCGGGATGCCGATTGCGGGCATCACCGCGCGAGCGGAGATTATGGATCACCTGGAACCCGGCGCAGTTGGAGGGACGTTTGGCGGAAACCCGGTCTCCTGTGCCGCGGCGCTGGCAACAATTGCCCTCTTCGAACGCGAGGACCTTTGCGGGCGTTCTGAGGCAATTGGGCGCATCTTTACAGAACGTGCAAAAGCCTGGCAGGCTCGATTCGCCTGCGTAGGAGACGTGCGTGGAGTAGGCGGCATGCAGGCCATCGAGCTGGTCATCGATCGTGCGACGAAAGAGCCCGCGGCCGATCTCACACGGGCTGTTACAAAAGTCGCCCTCGACCATGGCGTGATCCTGGTGACAGCCGGAACTTTCGGCAACGTCATACGGATCCTTGTTCCATTAGTGGTGAGCGAGGAGCAGTTGAACGAGGGACTGGACATCCTTGAGCAGGCATTGGCTCACGCCGGAGATCGTCGATGAGCTTTTTCCGCAAACTATCCAATGGTCTGGTGGTGCTCAACGCACGGCCAGAGCACGCCGGGCAGATGGAAGAGCTGCAGCGGGTCTGCTTCCCGACGCTGCACGATGAGGAACGTTTCAAGGCCATCCACTATCTTAAGCATCAGGAGCTATTTGCGGCTGGTCAGTTGGTGGCCATCGATGGCGACCGCGTCGTCGCCGCGACTACCACGCTTCGGCTGCACTTCGATCCCGCGCATGGGAAACACACATTTGCCGACATCATACAAGGCGGTTGGCTGACTTCTCACGATCCACACGGAGCCTGGCTCTACGGCGCGGATATTAGCACGCACCCGGACTATCGCGGGCGCGGACTCGCGCGAGCACTGTATGCGGCTCGCCAAGAACTGGTCTGGCGACTCGGCCTCGAAGGGCAGGTCACCGCGGGTATGCTCGCCGGTTACGGAGCCTGCAAAACAACGATGCCGGTAGAGCAGTACTATGCCGGATTGATCGCGGGTGAAATTCGCGATCCAACTCTTTCCATGCAGATGGCGACCGGCTTTGAGCCGCGTGGTCTTATATCGAATTACCTTAACGATCCAGTGTGCGACAACTATGGCGTGTTATTGATTCTTCCGGCAGCAAGGGAGATCCGAGAAGCCTCAAGGAGATTTGCCATGTCTTACATCCGCATGGAAACAGCGGTACCCGGGCCGCGCGCTGAAGCCGCGCTGGTCCGCCGGGCAGACAGCATGCCCGCAGGTCTGGGACGTGCGACCGATGTCGTAGTTGAACGGGCAGAAGGTGCGCTGGTCCATGACGTTGACGGAAATACTTTGATTGATCTGGCAGGCGGCATTGGGGTGCTGGCTGTGGGGCACTCGCCCAAGACAGTTGTGGATGCCCTGGATGCACAAGCAAGACGTTTCATTCACACCTGCTCACTCGTGACAACCTATGAGCCGTACCTGGCACTGGCGGAACTGCTGAATGAAGTGACTCCAGGCGATTTCAAGAAGAAGACCTTGCTGGCCAGCAGCGGCGGGGAAAGCGTGGAGGAGGCGGTCAAGTTCGCTCGCAAGTTTACTGGCCGGCCGACCATCGTCTGCTTTGAGGGCGCGTATCACGGACGCACCCTGCTGACGCTTAGCCTCACCAGTAAGTACGGCTTGTTCAAGTCCGGCTTTGGGCCCTTCGCGTCCGATATCGTTCGGCTTCCGTTCCCAAATATCTATCGCAAACCGTCCGGCATGGCCGAAGAGGAGTACGTCGACTTTGCGATCGCGCAACTTGATCTCGCCATGATCTCGCAGGTCGATCCGTCCGCGATCGCCGCCTTCATCATCGAGCCCGTGCAAGGCGAGGGCGGCTTCGTCCCTGTGCCGAAGCGCTATCTGGAACATATTCGGATGCTTTGCGACCGCCACGGAATCGTGCTGATCGCCGACGAGATCCAGTGTGGTTCCGGGCGTACCGGGAAGCTTTTCGCCTCGGAACATTACGGTGTCGTACCGGATATTATCGTCGCGGCGAAATCACTGGGAGCCGGCATGCCTATCGGCGCCATTACTGGTCGCAGCGAAATTATGGACTCTGCGCAAGTTGGGGGCATTGGAAGCACATATGGGGGTAGTCCGATGGCCTGCGTAGCTGCTATCGAGGCATTGAATACTATCCGCCAACCAGAGTTCCTGGCACACGCAAACCACCTGGGTCGGATTCTGCGAGAGACACTGGAGAGGTGGAAAGAGAGTTATGAGCTCATCGGAGATGTGCGCGGATTAGGTCCCATGCTTCTGATCGAACTTGTCTCCGACCGACTCAGCCGTGCGCCTCTTCAAGCAGCGAACACATTACGTGTCGTAAAGCTGGCCGCGGCCGGCGGAGTGATTCTGATTCGTGCGGGCCTGCTTAGCAATTGCATCCGATTTCTGCCTCCGTTGAACATGCCTGAAGACATGCTGCGCGAGGCACTCGCGGTCGTCGAGCATGCGCTGGCAACTGTCACCAAGGAGTTCGCTGCCGACACGGCTGCGACGACCTCGCTGGAACTCTCGGAAGGCCGCCGCTAATGGACTGCATCCTGTTCAACGGCAACCTGCTGACGCAAGATAGCGCCGTGACAGGCTCTGCTGTCGCCATCGCCGATGGCAGGATTATGGCCGTGGGAGACGATCAAAGCGTTCGAGGCTTGGCGCAGGCACACACCTTAGTGATTGATCTGGATCAAAAGACGCTGATTCCCGGGTTTGATGACGCGCATGCCCATGTCTGGAAGATGGGCCACCTGCTGACGACGATGGTGGATCTGCGCGCTTGCACGAGCTTCGACGAGATTGCCGATCTGCTTTCCAACCGGCATCATTCCCTGAGCGAAGGAGCGTGGCTGCAAGGGCGTGGCTTTAATGAAGCCAAACTGGTGGAACGTTGCCGTCCGACCAGCGAGGATCTGGACCGGTGGGTGCCCGATCGACCAGTGGTGCTGACACGGACCTGCGGCCACATCTTTGTTGCAAATAGCCGGGCGCTGCGTCTTGCGTGTATTACGAGGTCTTCCAACAATCCCGTGGGTGGAGTCATCGAGCATGATGCTGCGGGTGAACCGAACGGTATCCTCCATGAAACCGCCATAGGCCTCATCTACAAGGTGCTTCCGCCGCCCGACTCTGAGGCTTACGAAGCGATGATCCTTAGCGCGCTGCACCACCAGGCGGCTCGCGGGATTACCGCATCCTCCGATTGTGGTGTGCCCCCTTCTTTGTTGAACGTATACCTAGACCTTGACCGCCGCAACGCACTCCCAAGCCGTATGGTTGTGATGCCGTTAGGCCGGCCGGATGGTACTGACGGGCCGCTGCGCTTGCCCGCGCAGTACCATTCGCCCTTCCTGCAAGTGGACACAGTGAAGTTGCTGGTGGATGGCGGACTGAGCGGCAGCACTGCCGCGCTCAGCATGCCCTATCGCAACGAGTCTTCAAAGGGTGTGCTTCGCTTTTCATCGCAGGACTTGCACCAACTCTTCGAGCAAGCGAGGGAGGCGCAATGGCGCATCGCAACCCATGCAATCGGTGACGTCGCCATTGAACAGGTGCTTACACAGCTTGAGAGACTTGGACCAGCGCCCGCAAACCGGGCAGACCGGATCGAACATTTGGGCCTGCCCACCACGTCACATCTTCAACGGGCTGCGTCCCTCAACGTGATGACGGCGACGCAGGCAATTTTTTTGCGCGAGCTGGGCGGCAACTTCTTGAACGTCCTCCCAGACACTTTACTGCCTCAGGTATATCCCTTCCGCTCGATGCTGGATTCGGGGATGACGGTAGCGCTCTCGTCCGATACGCCTGTTGTTGAAGAGGATAGTCCACTGGCGGGCATGTACGCGGCCATCACACGACGAACAAGCGAAGGCCTGCAGCTCTCTCCAGAACAAGGCTTGACCGCTCGGCAAGCGCTCTCCGCCTACACGCTTGGAGGCGCAAAGCTGGCGGCTCAAGAGAGCGTTCGCGGCAGCATCAGTGTCGGCAAGCTTGCAGATTTAGCGCTCCTCAGCGCGGATCCAACCACCATTTCGCCCACGGCATTACTACAGGTATCCATTCTATTCACGATGGTCAACGGCAAAATCGTCTACCAACAGCTAAGCTAAAACCCGCTTCAGGAGCTTGACATGGCGTATACCTACCAGCAGCACATCGGCGGCGAGTGGCGGGACGCGCTCAACGGTTCCACCTGGAGTGTCATCAATCCTGCGACCGAAGAGACGATCCGCAAGGTGCCATTTGGGGATGGAAGAGACTGCCGTGCGGCGATCGAGGCCGCCTCCATGGCCTTGCCTGCGTGGTCGCGTTCTACGCCGTATCAACGCGCGGCGATCCTTAGAAAAGCCGCTGACCTGATGCGGGAGCGATTGGATCAACTGGCTCACACTACGACCCTCGAAAGCGGCAAACCCTTGCTGCAAGGGCGCGGAGAGTGGGCCGTGGCCGCCGACCTTTTCGAGTGGTTTGCAGAAGAAGGCAAGCGTGCGTATGGGCGCGTGATCCCCTCTCGGAACCCCGCTCGCCGGCTCGCTCTAACCCGGCACGCACTCGGTGTGGTGGGTATCATCACGGCCTGGAACTTTCCTATCTATAACGTCGCGCGTGCGGGTGCTGCAGCTCTGGCGGCCGGATGCACGGTCGTATTTCGCCCGTCGGAACTAACCCCGATGACAGCTATGGAGATGGTCTCCATCCTCGTGGAGGCAGGTATGCCGACGGGCGTCGTAAACCTGGTAAATGGCGATCCAGCCGAGATCGCGCAGGAGATGCTGGATAACGCAAACTGCGCCAAAATTCATTTCACGGGAAGTCAGCGAGTTGGCAAGCTGCTGATGGATGGCGCCTCGAAGTCGGTAACACGCCTTTCATTGGAACTCGGGGGCAACGCTCCTGTGCTTATCTTCCCCGACGTGGATGTCGCGGCAGTATCTCGCGGCGCCATAACGGCCAAGTTTCGCAACGCCGGCCAGGTCTGCGTATCGCCTCAACGCTTCTTTGTACACGAGGCAATTGCGGAACGGTTTACCTCTGAGGTCGTCGAACTGGCAGGCAAGCTGCGCCTGGGTTCCGGGCTGCTTCCAGAGACTAACGTTGGTCCGCTCATCAGCAGAAGGCATCGAGACGCAGTTGAAGCAATGGTCGAAAGCGCGAGGCTTGAGGGCGCGGAAATACTGTTAGGCGGAAAGCGGCCGAAGGACCCGGTCGAGGGCTTCTTCTTCGAGCCTACCGTCGTCACCGGGCTTACCTCGCGCTCACCATTGTTAATGCAGGAGATCTTTGGACCGGTATTGCCCATCGTCACCTTTAACGACACCGCCGATGTGATCGCACAGGCGAACGATACCCGGTATGGACTGGCAGCCTATGCTTGGACCAACGATCTTCGCATCGCGCAGCAAGTGGCTGAGCACTTGGAGTTTGGATTGCTTGGCATCAACGACTGGTCACCCCAAGCCACTGAAGCACCGTTTCCAGGCTGGAAGGAGAGCGGCACAGGACAGGAGTCGGGGCCAGAGGGGCTGATGGAGTACCTCGAAACGAAGGTGATCTCGACGGGTATTCTTGGCTAAATATGCCCTTTGCCGGGTCGTGACATAGATCTGAGCTAACGAGAGCTAGGCTGCTGCTGCCGTGATCGTATCCAGCCCGTGGGACTGTGAACCATGTTCTCGGACACGAAGCAAAATCGCAAAGGTGAGACCAACGAATCCAAGCACAGAGAAAATCAACAAGCCGGTCCTGTAGCCCTGCATATTGTCCAATCCGGCATGCTGATAGTCGTTGGCTTTACCGATAAGTAAGTTCATTACAAAAAAGCCTACTTGCTCGATCAAGGTCATGAGCGCGAATGCCGTGCCAAGTCGCTTCGGGTCGACGATGTAAGCCACTGACGGCCACATCACCGCCGGAATCACGGAAAACGCGATCCCCATCATGCAGAGCGGCAAGAAGAGAGTGACATGTGTGAAACCCATCAGCAGGTAAACCGGCATCAGTAGGATGGAGGCGATCATCATGAAGAGCGCCCGCTTGCCTATTCTGTCGGACAAAAGTCCCACGAGCGGGGTCGCGACCATTGCCGAAAGCGGGAGAAGGCTGTTCAGCATACCGGCATGCTGATGTGCGAGCACCCGCATTGCCTCCGATGCATGAATGCCGCCATGATCCGTCAGGATTCTGTTGGTG
Organism: uncultured Acidobacteriaceae bacterium; assembly: GCA_964246835.1. GTDB lineage: Bacteria > Acidobacteriota > Terriglobia > Terriglobales > Acidobacteriaceae > Edaphobacter. The sequence goes on along the minus strand of CAXTRT010000004.1, from coordinate 51,219 downwards.
AGAAATTCAATCGCAAAAGTCCGAAACGGAAATATTGCCGAGTAGAAGGTCAAGCAGAGTCCGACGACAAACCAGTAAGAGCGATTAAAGCGAAGCGTCTGATGAAGATCCAGCTTCTCGCTCTTATTGTGCTTCGCCGGATCGTACCGCCCTGCGGTGCGACTCTCGAGCATCCAGTAGATGCCTGAGCAAATAACCGCGAAGATGCCGGCACCTACTGCCAGCAATAAAGGACCTCGCCAACTCGCGCCTCCTACGCTTCCATGCGGATAAAACACTCGGCTGGCCCATGTCGGTGAGTTGTCAGCGGCCACGGAGGCCATGCGGGAGATTGTGATCTTTATGCCGAAGGCGAAACTTAATTCTTTCCCTTTGAACCATTTGGCGAGCACAGCCGTCGCCGCAACGATCATCGACTCGCCGCCAAGCCCAAGTACGGTCCGGCCGGCGATCATCATTCCTGGCTGCCCTTGTACTGCGGTAAGCACCGCACCTATTAAACAGATGAGGGCAAAAGCCGAGAGAGCCTTTTTCGTGCCGATGCGATCAATGACCCAGCCGCCTATGAGCAGAGTGAGGATAGCAGACACGCTGTAAGCCGAATTGAGCCATCCAAAGCCCGCAGCCGAGAAACCCAGCTTGTCGATGAAAATTCGTTCTAAGGGATTGATGCTGTCATAGATGTAATGGCAACTGCCCATCGCCATACTGACGAAAAGAAGCACGGTCCAACGATATGCAGCCGAGGGTTCCGGACGAGCACGTTCTACAGGAGCCGACGGAGTCGTCGCAGCGCCACCTATTGCTGAGGCCATACTTTGACCCGGTTTCTTAGCGTGCCCAACTTCTCGATCTCTACTTCGGCGATGTCTCCGTCTTTCATGAAGACAGGTGGTTTGCGGAAGGCGCCTACGCCGGAGGGTGTGCCCGTCGCGATAATGTCTCCAGGCTCTAAAGTGATTGAGGCAGAGACATAAGCGAGCAGTTCAGGAATCCGGAAGATCAGATGTCGAGTGTTGGATTCCTGCATCACCTGAGAGTTCAACCGTCCCACAATCGCCAGATCGTGTGGATCAGCAATCTCATCGCGAGTCACGAGCCACGGGCCAGTCGGACAGAAGGTGTCGCAGGACTTTCCTCTCGTCCATTGCTTATCAGCGAATTGCCAGTTGCGTGCGGAAACATCATTCAGCGCCATATAACCAGCAATATAGCTATACGCGGAATTTGCCGCGATTGCTTTTCCTTGCACCCCGATCACAACAGCAAGTTCAGCCTCAGAATCCACCTGCATCGCCTCATCGGCGAAAATAATGTCGTCGTTCGGACCATTGATCGAGTTCGGAAATTTCGCAAAAACCAGCGGCTCGGCGGGTAACTCGAAATCGCCTTCGCCTGCATGCGCCTTGTAATTCAGCCCTACAGCGATGATTTTCCCGGGCCGGGGGATGGGGGGGCCCAGTTCGACAGAGTGCAACGCCTTGCCTTGCACATTACCGTGTGACTCGTTCAAAAGTTTTGCAGCAAACTGTTCAGCTTCCAGTCCCGCATCTAGAAACAGGGCCATGCTTGAAAGAAAAGGAGCGGATCGGCCGGCCGCCATCGCCAGCTCCGCAAGGTCGAAGACTAGCTCGTCCTGCATTAATCCTATTCTGGATGTCTGAGAGTCACGCAGGCCAACAATCCGCATTTGGTACTCCTTGAGAGAGGGCCTTGAGTCTTAGTCTTCAAGTCTGCGTGATGGATCGGCAACCTGAAAAAGGAGCTGCGTCTACCTAATTCGGATACTAACCGTTTACTCATAGAGGACGCAATGAGAAACACCTCAAAGAGGTTTTGAGGCTTGTGCCGATGCAGAAACGACGAGCAACAAAGCCGTTGAAGCCGGCACAATGTGCAGCGCGGGGGTTTCACCCGGGAGCACGCAGACAGTATTCCACGATTCCACTGCAAGCGGTTGCAGATGCTCTGGCGAGACAGTCATCACCCCATATTCCGGTTCTGTCCTGACGTGCACCAACGCCTCACAGGTAGTTTCCGATTCCTTCAGAGGCATTACCGTAACGATGTTTTCACTGGCTTTTACTTGCACGATTCGAAGGCGAAGATGCATAGCGTAGGACTCTTCTTCAAACAAAAGTCTTTCACTCGCATTTTCGGTTGGCATGTCAGCGAAAAAGACTCTTGGCTCATGAGCCTCTGAAGTTGTCGCGCGCGCATAGCCTACCTCCACGTTAGTTAGAGGAAGGAGTTGGTAAGCGCCGTTTGGCGGAAGATAAGCCACACAGGGATTGCCGTTCGAGTTGCCCACCGCCGACAGGTTGAACTGTGGTGACCCGTCCTCGACTTCGTGCTGACTCATCGTCAGTTGGACTGAGCCGGCCAGGATGACGATCATCACTTCATCCTCCTCGGCGTGCCCATCGATAACAGAACCAGCATTAAAGCAGTAGATTCTCAACGAACGCAAGACTGTAAACCCTGTCTGCGATTGGTCGATATCAACCGGGCGAGCTACCGGCTCCGGAACTCCGGCTAACTGCAGCTTGCGTAGATGGTCGGACTTGATGAGGTGCATCGTTTATCCGCGGCCAGTTAACGAATTGAGGCGAACTGAGGAAGGTGGTGTTTGTGAGCGTCGACGAGATCGATTGCAAGTGCGACGGCCGCGTCAGGATCGCTTACCGACCCATCCGCCAAGAGAGCTTCAACAAAGAGGTCGAAGCTGCCAGTCAGGGCTGCTTCGACAGTCACTTCAACGGCAGCGATCTTAGAGAGGAGCTTAGCTGTGAGTGCCGGAGGAAGAGCCTTTGACTGCAGAGGCATGAATCCCGGCCCTCCAGCCGCTGCAGGCATCTCTAATACGGCTTCCCAAGGCATGCCGGGGACCGCGCCATGATTTGGCATATTCACCGAAAATACATGCCGCTTGTCTTCCAGCAGTGACTGCATAATCTGAATCAGTTGTTCCGACTCTCCAGGCACATCCTCGAAGTACGACTTCGGCAATGGATCCGGAGAGCGTGCGACCGCCAGCATCTCGTCGAACCATGTGTCACCAAGCGCGATGCGGCCGTCGATGGAAAACGCATCCACCCCTAAGATCCTTCCGTAGTACCGACCATGAGGGAAACGCTCGGGATAAAACTCCGAGATATGTCGATCGATGGCTACTGGAAACATCCCATAACGCTCAAAGATCGACCAGGCCAACGGGTCGTCTGAATAGCGCGACGCCCGGCCGACCACGGTGTTAGGCCAATCAGCCTTATCGCGGATCTCTTGTTCCAGCAGTGGACGCTGCTCGGCGGCTTTAGCCTTCATCAAAGGAATCATGTCCTCACCGTTGCACCGGATATCGGTGAGGAAGGTGAGGTGATTGAGCCCGACTCCAAAGCTCGTCATGCAGCTCTCATCTTTACCAAGAAACCGCGCCAGGACACCTTCAACGTAATGCACTCCATGACACAGGCCGATCACGGGCACGCCAGTCTTCACCCGAATGGCCCGGCATACGGCAGTCATAGGATTCGAGTAGTTGAGAAAGTAAGCCTCCGGGCACAACGCGCCTACATCTTCGGCGATCGCGATCATCTGCGGGATCATGCGCATTGCCCTTGAGATCCCCCCCGGCATCACCGAGTCGCCAACTGGCTGGTATACGTTGTGTTTTCGAGGCACAGTGACGTCAAGTTCCCAGCCACGGCGTCCACCAACGGCGATCGTAGTTACAACAAAATCAGCATCTGCAAGCACGTCTCGACGGTTGACTGTCGAGACAACGGGAATGTCGACATCCTTAAATATCAACATCTTGCGGACGAGGCGGTCGACGGCGTCAAGGGTGATGGGATCTATATCGACCAGCGCCAGCTCCCAACGATTGGCTTGCCCGGTAAGGATGAGATCGGCAACCAACCGCTGGGTGAACACGGTGCTGCCGGCTCCGATGAGCACGAGCTTATAGCGGTCTTCCAAAGTAGCCTCCCTGCTGAGTAAATTACGTTGAATACAGATTCACCTGACGCGTCAGGAGTCTATCCCGCCAACCCTCCTATGAACAATGCAGCCTGGATTGATTGCGTCGCTGGGAATATTGCCCTCAAGAACGTCCAAGGCGTTTCGCGCTGCTCGCATCGCTGCTCCCAGCTTTCCACCGCGAGTCAAACCGGCCTGGTGAGGCGTCAGGACGACATTGTCTAGCGCGAAAAACGGCGATTCTAGCAGCGGTTCCACCTCAAACACATCCAGGCCGGCGCCGGCGATGCGCCTATGACGCAAAGCGTCGAGCAAAGCGCCCTCATCCACTAGTTCTCCACGCGCGATGTTCACAAGAAACGCGGACGGCTTCATCAGGCTCAGTTCGCGAGCGCCGATCATATGGTGAGTCTCTTTTGTCAATGAAGCGAACATGCACACGACGTCCGATGCTTTCAAAACATCATCGAGAGGGGCATACTCAATCCCAAACTGTTTGGCATGCTCCTCATTCTGAGACCGGGTGTATACCAGGACCCGTACGCCGAAGGCTCTTGCACGCACGACGAATGCCTTCGCGATCTGACCAAAACCAACGACACCAACCGTCGACCCATAAATATCCGGACTCGTGTGCGTCTGGGCTGCCCACAGTCCCGCCCTGATCGCGCGGTCCCCGATTACAATCTGCCGCACAACGCAAAGCATCAGACCAAAGGCGAACTCCGCGCATTGCTCGGCATTTACGCCCTTCACGTTGGTGACCAGCACGCCCCGGTGAGTTGCTTCATCAATATCGACTGTGTCGGAACCAGACGTATGCAGCGCGATGACCTTTAGGTTGGGCGCCAGTGACATTGCCGTGGCACCAGTATTGAAGACTCGGCCCATGATCACTGCGTCTGCTTGCTGGAGTGCGCGGGCGTCCTTCGAGGAAAGATCAGACCAAGGCGTGAGGCTTGAAACATAAGAGACTGTGTGGCCTGAAGTTTCCAACGCTGCAACCGCTTCCAGCATAGTATGAAAACTGTCTGAGATAACAAGGATACGGAACGGTTCCATAACTTAGACAATCATAGGCTTCAGCAAAAAAAATACAACTGCAAAGTCTAGTATGTAGCTGAACCGGGCTATCTGAACCGCTTCTATGGCAACGAAGTTGACTCCACCTCTCAAGCGGCTTTAGGATCGGTTGCCTACGGGCACAGCCAAAAGCGACAAGCGCAAGTGACGACTGGAGTCATAATGCTTTACGAACCCCATAATCCTAGAAGCTTTATTTAAGTAGCTGGAAGACAATGAGAGGTCTTGCGAGATGACGGGGAAAAAACTAAGAAGCGCATCATGGTTCGATCGGCAGGACAAAAATGGCTTTTATTATCGTTCATGGCTAAAAAATCGCGGGTTTCCGCAGGATCAGTTCAATGGCCGTCCAGTTATCGGAATCTGTAATACCTGGTCTGAGCTGACACCGTGCAATACGCACTTCAAGACGATCGCGGATCATGTGCGCTGGGGCGTGCTGGAGGCGGGCGGGTTCCCCCTCGAATTCCCCGTCATGTCGTTGGGAGAGACCATGCTCCGCCCAACGGCGATGCTTTATCGAAATCTAGCCTCAATGGATGTCGAGGAATCCATACGCGCAAACCCGCTGGATGGTGTCGTCCTGCTGATGGGCTGCGACAAAACGACACCGGCTTTGCTGATGGGTGCGGCGAGCGTCAATATTCCGACAATCGGCATCTCCGCAGGCCCCATGTTGCGTGGAGTTTACAAAGGCCGGTACATCGGCTCTGGAACCAACACAATTTCCATGAGCGAGCAGCTTCGCGCCGGCGAGATTGCGCTCTCCGACTACCATGAAGCGGAAGCGTGCATGCATCGCTCGCATGGCACCTGCATGACGATGGGAACGGCCTCGACGATGGCGTGCCTTGTAGAAGCGCTTGGCATGGCGATGCCGGGAAACGCGGCAATTCCTGCCGTAGATGCTCGCCGTAACCTGCTTGCGCGGGAGTCCGGCCGGCGCATCGTTGACATGGTCAAACAGGACATCCTCATGTCCGGGATAGTGACCCGGCAGTCGCTCGAGAATGCCATCCGAGTGAACGCCGGTATCGGCGGATCGACGAATGCCGTCATACATTTGATTGCTCTGGCCCGCCGCTCCGGTCTTCAACTAGATCTTCACGACTGGGACAGACTTGGTCGTACTGTGCCTTGCCTGCTCGACATCATGCCCTCTGGAAGATTCCTTATGGAAGATTTTTTTGAGGCTGGCGGCCTCCCAGCCATCCTCCGGGAACTCGGTGAGCACGACCTGCTGCATAAAGAAGCTATGACTGTAAATGGGCACACGATCTGGGAGAACAACTTAAACGCACCATGCTGGAATCGCGAGGTCATTCACCCGTTCGACAACCCATTTAGATCGAACGCCGGAGTCGCGGTGTTGCGCGGAAATCTGGCGCCGGATGGAGCAGTGATCAAGCCATCTGCTGCTTCACCTTCGCTGGTTAAACACACTGGTCGGGCTGTGGTGTTCGAATCGATCGAGGACCTTCATGCCCGCATCAATGACGATGCCCTTGACATCGACGAGCACTGCGTCATGGTGCTGAAGAACTGCGGTCCCAAGGGGTACCCAGGCATGGCCGAGGTCGGCAACCTTCCTTTACCACCTAAACTTCTCAAGAAGGGCGTGACGGACATGGTGCGCATCTCCGATGCTCGCATGTCGGGGACGGCGTATGGCACAGTGGTCCTGCACTGTGCTCCTGAGGCGGCGATTGGTGGACCCTTAGCTCTGGTGCAGAATGGCGATATGATCTCGCTTGATCTAGAAGCCCGGACTCTCTTATTGCTCGTTGAAGACGAGATACTGGCTCGTAGGAGAGCAGAGTGGAAGCCCGAGCAACCTCACTCCGATCGCGGCTATGTCAAGCTATACATCGACCACGTCAACCAAGCGAATGATGGCGCCGACATGGACTTCCTTGTAGGCGGTAGTGGATCCGCGGTGCCACGTGACAATTTCTAAACAGCGGTAGCAACGAACTCAGCTTAGCGAAGCAGCACTCTCCTTCGCTAAGCTTTCTTATGCTCTCTGGCCCTGTTTAGCGTGGATACGCTGAATACTGAAGTTTGAAAAGACAAAATCGTATCCAGCAGCTTCAATGAGCCTATCGACGGACGGGCTCTCGCCATAGGCAGGACCGGTGAGTGAAACGAAGGACCGTACGGGGTGGCCAAGATGCTTGCGAAATTGATTCTGCGATCCCACAACCTCGTCATGCAGTAAGGCAGGAGGCATAGACGAAAGCTGTTGATGGGATCGAGAGTGACTCGCAATGACATGCTTCTTATCGATCTGACGGAGTTCATCCCAGGTCAGTGCATATCGGCCGTCCGGATACTCGCGAGAGAGCATGACAATGTCGTGGCTGAGCGCGAAGGGCAACTGATCCTTGAACTTTGAATTGATAAAGCCTGTAATCTCAAAGAACCAAGCAATAAACCCGTATTTTTCCACTATAGGAAGAAGGACCTCGTACCCGTTCCTATAGCCTTCAAAGATGGATACGATTAGGCCCGGCTTAGATTTTGTCCATTTGCCGGTGGTCAGATAGTCGTCTAAGTCGTCTTCGGTAACCGATGTAAAAAATCTGCTGTACTGCGCAAGTTGCCGATCATACTGATCGGCTTTCGCCTTCGACGCATTATGGAAGTTCACAGCCCGAATCACAGGGTGTGTTTCATACAACTTTTCGATTTCAATAGCGCGTTCGGTAAAGGTGATGGAGTTCCTCATGACCCCTCCATAGTCTCACCGCGCGTAAAGTCGCGGTCAGCTAGAACCTCTACCAATGGAGCTATGTCCTTCGCCTTTAAGCCTGGCTTGATGCGTTGGTAAGCTTCCGCATTACGACGCAACGTCGAGGAAAGGGCAGCGCTCAATGGATTCAAGGTGATCTTCGGAACCTGATGCGAGGTTGAAGCAGTTACCAGGTTCACGCACGCGAGAAACATAGGGATGCCCTCTTCCGAGTAAGCACGCGGTGCCAAGCGTGCCATGTCTGCGCGAAGGCGATCATCAATCGTGTCGTCAACCGATGACTCGAACGTGCCGAAGTCAGGGTTTGTCCCTTCCCAGAGCGCTGGACGGAACGGCCTAGGGAGCGACCAGGCCACGCCATGGATCGCTGCCAACCCAATGCTAAGAAGCGCTTGCCGACGATTGACGAGCAATTGACATCCTTTCGCAGCCGCTGGTTCTGCTGTCCAGATAAGTTCCTGAATATTATCCTTCGACTCTGCAAAGGTCAATGATGAATCGAAGAGTTTTGCGGTTTTCTCGGCCAGAAAGCGATTGCATAACCTCCCGTAGAAGGGATACAGTTGCGTTACCAGCCTTTACCAAGCAAGAGACCGAAGGAGCAGCATTAGCGTTCTTTTTGCACGGAAGCAGGCCTAAGGTGTGTTTCCCGGGATTTTGCCCTCAAATCGCAGAAGCCCGGCGAAAGGATTCACTGTGTTTACCAGATCCTACCCAAGCGAGAGCGTACTCGCGTCCGAGATCGCTCAACAGCCGGCTGTCTGGCCCACCACGCTTGATCGCGTACAGTCTGTTCAGAGCGCTTACGAGTTTGCCAAATTTCCCGTCATTCTCACGGGCGCGGGAACGTCGGCATATGCGGCATCTGCTATCGCAGAAGCATGGCCTGGTGCACAGGCAATCCCCAGCACGGATCTACTCGTTTTATCCGAAGCGGCGATCCTGTCTGCCGTTCCGAGCTTGCGTCAAGGTGGTTGGTTAGTCTCCTTAGCCAGATCTGGAGATAGTCCCGAAAGCACGGCGGTTGTGGAGAAAGTGAAGAGGCTATTTCCTGCTGTTCAGCATCTTGCCATCGTGTGTAATAAAGCCGGGCGTCTTGCAAATACCCGGGGCGTTCAGGTCTTATGCCTTGATCCAAGGACGAATGATCGCAGTCTGGCTATGACAGGCTCCTTTTCCAACCTCGTCCTCGCCGGTCTGTGCTTAGCTCATCCACAGAAGATCGCTGCAGAGCTTCCGCAGATCTGTCATCAAGTCGAAGAGAACCTCCAAATAACCAACGCTGTCATCGAGCAAATTGCTCGTACCTGCAAAGATCGAGTCGTTATATTGGGTTCCGCAATGCAGGCGCTTGGGAAAGAGGCGGCGCTGAAGATTATCGAGCTCACCGCAGGTCATGTGTCTGCGATGCCGGAGACGTTCCTTGGCTTTCGTCATGGAGCTATAGGGTTTTTACGTACGGACACACCTGTCATCTGCTTCCTCTCATCCGACCCGCATACGCGTCTTTACGAGATGGATGTGCTAGATGATCTGCGCGGCAAGCGGCTTGGCCGCCTCATTCTTATTGGCGACCATCCTCTATCCGCAACAGAGCACGAATGGCGTATTCCGGCAGGTGCGCCGAACCTTCCGGACTCCCTGCGCACGCCGTTCGAGATCCCGTTCGCTCAGTTACTCGCCTATCACCTCAGTATCAACGCGAAGGTAGATCCGGAGAATCCCAGCCCTGATGGAGCCATTACTCGAGTTGTGCTGCCGTTCCGGCTGCATGAGGAGCTTGCCGCTCAGTAGAACCTGTCAGAGTTCTCCGCGCCATGTCGGTTTTAAGTAGTCTCGTAAGCCAGCAGCGATTCTGAAATGATCTATGGAGTTAAGAACTTGTATCGTGATTGGAGGCGGTCTCGCCGGCTTATCGGCCGCACTTCAGCTTTCGCGCGAAGGATGGGGAGTTACGGTGCTCGAAGCGCGCACACGGCTTGGGGGCCGGGTGCATACCTATCGTTTTCCGGAAGCTCCGGAGTTGACCTGTGAGATGGGGGGCGAATGGATCGGCCGCGATCACCACAGAATGCGGCGTCTCTGTTCCGAACTCGGCCTGGAGTTGGAAGAGCATTCTTATCGATTGTGGCTTCTTCGGTCGGGCATCGTCATTGCACCGGGTGAGTGGAACTTCTCTCAAACCTCGATCAAGGCCTGGACTTCGCTCAAACGTAAATATCTGGCCGCAACGCAAGAGCAGCGGCAAGCGTTTGACGGAGCGAACTGGTGGCATACGCTGCAGCGCGAAGGCTTCACGCCGGACGACTTACGCCTTCGCGATCTGATGGACAGCCTTGAAGTAGGGGAAAGCATTTGCAGAATATCCGCGCTCGCCGCCATAGAAGAATACATGTGCCGCGATTACATGCATCCGTTCGAGACGAGCCAGCAGGACCTCCACGTTCGCGGAGGAAACAGCTTGCTGATAGACGCTATCGTGAAGACTCTGCCCGCAGGTTCGGTGCGTACCGCAAGGCGCGTTGATGTAGTGGCGCAATCGAGCAAGGGCCTGCGAGTTACCGCGGGTTCGGAAGTCTTCTCGGCAGAGGCATGCATTTGCGCCGTACCGGCATCAATGCTGAATGGAATTGCTTTTGATCCGCCCCTGCCGAAAGACCAGTCAGCAGCAGCCGAGGAGCTTCAGTATGCGCGCATCGCAAAGACGCAAATGCTCTTCAGCCAGCGATTCTGGCCGATGGAAGATTTCTCCCTGCTGACAGACAGAACCTCTCATCAGTTCTTCCATACGACGCTGGCTCAACCTGGCCAGCGAGGCATTTTATGTAACTACTCGACGGGTGACAAAGCTGATGTGATTGCGGCACAAGATGATGCCGGGCGGGAGCGCTTGCTGCTGGGAGATCTAGCCGGGGTGCCTGATGTCGGCTCCGCCCAGCTACTCTCCACATTTTGTACGCCGTGGCAGCGGGACGAGCTTACAGGCGGAGCTTACGCCGTGTATGGGCCCGGACAGTTTTCGCGCGTACGTTCACTGCTCCGACAGCCACATGGCTGCATTGCATTTGCTGGAGACCATCTAGGCGACGATCACGGGTACATGGAAGGTGCCGTAGCAAGCGGTGAGGCGGCCACACGGTGGCTCATGCAACGGAACACTCAGCACACCTAAAGCAATTTCCTGGTCCCCCGGTTAAAACGGCCGAATGAGAACAGGTCAGGAATCGCAGTAGATTGAGGATTGACGACGGCTTCCGCAAGCAGTTCGCCAATCACCTGGGCGAACTTGAACCCGTGACCAGAAAAACCTGCCGCGACCGTTACCGCGGGATGATGAGGATGGGGGCCGAGAATGAAATGCTCGTCCGGAGTCATCGTGTACAGGCAGGTTTCTGCGTGGAGCAAACGTCCCGCCAGCCCGGGCAAAGTGTCCGAGAGTCTAGCGCGGATGCTCTGCTCATCAGACGGCAAGATCGTTCGCTCGCAGGAATCTGCTGTGCAGTCGTTCTCGCTGCCGTGAAGAGCGACCTTAACGCCATCGCGTTCAGAGCCGGTCAGGGGAAAACCATAGAGCAGGGGTATCTCGCCATCTGCTTCGATGAGATAGACGGGCAGCCGATCCTCGCGGAAGTGCTCAATCGGCACCTTCGGCTCAAACCAGCACAGTACCTGTCGCGTAACCCGAAGGGGCAAACCTAGGGCCGAGAGTAAGTCCGGTGCCCACGGACCGGCTGTGATCACGAGGTGGTCTGCCCGATAGGTCCCGCTGTTGGTGCGGACACTGACGCTCGAACCACGGGGCTCCGCGTGCCAGTCGAGAACGCGATCGTTAGTCTGTAACAGGGCTCCCGCTCGCTCCGCACGCCGAAGCTGCTGCGTGACACAGGCCTCAGGCAGGAGATAGCCAGCGTTGTGCTCGAGCAGCCCCAAGGTCTCCGGCTTTACTTCGAAGACTGGATAGCGCTGCTTCAACTCGGCCGCACCCAGCAACTCGTGTGGCAGTCCGAAGAGTTTGGCACTCTCGGCACTTCGCTTCACAAGTTTTCCATCACTGGGGCCGAGCACCAAACTACCGGGCAGAAAGAGCAGCCGCACGCCCGAGTCACGCTCCAGCCGCTGCCACAGGTCAAAGGAACGCATCAGCAGAGGAACGTAGCGATGGTCCTCGAAGTAAGCCTGCCGAAAGATGCGCGAGAGCCCATGCGATGAGCCGTGCGAATGTGGTGGGGCGAAACGGTCGAAGCCTCGCACCGTGCAACCGCGCTCCGCAAGATGCTGCGCGGCTGCGCTGCCCATCGCACCTAGGCCGATCACAATAACGTTCATGCGATTCTCTCTCACTCGGCGAAGTGTCCGCCGCACCAATCCGTGACCAGCAACGCCAGTACTTTGGCGCAGGTAAAGACTTCTTCGAGTTTTACATGCTCCTGTACGGTGTGAGCGAAGGCCACATCGCCGGGGCCATACAGCACAGCCGGGACGCCGCCGTGCTCGGTGAACAAACGCAGGTCCGACCCATAAGGCACGCCTTGAATCTTTGGAGGCATGCTGGTCATAGAGGTGTGTGCGCTGCTGAGCGCCCGCACGATCGATGCCGCAAGCGGAGTCTGGCCCGGCTCAAACTGTCCTTCAATCCATTCGAGCGTCGGCGGGTGCTCCCGCAGCCAGGAATGAGAGATGGCTACCTGTTCCAGGCATTCCTTGAGCGCCTTTCTTGCATCGTCAAGGCGCTCTCCCGGAAAGACGCCGAACCTTCCTTCGGCGACCAATCTCTCTGGCACGGTGGAGAGCCAATCGCCTGCGGCAAGGGTTCCGATGCAGATCGGAGCGATGTTGTCGTCGAACTCAAAGATCAGGTTCTCGTAGCGATGATGACGGTCGCGATCCAATGCCTCCACTGCTGCGAAGACCTTCTGGAACTCCTCTACGGCGCTCACGCCGAAGCGCTTCATGCTGGCGTGAATGGCTCGCCCGCTTACGACGATGCGAAAGCTGAGTGCTCCGGCGTGCACAGGACAAGAGCGTAGACGTGTTGGCTCCATCAGCACAGCACCATCTGCCCGGATACCCCGAACGAGGGTGGTGAGCGTGCCCACACCGCCGCTCTCTTCGCCGATGACACTCTCAAGAAGCACCGGCCCGTTAGGCTCGAAGCGAAGATTGCGCAGCGCTTCCACGGCGAACACGGCCGCAGCAAGTCCTGCCTTCATATCGCAAGCGCCGCGCCCATGCAGATGTCCATTTTCGATGACACCGCTCCAGGGCGGGTACTTCCACAATGCAAGATCACCGACAGGCACGACATCCATATGGCCGTTCAGGATGAGCGAGCGACCGTTTGCCTCTGCAATCGTTCTGTTTCCGGTCCATACCCCGACCACATTCAACCGTTCCTCGAAAGAGACTCCATCGTCTGAGAAAGCAGGGTGATCTTGTAACTCCGAACGTTCCGACTTGAGTATCTGAACTTGACAACTGAGTTCGCGCAGCTTCGCCGCGAAAAGGTGCTGTGCCTCCTGCTCCTCGCCTGGAAGACTGGGCGATTGAACCAGCCGCTGCAGAAAGCCGGTCATCGGAGTTGCTAAGCGGTCGATCTCGGCAGAGATCATTTCAGAGACGTTCATTCCTGACTCCTTGAGGGTAGGCAACGATCAAGACGTAGGCTGATGGTCAATCCGCTGGTTCTCTGGCGATGAGGAACCACAAAAGCACACAGGCAAGCGCAACCACTGTCGCCGATCCGAACGCGACCAGCCAACTGAAGCGAGCGACCAGGATGGGCACAAGTGAGGTAGACAGGATTCCGCCAAGAATACCTGCCGTGTTCATCAGGCCGGAGGCAGCACCTGCCTGTGCCCCGGCCAGGTGTGTGGCCGAAACCCAGAAGGAGGCTTCAGACGCCATAAGAAAGCCAACGCTGAAGCAGAGTGCAACCACGCAGAGCACGCGCGTGGGTGCGTACGCCGCGATGAAGAGGAGCACGCCACTCAGCGTGTAACCCGTCATGATGATGTACTGGGCCGCGTTGAGGCGGCCATAACGTGCAGCAATCCAGTCCGCCACCAGGCCACCCAACGGAGTAAAGCAGAGTCCAGTCAGCCAGGGTAACGCCGCTACCAGGCCACCTCGCATCATGCTAAAGCCGCGCACGTCTACAAGGTAGATGTACAACCAGAATACAAAGATGAACAGAAGATAGCCTTCGGCGATGTAACTGCAACAGAGCAGAATCATCCTGCGGTTCCGGAGCAAATGGCCGAAACCGGTCAGCGAGGGAGTCGATGCAGCTTCCGCGTTGGTGAGTGCCAACTCCGCTTTGTTGATGGAGCGGTGTTGTAAAGGTTTATCGGTGCTGAAGAACCACCATAGCAACGCAATCACAAGCGCCGGGATCGAAGCGACGAAATAGACCCAACGCCAGCCCAGGCGCAGCATGAGCCATGAGACGAAAGGAGTGGTACAGGCCGCTGCCAGAGACGTGCCGGCAAACATCCAGGAGTTTGCCAGAGCGCGTTCGGGCGGGAGGATCCAGTTATGGACGGCAAGTGCGCCGACTGGATAGGTGGTAGCCTCTGCACTGCCAAGCAGGAATCTTACGAGCCAAAGCAGAACAAAGATGGTGCGCACGGAAGTTTGCGCTGGCGCGGGCAAAAGTCCAGTTACAACCGTGCAGATGGCCCAGAGTCCGGCGGAAAGAGCCAGCGTCAGTCGCGTTCCGAAGCGATCGGCAAACAGGCCGCCCGGAATTTGGAAGATAGCGTATCCAATCAGGAAGCTGCTAAAGATCTGTCCGAACTGCACCTTGTCGAGATGCAATTCGGGCCCCATCAACTCAGCCGCGACAGAGATATTGATCCGTTGCATGTAGCTGACGCAGGAGAAGCCAGTGAGCATGGTGAGAATGCCCCACCGAACCTTGGTGGGCTTCTCGACGCGCAGGTTTGATGGGACACTTGGCTGCTCTTGGCTCAAGTCCTACGCGCCTTTCTCCTTCTCCCGCAGTCTCGGGAGCATGCTTAGAACTCGATCTTCAAGGAGAGTTGGCCGGTACGATTGCCTCCAAAGTCAGAGCCGCGCGCTGAAGTAATCTGACCGAACGTAGGTTGTGTTGGATCGAGCCCGCCTAGGAACTGTCCTGGGTCGGCAAGATTGGTGTGATTAAGGACGTTGGTGAAGGTGCCTTCGGCACGCAGGCGAACGCCTTCTACGATGGCGAAGGTTTTCGAGACACCGGATGAAAGATTGAACGAGCCGGGTCCAGTCAGGTCGCCGACACTTTCAGTGCCGAACCGTCCGATTGGCGCCGACCCGACACCAACAGTGCAAGGCAGAACTTGTGTCGTGGGATTGATCAACAGCGAAGCGTAGCCAGTCTGACCCGGGCAAGCAAACGCGCTGTTATTGAACCAGTGGTTCCGGTTATGAGCGCTGCTATGGCCGTTTCCGACGCGGTCAGGGCGCTGCGCCGCACCGCCAACACCCGTACCTGAACCAGTGCCGGAGGGATCGATCTCTCCATTCGGGATGTAAGCGGTGAGAAAGGTTCCGCTCTGTACGAGGAGGATATTGCTCAATTGCCAACCGCCGACGGCGAGATCTGCAATCCGGCTCATATTGTTTCCGAACCGTTTGCCCCGGCCGATCGGCAGTTCATAGATAGCGGTGGTCAACCAGCGGTGCCGTCGGGTCGCTGAGACGTTCCCATAGTCGAGGTGTTGGTTGAAGCTATCCGTTGGACTGTAGCCCCCCTGCTCGTCGACGAATCCAGCTCCATTGAAGTTATTAAAGGTGCCTTGATTATCCGAGAGGTTTTTCGCGAGGGTGTAACTGGTGTTGAACGACAATCCGTTCGTCAAACGATGAGACAGCTCTGCCTGAAGGGCATTGAAGTCAGCTGTCGCAGACGTGCTGCGGCGGGTAATTTGATAGAAGTTCGGGAACGGATAGGCGCTCTGCGGCTGAGCGCTTGCCGGTGTAGTTGAAGAACGAGGCAACTGATTGAATTGTGGCTGCCACACTAAGTGCCAGGTTTGCAGGCCGATATAGGAGATGCGGGCGCCTATGTTATGGCCGAAATCGTGATCGATGGATAGATTGCTTTGCAGAGAGTAGGGATCGTGCCAATTGGTGTCGACGGCGGCATAGAAGTAGACGCTTCCATAAGCGGGAACAAACGTGTTATTGAGCGCGCTGGTTGTGGCCGGAAAAGCGAAGGCAGGTCCGGTTGGCGTGTAGGTATTCGTGAATGTCTGACTGTTGGCTTGAAGGCTCTGCGCGATGGCGTAAAACAGCGCGCCCGTAGTGGTGATGTTGTAATAACCGGCTCCGCCCCTTATGGCCGTGCGATCGTTGCCGAAAGGACGGTAGGCAAAGCCAAGGCGCGGCTGGAAACGTAGATCCGGAGTCTTCCGCAGACCAGCAGGCAGACCAGCCTGATTGTTGGTGACAACCGGCGTGCAGGGCGCACCGTTGACCACACCGTTCGTGGCGTATGGGTTAGCCACCCCGGGTGCGCTGCAGGCATTCACGTTGGCAAGCTCCTGCACGTTCAGCGCACTGGCGTAGCCGGCGGGATAGATCAGCCGGCCCGAGAGCGGGATCGAAGGATCAAAGTTGCCGGCAAGACCGTGAGCCGCTACGAGGGCTGGATGATAGTCATAACGAAGGCCAAAGCTGAGCGTCAGATTCTGGGTCGCTTTCCAGCTGTCCTGAGCGTAGACCGCAAAAGACTTTGCGACACCGTCATTATCCTGATTGATGGTATTGGTCGTCGATTGGTACGGTACACCGATCAGAAAGTCCGCAAACTCCTGGCCGGGCTGTGTCGCTGTGCCGGTAGCAGATGTTCCTGCGACGGGGTTGAAAACGAAGTTGTCATATCCTGCGCCGGCTTCCGTGTAGGCTGAGAGATAACGAACATCAGCGCCAAATCGAAGTGAATGGTTTCCACAAATGAGCGTAACGTTGTCCACATACTGAAAGAGTCGCGAACGCTCCTCGAAGCCGAGGCGCGAGCCTACCGAATAAACCTGATTGAATTGAAGGTGAGGGATGCCGTTGAAGAACTTGGGGGTTAGGCCGTCAAGACCGGTCGAGGTATTAAAGGCATTGCCGGAGAAGGGGTTTTGATTGCCATCCCGCTCCAGCGTAAAGCCGAAGCGGAATTCATTCGATAGATGCGGCGTAAAGGCGTACGTGAAGCTGCTTGCGAAGATGCGGTACTGAGCAAAGGCTGTGCTGTATGGAAGCGCCAGATCTGCGGGCTGCAGTTGATTTGAATTCTTGAAGGTGTAACGGCCGAACAGGGTCGCGCGCTGACCAAAGGTTTGATCGCCGCGGGCGTCAAACTGGTTAGAGCTGATATCGTCCCGTCGCAGGCTCTCGTAGTTATAGCCGGTCGTCGCGATGGCCTGCTGGAGCGACTCATTGGCGAACTGAGGCGAGGGATCGGGGTAAAACGCTAGGAACGGTGCGGAGCTCGGATTGATTGGTACCAGGTTGTTGGCGTAAATGCCACCGGTGAAAGGATTGTGGAGGGGAGTCGACGTCTCTTGAGAGAAGTCGCCTTTCTTCATCAGTGCGGTTGGTACGTTTGCCTGCAAAACATTCGATTGGGGATATCTCAAACCCTCGTACGCCCCAAAGAAGAACGTCTTGTCGCGGCCATTGTAGAGGTGCGGAATGACGACTGGTCCACCAGCACTGGCACCGAAGTCGTTGGCCACCTTATGCGGCTTCTGCGTCGTGCCCCAAGGTGTGGCATCCAGAGCCTGATTTTGTAAATACTCGTAAACAGAGCCGTGAACCACATTGGTTCCGCTCTTCGTGATTGTGGTGATTTCGCCCGGCTGCCCATATTCAGCATTGTTATTCACTCCGTCAACGCGGATTTCTGCAATAGATTCCGCGGAAGGGAAGGCATCGCTTTGGGCGTTGTTACTGGTCTGGTTCTGGGCGGAGATCCCGTCAACAGTTGTCTCAGTCTGCGACGGCAGGCCGCCCTGAATGGAAAAGCGGACGCTCGGCACCGGATGCGTGGATGGTGCTGGCGGGTAGCCGGCAGTGTCCGGTTGCACACCGGGCAGCGTCTGCACTACGTTAAGGGGTGACGTGGAACCAGCACCGCGATAGTTCGCGGGTAAGTCGAGAACATCCCGCGGTGAAAGAGCCGAAGAGATATGTGCCGTCTCAGTCTCAATTGTTCCCGCGTTCGAAGCATTGACCGTGACCGTCTGGTCCTTGGATGTAATCTTAAGCGAGATGTCCAGATGGAGCTCCTGCCGCGATGCGAGCACCACTCCCTGCTCCACGGTGCTGCCGAACCCAGGCGCCGTGGTCGTCACGTTATACGTTCCTGCTTCTACGTTGACCGCGTTGTAGTTACCCGATTCGTCGGACTTCAAGGTGCGGTCGGTGTTGGTTTCGGTACGGTGCAGCAGCACAGTTGCCCCGGGCACGTTGGCTCCGGTGCTGTCATGAACCGAGCCGGTGATGCTGCCGAGAACCGATTGGGCGGACACGAAGACCGTGCTAGAAAAGAGAAATACCAGGAGGACGAGCAGGTTGCGTTGCAGGACATCGGGAATACGGCGCGATCGTATCATGGCTGGCCTCGAGGAAGAATTTAAGCGGCCCGCGGTGCAGGGGGTACGCTCAATGCAAGCGCTTGCAGACTTTATAGACGATATGGACCGCCGCGCCTTTTCGTGTACCACAGATAGTGAAGGCGATGTGAACGGAAGTCAATTGATTCTTTTTGCGATGTGTTAAAGCTACGCTACGCAGGGGATGATCGCAGCGAAGAACGAGGTGATCCGCTTTGCCCACATAGATTTACGCCTGCACAGCGCGAAGCGGAAGACCTGTGAAAGGAAATCAAAGGGAAACTGATTCTGTGCTTCAGGCGCAAGTAAATCACGCAAAGCAACAGAAATCACTTTCCAAATGCTATGCACAGGTGACGATCATTTCTGTTGAACGCAAGATCGGAACGCCGGGTATACTGTGCCGAACACCTGGCTGCAACCGATTGCACGGGTAGTTTACCGACGATGTACGTGAGGGCTTCGGATCTAAACATCGTTCTCTCCACCTTCTCCGAGAGGTATCGCGTGCCACAACAGCATCCGCTAAATCCCCTGTCCGCCGAGGAAGTGCAGGCGGGAGTTTCTCTTCTGAAGACGACGCCTGAGTTCAACGCGAGGACGCGCGTGATCAGCCTCATGCTGAAGGAGCCGCTTAAAGAAGTGGTGTTCGCTTGGCCGCATGGTCCCGCAATCCCTCGCATGGCAACCGCAATTCTCTTCGATAACGGCACTAATCGAGCGTCTCGCGTCGACATAAGTCTTACAGACGGCAAGATTAGCCGGGTTGTTCCCGCTCCCCAGGGAGCACAGCCGACGTTGTCAATCGACGAGCAGGAGGAATGCGAACGTGCTGTGTTGGCGAGCGAGGAATTTCGCTTGGCGCTCGAACGCCACTACGGCATCTCCGATACCTCACTCGTAATGGTCGATATCTGGAGCGCTGGAAACTACGGGTCGGAAGAGGATCGCAGCCTCCGCATTGTCAGACCGCTCTGCTTCCTGCGCAAGGAGCCCGGTGAGAACGGATATGTGCATCCTCTTGAAGGCATCCGCCCTGTTGTGGATCTAAATAAAATGGAGGTCATCCGGGTAGAGGAGCATGGTGTCTGGCCGCTGCCGGAGGCCTCAGCCGATTACGCTGCGGACCGGGTGACAAACTTCCGCAACGATCTTAAACCATTGGTGATCAGCCAGCCCGATGGTCCCAGCTTCACCCTCGAAGGAAACCAGATCTCCTGGCAGAAATGGCGCATGGTCATCGGATTCAATGCACGGGAAGCGCTCACCATCCATGACCTTTGCTACTTCGACGGCGGCAGATACCGCTCCATCCTGTACAGCGGCTCCATGACCGAAATGGTCGTACCCTATGGAGACCCCCGACCAACCCAGGCGCGTAAGAACGCCTTCGACGTGGGCGAATACGGCATGGGCATGTGTACCAACAGCTTGCAGCTCGGCTGTGATTGCGTGGGCCATATTCATTATCTGGATGCCCACCTCTGCACCAGCCGCGGAGAGCCGCTCACCATTCCGAACGCCATCTGCATTCACGAAGAGGACTTCGGCATTTTGTGGAAGCACACGGATCGTCGCATCCCCGAGAAACCCGAGGTTCGCCGCTCTCGTCGGCTAGTCATCTCATGCGTAGCGACTGTAGAGAACTACGAGTACGGCTTCTTCTGGTACTTCTACCAGGACGGCAACATACAGTTCGAGATCAAACTTACAGGCATTCTCTCGCTGGCGGCCACTCTACCGCAGGAAAAGCTTCCCCACGGAGCGATGCTAAATCGGTCTCTCTTCGCTCCCAACCATCAGCACTTCTTCAACGTCCGTCTCGACATGGCGGTCGATGGGGTCGCGAATACCGTGCAGCAGATTGACGTGGTTGCCGATCCACTCGATGAAAAAAACCCGTTCTTCAATGCCTTTCACGCAGTGGCGACGAATCTCAAGACCGAGAAGAACGCGTGCGCCAATCTGCATCTCGAAACAGGCCGCACATGGAAGATCACGAACCCGGGTATTAAAAACATCGTCGGTGAGCCGGTGGCGTATCGCTTTTTCGGAGGCGACAATGCTGTGCCATTTGGAGCGCCCGGCGCATGGTGGCGGAAACGTGCAGGCTTTGTCGAGCACCACGTCTGGGTGACGCCCTTTGACGAAGAGGAACGCTACGCTGCGGGAGACTACCCCAACCAGAGTGACGGTGGGGATGGTCTCCTGACCTGGATCGAGAAAGACCGTTCCATCGAGAACACTGATCTAGTCTTCTGGTATACCTTCGGCCACACGCACATTCCTCGACTTGAGGACTATCCTGTAATGCCTACGGCCTACATTGGCTTCCTGCTCAAACCCAGCGGCTTCTTTGACGCGAACCCAGCAAACGACGTTCCTCCTTCTATGTCTTTAAAGGCCGCATGCTGCAAGTGATGCACAGAGCGGTCGAGGGAATGGAATGTGAAGTGTCGTCTTCATACCTCTTCAAGTTCGTCTTTCATGTGCGATTCCTTGTAGGCGGATGAGGGTCTGTACGAGCGCCGCTCAAAGCTTGAGAGAGGGCGGCAGGTGCTCCGGAGCGGAGCCGAAGGCGACGTTCGGGTCTGGACTCATCTCGAGGAGAATGGAGCCGCCGCCGGCAATCTCCGCATGCCCAAACCAGGCACGTTGCTGGGGCACGCCGTTCAGGGTGAAGGCCTGCACGTACATGTGCTTCGGATGACTCCGCTTTACCACGATCTCAAGCCGCTTGCCCTTGCCCACGTCTACCACTGCCCGCTCCACCAAAGGCGAGCCGAGAATATAGTTTGTGCCGACCGGGTCCACGGCATAGAAGCCAAGAGCGGAGAGAACGAACCACGCCGACATCTGACCGACATCCTCATTGCCGGCGACGCCATCGGGAGCGGCGTGGTACATCGTTTCCATCAGCATGCGTACGCGTTGCTGCGTTTTATGCGGCGCGCCGCCGTAGGCATAGAGATAGGCGATGTGGTGGGAGGGCTCGTTGCCATGCGCGTACTGGCCGACCAGGCCGGAGATGTCAAGCGGGGCATCGGACGGCTGTGCTGAGGACGTGTTGAACAGCAGGTCAAGCCGCTTCACAAAGGGCTCCCGGCCACCATAGAGATCAATCAGACCGGCCGGGTCGTGTTGCACGCCAAAGCTGGTCTGCCAGGCGTTTGATTCGGTGTAGTCGCGCCACTCTTTGCTGTGACCCAGCTCTATGGGGTCGAAGGGCTTTGCCCAGCTGCCGTCGAAGAGCTTGGGCTCGATGAACCGGGTGGAAGGATTGAAGCAGTGCCGGTAATTTTTCGACCGCTCCACCAGGAACGCAGCGGTCTGATGCTTGCCGAGTGCCTTGGCAACGCGAGCGACGGCCCAGTCGTTGTAGCAGTATTCCAAACACTCCGAGACGGACTCCGACTCGCGGTCGGCTGGCAGATAACCGAGTTGCCGGTAGTAGCCCATGCCCCTGAAGTTCTCGTCCATGGCGCGATTGAGCATCAGCGCGTACGCCCCTGTGACATCGATGCCGGGGATGCCCTTATTGATGGCCTCCGACATGACGGTTGCGGAGTGATAGCCGGTCATGCCGCCGGTTTCGATTCCCTGCAGCGGCCAGACAGGAATGCCCTCCGGACTTTGCTGGCCCATGCGGATGAGCGTGTTGACGAAGTCCGGAACGCGGTCGGTCTGGAGAATGGTGTAGGCCGGATGCGCGGCGCGGAAGGTATCCCATAGTGAAAAGCAGGTGTAGTTGCGGGCGCCCGGTGGCAGCATGTGCGTGCGTGCGTCCATGCCGCGATACTGGCCGTCTACGTCGTCGTAGAGGGTCGGGCCGAGCGACATGTGGTAGAGCGCGGTGTAGAAGATGCGCTTGTGATCCGGGTCAGTGAACTCCGCCCGGATGCGTGAAAGCTGCTCCCGCCACCTGCTCCGCGCAGCCGTGCGTGTGCGCTCGAAGTTCCAGTCCGGCTGCTCGGCGCGAAGGTTCTCGGCGGCCCCCTCGGCGCTGACGCCGGAGATGCCGGTGCGGACGAGGATGGGTTCGTACGCCTTTGTTTGGAACTGCAGGACGGCTTTGAGATTGCCGCCGAGGAGCTTGCCTTCGCGAAGCATCGTGGGCTCGACAAGCTGGTCGTCAGAGTAGAGGTCGATGCGGCGTGGCTGCTTCGAGACCTGCAGGGTAAAGTAGCAGTGGCGTTTCCAGGTCCAGGCGCAGGTGACGTGCGCTCCGGCAAGCGTATTGGCTGAGGGCTGGGTCAGTTCCGCTGAGAACACGGAGGATCCGCCGCTTCGCAGATAGCTGTGCGAGAGATCCACGATGAGCCAGGCTTTGTCGCTTGCGGGAAAGGTGTATCGGTGCAGGCCGGTGCGCTCTGTGGCGGTGAGTTCGGCGTGGATGCCGGAGTCTTTCAGGAGGACGGAGTAGAAGCCGGGCTCGGCCCTTTCGTCGTCATGAGAGAAGCGCGAGCGGTATCCCTCGTCTGGGTTGGAGCGTGAGCCGGGCTGCAGCTTGACGGGACCTATGCCGGGCATGACCAGGAAGTCCAGCAGATCGCCGCAGCCGGTGCCGCTGAGGTGCGTGTGGCTGAAGCCCATGATGGAGCTATCGGAGATGTGATAGCCGGAGCACCAGTCCCACTCGTCATTGTAGGTGTCGGGGCTGAGCTGCACCGCGCCGAAGGGAACCGCCGCGCCGGGAAAGCAGTGGCCGTGGCCGCCGGTGCCGATGCGTGGATCGACCCATTGAACGGGATCGTCGTCGTCGTCGGCTCCCGGTGGGAATGCGAACGAGCGCAGAGGGAGTGCGGCTGATCCGCATGCGGCCCCTGCAAGCTGTACGAATTTTCGGCGACTGAACACAAGGCTTACTCCGATTGGAAGAGATGCAGCATGCGGCGAGGTCCTGAGACGCTACTGCCCTACGCCGTCGAATTCGAGGTACACAGAAAGATCGATGGTGCCAATCGTCCTTCCAGCGCTGGTCGCGGTCCACGTTAATATCTGCGGCGACTTCACCTCCGGTGTGTCAGGTGGCGCAAGGAGAAAGACCTGCACGGGGTAGCTCGCGCCTGGCTCAAGATGGTACGTTCCTGGGCCGGTGTACTGCTTCCACGCTGCGGGTACGTTGGACGTTATGGTGACATCCTGTGCAGTGACCGTGTTGTTCTGCAGGAGCAATGGCACCCACAACTGCCGGTCTGTTCCAAGTGCCGTTTGTGGAGGCACGAGGGAGCTGAGGGCGTTCAACTGGTGGGCCGCATAAAACTGTCGGTAGAAGTGCCATGGGCCGCCAAGCTGTATGGTCATGCCGGAGGCTTTCGGTTCCGCGTAGTTCAACTGGGTAGCCGCCGTAAGAGGCCTGTCAACGCCCTCCATGACGTCGCCGAGCGGCGCTGCGGGTACAAGCGACTTCCCGAGGATGAACTGGTCCGGCTGGTTGACGAAATACTGCACGGTTTTCTCGTCGAAGTCTATTTGCGTGGCGTAGTTGTCCCAGGCGATCCGATTGAATTGCGAGAAGGGCACGTGTTTTGTCCGGGAGATCTCGCTGGCGAGAAACCGCGGACCACGGTTGAGCAAGTAATCGGGATGAGTCGCGTCGGAGAAGTAGTAGATCTTCTTCGGCTGCCAGGGATGCAGGCCTTCTCCGTAGTTGGCTGTGCCCGTGCGCACGCGCGGGGCCTCCAGCTGTTCGGGAAACGATGTCGGCACGTTCGCAAGATCGAATGCCTCGGTTGCGAGTACGGACGAAGCCTGGTGATCGCCGTGGTTCTCGCCGGCCACATAGGCCGGCAGCCAGGTGAGGAGTACGTCGGGCCGGGTGAGCCGCACCAGCCGTACCAGTTCGTCGAGGGCGGCGCCGTGGCCCATAGTCTCGAGCGAGTGCAAGACATCCTGTGTGGGCGTGTCCTGCCCGTTTAGAAACCATACGTTGGAGATTCCACGAGCCGCGAGCGAGTGCCGCGCCTCCATTTCGCGCACGTCCGATAATGCCTTGGACTGTTCCATACCGACGGCGTTCGGGCCGGAGTTGCCTCGCGTGGTGAACACGACTGCAACGCGTCTGCCTTCATCCAGAACGGCTTTCGAGAGATACGTGGCTGCCGCCGTGTCATCATCCGGGTGCGCCACGACAACCAGTATATCCGCCTTGTACCGCTCGTCCGGATTTGGGACAGGAGGTTGGGTCTGCGAATGAAGCCAGCCCCCGGGAAGCAACACCAGAGACAACAGCAATAGACAAGTACGACGCTTCATCGTCTTGAACTCCATAGGGTCATGTTCGCGCAGCTTGCGCTCCAGCTTGAGTCCGCAAGGAGACCCACTGGCCGACCTGCGAGGCTGAGCAACGATGTATAAATGGCACCGGCTTCCGACCTCGATGGGATCGGAAACCGGTTGTGTCTGCTGCTGATTAGTAGGAGATTTTGAGGCTGAGCTGGATGTTACGCGGATCATTTCTTGTTCCATACACGGTTCCCAGATCACCGTAATCGATCGTGTTGCTGATATTGTACGAACCACCATAGATGGGATGGTTGAACAGGTTAAGGAAGTCAGCCCGGAACTCCGTCTTCAGGCGCTCCGCACCGAACTGCTTTGCGAGACCGAGGTCCACGTTGTTATTTGCCGCCTCGCGTAGCTGGTTCATGTGCGTTGGCTCATTGCCATACCGGAATGAAAACGCCTGACAACTCGTATTGTTAGTAAAGTCGTCGCACCTCTGGGTTCCTGTCCCGTCCGAGTTGGCGCCCTGGAACGCCGCCGGATTGATCCAGTTGCTCTTGGTCCGGTGGGCCGGCTTTGGATTTCCAACCAGGTCCGGCAGACCACTCCCCGGAAAGCCGTAGTTCCCCAGCGGGTTATACGAAAAGCCAACCGGTTGCGGCAGCACAAGGCCGCTCGATAGCCGAATTGCGGTGGAGACGTTCCAGCCACCTAGCGTCTGCTGAACAAGGAATGGGGCAGTATTTCCGAACTGGCGACCTGGGCCATAGGGCAATTGGTACACCAATGCCTCCGCGAAGCTTTGGGGCACGTCGTGGGTGCTGTAGGAGTAGTCTCGTTTGGTGTTGGTGGCATCGCGCCAGCTGTCAACACCCGTCCACCCAATGCGCGCTTCAGAGCCGTTGTCCAGATCCTTCGACCAGCGATAGGTCGTGATGGAGCTGAGGCCGGCGGAAAACGAGTGGTTGTACTTGACGCTGAGCGCGTCAAATTGTGAGCGCGCGCCCGGCGTCGAGCGGGTTAGCTGCAGGTATCCGAAGGCAGGGAAGGGCCGGAGAAGGGTGTTCCGCGAGACGGTCGGCCCACTCAGGAAGCTGTTTGGATCAGTGATTACCCCATAGAACGGATTCGCCACCTGATCGTTCAGGGCGGAACCCATCGCAAGATCAGCCGTAGGAAGTTGATTGAGGTCGAGGTTTGGATTGCCATAAAGCAACCTGCGGCCACGAACTCCTGTGTATCCGATTTCAAAGACGGAATGGGCCGAAACCTGATACTGAAGATCGGTACTCCACTGGTAAAGAACGCCCACGGGATGCGATCCTTTGAGCCAGATCTGACCCGAGCCGATGCCTACCAGGGTTTGGTCGCCCGCCGAGTTTCCGGTTGGTGCTACCAGGCCGCCTGGGAAGGGGCTGCTCACCAGTGCGCCGGGAATATAGCCCTGGTTATTCTGTGTCGCGACCCATGGAGTTTGCGATGTGTAGCCTGGCGACTGACCGCCGCCATCATAGCCAAGCATTGCCGAGGTAGGCGCATAGAAGATGCCGGATCCTAAGCGCGCAACCCACTTCGAAGCGAACTTATAGGCTAGACCCAGGCGCGGCGAGAGGTTGAGGTTATCCGGTTGCCACTCTGAGCGGCTGCGACCACCGACACCTGCAAACTGGAACGCGCCTTTCACGGTAGAACCGTAGGCAGTGCTCAGCGAGTTGGCGGCGTTCGGGTCGAAGTAGGCGACGCGGTTGTGACGTTCCGTGGCAGGACGTTGGTTCTCGTATCGCAAGCCGGCGTAGACGGTGAGATTGCGTGTGGCGCGCCAATTATCCTGCAGGTAAAGACCGTAGCTGTGTTGGCTCATAGCCGGGTCCATGTTGAAGTTTGTTCCACCGCCGCTTCCCGTGCCGAGCAGCATACTCGCTATGGGATTACCGGAAGAGGTCGTATTCAGCGCAACCTGACATGGACTGCTGGCAGTTGGACCGGGATCGCACGATGTCTGGCTGTTCGCAAAGTTGAAATTAGCAGGTGCGTCCTGCCGTATGTTGATCATCCCGACGTCATAGTTGAACCCAAACTTCAGCGTGTGAGCATGCAACTCGCGCGTGACATTGATCATGCCCGTCGAGATATACCGCACATAGCGTTGATAGCTCGAATAGCTCGTACCCTGCGAAGCATACTGCCCAGCGGAGACAAGCGGCAGCAGCGGCGCCTGAGAATAACTCGGGGAAAGGCCAATGGTGTTGAGATTGGCCACACCCAAGCCCACCGACTGCTGCCCTTCCCACCAGCGGCTGGTCGCACCGTAGGTATCGATCACCCAGTTTGCAGAAGGTGTAACCGTATCGTTGACTGCTACCTGAAAGGCGTGATCGTTATTGCCGGAGATGCTGTCGGCACCGTTGCAGAAGATGCAGCCCGGAGTCTGATTTTCCCGAACACGATCTGAGACGCGCGCGAAGATGCGGTGCTTCTCGCTCTGTGCCCAGTCCACCCGCACATCGAATTTATCGTTGGACGTGTTGTTGGAGGCGTTGCCCTGAAAGTTGTTGAGGTGGTTTGGGCCCGTTCCGGGCAGGTTGGGCAAGGGATACAGTGCCGCCAGTTTCTGGCCTACCGTATCCAGGCCTCCAGGAATCTTATTGCCCGGGTAGGGACTGCGGGTGTAGTACGTGTGACCGCTCGCGTCCGTCACCTGATTGGTCGTGAAGGGGTTATAGATCACGTCCAGCGATCCATTCGCGAGAAAGGTTTGCGAAAAGTCGCCCTGGCGCTCCAGAGCTGTAGGAACAGTGTAGAGCGATCGACCCAGGCTGCCTGGTTGGCGAAGACCTTCGTAGCCGCCAAAGAAGAAGAGATTATGTGACCGCCAGATTGGTCCACTCACGTTCCCGCCAAACTGATTGCGGTGGAAGTTTGGCCGCTTCGTGATGGGGTTCGGTGGCGCTACACTTTTATTCGACCAGGTGTTGGCATCGAGCGCTGAATTGCGGAAGTAGTCATACACTTCGCCATGGAACTGCTGGCCGCCGTTCTTTGTAACCAGCGTAACCACGCCCTCGCCGCCGCCGTGATACTCCGCGTCGTACTCGTTCTGCACTACCTGCTGCTCCTGCACTGAATCCTGAATCGGTGAGACGACAAGTCCGCCCCAATCGATTGCGGTTGACGGGGCGCCATCGATCAGGATCTCCGACTCCGCGGAGCGGCCTCCATTGATGCCAAACGCGCTTGCTGACTGATCGAAGGTCTGTGAGCGAGAGGTCAAGCCGCCCTGTGCCTCGGTGGTTCCCGCAAGATCGAAGACAAAGTTCAATGGATTACGCGTGCTGTTGGGCAGACCTTCAATCAGGACCTGGTCCATGGTGATCGAGTTGTTCGGCGTCTCCGTATCCACCAGAACAGTGTCGGCGGAGACAACCACCTGCTCTGAGGCGCTGCCAAGCGCGAGCCGCGAGTTCACACTTGCCGCGGTATTGGCGCGCAGGATGAGACCAGTCTGCAGAAAATCCCTAAAGCCCTCCGCATTTGCCGAAATCTGATACGTTCCGGGCAGCAGATTTTGAAAGTCATAGGAACCAGAGCCTCCCGTCACCTTCTCGCGGACATCTTTCGTGTCCATGTTCGTCAACCTTACCTTTGCACCGGAAACGGCGGCGCCAGACGGGTCCGTGACAATGCCGGTAATGGACGCCGAGAAGGTCTGACCCAGCGTCTGAAGTGCGCAGAGCGGTAGCAGCAGCGTGAGCAGCAGACTGGCCAGGCGGATGTCTGACCATCGGACCGGGAAGCAAATTTCGAACCTTATGAGAGTCATTGCAGTCTCCTAAACTCAAACCACTTATGAAAGGCCGTCCTGGGCCTTGTCTTCGAAGCCCCATCCATGAGGAGTGTGGATGGAGCTTTTGGAAGCTTTCAAACTGAATGCCACAGAGCCTAGAATCCTTCAAGATTGCTTGTCAACAACTCTTTCGTGCTGCCGGCGGTTTCGCTTCATCACGCGCCTAATCTGCAGGTTTATTGCGAAAAAGTGATTCGTACTAGCGGATACAGCACGCCGGATCCGTCGCTACCGGCACACGCGCTGTGGGGGCTGCGCAAGCACTCCGGCGTGCCGCACCGATCGCGACCATGGAGAGCAACCAGAGACGGCTTGTGAGCAAGCGCGGCATACCACTCTTTCTTAGGAAACAGACCTCACGAGACGATCTTCCAGTGCAGGGATCCGCTGTTCTTCGATAAGCTCTGCTACCTCCTGCATGTTCGGCATGGCAGTTTGCGCGCCTGCGCGGGTAACCGAGACAGCGGCCACCGTAACTGCAAACTGCACGGCTTCTTCCAGAGCCATGCCACGCATCAGTGCAGAGGCAAGCCCTCCGTTGAAGGCGTCACCCGCGGCGGTTGTATCGACGGCCCTGACCTTAAGGGCGGGCACGGTCTTTCGCAGTCCCTCGGCACTTGCAAGGAAAACACCGCGAGATCCCATCTTCAACAGAACGTTCTTTGCTCCCCTTCCCAGAAGCATCTCGGCGGCATCCCGCGCCGACGAGTGCGTGATTTCGCTGTCGGTACGACCAGTCAGCATCGCCGTTTCACTTTCGTTCGGGGTCAGGTAGGTCACGCGCCGAAGCACCTCGGACGAAAGCTCCCGCGCCGGCGCGGGATCCAGCATGAGCGGCACGTTGGCACGGAAGGCGATGGCGCAGAGCGCTTCTACGGTTTCCATGGGAATCTCCAACTGCGCAAGGATGATCCCTGCTGACCGCAGTCGCGGAAGGCAGCGCTCAAGGTCCGAAGGCCTTAGCTCTCCATTGGCGCCCGGGATGACGATAATGGTGTTCTGCGCCTGAGCATCGACAGAGATGAGTGCTATCCCAGAGGCGATGCCGGACGCCGTGGTCACGGCGTCGATGTTGACCGAGGCGGCGACGAGGCCGTTCCGCAGAGTCGTTGCGAAGTCATCATCGCCCACTTTGGCGACCATGGAGACATCGCTGCCAAGGCGGCCGGCGGCGACGGCCTGGTTCGCTCCCTTTCCGCCATGGAACTTTTCAAAGTGATTGCCCCACACGGTCTCGCCCGGAGCCGGAATCCTGCTCGCGGTGCAGACCAGATCAAGGTTCGCGCTGCCAACAACAACAATAGGTCGGTTCATACGTTTGGAAGCTTTCAAGGTGGCAGTGACTTTAGTCTTGGCGTCGCTTGGTTGTCAATGACTATCTCGGGCGAACAACGCGGTCTAGGAGCGGATCAGTCGGGCCACTCGCCGAAAGGTTTCGACCTGGTTGGCCGGAATTTGGCCGGTATTGTCTGGAGCGAGATTCAGCAGCATATTTGCATTACCTTTCATGCAGAGCTGGTACGCTTCCGCAATGACCTCGGGGCTTTGCGGCTTGTACCAAGGATGCCAGAACCATGTGTGCATGGTCGGCATCGGGGGATAAATGGGGCCTGTCGGGAACCATGTCTCAAACGGCATATAGTACGGCTTTCCATCGTGGATCACGTGTGGGTCGTGGCCTTCGAGCGGGGGTAGCGTATCTTCTCCATTGATCACATCGCAGGGCCAGCTTGTACGCTCGGACATGCGACCCTGGTTGACGCGGCTTTGCTTGAAGCCCTGATTCTCCACAATGATGCAGTCGGGGCTATATCGCTTCACCAGCCGGTACAACTCCCACCGCTGCTCGGGTGTGAGCTTCCAGGTAATGTCGAAAAGCTGGTAAAAGGTGTTCGGATACCGTGTGTGAAGTTCCGTGATGTGGTGCTTGATCAACTCGAAGTAGGACGCGGGGACGTTGGAATCCCAGTCGAATTTACCTTCGTTGTGCGGATCCAGAATGCAGTAGTAAAAACCCGGCTGAATACCGAACTCTTTGCATGCGGAGACAAACGCGGCCACAACATCAGTCTTATTTCCACTTGCCGCGACGTCGTAGTCATAGCCCTCGGAGTCCCACAAACAGAATCCGGACATGTACTTCGCTGTCAGGACGCAGTACTTTGCCCCAAGTTCGTGGGCGACAGAGATCCACTGTCGTACGTCCAGGTGGGTGGGATTGTAGGTCGTCGCCGGCACAGCGCCGACGTCGTAATCATCACCGGTAAACGTCGGCAGGCCGAAGTGGAACGAGCAGCCCAGGCGGAGTTTCTCGTACCTGGCCAGAGCGGGAGTCCGCATGACAGCAGGCTGCGTCGACGGCTCCATCGCGAGCAGAGGGTGGGCGATGGAATGGAGAGCAGCTCCCATCGCGGGCGCTGCCATGCCTTTCATCAGGTCTCGTCGATTCATCTCGTTCTACTCCGGCAGTTGCGCGTCGTCCAGCTCTCACTCATTGTTCCACTGAAAGCGGAACTGTCCTTTTTGAAAGCTTTCATGATGAACGGAAAACAGCGTACGCTTCCGCTTTGTTCAGTGTCAACGGCTTTCCGCTCAATGTCAGGTGGCAAGAATGCAGCCCATCTGCGGCCGGGGAAACGACACCGCCAGGCTGTTACTGATAGTACGTACTGTGATCCCAAGGTCGTCTGGATAGAGCAGCGATGCCTTACCAGAGCGCCACGGGAGCAAGACCTCTTCCGGACCATCGCGTCGCCAGACGGCCACGAAGGTGCGCTCCTGTGCGCGCATTCCGAGTGCTGCCGGTTGAGTGGGCATGGTCATGTCCGGCATGCCGATGGGGTAGAAAGGAATGAAGGTCGGGATGTGTTTGCGGATCTGCTCTTTGTACACGGCGATGCCTTTGCGCACCTGGGCAACGCTTGCTGGAGACAGCACGGGGAGGAATCCGCTTTGGTGGATGCGCCCGAGCATAGCGTTGACAAGATTGCAGCTTGCGACGTCGGGTGTGGCGTCTTTCAGGAGTTGCGCCCACACGCCCATCTGCTCCGGCAGCACGGCCGCGCTACAGCCGGTAGTCAGAGAAGAATATAGACGGTAATCATCCTGATCGCTGATGGACTGCAGCTGGGCTCTCGAGAGCATGGAATACTCCATGCGCATGCTGCCGCTCGCAACTGTTTCAATCGTGAGATCCGGGTACCGGTCGAGCAATGCATCCATCCATCCCATGAAGGCGCGATTGTGTCCCAACAGACCCTGGCCGAAGCTTTCGGCCTGCACCTCCGTGCCTTCCAGGGCGTTGATGTTGTAGTCAAGCTTGATGTAGCGGAAGCCGTACTCGCCAATAAGGCGATCGAAGATGCGCTCGATATAGGAGCGGACCTCTGCGTTGCGGAAGTCGAGGTGATACCGCGAATGGTCGACGACGCGTCGGCCGTGACGCACGAAGAACCAGTTATCCGGGGATTCAGCGATACGGCTCTTTAGCCCGGCGACCTCCGGCTCGATCCACAGTCCGGGGACCATGCCCTTCTTCTGAATGTAGTCGCTAATCTCTTTCAATCCGCCCGGAAAGCGCGCTCGGTTTGGCTGCCAGTCTCCAACGGCATCCCACCAGCCTTCGCCGGGCCGAGAACTCCAGCCTGCGTCCATGCAGAAGATTTCGCAGCCCGCCGCAGCCGCGGCATCAATCAGCGGAAACTCCTTGGCGGTGGTCTGGTCGCCATCCAGCATGACGACGTCATTGAAGACCACCGGGCATTGACGTGTGTCCTGGCGCTGATGCAACAGGGTGGCGCGGCGATACCGCATAAGCTCTTCCACGGCTTGCTCAAAGCCGCCCTTCACGCAACCGATGGCAACCGGCACTGTGGTGTATGTTTCTCCCGGCGACAGCGACTTCCACGCCTGCGCATGGTGTGCGTCTGGTCCGCCGAGGTATGCGTAGAGCGCCTTCGCGGAGGTCTGCGCTATCTCTGCATGCCACGATCCGTTGTGTTCCACCTGCCAGAACCAGATAACCCCGGAGCGTAGATTCTCGATCATCGCCATAGGCAGATAACTTTCGCAAGGCCAGCTGCCTATGCTGGAAAACACAGCACCGGAGACGGTGAAGTTTCCGTTCTGCACGAGCCCCGCCTCGGCCGGCCGCATCGCTCGCCACTGCGCCTCAGCCTGCCAAGAGTTGTAGGCGAAGTGGATGAGCAGATCGTCCGCAAAGGTCGAAGGACTGGCGAAGTTGTTCAGCATGGCCGAGCTGACATACTCAATGCCGAGAGGAGCCTTGCTAAGATTCGTGACGCGCGAGCTGCGCCGAACGACAGAGATGTCCTTAAAGGATTTGACGTCCCTAAAAGATTCGTAGACCGACTGCACGCGCAGGCTGCCGGAAGCATCCTCTTGCGTCAGTACGAGCTGCTTGCCCTTGGCTGTAGCCGACTCCTCACGGTTCACAAAGCGCATGTGGATACCCGGTGCGCCGCCGCTCAGCTTGCGGCCGTGGTGATCCGGAACGTCGGCGCCGGTGCAGTGGATCGATGTCTCAAGGCCAGAAGTTTCCGTAATCGGGGGCAGACCGCCCGGTTCTTCGACGCCGGCTGGCAGCACATGCCGAAAGCGAAGTCTGTCTCCGTGGAACTCGAACGAAAAAACCAGTCCTGCGGCTTGCCACTGAAAGGGATCTTGCTTGGCGCCTACCGACGCGTTGGCGACTGGGGGCGCCATCGGGTGCTCTGCCTGCTGAGACACGGCAACGGCCGATGGTGCGGCTGCTGTACCTACGGCGAACGCCGCAGAATTACGTAAGAAATTTCTGCGATCCATCCTGATCCCTTCGTCAAACGATGCCTACAGCGAACAGCCCTGAGCAGGGCCTTACTTGTGTGTCTGTCTGTTACTGCTGCAAGGGTTCAAGCGAAACCTTCTTACCGACGATGTAGCCAAAGGCACCCAGGTCGGAGGCAACACGACCGGAGTACAGCTGAAACCATGTCTTACCAGGCTCAAGCAGATTATTCACTACGTAGTAGTCCATTACCGGAAGATCCAAAGTGACGTGCACGGTGCGGTTCGACAGATTCACCATGACCAGCACTTCAGAACTTCCTGCGACGCGCAGAAAGCTTAGGACCTTGTCCGGCTCGCTGTTATTGATCCAGCGCACAGATCCGGAGGAGATCGCCGGCTCGGACGTTCTCAGGTGGAGGAGGCCTTTGTAGACGGCGTAGACGTGCGACGGCGCGTCCCTGTCGCCTTTGTCTTCGCCAGGCTTTGGCCAGGAGATAGGCGCAAGGTGCCGCCATGAGGTCGGGCTGGGATCGTCGACTTCCTGACCGTTGTACAGGAAGGGCACACCATCGAGCGTAAAGTTCAGCACGGACGCCGCAAGCGCGCCCCGTTCGCCGAACTGCAACACCGCACGCGGCCAGTCGTGATTGTCGCTGTAGTGCAGCAGGCGCGCGCCTCCCGGCATCATCGCATGCATGCTCTCCCACTCTTCCCTGATCCGCGTGGCGGCCGCGCCATCGCGCAGAACAGACCGTAGAGCGAGGTAGTACTGGAAGTTGTAGTTGATGTCGAAGGCCTTGAGCTGATCCTCCGGGCGATCCGACTCCGACAGCAGAAGCACCTCCGGCTTTGCCAGGTCCAGCGCGACCCGCGCATCGTTCCAGAAGGCGACTGGGACACCCGCGCCGACATCACAGCGGAAGCCATCCACGTCATAGTCACGGACCCAGTGCACCATGCTGTCGATCAGGTACTTGCGCACGCGCGGCTTGTTGAAGTCGGGCAGCGGTTGCGGCCAGAAGCCGCGAACGGTTACACCCTCTGCGTTCTTCACGAAAAAGGTCGGATCCTGCTTCATCATCACGTGATCCGGAGCGGTGTGGTAGTAGACGATGTCCAGCATCACCTTCATGTGGAACTGGTGAGCGGCCGCCACGAAGTTCCGCAGATCCTGCGGCGTACCGCACTCCGGGTCGATGCTGTTGTACTCGGCGATGCTGTAGGGAGATGCATTCGGTTCGCGCGAGCGCGTTGCGATCGGACCGAGATAGACGATCGTGGCGCCGAGATCCGCGATCCTCTGCAGCCCCGGAATGGCGCCCCGCAGGTCTCCTTCCTTGCTGAAGACATTCAGCCAAACTTCGTAAATGCTCGCCTTTGCAAGCCATTCAGGAGCAGGCCGTGCTTGCATACCGCCGAAGTCAAGGCCCTGCGCTGCGGCGGTTTGAGTAATAACGCTGAGTAGCAGAAAAAAGAAGAGATGCTGTAGCCGCCTGTTCCTCGGCGGCTGCAAACATTTGGCAAGAGATCGAATTCGCGAGAGGCTCATCATCGCAAGGGTGCGTCGTCCAGGCACTACCGGCTTACTTGCGAGACTACGGCGACCGCAAAAGGAGCCAGCGTGATCTGTTGATCGGTCAACCGATCGCGGCGCGGAGCCTCTTCCCCGGTAGCCTGATCCACCACATCAGCTTGGAGTGCGATGGCATCAGCAAAGGAATCCCTTACACCGACAGAGATCGGGTGTTCCGTCGTGTTAATCACCAGAAGCTTCTTTCCGGCTTTAGTGATCGCTCCCTGAGCTTCGACATCCGGCGACGAGGATCTGGTTGAACTCAGTCTGTCGCCTGGAGCGAAGTTCGCGTGCACCAGGCTCAGCACCCAGTAGTGTGCATTCGGCTTCGCCGTATCCTTGTCAAACATCGAAATCGATGGACACTGTGTCGGATAGCCGATCATCTGCGACATGCTGAAGAGCGGCATATCCAGCCGCTCTGACGTAATGAAGAGGTATGCCCAGTTGGCGCCGATGGCGTTCCAATAAAGCGGGTCGTAGGCCTGGTATGGCTCGTTCGCGCGGCAGGCCTCTTCGGTTGTCTTGACGTCATCGAAGGTGCCCATTTCATCCACGCTCACCTTCGTCTTTGGAGACAGTGCGTCGCGCGTCCTGAGCACCTCGTGGATGCGCTCCACAAACACGCGTGCCGAAGCGCCATCGGTATCGCTTTTTGCCGGACCGGTGAAGTACTTCTCATGCCAGGTCGACGCATCGTTCGTGGCATTCACGTAATTGTGGAAGGTAAACCACGTGACCGGCAGCGATCCGGATTTGTGATTCCTCGGATCGAGGAAGTAGTGCGCCCAGGGCACCTCCGAGCCGGAGACCTCCGGACCAAAGAACTCTACGCCTGGATCGATAGCGTGAATGGCCTCGGTCACCGCATCGTAAATCTTTGTGTACTGCTCGACGGTGATCTTGTTCTCGAAGTCCGGTTCGTTCAGCACATCCCAGTAATCGATCTTGTAATGATACCCGGACTTGTGAAACTTTCCGGCCTCATCGGTGAAGCCGCCTTTGGTATACCACTGAAAGATGCGCGCCTGGTACGCGGCGATCTGGCGCCCGGTAGGATCTTTCAGCAAATCGCCTCGGGTGTCGTCGGTGTAGGGGTAGAACGATGCCGTTGGATCCGTAGGAACATCTTTCACCGGTACATGGAACATCCATCGTGGAATCGTGGTGGCGTTAAAATGGTGCTTGCCGCTGGTGTGCGCGTAGTAGTCGGCTACGAGCGGGTCTGCATACTGGAAGTCCCAGAAGGTCTGGGAGGCGGTTGGCTCCTTCACTTCGAAAACAGCCTGTCGCGTCACTGAGTACCAGAACTGAAGGCGCGTGTCGTCGGTATGCAGGTTCTCGAGTGCCTTGAACAGCGGATCGTGAATGGGACTGTTGCGGAGTGTGTACGCGTGCGCCAGGATCTGTGTCGTGGTGACCGTTGACGAGGTGCCGGTCACGTTGTCCCACTGCGTGGCGACCGTTGCGGTCGCGGATGAGACCTGCTGTGCGGGAAGCGTGGTAGGGCTGACACAAAAACCTGTTGCGGCGATAAAAGCTAGAGCAGCGGCTGTACGCATCGATCGTCCCTGATTCTTTCGTAAAGGCATGAATGTGTGACCGGGAAGCTATTGCGTGATCCCTCATCGCGGAAAACGGCTGCATCGCACGGCAGCATGCTTCCACACCTGTCGCGTGTGTTGGCCGCCTCGCTACTTTTTCTCAGCGGGAAAAATGACGCCCTTCTTCAGCAGAAGACAGCCATACCCGCGAAGCTCGCTGGTATAGATCAACGCGAAGGCCTTGCGGGCCTGCTCGTAAAACTGCTCACGGCTGATGCCGGCCAGCGTTATCTTCCTGCCCTCAGCACGGTTGATAATCTCCTGGCACTCCTGCTGGACCGCGGGCACTTCGTCAGGGGCATGGACCTGAAGCATGCGCAGTGCCGGTGACTCGACAAAGGTGTCCAGCGGAAGAAGCTGAAGACACGCCGCGAGCGTCGTGGGTAAATCCGCACCATCCAGCCGGACAAGCCGCTGTGCCACGGAGACGGCCGGGAAGTTGCAGTCCACCAGAGCGACATCGTCCCCATGTCCCATGGAAGCGAGTACGTGCAGCAACTCCGGAGTGTGCAGAATGTTTAGATTCTTGAGCATCAGTCAACGACCCGCCTGTTCCTAATGAACTGAGTTGAATGCTTTCAAATATGGCGTAGACTGTAGCCGCAGAGAGTCGCGCTTGTCAACAAACTTCTTCAAGGATCGCTCATGCACACCAGAAAGAAACAGCAACAGAGTCTCCACATCCTGCATCGGTGCAGGCGTCGGAAAGGAGAGCTGCTTTCTCGCCTCTTCGCCCTGGTGTTTTCTTTGTATGCGTCTGTGCCTGTGGCCGTGCACGCACAGACCGCAGGGGATGAACTGCGGTGGTCCTTTGCTCGCCAGCAAGGGGCGGTCGCGTTGGATGGGCTTCGCGGAGTGAAAGGAACTATCGAAGGCAAATACTCCTATGTGGGCGGCGTCCAGGGAGATGCTCTTCGATTCGACGGATATACCACCAGCATGACTGTGCCGGCGGCGGCTCTTCCTTCGACAACGTCAGGCGGTTTCACGGTCGAGGCCTGGGTGGCTCTCGACACGTATCCCTGGAACTGGGTTCCTCTCCTCGACCAGCAGAAAGAGCATGAGGCAGGCTTTTTGTTTGGCATCGATGCTTTCGGCCACGTCGCATTAGAGGCTTCTCTCAATGGTCAGTGGCAGTCCGCCGTCAGTACTGCGACCGTGCCGCTCAAGCGGTGGGCGCACCTCGCTGGGACCTTACAGACGGCCGGCAGCCGCGGACTGTTGACCGTGTACATGAACGGCACGCGTATCGCACAGATGCCCGTGGACGGTGCGTTTTCCCCGGCCAAGACCGATCTTCTGGTGGGACGCGTTCGCCAGCCGAGGCTGCCCTTTCCTGAGGCGGAGGTCAAGCCGCCACACGCGGTCTGGTACGCGCTTGATGGCCTCCTGGATGAGGTCGTCCTGTACGGTCATGGCTTGTCGCAGGCCGAGATTGCCAGAGACTACGCCGCAGTCAACGCCTCGCAAACCGACGTGCTGCCCTGGCAGAAGATGCCTGCAGGCCCTGCGCAGCCCGGCCGATTCGGAGCCTACTACGCAACCCTGAAGTACGAAGATACCTGGGACAGGCTGCGACAGATTGGGCCCGACGGGGATGTGGTGGTGCGCTTCGATAACTCTTCCTCGCGGCTTGTGTTCTGGCAGGGATTGAACTATGTGCCGGCCTGGGTCTCAGGCGACGACAAGTGGTCCACCGATGAGTTCCTGGAGGTCTGGGATTCCGGATGTCCGGACAGTGGCGACTGCGAACCGATGTCAGACAAGCAGGGACGCTTTTCGCACGTTGAGATTCTGGAAAGCAATAACGTGCGCGCTGTCGTCCACTGGCGGTACGCCCTTGTAGAGGCCGTGGGCTACAAGGGCGCATGGCCCGAGGCGCGTACCGGTTGGACCGACTGGGCCGATGAGTATTGGACGGTCTACCCGGACGGTATCGCCGTGCGCAAGCAGGTGCTGCACAGCGCCCGCGTCAGCGGCGTGCATGAGTGGCAAGAGACGATCGTGTTGCACCAGCCGGGCAAACGCCCGGAAGACGACATCAACGCGGACGCTATTACGCTGGGCAACATGCAGGGCCAGACGAAGAGCTACACCTGGCAGGCCAGGCAGGATGGCGCCTTCGCCGATCCCGTTGGCCCGTCCGACGTGACCCCGCCACCTAACGCGAACATGCAGCTGGTCAACCTCAAATCCACGTGGAAGCCCTTTCAGATCGTGCCGCCTGACAGCGTCAGCTCCGATTTCTACAACAACGAAAAGAGCTACTTTCAGTTTGAATGCTGGAACCACTGGCCTGTCGCGCAGATCGCTTCAAGCGACCGGCCTTGCGTCGCTGTTGATCGGCCCTCTCACTCCTCCCTGTCGCACCTGTTCTGGAAGACCTACACGGAAACAGACGATACGGCGACAAAGATTCTGATGAGCGGTCTGACCACGCAATCCCTTCCTGAGCTCATTCCGCTTGCAAAATCCTGGATCGATCCACCGCGGCTTCTGGTGCAGGGCAGCGGATACACGAGCGAAGGCTACGATCCTACGCAAAGGGCCTACGTCGTCTCCGCAAGCGCGCCGGCGTCGGCAGCCACAGTGCATCTGGTGCTCAAGGCAGGGAATGCCGCTGCCCTGTACCACCCTGCAATCATCATTCGCGGATGGGGCGATCGGAGTCCAAGCATTTCTGTGAATGGCAAACCGGTTACCCTGGACAAGAACGTGCGCGTCGCTGTTGCGCCTCGGCTGGACAGTTCGGATCTTCTGATCTGGATCGGAACTCAGTCTGTCCAGAGTTTGCAGATCGATGTGAGAGCAGCCAGCAAGTAAGGCTCGCTCTATCTACGGTTGCGGGACTGCGCTCTTTTCGGTGCAGGGCCAACCGACTCACGGATGCGCAACTCGGTATTTAGAATAATTTTGCGCGGCGCACCGTCCTTCTTCTCCAGTCGCTCCAGCACCAGACTGGCTGCTTCGGCGCCCATCTGGTACGAAGACTGATACACCGAGGTGATCTGCGGTGTCGTTGTTTCGGTCAGGTCCAAGCCGTCGAAGCCGACGAGCGAAATGTCCTCCGGACAGTGCAGCTTCGCTTCGTGAATCGCCATTAAGGCCCCGAGCGCGATCAGATCATTGAAGGCGACGATGGCTGTTGGCCGCGGCACCATCTGCAGCAGGATTTTTGTCTTGGCGTATCCACCTGCGCGATCAAAGCTTGTCTCCTGAACATTGCCGGCAGACACTGCAAGGTTGGCTAATCGAAGAGCCCTTTTGAAGCCTTTCAGGCGGTCCTGCGAATTCGTCAGATGCAGCGGCCCGGTGATGGCGGCCAGGTTGCGATGGCCCAGCCCGATCAGGTACTCGGTTGCCTGCGCCGCGCCGGCCAGGTTCTTTACTGTCACGCTGTCGCCATCCCAGTTGCGTGGAATACGGTCCAGGCAGATCACCGCAGCTCCCGCACGGCGATACGGCTCCGCCTGAACCGTCAGGTCGCTGGAGTCGCATGGAATTACGATCAGGCCAGAAGGCAGGTACGTCTGCAGCGCACTCAGGTGCGCCATCTCCTTTTCGTGATCGTTGTCGGTGTTGCAGAGAACAAGTCGAAAGCCATTTGCAAAGGCTACATCTTCCGCCCCGCGCACAATGCCCGGAAAAAACGGATTCAGGATGTCTGGAATGATCATCGCCAGGATGTCGGTTTTTTCCCGGCGGAGGCCACGGGCAAGCTGGCTGGGCTGGTAGCCGGTTTGGTGCACCGCATCCATGACGCGCTTTCGAAGGGGATCGCGTACGCGAACGGTTCCGTTCAGAACGTGCGAAACAGTACCCAGTGAGACTCCGGCCAACTCGGCAATCTGCTTCATATTGGCCACTACGTAGAGCCCTCCTCGGCAGCTGACGAAAACAAGTCTGAAAACAGATCAAAGACACGTAAACTCACTGCGCATCAGGATCAAGGCGCTGATCGGATAGGCTGCTGCTCAGTTGAGTGATCGCTGTCAGAATAACAAACCACCACCTCCTCGCTGCTGCGCCCTTTCGCTGCTGACCCGCTCATGAAAGGAACCCGCCCGAAAACTGGCCTAGCTCGTGAGACGATTGACAACATTTTGAGGTCATGATTACACTCGTGGCGTTCCTGATTGAAAGCTTTCATCATTCGAACCGCGTGCTCGTCCGCAGACTTCCGTGCCGAACACCGGCCCAGCACGACAGACCGTGAGAAGCCCACCTTCAGGACCGAGGAACGATCGATGACGAGGCCGATCAAGCTTGAGGCGTCTGTCGCATGCGCGAACCTGATGATGCTCGATGCCGATCTCAGGCAGTTGCAGCAGGCGGGCATCGATCTGCTGCATGTCGACATCATGGACGGCAGATTCGTGAATAACTTCTGCCTCGACTTTTCCATGATGAAGGCAATTCGCACGGTGACGGAGGTCCCCATGGACTGTCACCTGATGGTGGAAGATCCCGAGCGCTACGTCGACCGCACCGTTGAGGCAGGTGCAACGTATGTGTCTATCCACGTGGAAGCGACGCGGCATGTACAGCGCACGCTACAGCACATCAGAGATTGCGGTGCGAAGCCCGGCATCGCTCTCAATCCAGGGACCGCCATTCAGAATCTGGACTACATTCTGGACGACGTGGACATGGTCACAGTCATGACAGTTAATCCCGGCTATGCTGGCCAGCCGCTTGTCGCTGCAACGCTGCGAAAGATTGAGGATGTCAGCCGACTGCTGCGCGAAACAGGACACGAGAGCGTCGAGATTCAGGTGGATGGCAACGTCAGCTTTGGAAATATCCCGGCGATGGTCAGGGCTGGAGCCACCATGCTGGTCGGCGGCACCTCCAGCATCTTCCATAAAGATTTCGCCATCTCCCAAGCCATTCACGAGGTAAGAACAATCGTGCAAAACACAGAGCGTACCCAATGATGAT
Organism: uncultured Acidobacteriaceae bacterium; assembly: GCA_964246835.1. Classification (GTDB taxonomy): domain Bacteria; phylum Acidobacteriota; class Terriglobia; order Terriglobales; family Acidobacteriaceae; genus Edaphobacter. The sequence continues at coordinate 9,827 of CAXTRT010000004.1, read as the reverse complement.
TGTTCACTCGTACCCGATCGCCGTGATGTTGTGCGTGCTCACCATGTTCTGCTGGGGATCCTGGGCGAACACGCTCAAGATGGAGCCCCGGTCCTATGGCTTTCCGCTCTTCTATTGGGACCAGGCGATTGGCTATCTACTGCTCCCACTTCTTCTGGGGCTGACCTTTGGCAGCTTCGGCTCAGAAGGCAGAGGCCTGTTTGCCGATCTTCGGCAGGGAAGCGCACAAAGCTATGAGTGGGCCATCCTGGGCGGCGTTGTCTTCAACCTGGCCAATATGTTGTTCATGGCATCGCTGGATATTGCCGGCATGGCCGTCGCGTATCCCATCGCCATCGGTATCGCTCTTGTCGAGGGCGTGGTCATCAACTACATCGCACAACCCTCAGGACAGCCGTTGCTCATCTTCACGGGTGTCGGACTGATCCTGACGGCGATCATTCTGGATGCGCTGGCCTACCGCAACGTGCAACGGCACGCGAACGATCCCGGACAGTTACGTAAGGGAGTTTCCCTTGCACTTGCAGGCGGCATCTTGATGGGGCTGTTTTATTTCCTCGTGCAGCGCTCGCTGTCCGTCAGCTTCACGGAGTTGACTCCCGGTAAGTTCGGTCCCTTTGCCGCGGTTCTTGTCTACTGCTTCGGCAGTTTTCTTTCAAACATCTTCTTTAACACGTATCTCATGTCGCATCCCACGCGGGGCGAGAAGGTGACCTACACCGACTACTTCCGGTCCGGCACGATGAAGTTCCACATGATCGGCTTGCTGGGCGGTGTGATCAACGGCATCGGTGTGACCTCAAACTTTATCGCGTCCAAAGCTGCAAGTCCGGCGATTGCGTACGGGCTTGGACAGGGTGGCACGATGATCGCCGCCATCTGGGGCATCCTGGTGTGGAAAGAAACCAAGGGCGCGACACGGGGCACGCAGATCATGATCGCGGGCATGTTTGCCTTCTTCCTCGGGGGACTCATCCTGCTTGTCTCAGCCATGGCATAACACACCATTATTCCTGGTGAATTCATCGCCTTCAAAAGGAGAGTAAACATGATTGCCATTGCGTCCGATCACGCTGCCTTCGACTTGAAGGAGTACATCAAAAAGTATCTGGAAGAACGCGGAGACACGCTGCAGGACTTCGGAACCTGCAGCACAGAGCGTGTGGACTACTGCGACTACGGCTTTCAGGTCGGTGAGGCGGTTGCTTCCAGGCAGTGCGAAAAAGGCATCCTCTTCTGCGGAACCGGTGTCGGCATCTCCATCAGCGCGAACAAAGTAAGGGGTGTGCGTGCACTCGTCTGCAGCGAACCGTACTCCGCAAAGCTTTCCCGCCAACATAACGACACCAACGTCCTTGCGCTTGGTGCACGGGTCGTGGGCACCGAGCTGGCCAGGATGATTGTCGACGTTTGGCTGAGCACACCGTTTGAGGGCGGCCGGCATGGCGACCGCATTCAGAAGATCGCGGAGTACGAGCAGGGGCATCGCTAACCACGAAACGGGCTGCCCAACGTGGCCTGGCGTCTTTGTTGCATAGGAGTCGAAATGGCTGAGCAGGAATTGAACATCGGCGTAGATGTTGGCGGAACCAATATCAAGGTCGGTCTGCTGAATGGCCGCGGCAGCATACTTGCGCAGAAAAGAGTCGCAACGCAGCCGCACCTCGGTCCAGACGCCGTCATCCGGATTCTTGCGGAGACGATCGATGCCGTTCTGCTGCAGCACGGAACATCTTGCAACATGCTGACAAGCATGGGCATCGGTGTTCCCGGCACCGCAGACGCCGAGACCGGCACCGTCGTCTATGCGCCCAATATCTTTTGGAAGGATGTCGGCATCAGCAGGCAGATACAGTCCCGTTTCAACGTACCCGTCTACGTTGCACAGGACACACGCGCCGCGGCTTGGGCGGAGTATCTCGTCGGCGAGGCCCAAGGCATGCGCAGCCTGGCAAGCGTCACGCTCGGCACAGGGATCGGCTGTGGCATGGTCTTCGACGGGAAAATCTTCCATGGCGCGATGAACACCGCCGGAGAGTTCGGCCACCAGATCGTAGAGTTTGAGGGGCAGGCTTGCAACTGCGGCCGGCGCGGCTGCCTGGAGGCGCACGCCGGTGGACTCGCGATTGTCCGTGCTGGTAGAAAACGCATTCCGCAGCTTCAGCAACTGCTCCAGAAAGATGTTATGGAACTGACAGTCGACGATGTGTATCGTCTCTCCGCACAGGGACACCCGCAGGCGCGAAAGCTGACGGAGGATGTCGTGCGCTACGTCGGTATTGGCCTTGTCAACCTCATCAACCTGAACAGTATTGAGGTGGTCTGCCTGAGCGGCGGCATCAGCAATGCGCCGGCCGCGTTGCTTCTGGATCCGCTGATCGCGTTCGTGCAAGCCCACGCGTACGACATGATCGCGAAGCGCGTACGTGTCTGCCGATCGTTGCTGGGCGACGATGCACCGCTCATTGGAGCGTCCCTGCTCTACCGCACTCTGACCCAGGCTGCATGCGCCGCCTGATCAACCCAGCAAGCGCAGCGCGTATGCGTTTGCGGAACGAGATGAAGATGGCTCACGATGCAACGCCGGCGCAGAACGAACTGAGCCGTCGGACTTTTTTAAGACTGACGCTGATGACCGCCGCTCTGACGGCCTCTACGCCATCCCTGCCTGGCGAAAGTGAAAAACCAAATCATGCGGTGCCGTACCACGGTGCGCTGCGTGCGCTGTCACCTGGAACGGTGCTGCCTGAGGGCTGGTTAAAGTTCTGGTTGCAGAAGCAGGCGGCAGGGCTCGGCTCGCACCTGCCTGAGGTCTCCTGGCCCTTTACCGAGGACTACTGGGGTCAAGAAAAAGAGGGCGCTTACTTCACTCCCGAGCAGGAGTACGAGGTCTGGTGGCCATGGGAGCAAAAAGCTTACTGGATCGATGGTGCCGCGCGCCTTGGCATCTTGCTTAAGGACGATACCCTTCTCCAGAAGGCGACACAACCCATGATCGACACCATGTCCCATCCGGACAAGGAAGGCTATCTGGGGCCGGAGGTCTTTCAGGATCCACTGGCCGATTATCATCGCTGGCCGCACACCGTCTTCTTCCGCGGTGTCGCCGGCATGTGCGATGCAAAGGCGCCGCTGGGTGGCCTGAGCTGCGCGCAAATCGCAGACGCGATGCGGAGGCACTATCTATCTGATCAGGCCTCATACGGCAAGCCGAAACGCAATGTGAACAACATCGAGGACATGCTCTGGTGTTATGCCGCAACCAGCGATCCGCGCCTGCTCAAGCTTGCCGAAGATGCCTGGACCGAATACCGGAAGTATGCCGATGACCCGGAGAACGCGGACCTTGGAACGATGCGTGTGGAAGGAGACACGCCGATTGATGCACACGGCGAAACCTACGCCGAAACGTCGAAGCAGCCGGCCATTCTGTATCTCTACACCGGAAGGCCGGAGTACCTGAAATTTGCCAACGAGGATCAGCGCCGCATCTTTGATCACCACATGCTGATCGACGGCATACCATCGACCTCGGAGTTGTTCGGCACCACTACCTCGCTCGATTCGCACGAGACCTGCGATATTGCGGACCACACCTGGTCCTGGGGATATATGCTGCAGGCCAGCGGCGAAGGCATCTGGGGTGATCGCATTGAGCGTGCCTGCTTCAACGCCGCTCCGGGCGCCATCAAGAAGGACTGGAAGGCTCTCCAGTACCTTTCCTGCCCTAATCAGGTGCTGGCAACGCTGACCTCCGATCACAACTGGCCCAAGTTTAAGGAGCATGGCGGCGGCATGATGGCCTTCCAGCCCAACCCCGGCCTGCGCACAGCCTGCTGCGGCGGCAACGTTCATCGCATCTTTCCCAATTACGTGATCCGCATGTGGATGACGACGAACGACGGCGGCGTTGCGTCAGTGCTGTATGGGCCGTCGACCGTGAAACTGCGACTCGGAGCGAACAACACACCGGTTGAGATCAAACAGGAAACGCAGTACCCCTTCGCGGAGGAAATCCGCTTCAAACTTCATTGCGAGCGGCCGGTCGAATTCCCGTTATCACTTCGCATCCCAGGTTGGTGCCCTGATCCGAAGCTCGCCATGAACGGAGCTCCGGTTCCCGTCACCCGGACGCCGAAAGGATTTGCCGTTCTCCACCGCACCTTTCACTCCGGCGATGAGATCACGCTCACGCTTCCCATGCACGTCCAAATTAGTCGGTGGCCGCAGGACGGCATCGGCGTGGACCGCGGACCGCTTGTGTATGCCTTGAACATTGAGCCCGATTGGACGAGCAAGTTCGAGCCAAAATACTCCACCGCGGAGTATCCCGGCTGGGAGGCGACACCGAAGACACCCTGGAACTACGGGCTGGCGCTCGACCCAGCGAAGTTGCAGACCTTGGTGAGCGTCAACACACGGACTGTGACTCCGGAGCAGACGCTCGATCCGTGGTCGCATCCGCCGCTGCAACTAACGGTTCCGGCAAAGCGACTTGCTGACTGGACGATGCAGACGGATCCTGAACACAAGGAGCGGAAGTTCACGCCGCCTTTACCGGATGTGAGTATAAGCCAGGTCGACGATCCTATCGAGCACGTGGTCCTGGTACCGTACGGAAGCACCCATTTACGTATTACTGTCTTTCCGAATGTGACACCATCTGCTGATTCTTCCGGTAGTTCACTAGCTAAGGCTCATGAATGAGCTGCATGAAGGACTGTGAACTGCGCGGTATACCGAAGTGACGCAGAATAGCAATCAAAGACAAACAAGCGGAAGCCGGAGGCTCTTGGGCGTCAGAGTATGATCGGGCCTGGCCGCCAGCTACTCAGGCGACTTGCCTCTCGTCGCGAAAGGAGTCTGTCCCGACAGCATGAGCCTCTTCTTCGCCGACGGATCCCCCAAGGCCGAGCTCTCGGTCGACCAGATCCGCGATGGCCTCTTTAATGCCCTTACGAAGCTGGGTCCGCGCTCCCGCGTGATCGCAGTCCCGCCGGACTCTACGCGCCTTCACTCCAGGTCAGGCGAGCTCACACAGCTCACTCGGCAGTTTTACGGAGACCGTCTCGTCGACATACTGCCCGCGCTCGGGACGCACAAGCCCATGACCGCTGCGCAGATGACGCTCATGTTCGGGTCGATCCCTCATGGGCTGTTTCGTGTTCACGACTGGCGTAACGACATCGTCACGCTGGGTGAAGTTCCTGCTCCCTTCCTTCATGAGGTCAGCGAAGGCAAGGTCGACTATACGTGGCCCGCGCAGGTCAATAAGCTGCTCCGTGACGGCGAACACGATCTCATTCTTTCGATCGGCCAGGTCGTCCCGCACGAAGTAGTTGGCATGGCGAATGGTTCGAAGAACATCTTCATCGGCACGGGTGGCGTTCTCGGAATCCATCGCTCTCACTTCCTCGGAGCCGTCTATGGCATGGAGCGCATGATGGGTCGCGTGGATACGCCTGTCCGCCGCGTCCTCAACTACGCGAGCCAACACTTCGCGGCAGATCTTCCGCAGATCGTGTACGTACAGACAGTCATAGGCAAGAACTCCGCAGGTCATCTCGTCATGCGAGGGCTCTTCATCGGCGATGATCAGGAGTGCTTCGAGCGCGCCGCGGCCCTGAGCGTTCAGTGCAACTTCCTCATGCTCGATCGCGAGATACGCAAGGCCGTTGTCTTTCTTGATCCGAATGAGTTTCGTTCCACCTGGCTTGGCAATAAGGCGATCTACCGCACCCGCATGGCCCTCGCCGACGATGCCGAGCTGATTGTTCTTGGGCCCGGAATCTGCGAGTTCGGCGAAGACGCGGCCATCGACCAACTCATCCGGACGTATGGCTATTGCGGGACACCCAATACGCTTGAAGCAGTCCGGCGCGACCCTCAGCTGGCTGCCAATCTCAGTGCCGCTGCCCATCTTATCCACGGCTCGAGTGAAGGCCGATTCACCATTCGTTACTGCCCAGGCCACTTGACGCAGGCTGAGATCGAGGGAGCCGGCTACGCCTACGGCGATCTTGCCCAGTACAGCCGGCGCTACTCTCCAACCACGCTCAAGGAGGGCTGGAATATCGTCGATGGCGAAGAGATCTTCTTCATCTCCAATCCCGGGCTTGGGCTCTGGTCCTACCGGGAGAGGTTCGTCTAATAAACGCAAACAAAATTTAACTGGACAATCGTATCGAAAGAGCGCAGTCTTCTCCGCAAATTCGGTGAGAGCGGAGAGTGCAATGCTGAGATCCAAACTCCCAGCCGTTTGTCTCGTACTTCTAACAGCCGTTATGGCATCGGGCCAGAAACCGGTCGTCTATCCCACCTTCCCGACCCCACCGCATACGCCACAGGAAGTCTTGCTGCTCTTCTCCGGCAACACCGCCGATGAGCGCATCCTTCTTACGCTCAACAACAACCGCGCTGGTGCTCTAAGCACATCAGTCACGGTGTACACGGCAAGCGGCATCGCGACCAGGCTCAAAGACATATCCATGGTTCCGCAGGAGAGCAAACTGGTCGAGCTCGGAACCTTGCTCCAGGATGCAGGCCTGAATCACCAAGAGCTTGGTTGGATCAAACTCAACTACAGCGGGGTAATTATGGAGATGGGGGCGCAGCTAACCCTCTACCCGACTCCAGGCGGCCCGGGCGTGGACTCACCCAGAAGCCTGAGCACCGATTTCATCACCGGTGAGCGTGACGCAGTCTTCTGGATGCCGCAGGGCAGCAAGGCTCACCTCGCCTTTGCAAACGCCTCAGCCGACAGCATCCTCGTCAAAGCAAGCTGCGGGCATGGACCGGAACAGTTCATTATCCCTGCCAAAACTGCCCAGACGAAAGAGATCGATCCCGCGGACCTCGGCCGTCTCTTTCATGATGGAAGAATGACAATGTCGTGCGAGCTGAGCTCAAAAGGTGCCATCGATGCCCTGAGAGCAGTCGGCACAGTAACCGCCCCTGGGTACACCGCACCGATCCGGTTCTACGACCCTCATACAGCCACCTTTCCCAGCCTCACCGCGGTAGGCCTTGAATCCGCTGCCGAAACCCACGTCGCCGTGCACAACGTCACCGACTCACCCGTGGAGTTCACTCCTATCCTTCGCGAGGCCGCCCTCACGGACCCGCTCACCCAGACTCTTCCCTCAAGAACACTCGCCGCGCACACGTCCGCCCAGGTGGACTTCGAGCCGATCCTGTCGACGTTTCGTGCGAAGGCCATCCCTCTCGTAACTCTCACGCTCAAGACCACCGCGGCTAAAGGCTCTCTGGTGGGTGCCGTTACGCAGATCAGTTCGCCCGATCAACTTGTCGAAGATATCCCGCTCAGGACCAGCGCTCCGCCGGCCTACGCAAGAGGCTCCTACCCGCTGCGCTGGGACGGCGACTACACAAACATGGTCACCGTCACCAACACAGCCGACGAAGTGCTCCGCATAGGCGGGGTTATCACCGCCGGCGACATGGGGTACGTCCTCACACGAACCGACATCAGTCCTGGCGCGACCATCGTCCTTGACGTAGACAAGTGGAAGCGCGAGGGAACCCCCGACATCAACGGCCACACCATGCCCAAAGACGCGCCATACGGCAAGATTCACTGGATTGAGATGGCAGGCGGAACCAAAGCCGGACTCCTCGGCCGTACCTCGCTCACCAGCGTTGCATCTCGGCGAAAAAGCAGTTTTAGCTGCAACAATCCCTGCCAGTACAATTGGCAGCAAGAGCCCAACTTTGACGCTAGTATCTTTACTACATTAATGCCAAATACGTACCAGGTCAGTGCTGTGACCGAGTACGTGTCGCAAGTTAATGGTTCAAGTTACTCTTATCCTTGGAACTACAACTCGAATGCCGTATCCTCAACAAATAGTGCTATCGCTAATACCGGGCCTGACACAGTCTCGAGTAATATCCGCGTCAACGGCAACACTCTGGGCCAGGTAACAATGAGTTATGACCAGTTCACCACGCAATATCAACCAAATTACTCTGCACAGTCATGCACCATAACTCAGTCGGCTCAGCTCCTCGGCGGACAAACCAACGTGTCAGTCTGCCCCATGCCAACAGGTGAATCAACTCAGTTCATCCGGCAGGCTGCCGCTGACCCTATCGGTGCACCCACAGCCAGTGATTTTCTTCAGACACTCACTACGACGGGCAATGAGGATGGCGGAACTGTTGTTGAAGCAAACAATCAACTAGGAAGCGACGGCTGCTATATACCAGCCGGTTATCAATCAGGGTATGTGAATCCATACAGTGCGGTGACCCAAGTTACAGGTACTGCGTGGCCAGTAGGATCACCTGCGAGTGGTCCAGAAGGGTCCGTTGTTCCCGCCGGTCACAATCAGTGGGGTGCAGATGTTGTCGGATATGGCCCAGGACCTGTTAGATATTATCAGCAGCAGAGACCTAAATTCGGTTTAGGGCTTCCGTGCGGCTTCCAGCTTTATCAGCAGCTCAGTTATTCCTGTGCGGCAACACCGAAGGTGAGCGAAGCGTACAAAGCCAACAACAGCTTATCTTCCGTCATCGACGCGACTGGGATAAAAAATTGTCGCAACTCAGTCTGCTCACCACATTACGCCTATCAATGAAGGAGCTATATGCATGGGTGTTTACAGCGGATAGCATGTATTCTCCTAATATCCAGCGCTGGCCTGCAAGCTCAGACACGCCAGTGCATTTTTGCTCGCGAGAAAGTTGCGGGAGAGATTGTCCTTACAGCTCAGGGCGGTGATCCCATGCTGAGCATCGTGGAACAAGTACGCGGAGAATATGGTTGGTTGATCAGCTATGAACAGCCAATATTCAATCCAGCAAACATGATCGATGTGGCGATCCCGGAATGGCGGCGAAAGCACCCCGGAGAAGTGGGGGTTTTGGTGCCGCGAGTGCAGACCTTGTCCGTGCGGTTTCCTCCTCCCGCGTTAGGAACGCGTGATGAAGAAAAGACTTTAGAGTTGCTCGTCGAGCAAGCCAATGCCGCTCATACCTTCGTGCACTACGGACTGGTTCATGGAGTAGATAATCGATACTCGATTTACGGAGAAGATGCATATCGTGGGACAAATGGAGTCGCTGGGGTAGCGATCAAAATCAGGGATACACCGACAACTGGCCAAGACTACGAACTTACCAGAGTCCTTGAAGCATGCTCAGCCCAGAGCCCAATCCCATTTGTTTGGGCAACCGTTGAGCAAAACTCCATGAAAAGTCTTTCAAAGCACGTGCCGGAAACGTGCAGGAATGGCCTTCAACGGTTAGTGCAGGCGAAAAGTTCCACCGCGATCTATCAAATCATGGAGGACACCTTAAATAAGGTGATGGTCGTAAACGTCTTACCGTTCACGTATCGCGACAGTAGCGGAGACTGCCCAAGCGGCTCCAAACCAGGAGCCGTTTTGCGCTAAGAAGTAGTTGGGTGCCCCACATCTCGCCTCTGAGATGAGGTCTATGTTCCGGCAAGCACTCCCAACCGCCGCCCCGAAGGGCGGGTGCCCCATGCATGACGGCATCATCGTCATGCGCGGGCCATCGGCCGCGAGGCCGACCCGCTCTCCTCCCAGTCGTCATCGCCTTTCTTTCAGTCGGCATTCTGACCCTAATCGGAGTCGAAGGGGAAACTCCCATATCTCGCCTTAACGACGGAGCGAAGCGACGTACAAGAATCATTGGCGTAGTTACCCCCATCTACCCTCTACACTAAATCCACAACTCAGCAGAAAAGCCCGGCGCACCCCGCCGGGCTTCCTTCTTTAAGCCTAAAGGAGCCACACACCATGCGCGCAACCATCAAAGTCCATCAGCCCCAACCCGCCACC
>CAXTRT010000003.1:0-138530 GCA_964246835.1 uncultured Acidobacteriaceae bacterium | reverse complement strand
GGGGAGGCGGACAGCGGCGGGCGGGCCGGCTCAGATGTGGGACGTGTCTCACTCGGGGCCGGGGCCGGGATGCGCACCGGCTCTACGAAGTGCGAGGTAAGCGAGATGCGACGCCGCTCCTTGAGCTGGTCTAGGGGATCAACATCATCGAGGGCATCAAGACCATTGTGGGTGTTAGGTGCGCCCTGACGACCGCGGCGTTCCTCAAAGCCTTCGCGGTTTCCGCTCTCGCGGTGGCGGCGTTCCTCCTGGCGCTCACTGCGATCGTCGTTTCGGTCGCGAAGGGGCGAGGACGCGGCGGAGAGATCGGAGCCGCGATGGACCAGGGGCGCATCCGTGAGCTGTAGATAGGGGGAGGGAGGGAGAGTGGGTGGCGACGGCGGGTCCGGCTCAGGCTCTGGCACTGCCTGGACCGGCGCTGCTTCGAGCAGGGGCTCCATGCGGCAGATGCGTTGATCGATCGAGTCAAGATGCAGACGGAGCTCGAGGTTGCCGCGCTCGAGGCGGGCCAGAGCCTGCGTGATCTCGGCGAGGTTGACGGATCCGTCGGGATCCCGGGTTCTCTCTTCATCAAGCACTACACCGGACGCGAGGTCAGGCTCGATTTCGTGCGCGCCGGTCCTGCCGGTGAGATCCGCTTGCAGAGACTCGTTGTGACCGGCCGCGGCGAGGTCGAGGCGGGGATCATGATCGGGGGGATTGTCGATGTCGATCAGCGGCTCGACGGCTGAGCCCGGCCAGCCGCCCAGTGAAGCCAGAAAGCCGCCTGTGAGATCGACCGGCTCCGCGAGATCACGGCTGCGCTCAAGCGCGGAAGGACCGCCGACGGCGACCAGCACCATGGAGAGAGCGTCCGGCAGAGCCATATCGGGGTCACGGGTCTGCAGCGATCGAACGAATTCGGTCAGGTCGGAGCGAAGACGAGCGTCCTTTGAGAGTCGAAGCGGGAGAGCGGCGAGGCGCTCCGGAGCGCCGGTCGGCAGGGCATGCAGCCGGGCTATAGTCCGCAGATCCTCGATCTCCGCAGCGAAGTGATCGATGACCTGCTGAGACTCGGGAGCGAAGATCATGTCTGGGTCCTCCGGCAGCGCGATCGGGTCGTGCTCCTTCAGTGTATGACGTGTGTGGCCGGCCGATCGGTTAGCCGTTCGTTTGCTCTGGCAACCCTTGGTAACTAGAATCTGGAGCGTTGCTTGGCGTGTGGCGAGCGGCAGGAATGAGGCAAAGATGCGGGTCGGGATTATGACGCGGGAGTACCCGCCGGCGGTGTATGGCGGGGCCGGCGTGCACGTGGAGTATCTCAGCCGCGAGCTGGCCAAACGCATTAAGGTCGAGGTGCACTGCTGGGGTGATCAGCGGAGCGAGACCGGGAGCCTGCAGGTGCATGGCGAGGAGCCGCCGAAGGAGATTACCGGCGGTACGACGGAGAAGTTCAAGACGGCCGTCGATGCGCTGGCGTTGAATCTGCAACAGATGAAGGAGCTGGGCGGGATCGACGTGGTGCACACGCATACCTGGTATGCGTCCATGGCAGGATTTCTGGCGAAGAAGCTTTACGGCGTGCCGTTCGTGCTGACGACGCATAGCCTGGAGCCGCTGCGCGCGTGGAAGGCCGAGCAGCTCGGTTCCGGGTACGCGATGAGCTCGTGGATGGAGCGGACTGCGATCCTGGATGCTGACGCTGTGATTGCCGTGAGCCAGGGGACGAAGACGGACATCATAAAGGCGTATCCCGACGTCGATGAGGCGAAGATCCACGTGATCTATAACGGCATCGATCTTGAGCAGTATCAGAGAACCGAGAGCCGGACGGCGCTCGAGACGTACGGTGTCGACGCGAGCCGGGCCTACATTCTGTTTGTCGGCCGCATCACGCGGCAGAAGGGTGTGACACATCTGGTGGATGCGATCCCATATCTGCCGAAGGGGACGCAGGTGGTGCTCTGCGCCGGCGCTCCGGACACATCGGAGATTGCGGCGGAGATGCGGGCCAAGGTGGAGGCTGCGCGCGCGGCAGGCGGGGACATCGTGTGGATCGAGAAGATGGTGACGAAGGAGGAGGCTATCGAGCTCTACAGCCACTGCCAGGTCTTCTGCTGCCCGTCGGTGTACGAGCCATTTGGGATTATCAATCTGGAGGCGATGGCCTGCCGCGCGCCGGTGGTAGCGAGCGCGACAGGAGGAATCCTTGAGGTGGTGGTTGACGGCGAGACCGGCTACCTGGTTCCATTTGTGCCCGGTCCGGTTACAGGTTTTCCGAGCGATGGCGAGGCTTTCGCGAAGGACCTGGCGGCGCGGCTTTCTGAACTGATGGCCGACCCGGGCCGCTGCAGGAAGTTTGGTAACGCGGGCCGCGCGCGGGTGGAGGCGATGTTCAGCTGGGGCGCGATCGCGGACCAGACCGTGGCGCTCTATGAGGAGTTGATTCGGGCGAAGAATTGATACGGGTGAGACGATGCATGCGCCGGTGATCGCGAAGGAGGAACAGCGTTGCGAGCTGTTCCTCCTTTGCTCCGTTTGCAATGCTGCTTATACCGCAGCGGTCGGATTACCTGGGGTTGGATTCGTCGCTGCGGTGGCTTGCCCAGTGGATCTGGAGTCCGGTCCGAGCGGTCCTGGGCCATCACGGAAGACACGCATGGAGCGGCCGCCGAGGATGACCTTGTCCGAGAAGGGAACCTCTTTGAACGGATCGTCGATGTGCTGGGTGTCGATCAGCTGAATCCACGGTTTGCCGTGCGGCGGCTCCGGCAGCGTGAACTCGACGCCCTCGTGATAGGCGTTGACGAGAAGCAGAAAGCTGTCGTCTGTGACGGCGTGACCTTCTTCATCGGCCACCTGCAGGGTGGTGCCGTTAAGCAGAACGCCAAGGCTGCGATTCCAGTCGGTGCTCCACTGATCTTCGCTCAGCTCGTTGCCGTCCGTGCTGAACCAGACGATGTCGCGGATAACTGAGCCTTTGATGGTGCGGTCCTGGAAGAACTTGCGCCGGTGCAGGTTGGGGTGCTGCTTGCGCAGGTTGATCAGCTTGGAGGTGAACTCCAGCAGGCGTGTGCGCGGCTCATCGAGCTTCCAGTCGTACCAGGTCAGCTCATCATCCTGGCAGTAGCCGTTGTTGTTGCCGCGCTGGGAGCGGGCCACCTCATCGCCGCCGCAGAGCATGGGCACGCCCTGCGAGAGGATCAGCGTGGTGAGGAAGTTACGCGTCTGCCGCTCGCGCATCTCGTTGATGAGCGGGTCGTCGGTCGGCCCTTCCGCACCCATGTTCCAGCTGTCGTTGTCGTTGGCGCCGTCGGTGTTGTTGTCACCGTTGGCCTCGTTGTGCTTCTCGTTGTAGCTCACCATGTCGCAGAGGGTGAAGCCGTCGTGCGCCGTGATGAAGTTGATGGAGGCGTAAGGCTTGCGGCCGTCGGACTGGTAGAGGTCAGACGAGCCGGTCAAGCGATAGGCGAAGTCCGAGAGCGTGCCTTCGTCGCCCTTCCAGAAGCGGCGGACGGTGTCGCGATACTTGCCGTTCCACTCCGCCCAGACGACGGGGAAGTTGCCGACCTGGTAGCCGCCTTCGCCGACGTCCCAGGGCTCGGCGATCAGCTTTACGTCGGCGAGCGTGGGATCCTGGTTGATGGTATCGAAGAAGCTTGAGAGCTTCGAGACATCGTGCAGCTCGCGCGCCAGGGTGGAGGCGAGATCGAAGCGGAAGCCGTCGATGTGCATCTCGGTGACCCAGTAGCGCAGCGAGTCCATAACCATCTTGAGGACCTGCGGATTCATCATGTTGAGGGTGTTGCCGGTGCCGGTGTAGTCCATGTAATGCCGGCCGTCGCCTTCCATCAGGCGATAGTAGGTGGTGTTGTCGACGCCCTTCCAGGAGAGCGACGGCCCTTTCTCGTTGCCCTCGCAGGTGTGGTTATAGACCACGTCAAGGATGACCTCAATGCCTTCCCTATGCAGCGCCTTGACCATCTCCTTGAACTCTTTGACCTGGCCGCCGGTGTCGCCGGACGAGCTATACCGCGCCATGGGAGCGAAGTAACCCAGGGTGTTGTAGCCCCAGTAGTCACGCAGGCCGCGATCGACGAGATGGCCTTCGTCAATGAAGTGGTGGACCGGCAGCAGTTCGACCGCGGTGATGCCGAGCTTCTTGAGATAGTTGATGCTGGCGGGCGATGCGAGACCGGCGTAGGTGCCGCGAATCTTCTCCGGAACGTCCGGATTCTGGATGGAATAGCCGCGAACGTTGACCTCATAGATGATGGAGTCGGCCAGCGGGGTCTCGGGTGAGCAGTCATTTTCCCAGTCGAATTTGTTGTCGATCACGATGGATTTAGGAACACCCGCGGCGGAGTCCTGTTCGTCGCGCTTGAGGTCGTCGCCACTTTCGAGGTCGTAGGCAAAGATCGGTGCCTTTGGGTCCACGTCGCCCGAGATGGACTTGGCGTAGGGGTCGACCAACAGCTTCTTTGCATTGAAGCGCAGACCGTGCTCCGGCTCCCATGGACCGTCAACGCGGTACCCGTATCGCTGTCCGGGTTTAATGTTGCGAATCAGTCCATGCCATACGTACGCCGTACGTTCACGCAGTGCGACGCAATCGGTCTGCGAGCCTGATTCGTCGAAGAAGCAGACGGAGACGCCTGTGGCGTTTTCGGAGAAGAGAGCAAAATTGGTTCCCTTTGAGGTTGCCGTGGCTCCGAGTGGGTACGGTTTGCCGGGCAGAAGTGTTCGGTCCATGCGCGAGGGTCTTCCTGTCAAAAAGCTAAGATATGTGTGTTGTTCTTCTCCATAGATGCAGACGGGTTGCTGTTCCGCTGCTTTGACGCCGAGGTTGAAGCAATGTGGCGTTGGTCTGAAGCTTCTGCTGCGAGGGCAACAGCAACGACAGATACGGGGATCTCTCCACTTCGCGAGACGATACTGCTGTCTCGCTCCGGTCGAGATGACGGCTTTCCTGGGGGATTGTACGGCTGCGGTTAAGGTGACGGCTTTCTTCGGTTGATATGCCTCTGCTCAGAAGTGGACGATGAGGTCGGTGGCGACGGTCAGCTGATTGCGGTCGCGGCCGTTGTCGTAGCTGCGGCGATCCCAGGCATGGTCGAAGCGGATCTCCGGACGAAGCTGCACGGTGGATCCTATCCAGTGCGTCCAGGAGAGCGTCGCCTCGGAGTAGCGGGTCTGATAGCCCGTCCGCTGGCCTTTCTTGTCGTTGAGGAAGTCGTTGCGCAGGCTGAGGAAGTCGTGCGGGGAGAGCTGGTCTTGCAGAAAGTTGACGGCCGCGTACTCGGGCGCTGTGCATCGCGGCTGGCCGGGCAGGCAGACGGCACCCAGGGAGTTCGCCTCAGGCTGAATGGGGCCGCCATTCGCGGGAACGCCGCGCATGTACATGTACCAGGCTTCGGTCGCCATGTGGAAGGATTTCGAAAACTTGTGGTACCAGGTGCCGTCGTACTGCTGCAGGTTGTTGTATGCATAGGCACCACTGTTGATGCCGTTCGCGCAGAGATAGAAGTTGTCACTGACCGACTTGGTTGTGTAGTCCAGACAGAGCGTGCCCGATGGCTTAGCGTCGTTGGTCCATGGTGCGACGTCGTGGCCGGCGGAGATGCCGGCCTGCACCAGCCATTGGTCGGAGAGCTTGACGGTTGCGAGAAGGCCCGTGTCGGTGAAGGGATCGATGGCGTAGAGCAGCGAGTGCGAGAAGGTGTAGTTGTTGGGCGCAAGCTGGGCCTCAATGCCTGGAATGGAGATGTAGCGGCCCAGCCGCAGGTTCAGTCCCTGGGCGACGTGCGGCAGATAGAGGTCCACATACTCGAGCGCGGGATCGAAGCCGTACAGGCTCTGGTGGGTGATGTACTGGCCGGAGAAGTAGCCCTTACCCGTGGTGAAGCGGTAGTCCGACCCGAAGAGTGAGGTTAGATGAAAGCCCCAGTCGATGTGGTCGCGCTGGACGGTATCCGGCAGGCGCTCGACATAGACGACGAACTGCGAGAGCTCCAGGCGATTGGAGTAGACGTCGTTCAGGGTAGGAGAGTTTGAATCGCGCGATGTGCTGCCGTTGACCGAGGGCTCAAGCCAGCCGTAGATCTTGGTTCTGGACTTGGCCCCGTTGATCGCGGTCATGAGCGGGTAGGTATTGGTGTCGGGTTCGCCGAGTACGGGCGACCCGCCGTAGGACCAATCAGAGGCGGGAAAGGGCGGCGAAGTCAGCGGGGACGGGAGGCCGCGGCGGGATAGCACCTCGGCGGCCGGTGCGTTGGGGTCCGGATGCCAATCTGCGCGATAGGCCTGCCCGAGCCGGCCGAAGAAGTTTTGAGCCGCGGCGGGCGCGGAGGCTGCGAGCGGCGTTGAGTTGGCGGACTGCGTGTCCTCGAGGCTGCTGGCATCTCGCGCCTGGGAGAGTACAGGGCCGGTGCAGCCCATGAGAAGCAGGATCGCCCCGGACAGGGCTTTGCCGAACGCCTGGGTAACGGGTTGAATGGAAGCGCCTCCAGCAGAGGGAAGTGCGTTTCGGCGACGACCCGAGTACTTAGATGCGGCCTGCAAAGTCGATGCGGTCTGCATTTGAGTCTGGAGCGCGATGTCGAGGAAGGCTGACGATGAGCCGGGTACTTGCGTTTTGATTGGGTGGCGAGTGGTTGCAGTCTGTTAAGGCGCGAGGGGTGGGACAGGGTGTAGTCTGCGGGCAGGCAGCCCGATGCAGGCGTTTTTCTCGTAGAGATCGGCAGGACGGGCGGCGACGTGCAGGGCTTCGGCGGAGGATGCGACGGCTGCCGGGGACAGGAAGTCGCGACGGGGCCGGGCAGGATTATGTGTGACGCACGAGGATCGTGTGGGAGCAAGGGCGCGGGCAGCCAGGTAGCGCGCTGGGTGCTGCTGCTGACGGTGCTGCTGGGGCTGCTGGTGGCCGGGGCGCTGAGCCGAAGCGCGTCCGCGCAGGAGAACCCGCTGGGGCAGGTGAAGACCGATCCTGCGCCGCCAAAGCCGAAGACACCCGAGGAGAAGAAGCCGGTGGTGGACGGCTCGGGAACGAACGCAGCGGAGCTGGCGACGAGCCGGAAGAACGCGCGCATTCGGGTGGACGTGAATATCGTGCTGGTGCCGATGACGGTCACGGACCCGATGAATCGGCTGGTGACGGGGCTCGAGCGCGAGAACTTCCAGGTGATCGAGAACAACATGATCCAGGAGGTGAAGAGCTTCTCGGTCGAGGACGCGCCGGTCTCGATCGGGATTGTGTTCGACCTGAGCGGGAGCATGAACTCGAAGTTCGCACGGGCGCGGAAAGCGCTGAGCGAGTTTCTGCGGACCAGCAATCCGCAGGATGAGTACTTTGTAGTGGGATTCAATGACCGGCCTGCAGTGATCGTCGATTTTACGAGCGATGTGGAGGATGTTGAGGCACGGATGGTGATGCTGAAGCCGCAGAACCGGACGGCGCTGATCGACGCGATCTACCTGGGTGCGAACAAGCTGCGGCAGGCGAAGTATGACCGCAAGGCGCTGCTGATTATCTCGGACGGTGGCGACAACCGGAGCCGGTATACGGAGAATGAGCTGCGGCGTGTCGTGAAGGAGAGCGATATGCAGCTCTACTCGATCGGGATCTTCGACCAATATGCGCCGACCCAGGAAGAGCAGCTGGGCCCCTTGTTGTTGACTGACATCTGCGAGATGACGGGCGGGCGCATGTTCCGGGTGTCGGATGTGGGCGATATGGGGGATATTGCGACGCGGATCTCGGCGGAGCTGCGCAACCAGTACGTGATCGGGTACCGGCCGAACAATATCAAGCATGACGGGAACTGGCGTAAATTGAAGGTGCGACTGCTGCCGCCGCCGGGTTTACCGCTGCTGGCTGTGCACTTTCGCCAGGGGTACTATGCACCGTCGGATTAGTGTGAGCTGGCTTTGGGTGGCGGTGGTGGCCGGGCTACTGAGTTTTGGTGTGCCGGCGCAGAGTGTGGCGCAGGAACAGGGTGCGCAGCCGCCGTCGCTTACGGTGGACCGCGATCCGGTGGAGTCGCCTGACCCAGATGTGCCGACTCCGGCAGCGAGTAACCAGGCGCAGCCGGCCGGGCAGACGGCGCAGGCGCTGGCGCGGGAGAATGGCCGATACACGCTGCGGCAGGATGCGTATGAGGTGCGGCTGAACGCGACGGTGATCGACAGCAGCGGGCGGTCGATCCTGGATCTGACGAAGGACGCGTTCCACGTGTATGAGGATGGAGTGCCGCAGACGATCGGCTCGTTCCGGCATGAGGATCTGCCGGTCTCGCTGGGAATTTTAATTGATAGCTCGGGGTCGATGTACGACAAGAAGCAGGCGGTCGAGCAGGCTTCGCTGAACCTGGTGAAGCTGTCGAATCCGCAGGATGAGGCGTTTCTGGTGGACTTTTCCTGGGAGGCGTTCATCGATCAGGACTTTACCAGCGACATCAACAAGCTGCAGCAGGGGCTGGGATACATCAAGGCAAGCGGCGGAACGGCGATGTATGACGCGCTGGTGGCGAGCGCGGACTATCTGGCGAAGAACGCGAAGAAGCCGAAGCAGGTGCTGCTGGTGGTAACGGACGGCGAGGATAATGCGTCGAGCGCGACGCTTGAGCAGGCGATCCGCAAGATTCAGGACCTGGATGGGCCGGTGATCTATTGCATTGGGCTCTTATTCGGATCAGACACGGACAAGCGGGAGGCGCGGCACGCGCAGCGGGTGCTGCAGACGTTGAGCGATCAGACGGGTGGGCTTTCGTACTTTCCGAAGTCGCTGAAGGAGGTGGACGCGATTACGTCTGAGGTGGCGCAGGATATTCGCACGCAGTACTCGATCGCGTACCGGTCGACGAAGTCGCCGACGCTGGGTGGATACCGGCAGATCCATGTGGACGCGAAGGAGAAGGGCTACAACAAGCTGCAGGTACGGACGCGGACCGGGTACTACCCGAAGGTAGCGGGGGAGAGCGAAGGGGCGACGCCGGCGATGGGGGCCGGGAGTGGGCGGAAGTAGATGCCGGAGCCTCCCCAGGCATGCCAAGGCTGCGTTCCGTGGGCGCGATCTAAATGTGTGGCCAGGGTCACTTAGACCGCTGCTTGCCCTGCTTTGTTCCCGAGACGATCTTGTTTTGCGAATTAGAGACGCGATCGGTAGAGGAATGCTTTCCCAAGATCCTGATCGATGATCTTTTGCATCATTCTTCGATGTCGTACTATCTAGTACCGCAGGAAGGTTCGGCCATGACACGGGATGCGCAGACAACGGCGACGAAGTTGTGGACGGTGCTGATGCGCGCGACCCATTCCATAGGCGAAGTGCTGGAGGCGAGCGTGGCGGAGGAAGGCCTGGGCCTGAGCGACTTTGCGGTGCTGGAGGTGCTGCTGCACAAAGGGCCGCTACCGATCTCAACGATTGGGGAAAAGGTGCTGCTGACGAATGCGTCGATGACCTCGGCGGTGGACCGGTTGGAGGAGCGGGGGCTGGTGAAGCGTATCAGCAGTGTGGAGGACCGCCGGGTGCGGGTTGTCTCGCTCACGGCGTGCGGTCGAAAGCTGATTACGGATGTGTTCCGGCGGCACGAGCAGGAGATCGAGCGGATTATGACGGGTCTCAGCGCAGCGGAGCGGAGCCGGATGCGCTCGGGGTTGAAGACGATCGGCTTGACGGCGAAGGCGATGCACGAGGAGCGCACGGCGGCGCGGAAGACGCGGAGCCGGGAGGAGCGGCTGGCGAAGGATCGGCTGGAAGAAGAGCGTCTGGCAGAAGCGGTACGCTCGGGAGAGGAGCGGCTCGCCGGATAGCAGAGTTACCCCTTGGTGCGGACGAAGGCCGAGACGCCCGGCACCCTGACCTCAACGCAGTAAGAACGAACTTTCTGGAGGCTTCTATGATGCACGTGACGACAGCGTCTCTTGCTCTTTCTACATTGATCCTGGCGGGTGCCGCGGCGCAGGCGCAGAGCGTGCCGTATGCCATCGACACGGCGCACTCCGAGGTAGATTTCTCGATCAAGCACATGGCGATCTCTACGGTGCATGGCCGGTTCTCAATCAAGAGCGGTACGGTGAACTTCGACGCGACAAATCCGTTGAAGAGCTCGGTGGAGGCGGTGATCGATGTGAAGTCGGTGAGCACGGGCGAGCCGAAGCGCGACGGGCATCTGAACAGTCCGGACTTCTTTGATACGGCGAAGTACCCGACAGCGGAGTTCAAGAGCTCCAGCGTCAAGAAGGTTGGGGACGGCTATGACGTCTACGGCGATCTGACGATGCATGGCGTGACGAAGCCGGTGACGCTGCACCTGGATGAGCCGAGCAAGGAGCAGGTTGGAATGGACGGCAAGCCACACCGCGGATTTTCTGCAACGACGCAGATCAATCGCAAGGACTTTGGGCTGGTGTGGAACGGAAATCTGAAGTCGGGCGACAGTGTGCTGGGCGACGACATCAAGATGACGTTCGAGGTGGAGGCGGGCAAGGCGTAGGTGGTAACGATTGCCGGCGCATTGGTTCATGCGCCGGCTACCTCTTGCTGCGGTACGGGCATGAGCCTGAATCAGCTCTTTATCGGTCGATGTTCTTTATGTTGGCTGCTGTGTAGCGATCTCCGGCAACGGCATCGAGTGGAACCGCGGCTTCGAGCTCCTCGATCTCTTCGGGAGAGAGGTGGAGGTCGAGAGCGGCGGCATTTTCTTCGAGATACTTGCGACGCTTGGTTCCGGGGATAGGAACGAGGTCGCTGCCTTTGGCGAAGACCCAGGCGAGTGCGAGCTGGCCGGGCTTGACGCCCTTACGATCGGCGATGGAGCGAACGCGATCGACGAGAAGCTGGTTCTTATCGAGATTCTCTCCGGCAAAGCGCGGATAGCGCGACTTGCGGAAGTCCTTGCTGTCGAGCTCTGTGTCTTTGGTGATGGTGCCGGTGAGGAAGCCGCGACCGAGGGGCGAGTAGGGGACGAAGCCGATGCCGAGCTCCCGGCAGGTGGGGATGATGTCGTCTTCGGCGTGGCGCTCCCAGAGGGAGTACTCGGTCTGGAGGGCGGTGATGGGATGGACCGTGTTGGCGCGGCGGATGGTCGCGGGCGAGGCTTCAGAGAGGCCGAGATACTTGACCTTGCCGGCTTTGACCAGCTCGGCCATGGCGCCGACCGTGTCTTCGATCGGAGTTTCGGGGTCGACGCGATGCTGGTAGTAAAGGTCGATGTGATCGAGGCCGAGGCGCTGCAGGCTGGCGTCGCAGGCCTGGCGCACGTACTCGGGCTTGCCAGAGATGCCCCAGAAGGTGGGGTCCTCTTTCTTGCGGAGATTGGCGAACTTGGTGGCGAGGAAGACCTCGTCGCGGCGGGGTTTGATGGTCTTGCCGACGAGCTCTTCGTTATCGCCCATGCCGTAGACGTCGGCGGTGTCGAGGAAGGTGATGCCGAGGTCGAGCGCGCGGAGAAGCGTGGCGGCCGACTCTTCGTCGTTGCGCTCGCCATAGAACTCGCTCATGCCCATGCAGCCGAGACCCTCGCGGGAGACGACGGCGCCCTGTGTGCCGAGTTTGATGGTATCGATGCTCATGTCCATGAGATGACGCGGAGCGGCGGCGGGGTTCTTGCGAGAGCGATTGCGGGAGGCCTGGCTCGGATAAAGGAGTTGCCGGTGATACTTGAGCTGCTTTCTTTCGAGCGTCAGCGCACGGCACCTGCGGTGTGATGGAGACGTTTTCGCCTAGCGCGAAAACACATCGCCCCGGGGTTGAGAGCCCCGGGGCGTGTTTCACAACGAAAGGAGGTGGTTGCTTTGAAGCGACTTGGCATAGCCAAAGCTCAGGGCACTGTGACGGTATCCGGAGCTGTTCTGCTGATACTGTTTGCAATGCTGCTTGCAGCGGTGGTTCTTCTGATGAAGCTCTAATCAACCGGCCCGGGATAGTTGACGCTATTTCGGGCCTTTCTGTGCACCATTCCATCCTGTGGGGGCGGTTGATGTCAAGAGATTTGTGGTGGCGGTGCGGGACTAAAGGCGGTAGCGGGTTTCGGCTAGGCGGAAGAGTGGACGCCAGACTAGGCGGTTGATGGTGACGACCATAAGCGCCATGACTATCGTGGCGAGGAGCAGGATCTGGAACTCGCCGGCGGCGGTGGCGACAGAGATCTGGTTGCCGAGACCCGTGGTCTGAAGGATCTGGTTTTTGAGTGGGAAGTACTCGGCGATGATGGAGGCGTTCCAGGCGCCGCCGGAGGCGGTGACGAGGCCGGTGATGAGGAAGGGGAAGATGCCGGGGAGAATGACAGTGCGCCAGCGCTGCCAGCGGGAGAAGTGGAAGAGAGTGGCGACCTCTTTCAGGTCGTTGGGGATGGCCATGGCGCCGGCGATGACGTTGAAGAGGATGTACCACTGGGTGCCAAGGAGCATAAGGGCAATGGAGCCGATGCCCATGCCGCCGCCATATCGAATAAGGGCGAGCAGGAGGACGGGGAAGAGCGCGGTGGCGGGGACGGAGGCGGCGATCTGCGCGAGGGGCTGGGCGATGCGGGCGAGTTTGGGTTGGAAGCCGATGGCGACACCGACGGGAATGGTCCAGGCAGAGGCGAGGAGAAGGGCGACGTTGACGCGGAGGAAGGTGGCGGCTGCGCCTTTGAGGATGTGGAGCAGTTGATCGAGGCGGACGTGGCGCAGAAGGGTGAGCGCGTGACCGGCCAGGCTCAGGACGCCAATGACGAGCAGAAGGCCGAGAGAGATACGGAAGATGAAGGACGCGGGATGACCGGGCCGGGTGATGCCCTGAGCGACGCGCGCAAGTCTGGTCTGACGGCGATGGGCGACGGTACGGTAGTGACGCTCTTCGAGACGTTCGATGGTGGCGCTGCCGAGGTTCTGGAGGACGCGGGAGTTCTGCACGAGATGAAGCAGCGGGGAGCGCACGCGGGGCTTGCCTTCGACCTGTTCGAACTTGAAGCGGTCGCTCCAGGCGATGACGGGCCGCCAGATGAGTTGGTCGGTGAGAACGATGATGGTGACCATGGTGGTCAGGCCCCAGAGGATGGCGTGGCCGTCTCCTACGGAGGCGGCTGTCTGGAGGTAGGATCCGAGGCCGGGGAGACGGAAGTCGCGCGGGCCGAGGACGAACATCTCGCAGGCCATGAGGAAGAACCAGGCTCCGGCGACGGACATGATGGAGTTCCAGATCAGGCCGATGGCGGCGTAGGGAAGTTCGAGCTGAAGGAGGCGCTGCAGACGGGAGAAGCCGTAGACTTCGGTAGCTTCGCGGAGTTCCTTCGGGATCGAGCGCAGGGAGGAGTAGAAGGAGAAGGCCATGTTCCAGACCGCGCCGGTGAAGATGAGGAGGATGGCGCCGAGCTCAACGCCTATCTGGCGAGTGGGAAAGAGGGCGACCATGGCCAGCATGACGCCGGGCAGAAAGCTGAGCACGGGGATGGACTGGAGGATGTCGAGCGCGGCAAGCATGAGGGCCTCAAAGCGCTTGCTGTAGGCGGCGATATACCCGTAGGCGATGGCGAAGGCCAGGGACAGGAAGTAAGCGAGCGAGATGCGGACGACGGAGTAGAAGGCGTAGAGCGGCAGCGCGCGCGGGCTGAGGGAGATTTCGATCGCCGGGACGGGATGGCCGAACCAGTAGTGGCCGATGCGGACAATGCCGTAGAAGAAGGCGAGACCGATGACGGCGACAACGAGATCGAGCACAACGGGCCAGGTGCGCCGGAGCGCCTGCGAGCGGGCGAGGGTCTCGCCAGGGCGCATGGAGGCGAAGCTGTGGCGGAGGTCAATCATGGTGTAGTCCGTAATGGGGTGTTCGCGTCGCTTTGCTCTGTGGTGATGGGGAGAAACAGGTTTCTCGGCTTCCCACACCAGCAAGCAGGTGCGCTCGCCGGGGATCCTGGCTTCGCTCGGAAAGACAGTCAAAAAGGTGTATGCCGCTTCGCTCCGTGGTTGAAAACGAAGTGCGGGGATTCTTCGCTGCGCTCAGAATGACAAGTTCGTGAGTTGGGATCATGCGTCGATCTCGGCGGAGTTCTCGAGCTCGGGCGGAATTTCTTCGGACTGGAAGAAGCGGCGGCGGGAGGCGTCGAAGTCGAAGAGCTCGGCATAGCGGCCCCAGTTGATGGCGGTTTCGAGCTGGCGAAGGGTCTCTTCCTCGGAAAACTGCTCGTCGAGCATGTCGTGGAAGAACTCTTCGGAGACGGTGCGGTCGCTCTTGGCCTCGATGGCGCGGACGATCTGCCGGAGCAGAAGGACGTGTTCGACGGCGGCGTTGCGGAAGAGCTCCTTCTGGCGGAGGATCTCGGAGTTGGCGAACTCGGCTCCGGTGGGGGTGATGACAGCGTCGCCCTCGGTGACGGTGAGGAAGCCGAGCAGCTGGGCGGCATCCACGATCGGAAGCAGGTCATCGACCTCAAAGGAGAGGTCGTTGGCCAGCTTGTAGATGTCGTCCTTGCCATGGTGGTCGAGCAGCAGTTCGAGCAGGCCGGCGATGCCGCCGGGGCGGGCGTGGGGGAGCATCTGGTAGTGCATCAGGCGCTGATCGCGGACGCGCTTGCCGGTAGAGCTCTGCGGAAGGGCGGGCGGCTGGGCGTCGGGCTGGGTGAGCACCTTATAGATGTAGTCGACGAGTTGGGTGAAGGCGGCGGCCTTGCGATCGCGCGGGTGGGCGAGGGAGACCTTGAAGTCAGTACGGACGTGGCCGGGGTTGCGGCCAAGAACGATGATGCGGTCCGCGAGCAGGACGGCTTCCTCGATATTGTGGGTGACGAGGAAGATGGCCTGGGTGGGAATGGTCTTCTTCTGCCAGAGCTCGAGGAGCTCGGAGCGGAGGTTCTCCGCGGTAAGGACGTCGAGGGCGGAGAAGGGCTCGTCCATGAAGAGGACCTCGGGCTCGACGACGAGGGCGCGGGCGAAGCCGACGCGCTGGCGCATGCCGCCCGAAAGCTCCTTGGGGTAGGCGAGCTCGAAGCCGTCGAGGCCGACGGTGTCAAGGATGTGAAGCGAGCGTTTGCGGCGCTCGGCGGTCTCCATGCCGCGGGCCTGCAGCGGCGCCTCGACATTTTCAAGGACGGTCAGCCAGGGAAAGAGGGCGAAGCTCTGAAAGACGATCGAGACGTTGACATTGGCGGAGACGATGGGCTTTTCATGCCAGAAGACCTCGCCGGCCGAGGGTTTGGAGAGGCCGGTGAGCATACGCATAAGGGTGGACTTGCCGGAGCCGGAGGGACCGAGCAGCGCGATGATCTCGCCGGCGGGAATCGACAGGTCGGTGGGGGAGATGACCTGGATGCGATTTTCGCTCGGCTGAGCGTAGTACTTCTCCACACGTTGGGCACGGATGATGGCTGGCTGCATAAGGCAAGGCGAATTCGGATTTCCGGGCGGCCAAACAGGCCCGGGAGTTTTTCAGAGGGCGGAGTCTTTGAAGGCCTGCGCTCAGCGTATCATTACCCTTGTTTGCAGACCTTCAACGAGCTGGCGCGAACGTAGCCGGCCCCTTCGCAGTAAATTTACCCCCGGGGATATTGAAACGTATGTCAGAGTCAACATCGAATCACTCCAAGCCTCGCGTGCTGGTAGCAGACGACGAGCAGGTGATCGCGAATACGCTGGCGATTATCTTGAACCAAGCCGGATTTGAAGCACGCGCAGTGTTTAGTGGAGAGAAGGCGGTCGAGGCGCTCGATTCCTTTCAGCCGAACATGCTGATCAGCGACGTGATCATGACGGGCATGACAGGAATCGAAGCGGCCATCATCACCCGAAGCAAGATTCCCGCATGCAAGATTCTGTTGTTCTCCGGGCAGGCCGCCACGGCCGACCTGTTGGAGAAGGCGCGCATCCAGGGTCATGAGTTTGAGATCCTGGCCAAGCCGGTGCACCCGACAGATCTGTTGGCCAAGCTACGCGCGTAAGTGCAGATATGGTTTAGGAGCCTGTTTACAACTCGTAGCGCGGCGCTTCAGGAGAAAGAACAAGCAACGACAACGGCGGAATGCGGGGATCTCTCCACTCCGTCGTGCGATAGAACGGCACGACTCCGGTCGAGATGACGGCTTTCCTCAGAAGTGTTTAGAAACTCATACCGCGGCACTCTTGGAAAGAACAAGCAACGACAACGGCAGAATGCGGGGATCTCTCCACTCCGTCGTGCGATAGAATGGCACGACTCCGGTCGAGATGACGGCATCCTTGGAGTTACTCAACAGGTTCTAAGTACGGTTCATTTTAGGAGAGACCCTCGACGCCGAGGGTTTTTCTATGTCCGCGTGTCGCCTTGCGGGCGCTGGCGATCCTTAATGTGGCGTGCGGGGACGCCGGCGTAGACGCCCCAGGGCTCAAGCGAGCGGGTGGCAATGGCGCCGAGACCGAGCACGGAGCCTTCACCGAGGTTGATGCCGGGCGAGACGATGGCGCGAGCGCACACCCAGGCGTAGGCTCCGACCTCTGTTGTATAGGCGAGCAGAGGAAAGTCGGCGCGGTTGTAGTCATGCGTGGCACCGCAGAGATAGGCGTCTTGCGAGATGATCGCGTGCGAGCCGAAGGTCATGGGAGCCGGGTTGTAGATCTCAGCGCCGTCGGCGATAGCGACGGAGTCCGCGGCGTAAAGGTTCCAGGGAGCCCAGATGCGTGCGCCGGGGTAGATGTGGCACTCCGGGCCGAGGCGCGCGCCGAAGAGACGAAGCAGCATGCTGCGCCAGGCGTGGAACGGGCGGGGAGAGGGCCGGAACAAAAGCAGGCGGCAGAGATTCCAGGTGAGACGGCGGAGCCGATCCGATGCTGAGAAGGCGGGGCGCTTATAGGGATCAGCCGCTGTTGCGGAGTCGATGGTATCGGCGGCGTTGTAGTGGGGTTGCCGCGAGTTTGGTTTGGACTCTGGCGTAGGATCCGGCATTGGATTGGCTGCCGGGCTCATGGCTGAGACTCCGCGCGGCGGGGCATGCCGGGGGCATCGTCGAAGAGGCGGATGATGCGGGCGGCGTTGCGGCGCATGTCGTAGCGGCGGGTGAAGATCTCCTGCGCTTGCTCGCCCATGAGACGTTTTTCTTCGGGCGAGAGGCGAATCCAGCGCTCCAGCAGACGGACGGTGCCGTCCAGGGTATCGATCTCCATCAGGCCGCCGCCATCGGCTGCGATCTCTTCAGCGATGTTGACTTTATCGGCGAGCAGGACCGGGCGGTAGCAGCTCATGGCCTCGGCAACGGCGATGCCGAAGTTTTCCTGATGCGAGGGAAGGACGAAGGCCTCGGAGGCGCGAAAGGCTCCCCACTTGACCAGGCCCTTAAGCATGCCCGGCCAATGCACGCGGCCGGCGATACCGAGGGATTCGGCGCGTGCTTTGAGCTCGGCCGACCAGTGCTGCTGATCCGGGCCGGCCATGACGAGCTCGAGCGAGGGGTCGAGCGCGGCGACCCGGGCGAAGGCGTCAATGAGCAGATCACAGCCCTTTTTGCAGTGAATCCGGCCAAGAAAGAGAAGGAAGCGACGGCCGCGGAGCTCCGGGCAGTGGGCGTAGAAGGCTTCGAGCTCCTGGGCGGGATCGGCCAGCGAGCTCGAGGCGCCGTAGGGGACGACGAAGCCCTTCCAGCGATGCAGCCAGAAGCTCTGCTTCGCGAGGCGCTCTTCGGCGTCGGTGGTGAAGAGAACGCGATAGGCGCCGCGCAGAATCCAGTACTCGGCCGAGAGCCAGTAGAGCCACTTCTTCAGGTGCTTGAGGGGAAAGCGGTGTTTGAAGTAGGGGTCGAGCATGCCGTGGGTGAAGACGACGTAGGGCTTTTTGCCGGCGAAGGTGCGCCAGGCGGCGAAGCCAACGTACTGCCAAAGGCCATTGACGACGACGCCGTCAAAGCGGTGCGCATTGGCTTGGAGCCATGGCCGCAGCCTGGTGGCATAGGCGTAGACGCCCCTGCCGGGGCCGAGCGGATGGACGGTAAAGTTGAGCTCCTTCAGGAAGGGAGCGTCCGGAGCATCGAGCGTGACCACCTCGCCGCGGTAGTCCGGTGGGCCGAAGTTGAGCAGGGAACGAACCGATTCGGTGGGACCACCAGCCTCCGGGCTGATGGTTCCGATGATGTGAAGAAGGCGCATGGTTGAGAACGTAGTCCTGTGCATAGTACCAGCGGACTGCTCAAGGCTGGTGAGAGAGGTAGTCAGGCGCGGAGACGACGGCCGACGTGCTCGAGCGCCGCACGGAGGCCGAGGATGTCCTGATCGAAGCTCCAGGTTGAGATGCGTTCGCGGGCGCGGGCGCCCATGGCGGCGGCGGTGCCGGGTGTGGCGAGAACGCGCAGGAGGGCAATGGCGAGGGCGTCAACGTCGCCGACGGGGAAGACGCAGCCTTCGACGCCGTCGGTGATGAGGTCGGGCTGGCTGCCGACGTCGTCCGAGACGATGACGGCGCGGCCGGCGTTCATAACCTCGTTGACGATGAGGCCCCAGGGCTCGTGGCGCGAGGGAAGCACAAAGACATCGCAGAGATCGAAGAAGCGAGGGAGCTCGGACTGATTGCGGAAGCCGCAGAAGCGGACGCCGGCGGCCTTGCGTTCGGCGTCCGCGACTTTGCGCTCGAGGTTGGCGCGCTCCTCGCCATCGCCGACGATAAGGAGGTAGGGCTGGCGGTCTTTAGGAAGATGGGCCGAGAGGCGGAGGCAGGCGTCGACGAGGTCCTCGCAACGCTTGCGGGTTTGGAGCTTGGAGGCGAAGAGAACGACCGGTCGGCCGTGCTGAAGATCGAGCTCGCGGGCGAGTGCGTCGCGGCCGGCGATGGCTTGGCGGCTGCGCGCCTGGAAGTAGTCGTTATCGACGGCGTAGGGCATCAGGAACTGCGGTGTCTCTTCGCCAAGGTAGTGGGTCCAGTATTCGGAGTTGAGCGTGCCGATAGGGAGGACGGCGTCGACCATGTGGCGCAGACCGCGGAAGAAGGCCTGCTTGGCGGCGAGCTTCACGCCGGAGCGCTCGCGATCCTTGAGCCAGGACTCGGCCCGCAGGAGGACGGGAATGCCGAGCGCGCGGGCGGCCACCATGCCGTGCAGCGCATTAACGGTGGCGTAGCCATGGACCCAGAGGACATCGATGGCGGGCGATCCGTCCCGGGCGCGGAGGCGGTTATAGATGCCGCGATTGATCGGCGATATGACGGAGATGGTGCGCGTATCGCGGAGGAGGGGGAGGAACTCGGAGTGATAACCGTCGAGCAGCGGAACATCCCACTCGACGTTGGCGCCGAAGCCCTCGTCCCTGTAGCTGCGGACGGATAGATCGGAGCCGAAGAAGACGCGGAGATCGAGGCCTGGCTCCGATGCGATGCGACGGAGCAGCGGCGCCTGGTACTGGATGGGATGACTGACCAGATAGCCAAGCCGGAGATTTCTCGAAGGTGTCACGTCAGCCTCTGAGGCCGCGCGGGCGGAGCGGAAGCATGGAGGAGTCGATGCATGCGGCTAGCGAACGGAGAAGATGATGGTTGAAAGAATCCCGAAGAGGGTATTGATGCCGCCGACCTTGATGGCGGCACGAATGGAGTTGGAGGGCAGAAAAACGATGTCGTCGGTCTGCAGAACAGGATCTGGCGCCTCACCCTTAAGGACCTTCTTCATATCGACATGTACAACGTTGCGCTGGAGGCCGACGGTCCGTATTAGCTGGAGATCGTCAAGCTGTCCTTCCCAGCCATAGCCATTGCCCAGGGCAGCGACCTGCATGAGCGTGAGCGGGGAGTTCTGGATGAGCGGTATGGCGCCTTGCGTGCGAAAGGCGCCGAGGACGTAAACCACGCCCACGCGGGCGATGATGACGGTGTCTCGCGAGTAGACGGGAATGTTGGCCTGAGCGCTATGCAGGGGATCGGGGCCGAGATCGATGGCGATGGCATCGGCAAGTCCCGGCCGATTGATGGTGATGAGATGACTGGCGTTCGCAGGGAGACCACCGGCCGCGGCGAGGACATCAAAGAGCCGCTTATGGCTGCCGAGAACCGGAACGACGGCGTGGATCTCTCCCGTGACTGTAATGATCTGGTTGGGAGACTCGAGCAGCTGGATGCTGATCTGCGGGCTTCGATACATGTCGGCATCGATTAGACGCCGGGCTATCAGATCCTCTGCCTGGTGAAGGGTAAGCCCGGAGAGGTGAACCACACCGATAAGCGGCAGCTGTATGGAGCCGTCCAGGCTGAGACGCAGGGGAGCCGGGCTGTAGTCGCTTGCTTCGTACAGATGAACGCTGATCTGATCTCCGGGGCCGAGCTCGATCTCGCGCTCGCCAGGATAGAGGATGGCGGGGTCGGTGGTGACCTTGACCGGAACATTGGCGGCCGGGGATGCGTTCGGGGTGGGCCCGCTGAACTGCGCGGAGACGCGGCAGGGAGCAAGCAGAGCCGCAATGGCCAGCAATACGACGCTGAGCCATGTGACCACAACGCCCGGCTTTCGGCCGCAGAGGGGGAAAGACCGGAAGGGGCTGCGGATGGTCATCGCGTTTCTTCCTTCTCCGACGAAGCGTCGTCGCGCTGCGCGGGCTTTTCGCGAGGCTCCCAGGTTCCTGAATCGGCAGCGGCATAGTTGTACTTCGAGTAGCCGTAGTAGCCGTAGTACTCCGGTGAGGAGACATCGATGGCGTTGAGAACGATGCCCGTAATGGAGGCTCCGGAGCGGAGGAGGAGATCGCGCGCACGGCGAACGACATGCTTGTTGGACTTGCCGTGGCGCACGACCAGGACGACAGCATCCGCCTCACGCGAGAGGATGACGCCATCAGTCACGGAGAGGATCGGTGGTGAGTCGATGATGACGTGGGTGTAGAGGCCGGCAAGCTTCTCAAGCAGCGCGCGCATGGACTCGGAGGCTAGCATCTCTGTGGGCAGTGGGGGAACCGGACCGCTTGAGATAACGTCGAGATTGGGGACTTCGGGAACGTGCTGAATGGTCTGCTCGATCGTGGTGGCTCCGGTCAGCAGCGTTGTAAGACCGACGCGGCCGTTGAGGCCGAAACGATGGTGCACGTTCGGCCTGCGAAGATCGGCGTCGATCAGCAGAACACGCGCATCGCCCTGGGCCAGCACCGCCGCAAGATTGGTGGCGGCAGTCGTCTTGCCCTCAGAGGGTGTCGCGCTGGTGAAGAGCATGATGCGCGGGGGGTGGCCGGCTGTTGAGAGCATGAGCGAGGTGCGAAGCGAGCGGAAGGCCTCGGCAAACTGCGACTTCGGCTTGGAGAGAACAGCGACGTTACGCTGTGCTGTCGTGAGCTGCGCCGCCTCTTCGGCTGAGCTGCGGCGCGAGCGCGGGATGACGGCAAGCGACGGCAGTTCGGTGATTTGCTCGATCTCGGCGACGCCGCGCAGGCCGGTATCTAGACTTTCGAGCAGGAAGGCGATGACAATGCCGCCCAGCAGGCTGAAGACGAGGGTGGTGATGATGACGCTCGTCTGGTTTTGGACGACAGGGGTTGAGGGCAGCTCGGCCTGATCGACGATTTCGATATCGAGCGACTCAAGACCGGCCTGGACGCCAGCGGTGCGAAGCCGCTGGTTGAGGCTTTCATAGAGGGTGCGGTTGGTCTCGAACTCGCGCTGGCGGAGCTGGTAGTCGATCAGCGCGTCGCCGAGCTTGTAGGCCTCACTCTTCTGTTGTTCGAGCGTGGCATTGGTCTGCTCTTCGTTCGCCTTGGCGGCGATGTAGTTCTGCTTGGCCTGAATGAGCAGGCGATTCTGCTCGGAGGCGATCTCGCGCTCCAGCTGATCGATCTGTGCGCGTGCCGCCTTGGCTTGCGGATGATTGGTCCCGAGCGTGGAGGTGAGCTGCGCGTAACCGGCGCGCGCGGTGGCGATCTGCCCGCGCAGCGCGTTTAGCTCGCCGGGAACGGTCCCGGGCGTGTTGTCAATGGTGCCGGTGATGGTGTCCGGATCCATGCCGGAGATGATGCGGTAGCGCGATTCAGCGATGATGCGAGCAAGCCGCGCCTGGCCGGCGGCACGGGAGAGGTCTTCCACCTCACTTGAGATCTGATTGTGATTGGGATCAAAGCCGAGGATGCCGAGTTTGCGCTGCAGGGGGATCAACTGCTCCTGCGAGGTTTCCACCTGCTGCTTCAGGTCGTCCAGCTGCCCCTGGAGAAACTGCGACACGCGCTGGGTGGACTCAAAGCGGGTCTGATAGCTGCGGTGGATGTAGCTGGATATAACCGTGTTGACGATGTCGGTCGCGAGCTTGGGGTTGATGGACGTATAGCCGATGCGGATGATGTCCGTCTTCGGCACGAGCTGGAAGGAGAGGGTGCCCTGGAGCTGCGCGACGACGGCATCGCGGATTGCGGGATCATCGAGCGAGGTGTGCGGGACAGGCCCTTTAACCTCAAGAAAGTCGGGATTATCCTGCAGCTTCATCTGGCGAGCGACGTTCAGCATGAGCGAGTCGCTCTGGAGGATAGCGACTTCGGTGAGCATTTTATTGGAGCCAGTGTCGAAGCCTGTGGCTCCGTTGACGCGGAACTCATTGGAGGAGCCGGTGCGGACCTCAATGCGGCCATAGGCCTCGTATTCACGAGGCTCGGAGAGTACTTTGAAGACGCCGTATGCGAGGCCGAGGATGCCGGCTATGATCAGCACCCACTTGCGTTTGCGAAGGGTGAGAAGCGCTTCAGAGAGGGTCGCTTCTCCTGAAGAGCCGGACGATGGCAGACTCTCAGGAGCACCCATCATGGGCGGTGTCGGCACTCTCTGCGGGTCCATTGAGGATAGTTTACCTGAGCGCACAGGTTATCCGGCGAATTCCCCCGCACGGAAGACCCCATAGGGATGTCACCTTTGTGCAGGGCTCTTTGACCAAAGGTACAAAGGCGTCCGACCAAGGTCGGGTATTCTTACCCAAAAGGGGAATTTCGCAAAAACCCATGAGTGACTCCATTTCGATTGCTGTTGTTGGTTCGGGCTATGTCGGCCTTGTCGCCGCTGTTTGCTTTGCAGAGATTGGCCATAACGTACTCTGTGTCGATAACGATGAACGCAAGGTCGCAGCGCTCCAGGGCGGCGACACGCTGATCCATGAGAGCCATCTTCCAGAGCTTCTCAACCGGTACCGCAATAACAAGGTGCGATTCACGACGGACCTGGCGGAGGCTACACGCGAAGCTCAGGCGATCTTTATAGCGGTCGGCACGCCACAGAGCGAGACAGGGGATGCAGATCTCTCGTATGTCGAGGCGGTCGCCTGTGAGATTGCGCGATCGATCAACAGCTACAAGGTCATCGTTGAAAAGAGCACCGTGCCGGTCTATACGAACGAATGGATTCGGCGGGCGATCGAACGAAACGGCGTGGAGCAGCGGCTTTTCGATGTGGTCTCGAACCCGGAGTTCCTGCGCGAGGGAACGGCGGTGGAGGACTTCCTGCATCCGGACCGCATCGTCGTGGGGGCGGATACGCCGGAGGCTGTGAAGGTGCTGGGGGCAATCTACGAACCGCTGACCGGCGGCAGCTACTACAACCAGCCGGGTGCGATCGGTGGTGTCTGCAATGCCGGCGCGCCGCCGATGCTGCTGAATACGTCCATCAAAAGCGCCGAGATCATCAAGCACGCGTCGAATGCGTTCCTAGCGTTGAAGATTTCGTTTATCAATGCCGTGTCGAACCTGTGTGAGGCCACAGAGGCGAATGTGGAGCAGGTCGCGAAGGGAATAGGCCTGGACAGCCGGATCGGGCCGAAGTTTCTGCGGCCGGGCATCGGCTACGGCGGCTCCTGCTTCCCGAAGGATGTGGCGGCGTTCCGCTCGGTGGCCGACCAGTTCGGGATCAACTTCAATCTGCTAAGCGAGGTGGAAAATATCAACGCCTCGCAGAAGCGGCGCTTCCTGGCCAAGGTGCGGTCGGCGCTGTGGACGCTGCGCGGCAAGAAGCTCGGCGTGCTGGGGCTGGCCTTCAAGGGTGAGACCGACGACATCCGCGACAGCCCGGCGATTGAGATGATTCGCATGCTGCTGGCGGAGGGATGCTCGATCGTGGCCTACGATCCGGCCGCGAAGGAGCGCGCCATGGAGGTTCTGCCTGAGGGCAAGCAGCTGCGCTACGCGGATGACGCCTATGCCGCCGCGAAGGACGTCGATGCGCTGCTGGTGCTGACCGATTGGTCCGAGTTTGTAACGCTGGATCTGCCGCGGCTGCATAAGACGCTGCGATATCCCATTGTGATCGATGGGCGAAACCTCTACGACCCGGGAACCATGGCAGCGCTTGGGTTCACCTATATCAGCATAGGCCGGCCGACGGCGCATCCGATGCGCGAGTCTGCCGGTGCGACTCTGCCACAGCGCCAGGCGTAGGCCGGGAGCGGCTGATGGATAGCCGCTGCTGTACTTCTACAGACGGCAAAACGGAACTGGCGAGCGCGCGGCCGAGCCGGTCTACCCGCCAGACCATAGACACAAGCCGCCGTATGCCCGAAAGGGCCATCGGCGGTCACGGGAGATCGACGATGGCGCAAACAATTCTTGTAACCGGGGCCGCGGGCTTTCTGGGCTCACACCTCTGCGACGTGCTTCTGGCGGAGGGCAATACGGTCCTTGGCGTGGATAATCTGTCGACGGGCAGTACGGCAAACGTGGATCATCTGCGGGGAGAGTCTCGCTTCCATCTGGTGGAGAAGGATATATGTCAGCCGTTCGATCTCGGGCGCGTTGACTATGTCTTTAACATGGCCTCGCCGGCGAGCCCGGTGGACTATGCGCGGTTGGGTATTGAGACGCTGCTGGTGGGATCGGCAGGCACAATGAACACCCTTGAGATCGCGAAGCGGTACGGCGCGGGATACCTGCACGCGTCGACCTCCGAGTGCTACGGCGATCCGGAGGTGCATCCGCAGGTCGAAACTTACTGGGGCAACGTCAATCCGGTCGGACCGCGTTCGGTCTACGACGAGGCGAAGCGCTTCAGCGAGGCGGCAACGATGGCCTACCATCGCTACTACGGCGTGCGGACGCATCTGGTGCGCATCTTCAATACCTACGGACCACGGCTGCAGGCGAACGATGGCCGGGTTATCTCAAACCTGATGATGCAGGCGCTGCGGGGCGAGCCACTCTCGATCTATGGCGATGGATCGCAGACGCGAAGCTTCTGCTATGTCTCGGATCTGATTGACGGCATCGTGCGTCTGTCGAAGTCGGACGAGGTGATGCCGGTCAACATCGGCAATCCGGAGGAGTGGACGATTCTCGAGTGCGCCGAGGAGGTTCGCGCGGTGACGGGGAGCCGGGACCCGATTACGTTCAAGCCGCTGCCGCAGGACGACCCACTGCGCCGCCGGCCGGACATTACGCGGGCGAAGGAGCTTCTGGGATGGGAGCCGAAGATTCGCCTGCGCGAGGGGCTGGAGCGCTCGCTCGAGTACTTCCGATCCTGCCTGAACGCTGCGAAGACGGTCTAGGTTTGGCTAGGGCGAGGATGGAGGCGTGCCGAGACGCGGACGCCCCTATTCGGCTTCCACGATGTCGAGGGAGTAGCGGCGTTTGAGCTTCATGCTGGCGGCGCCGAGGATGGTCCTGAAGGAGCGCGCGGTTCGTCCCTGCCTGCCGATCACCTTGCCGATATCACCCGGACCGACATGCAAACGAAGGATGGTGGTCTCCCCATCTGGAATGACATCCACACGGACAAGATCGGGTGCATCGACCAGCGACCGCGCGATTGCCTGGACTAAGTGCCGCATATCGATCGATGGTTCAATGGGCTCGACGGGCTCATTCGGGGGAGCCGTAGCTTCGGACATTCTCTCAACCTCCTGGGAATGACGCGGGCTGCTCATGCTCCTGTCGAACGTCCCGTCTCACAGGGGATCTGAGGACGAAGAGCTGATGCGAACAGAACCGCGCGTAGGAGAGTCCGAAAATCGAACCTGAGTGAACTCCCCTTGCGCGACACCCTAGTGGAGTGCCGCACGAAGATGAGTTTACGTCGCCAGCCGCGTCATTAAAGGAAGTTTGTTGGAAGAATGGGCCGATCTTTAGGCACTCACGAACATCCCAGCAATACCCAGAGAGAGTTACTTAGGAGGCTGCGGGAACTTCCACAGGAGCGGCAGACATAAGCTTGCCGACACGCTCGGAGAGCTGTGCTCCCTTGCTGGTCCAGTAGTCGATGCGCTCGCGCTTGAGGTCAACGCTTGCCGGATTGGTGCGTGGGTTGTAGGTGCCGACGACTTCGAGGGAGCGGCCATTACGGGCACGATCTTTTTCGATTACAACGACGCGATAGTGGGGCTGCTTGCGGGCGCCGACGCGCGACAAACGGATCATCAACACAGGAGATTGCCTTTCGAAACTGAGGTGAGGGCGAAGAGCCCGGAGAGGCGCGGGGACGACAGACGATGACCAGCCACGCAACACCTAAGTATCGCGGAAAGCCGGGGAAGATGCAATGCCGGCGCGGAGGGCGCAACAGGTTACTGGGAGTGACCTAGGTTCGGCTGCGGGACGGGTCTTGTTAATCTGAACCTGTCTCGGGAAGAAGAATCGCCGGACGATCTGCTGGAAAGAGAAAGGCAAGTACCTCGCCGAAGCGATCGGCCCAAGCATCTTCGTTGTGCAAGCCGCCGGGTATGCGCTGATAAGCCAGAGTGCGGCCGGCCTCCCAGCCGCGATCGACCAGGATGCTGAAGAGCAGATCGGTGTCGCGGAGATGGTGTGCGCCTTCCGCCGTTCCGATGTCGAGCCAGATGGAGAGTGGGGGATCGACGCTGGCGCGGCGAGCGAGACGGAGGATGCTGCGGCCGTTCCACCAGAGAGACGGCGAGAGCACGGCGATTTTGCCGATGAGGTCGCGATGCTCAAGGGCGAGAAAGAGAGAGATCAGGCCGCCGAGGGAGGAGCCGCCGAGAGCGGTGTGCCGCGCATCCGGCAGCGTGCGGAACTCATGATCGATGAGCGGCTTGAGATCCCGAAGCAGAAGCGTTCCGTAGAGCGGTCCGCGGCCGCCGCCGAGCTGTGGGTCGGCGACGGGGGTGTACTCCGGCATACGGTCGTTGCCGGCGTTGGCGATGCCGACGAGGATGACGGGTTCGATGCAGTCAATTTCGGTGAGGCGATCGGCGGTGGTGTGGGCGCGCCAGGTGCGTCCGGGTAGGTAGGATGTTGTGCCGTCGAAGAGGTTCTGGCCATCCTGCAGATAGAAGACGGGAAAGCGGCGATCGGGCTCGGTGAGGTACGCGGCCGGGAGATAGACCGTGATGATGCGATCCGCGGGGATGGCGGCACCCTGAAGGACTCGGAGCTGATAGCGGGGGTTGGCCGCAAGCTCCGGATTGAGGACCGGAGCCGGGCGGAGTGTTGCGGCCGGTGATGCATGAGACGAGCCGGGCTCTAGGGAAGCAGCTCCGTCAGGGTCTGCGGCGGCCGAATCGATGGTGTTTCGCGCTTGCAGTGGCCTCGCCCCCCTTGCGCTAGGATGGCACAAGACGAGCAGAAGGAGCAGAGGAGACGAGTTTGCAGCGGGAGTACCACAGATGGTTTTCAGGTGCGCTCGGGCGCGATATGGAGATGCTGACCTTTGCCGCCGAGGGTTGGCGAAAGGGGACTCCGGTGCTGGTGTTTCCAACCTCCTGCGGCAGGTTCTATGAGTTTGAAGAGCGCGGCATGGTTGGCGCGGTCAGGCGGCAGATCGACGAGGGCCGCATCCAGGTCTTCTGCGTGGACTCGGTCGATGCGGAGAGCTGGTATAACGGCGGCGTTCCACCTCGCTGGCGTATCGCACGGCACATGCAGTATGAGCGCTATCTGCTGGAAGAGGTGCTGCCGTTGATGCAGCAGCGTGGAGGCGGGCTGCGGGCGGTCGCGGCCGGGTGCAGCATGGGCGGCTTTCATGCGGTGAACCTGGCGCTGCGGCGGCCGGAGGAGTTCCTCGGATTTCTGGCGATGAGCGGCATCTTCAACCCGCAACGATTTCTGGGCGGGTACTACGATGAGGATGTGTACTTCCACTCTCCGGCGATCTATATGCAACAGCTGAACGACAGCTGGTATCTGGACCGATACAGGCAGGCGACCTATGTGCTGGCCGCGGGCGAGCACGATATCTGCCGAGGTGCAAACGAGGGCATGGCCGGCGTACTGCATGCAAAAGGTATCCCGGTGCGGCTGGATATCTGGGGAGATGGTGCTGTGCACGACTGGCCGGTGTGGCTGCGGATGGTGGAGCATTATCTTTAGGGCTTAGGGTGGGAACAGAGGCGGAGAACAGAAAAGTAAAAGAATTCAAGAACAGAAAAATAGAACAGAGAACAAAGAAACGAAGAACAGCCTCGAGCTATGGAGATGAGTGGATGAAAAAGAAGATCGGCGTGCTGTTCGGGGTGGAGAACACGTTTCCGGGGGCCTTGGTGGATCGGATCAATTCCATGGGCCTGAAGGACATCGAGGCGGAACCGGTGACGCTGGGCGCGGTGACGATGGCCGAGCCGTGCGGGTACGCGGTGATCGTGGACCGGATCTCGCATGACATGCCGTTCTATCGGGCGTACCTGAAGAACGCGGTGCTGACCGGGACAGAGGTGATCAACAATCCTTTCTGGTGGTCGGCGGACGACAAGTTCTTCAACTATTCGCTGGCGAGCAAGCTGGGCGTCGCCGTGCCGAAGACGGTGCTGCTGCCGCATAAGAACTATCCGCCGCAGATCAATACGGAGTCGCTGCGGAATATGGAGTATCCGCTTAACTGGGAGGCGGTTTTCGAGTACGTGGGCTTTCCAGCGTTTTTGAAGCCGCACGATGGCGGCGGCTGGCGCGACGTCTTTCACGTGCAGAACAGGGAGGAGTTTTTCCGGTCTTATGACCTGACGCGCGATCTCTGCATGACGCTGCAGGCGGCGGTGAACTTCGACGAGTACTTTCGCTGCTATGTTGTCGGGCAGAAGGAGGTGCGGATCATGCCGTACGACCCGCGCCGGCC
This sequence comes from uncultured Acidobacteriaceae bacterium, assembly GCA_964246835.1. GTDB lineage: Bacteria > Acidobacteriota > Terriglobia > Terriglobales > Acidobacteriaceae > Edaphobacter. The sequence continues at coordinate 109,627 of CAXTRT010000003.1, read as the reverse complement.
GCATGAGCAGCGCTACATCCAGGACCCGCCGCAGTACGATCCGGCGCTGCTGGCACGGGTGGAACGCGACGCGTTGACGCTCTGCCGGGCGCTCGGCTACGACCTGAATACGGTCGAGTTCGCGGTGGAGGATGGCGTGCCGTACGCCATTGATTTCATGAATCCGGCGCCTGACGCGGATTTCTACTCGGTCGGTCAGGAGAGCTTCCACTGGATTGTGGAGGCGGTGGCGCGGCTGGCGGTCGAGAAGGCGCGAAAAAATCCGGCGATGCGCGGCGAGATCCGCTGCCTGAGTCTGCTGAACGGCGAGCCGGGTGTTGCGCGGCAGGTTCAGGCAGTGGCTGCGAAGAAGGATCCCGCTGCAAAGAAGCCTGCCTCGGTTAAGGAAGCAGCACCTGTAAAGCCGGCGACCCCGACGACCAAAGCTTCTGCCGTAAAGGCTAGCAGGGCGGCGAAGGGAAAGTAGCAGCTTGCAGAGCGGAGAGACGCAGCAGAGATCGGTGTCCTGAGCCGAGTGAGGATTTGCTATGAAGCCCAGCTTCACGCTTGGAATTGAAGAGGAGTACCAGACGGTTGATCCGGAGACGCGCGATCTGCGGTCGCATATTTCGACGGAGATGTTGGCGCAGGGGAAGCTGCGGCTGGAAGAGCGGGTCAAAGCCGAGATGCATCAGTCAGTCATCGAGGTGGGCACGCGCGTCTGCCAAAACATCCAGGAGGCGGCTGAGGATTTGTACGACCTGCGACGAAATATGGTGCGGCTGGCCGAGGAGAATGGGCTCATGCTGGTGGCTGGAGCGACGCATCCCTTTGCCGACTGGCGATCCCAGGAGATCTACCCCGATCCGCGGTACGCGCAGGTAGTGGAGGATTTGCAACTCGTGGCGCGATCGAACCTGATCTTCGGGTTGCATGTGCATGTTGGGATTGAGGACAAAGAGGCGGCAATCCGGGTCATGAACTCGCTGCGCTATTTTCTGCCGCACATCCTGGCGCTCTCGACGAATTCGCCGTTCTGGCAGGGCATGGAGACAGGGTATAAGAGCTATCGGGCCAAGGTCTTCGAACATTTTCCGCGGACGAATCTGCCGGATGCCTTCGCGAGCTACTCGGAGTTTGAGAGCTATGTGGCTCTGCTGATCAAGACCGGCTGCATCGACAACGCGAAGAAGATCTGGTGGGATATCCGGCCACATCCGTTCTTTAACACGATTGAGGTAAGGATCTGCGATATTCCGCTGCGGGCGGAGGAGTCGATTGCGATCGCGGCGCTGATCCAGGCGACGGCGGCGACGCTGTGGCGGCTGCACTCGCTCAACGTGGACTACCGGCAGTACTCGCGGGCGCTGCTGATGGAGAACAAGTTCCGCGCCGTACGCTATGGCCTAGAGGGTAAGCTGATCGACTTTGGCAAGCAGGAGGAGGTTCCGCTGCGCATGCTGATCGATGAGTACCTAAACTTCGTCGGCGATGAGATGCGGGCGCTCGGCAGCGAGCGCGAGATCGGCTATGTGCGGCAGATGCTGGAGCAGGGATCGGGCGCGGACCGCCAGTTGAAGGTCTTTCGCGAGACAGGGAATCTTCGCGATGTGGTGGACTTTATGGCGTCGGAGACGCGGATGGGGCTTTAGAGGGCAAGTGATCGTGTACAGGATGTGCGTGCTGTAGCAAGCTGCATGAGGGTGATGGGCAGCCTTGCATCAGAGAAGGCAGAGTAGAGCTCGCGATTATGATGCAGGCTAAACGAGTGAGCGCGGATGAGGTGTGAGATTGACTGAGGCTATGAGTGAAGAGGCGGTAGGACAGAGGACGGATCTCCGGGAGGTCGAGTATCCGAAGGCGTTTGATCCGGGCGCACGGAATGCGGTCGAGACGTGTCTGCGCGTGCAGCCGGAGGAGAAGGTGACGCTGATCGCCGACCGGAGTTGCCGGGAGATCGCCGCCTCTCTGGCCGTCGCGCTCGACCGCGCGGGCTGCCGATGGAACGGTTTCATTCTGGAAGAGGTGGCGTCGCGGCCGTGTCTGGAGATGCCGGCGGTTGTGCTTGAGGATATGGAGAGCTCGGATGTGAGCATCTTTGCAGTGACGGTGCAGCCGAATGAGCTGCGCAGCCGCATGGAGATGACGGACGTGGTGAACCGGCGCAAGATGCGCCACGCCCACATGGTGAACATCACGCCCGAGGTGATGGTGGAAGGGATGTGCGCGAACTTCGGGGCGGTCGACCGGCTGAGCCAGGCGGTGCTGGACCGTGTGCGGCAGGCGACGTATGTGCGCGCGACCACGGCGGCGGGAACGGATCTGCACGTGGAGCTCTCAGCGGACTACCGCTGGTTCAAGACCAGTGGCATCATCAGCCGGGAGAAGTGGGGCAACCTGCCGGGCGGAGAGTGCTTCACCGCACCCGCCGAGGTCAACGGCGTCTTTGTGGTCGACGGCGTCGTTGGTGACTTCCTGTGTGAGCGTTTTGGCATCCTGCGGGAGACGCCTTTGACGATCCACATTGAAGGCAACCGGATTACGCAGGTGAAGTCGGACAACAAGGCGCTCGAGCGGGAGTTCTGGGCGTATACGCACACGGACGCGAACTCGGACAGGGTGGGCGAATTTGCCATCGGCACCAACATCGGTGTCAAGAAAGTGATCGGCAATATTCTCCAGGATGAGAAGTTTCCTGGCGTCCACATCGCGTTTGGCGACCCGTATGGCGCACACACCGGAGCTCCCTGGAAGTCCTCCACGCACATCGATGTGGTCGGGCTCGGCTTCAACATCTGGCTGGGCGATGCGGATGGAGAAGAGTTGATTATGAAGGATGGAAGCTTTCTGATCGAAGCTTGAGTGCTTCGCGACGTCGAGACGAAGGGCGATAGATCGGGATGATCGAAGATCTGCGGCGGGGGTTCAACGCGCGGTACACGGACGAGAGTTATGCGCGGCTGCTGCGGACGGTCGAGGCTGCGGTGCGGACGCCGGTGGGATTTCGCATCGCGGAGACACCGGTGTTTCTGCCGGAGACGCTGCTCCATCGCATGGCGGAGATCGGCAAGGAGCTTACCGCGCAGCTCCTCGATAACCCGGACTATCTGCTTGCCAGCACAGACGCTATTCCGGAGCAGTATCGCCTGCCGGAGCCGGAAGGAATCAAGCCGCCGCACTTCATGACGGTCGACTTCGGCTTCGTTCGTGAAGCGGATGGCGAGCTGGGTGTACGCCTGGTGGAGCTGCAGGCGTTCCCATCAGTCTTTGGCTTTGAGGACATGCTGGCTGCGGCCTATTCGGAAGTCTATGGCCTGGATCCGCACTTGCAATGGCACCTGGGCGGCCATGACCGGTCGAGCTACTGGAGGGTGCTGCAGGATGTGATCGTGGCGGGGCACGATCCGGCGGAGGTCGTGCTGCTCGAGGTGACGCCGGAGCTGCAGAAGACGCGGGCGGACTTCCAGGTGATCGAAGACCGCCTGGGCGTTCGCACGGTGGACATCACCAAAGTACGGCAGAGCGGCCGGCGGCTCGAGTACGAGCGCGATGATCGATGGGTGCCAATCCGGAGGATCTTCAATCGCGCAATCGCGGATGAGATGGACCGTGAGGGGATTCGCCCGGGCTTCGATCTGCGGTCGGATCTGGAGGTGGAGTGGGCTGGGCACCCAAACTGGTACTTCCGCGCGAGCAAGTTCTCGCTGCCGTACCTGCACCATGCCGCCGTGCCGCGGGCGGTCTTTCTGGATGCATGGCTGGAGGATCGGAGCAGGTTGCCGGTAGAGCTCAGCGAGGTGTTGCTGAAGCCGCTGTTTTCGTTCGCTGGGAAGGGAATTCAGTTTGGGCCCACGATGGCGGAACTGCTGACGATCCCGTGCGATCAGCGATCGGGCTACCTGCTGCAAGAGCGGGTCCGTTTCGAACCGGTGATTGCTACGCCGCACGGACCCACGCAGGCGGAGGTGCGCCTGATGTTCGTATGGCCGGATGGCAGTGCGATGCAGCCGGTGATCAGCATGGTGCGCTTAGGGCGGGGTCTCATGATGGGCGTAGATCATAATCGAGACAAGGCCTGGGTAGGGGGATCGGCCGCCCTCTATCTACACGTCGGTGCTTAGATGCGACGAAAAAAGAATCGTTGCTTAGCGCAAGGTGGGATACACTCGGCTGAGCCTCTGGAAGGGCTTCTATGGACGTATTACACTCGGAACCGCGGAGAACAGAGTTGACCCAGTGGAAGAAGGCGACAGGGGAGAATCCTCTGCGCTCGGCAGTGCGCTTTCCCGTGAAGTTGGCGATTCACGTTCGAGCCAATAACGACCGGTTTGAAGCTGTAACCGAAGACATCTCCGCCAACGGCCTGCTGTTTGTGGGGGACCGTTTGCCGCAGGTCGATAGTTTAATTGAGTTCACCATCGAGATGCCATCCGAGATCATGGGATCGGCGAACGATGTAGAGATTCACTGCCGCGGGCGGGTTGTGCGGCATGAGAAGCAAGGCAATCGGGAACAGGCTGCTGCAGTTATCGACGAGTACTATCTGAAGGCTTAGACGGATGAATCCAACACCTATCAACGGGTTTACACAAAGCGGCGAACGGGATCAGGACAACGGGGCAGGTGGGGGGATTCGCATCATCCTGGCCGACTCCCAGGCGATCTATCGCGTCGGCATGAAGAAGATCTTCGCGGTGGAAGACGATGTTCGCGTGGTCGCGCAGGTGGAGACGCTGGAGAATCTTTATGCCGCGCTCGCCCGCTATCCGACGGATGTAGTCCTGCTCGAAGGGCAACTGATCGCCGGCATGGTCGATGCCGTACCGGAGCTTGTTCGTCAGGCGCCGAATGCCAAGCTTATCGTGCAGATCACGGAGAGCGACGAGGCGAATACGGTAGAGCTCTATCGGCGCGGCGTTCGCGGGGTCGTGCCGCGCTCGATCTCACCCGATCTGCTGATAAAGTGTGTGCGCAAGATCGCCGATGGTGAGACGTGGATCGATAACCAGTCGATCAGCTGGGTCATCGAGGCCTATCGTGCTCAGGCCACGGCGCTTACAAACCCCAAGATACAGCCGAAGCTTTCGAAGAAAGAGCTGGCCATCATCAGCTGCATTACCCGCGGCATGCGCAATAAGGAGATTGCCTACCAGATCGGGACGACCGAACAGGTGATTAAGAACTATCTGCGCAAGGTCTATGACAAGCTGGGTGTCTCTGACAGGCTGGAGCTCGCGCTGTACTGCCTCCATCATGAGCTGCTCAAGAACTACAACGAAGCGCAAGACGGCCTTACAGCAGGGAGCTTGAACGGTCTGCAGGCTGCCGGAGCAAAGGGCTAACTCTTTCTCAGGCGTCAGGAGCGATCTGTGCTTCGGCGCAGATCGTTTCTGTTTCTGAGAGAGACAAACGGGTACGGCATGAAGGGGTGTGGTGGAGGACATCGCTCGAAAAGCGCCACGGGCACGGCTGACGGCAGTGCAGCGAAGTACCTTTGCAGCTTGCTTCCTCGGCTGGTCGCTGGATGCCTTTGACTTCTTCCTGCTTACGCTTTGCCTGCGATCGGTTGCAGCTGAATTCCACGCGACGCTGCCGATGGTGGCGGAGGCGATCTTCTGGACACTGGCGATGCGACCGGTGGGAGCGCTGCTGTTTGGCCTGATGGCGGAGCGGTATGGCCGACGTCCGACCTTGATGATCAACGTCGTTTCTTTCTCCGTCTTTGAACTGCTGAGTGCGTTTGCGCCCAGTCTGCCGCTGTTTCTGGTCTGCCGCGCTCTGTTTGGGATTGCAATGGGCGGGGAGTGGGGCGTTGGTGCGGCGCTGGCGCTGGAGGTCTTGCCGGCCGAGCGGCGCGGCTTCTTCTCAGGGCTCCTCCAGGAAGGCTATGTTGTCGGCAACCTGATGGCGGCGGCGCTCTATGGCCTGCTCTTTCCGCATCTGCATGGCACAGGCCTGTGGACACCCTGGCGTGTGCTGTTCATGCTGGGCGCTCTGCCGGCGCTGCTGGCGTTTTATCTGCGATTCAAGGTGGAGGAGTCGCCGGCGTGGCTGGCCTCGCGCAAGGCCAAGCTTGAGGCCAAACGTCAGCCTATAGCCCAGCCGAGGATCGCTTCTCGCGGCCGATCCCCGCTCTGGGGCTATCTGCCGTCGCTGCTGTTTCTGGCTCTGCTGATGACCGCGTTTACCTCTCTAAGCCATGGAACACAGGATCTTTATCCGAGCCTGCTGGAGCACGATCACGGCATGAAGCCGGGAATGGTGGGTCTGCTCACGGCGATCGGCAACTTTGGCGCGCTCGCCGGGGGAATCGTGTGCGGCACGCTTTCGGAACGATGGGGCAGGCGGCGGACGATTGTGGCAGCGGCGCTGCTGTCGATTCCGATGATTCCGCTCTGGTCGGGATCGAACACGGTCGTTCTGCTCGCGCTCGGCGGCTTTCTGATGCAGTTCATGGTGCAGGGGGCATGGGGCGTTATTCCGGCGCACCTGAATGAGCTCTCGCCGGGGCCGGTGCGGGCGACCTTCCCGGGGTTCGCCTACCAGCTTGGCAACCTGCTGTCATCGAAGAATGGCGTGGTGCAGGCGACGCTGGCGGCCGGGTTGTTTGGCGGAAGACTGAGTCCGGTACTCTCGCGCACGGTCATTCTGGTCGCCATCGTTGTGGCTGGTCTGACTGCGCTTGGCCGCGAAGCCAAAGGGATCTCCCTCGCGAAGGCAGAGCCGGTCTAGCATCCTGGCCAGACCGGCTCTCATTGAAGCTACTTGGCGGCAGGCAGCGTCACGAAGGAGCGGCCGAGATAAAGCCTGAAATCGCTGCCGTCAGGCGAGGCAACAATCTGCAGGGGACGCGGACGCTTGAGGCCGGCGTCGGCATGGGTCGGCGCTGTGATCAGATCGCGGCCGGAGACGTCCGTGATGACAAGCGTGTTGTTGGCAAGAAAGCCGGCTCCATAGAAGCCCGGGGTGAGAGACTTTCCGTCGAAGCTGAGCTGCCGCTCCGTATAAAGAAAGAACTGGTACTTCTCGCGCACGCCGCTTGAATAACCCGAGCTGTCGACGAGCGAGACAATCACCAGCGCGCCGTCAGCGTACCGAATGGCGCCCGAGTTCCGGCTCTGCACCGGCGCCTGCTGGCCCTTATAGAGGACGGAGGGCGGAAGAAGCTTTTCAGTGAGGGCAGGGGAGAGCAGACCGGTCGGCTGCTGCCGCTCGCTGGCACCGGCTGCGGGCTGCGATGTTTGCGTGAAGGCGAAGCTCGGAGAGGCGAGCAGGAGAGCGAGGACTAGGCTGCGTTTGGTTATCACTGCGACATAATACGCCGGGCGTTCGGGACCGAGATCCTACAATCGGAGGAGGCATCAGCGCAGCTTGCTGCGGAACTGCCTGAGGACAGAGGGTAGATCCTTGCGCGGCAGCCGGGGCTGCTCTTTCTGCTGTATCAGACGGAGACGGAGCTCCTGTTCGACCTCGGCGGCAACGCGTTCGAGCTTGCGGGCGCGAAGCTTGGTGGCATGTTGGACAAAGATTGCTGGTGGAATGACGACGGCGGTGGCCATGTCTGCACCATAGCGGCGTGAGCTTGCAGGATCACTCCCCCAAAGGTGCGCACGCATGCGACCTCTGCGGAGGTCTCAAGAGAGAGCGGCCAGACTTAGTCAGCGCGAACCTCGAAACGGAGTTTTGCGACAGCACGAGAAAGACCTTCCGTTCTGAATAAACGTCACGAGGCTCTCGCCTAAAGTCTCTTTGGCAGGAGAGAATGGCTCCTATGCCGCGGATCGGACTTCTTGCCCTTGTGCTCCTTATCTCTTCGAGCTACCTGCCAGCCCAGACGCCTGCGGCCCAGCCATCGTCAGAGACGATGCCCTACAAGAATGCATCGCTCTCGACTGAGGCGCGGGTCGACGACCTGGTCTCGCGCATGACGCTCGACGAGAAGGTCTCGCAGCTGATCAACACGGCACCGGGCATTCCGCGGCTGGGTGTACCCGCCTATGACTGGTGGAGTGAGGGGCTGCATGGCATCGCCCGCTCCGGCTACGCAACGATGTTTCCGCAGGCGATCGGCATGGCGGCCACGTGGGACGATGCGCTGGTTGGGCAGATGGGAACGACGACCTCGATCGAGGCGCGTGCGAAGTACAACGATGCTATCCGCCACGACAATCATTCGATCTACTACGGGCTGACGATCTGGTCGCCGAACATCAACATCTTCCGCGATCCCCGATGGGGCCGCGGGCAGGAGACTTACGGGGAAGACCCTTACCTCACCGGCCGTCTGGGAGTGGCCTTTATCAAGGGACTTCAAGGCGACGATCCCGACTACTATCGCACTATCGCGACGCCGAAGCACTTCGCCGTGCACAGCGGCCCGGAGTCAGAGCGGCACCGCTTCAACGTCGATCCGTCGCCGCACGATCTCTGGGACACGTATCTGCCGGCCTTCCGCGCGGCGATCACCGAGGGCAAGGCCGACTCTCTGATGTGTGCGTATAACGCCGTCGAGAAGCAGCCGGCCTGCGCGAATAAGGAGCTGCTCGACGAGGTGCTGCGCAAGGATTGGGGCTTCAAAGGCTTTATCACGTCTGACTGCGGCGCTGTCGACGACTTCTTCTGGACCTCCGGGCATCGCTTTTCGCCAGATGCGGAGCAGGCCTCCGTGGCAGCAATCCGCGCGGGAACGGACACGAACTGCGGCCGCACGTATCTTTCTCTCGGAGACGCAGTGCACGCCGGGCTCCTTCAGGAAAGCGAACTCGATGTGCCGCTCAAGCGTCTGTTCACGGCGCGGATGAAGCTCGGTCTGTTCGATCCAGCTTCAAAGGTGCCGTTCGCCGCGGTTCCCTTCAGCGAAGTCAACTCCGCTGCCCATCGGCAGATTGCACTCGATGCCGCGCGAAAGTCGATGGTGCTGCTTAAGAACGACGGAGACACGCTGCCGCTGCGCAACCTGAAAACGATCGCTGTTATCGGCCCGAACGCGGCCTCGCTGACTGGACTTGAAGGAAACTACAACGCGATTGCGAAGGATCCGGTGCTGCCGGTCGATGCGATCGCGGCAGAGTTCAAGGGCGCGAGGGTGCTGTATGCGCAGGGGTCGCCCTACGCCGAGACTGTCTCGCTACCGGCGCCGCGAACCCTTTTCCATCCGACGGCGAGCTCGATGGTGGATGGTCTGACCGGAGAGTACTTCGCGAACGATACCTTTACGGGCAGGCCCCTTGCGACACGAGTCGACAAGCAGATCGACTTCAACTGGAACGCGGCCAAGCCGATGGAGGCTGTACCGGCAGAGCAGTTTGCTGTGCGCTGGACCGGAACGATCGCCGCGCCGACCGCGGGCGAGTACACCTTCACCGTAAAGCTAGGTGACTGCTACCCATGTCAGGATCACGAGGCGTATAGCGTCTATCTCGATGGCAAGAAGCTGGCGTCGTACGCGACTGAGCTGAAGGAGTCGCGCGGCAGGACGGATAAGCCGTTCACGCTCTCGCTGGCAGACACGAAGCGGCATCCGTTCCGCATTGAGTATGCCCACCGCTCCAAGCTCTTCGGATCAGGTATTACGCTCGATTGGACGCCGCCTCCGGCTATGCTGCTGCAGGAAGCCATCGCGGCTGCGACGCAGTCGGATGTTGTTCTGGCATTTCTTGGGCTGTCATCCGAGCTGGAGGGTGAGGAGATGCCGCTCAAGGTTGAGGGCTTCGCAGGCGGCGATCGCACCGACATCAAACTGCCGGCGGCGCAGCAGCAGCTGCTGGACGCGCTCGCGGCAACCGGCAAACCGGTCATAGCTGTGCTGATGAACGGCAGCGCGCTCGCGGTAAATACATCACGGGGGCAGGCCAAAGCAGTGCTTGAGGCCTGGTACCCAGGAGAAGAAGGCGGACGCGCCATCGCCGAGACGCTTAGCGGCAAGAACAACCCTGCCGGCAGGCTGCCGGTCACGTTCTACGCCGGCGTTGACCAACTGCCTTCCTTCGACGACTACTCGATGGCGAACCGGACCTATCGCTACTTCGCGGGCAAGCCGATGTACGGCTTCGGCTATGGGTTGAGCTATACGCACTTCAGCTATTCGGCCATGAAAGTTTCCTCATCGAAGCTGCATGCCGGCGAGACCCTGACTGTTGAAGCCGACATACGAAATGAGGGGTCGCGCGAGGGCGATGAGGTGGCCGAACTCTACCTGATGCCGGCGCATACAAAGCTTGCGCCGGCGCTGGCGCTTGAAGGCTTCAAGCGGGTTCACCTAGCCGCGGGAGAGACAAAGCATGTCAGCTTTGATCTGACTCCGCGCCAGCTGGCGCAGGTCGATGCCAAAGGAAGCCGGATGGTGACAGCCGGGCAATATAAAGTGTCGCTCGGTGGATCGCAGCCGACAGAGAGCAGGACCCAGATTGCGGAGTTTTCTATCGAGGGCAAGCAGGAGCTTGCTCGTTAGGAAAATGAAGTTCAAGAGGAGAGGGCGATCCGCTGCACGCGGGATGTAAGCGCCGCGCATTATCTGGCTATGGCTCCTCGCTATAAGCCTCGCGGCATTCGCTGTACCGACTGCGAAAAGATTAGCTGGACTCTGGATGAGAGCTAAGCTCTTCTGTCTAAAGCCTTATGCTTTGGTGCCGGGAGGGGGGGTCGAACCCCACGAGGTTGCCCTCGGCGGATTTTGAGTTGCTGGGGAATACTATAAGTTCAACAAAAACAATGGTGTATGGCCGTAATGTGGTGTAAGTGTAAGTAGTTGAGCGACCGTAGTTTCGTGCAAATAGCCATTCTGTGGAAAAGCTGACGTGTGTACCGCTTCTGTACCAAATATCGCTCGTGACGAAGTGCACTGATCCGATGAAATCGACCCATGTTTGGGCAGCTCAGTTAATTTGACCAGCACAACATCATGAGCACATCACCAAGCGTGATACCTCACGGGTCTGTCGTTCAGAGAACGGCGCTCTTCCCGCCATCCAGCGGCGTATTTGCCGAGAAGTTGCTGAAATTTCGCATTGTGTGTCGGCTCGATTAGGTGCAGCATCTCGTGGAGCAGGATGTACTCCAGCGAGGAGCGTGGCTGTCTCGCTAATTCTGAGTTCAGGCGAATGTGTTGCTGCTCGTGATTGCAACTTCCCCATTTGGTCTTCATACGTTGCACAAACAGCCTATGGACCCGAACACCCACCAAAGCTTCGAGCCGAGGCAAGAGGAGCGTCGCAGCTTCCCGAACGAGGTCTCGCATCCATTTGTCGAGAAGCGCCTCACGCGCAGCTCTTCCACTTCCCGGCTTGACGTACATCGTCAACTTAGTGGCCGAAAGAAGCATCCGGGATCTCTCGTCCGTTTCGACCACATTGAGAAGATACCGTCTGCCCCACACAGAGTGGCTCTCCCGTGCCACGTACTCACGGACAGGCTCACGTGGCTGCTCTTCGAACCCGGCCTTGTGTTTTCGAATCCACGCCAACTTACCAAGCACAAACACGCGAATAAGGTCCGTTCTAGTGTTTTCTGGGACCGAGATGCTGATCCGTCCGTTCGGCGGAAAGACGCTTAGGTGCATGTTCTTTATCGGCCTGCGCACGACGCCAACGCTGAGTGTGCCGACCTGGAGCATTTCGGTCATCAGTAGTGCTCCTTGACGACGGCGAAGACGCGCTCCACCTCCGCGTCACTGTCAAGATGTTCGGCAATCGCTCGCTTAACGAGCTGCTCTTTTGACATGTTGCCACGCCACGAGTCTTGCCGACTACCTAGGACAGCCGTGTCGATCCGTAAGGCGTTATCTTCATTCTTCCCTAAGTTGCTGTAGAGCGCACGCTTTCCTGATGTATCCATCGCCACCGGCATACCCAACGCAGAACCATTCTGCACACGTACGGCAAGCTCGGCTGCCTGTCGCAGGAACTCACGGTAGTCGATCGATCTAGCCCGAAGAGCCGCGACGATCTCCGCCAGCAACTGTGACATTGATTCAAAGAAAGCTGGGTCAGTTACGCTTTCCTGCACAATCTTTCGGCGTACGTTGTTCGCGATCACTTCCGCCACTGCGCGAGGATCGTTTCGGACGCCATCAGGCAGAGAGTCGATGCCCGCGCTCACCCCACGTGCAGCGATGATCTCCAATAAGGAACGGTCTCCGAAGTTTGAGATCCGTTGCGGTCTCCCAGCCTCCACATACGTGTCGATTAGGTGCCGCATGTCACTTTCGTAGGCCTTCAGGTCCAATGTTTCCTGGCTGGCATGGCGAACTGTGTCCCGCAGTTTCACGGTGTGATTCACGAAACGACCGATCTCTGCGACCTGCTCAGAGCTGTACCCGGCCTCCCTGAGTTCATCTTTAAGGTTCGCGTAGGCGCGCACAAGGACCGCAGCTTGCCGGTAAAGGTGCGTGCGGAGCGGGGCTCGCTCTTCCAGCTCAGAGGCTACCTCAGAGTTTCCGCAGAAAAACAGGATCTGCTCCAGCTCGCCTTTCGGGGGCGTGACCGGCTCTGTCAAGAGGGCAATCTGCTCCATGCTGGCGTCGAGCTGCTTGCGGCCAGTGGCGAGCCGCGTCTGCATCAGTACCTCTGAATCGGCAGTGCCCGGCGTCTGTTCCTCAATTTCCGCTGTATACACCTGAAGCGCCTGTGCGACGCTCCCGAACAGCCGTTTGTAATCGACAATGTAGCCGAAATCTTTAGTGGCATCGTCCAAGCGGTTTGTGCGGCAAATTGCCTGAAACAGGCCGTGATTCCGCATCTCTTTGTCGATGTAGAGGTACGTGCAGCCGGGTGCGTCGAATCCGGTTAGGAGCTTATCCACGACGATCAGCAGCTTCATGCGGGCCGGCTCGTCCTTGAACTGCAGCTTGGCTGCATCCTCGTATGTCTCCGCCTTGCTTTTTCGCTGCACCGGCGTCACGTCGCGAAGCAACGCCTGGTACGTGTCCAGAATGTACTGCTTATCGGTAGGCGAGTTCGCCCCCGTGTCCTCTGCCGTCATGTTCTGGTTCTGCGGCGTAAACGAAGTCACGATTGCGCAGTGATCCCGTAGCGGAGTTCTGCTGAAGAGCTCGTAATATTTGCAGGCCTCGTAGATGCTCGACGCCACTAGTATCGCGTTGCCGCGTCCGTCGTTCAGCCGAGGCTTCACGGAAAAGTCGAACAGAACATCGGCAACGACACGGTCCATGCGGTTCCGCGAGCTCAGTACAGTTTGCATTGTGCCCCAGCGCTCTCGCAGAGCATCCCGCTGCCACGTGTTCAGCCCCAGGGTCTTCACGTTGAACCAGGCATCGATCTCGTCCGCCGGGCCGAGCTGCTGCTCGATGTCCCGCGCCTCGTACAGCAGGTCCAGCACGACCTTATCGTTCACCGCTTCATTGAATTTGTAGGTGTGAATGTAGCCGCCAAAGACCTCCCGGGTCGTTGCGCTATCGGTCTTGAGCAACGGTGTGCCCGTAAAGCCGATCAGCACCGCATTGGGCAACACGGCCTTCATCGTGCGGTGCATCTTGCCGCCCTGGGTGCGATGGCACTCGTCCACAAAGACGAATAGATCGCCGGAGACAGGGGCGGGCGCGTCCTCCAGGCGGCGGATGTACTCGGCAAAGTCATCGACGCCCGGCCGCCCAAATTTGTGGATCAGCGAGCACAGCAGCCTCGGATAGGGCAGCGCGAGCTTTTCCATCAGGTCACGGCCGCTGGTGGCTCGCTCTGGATGCTCACCTATATCGGTGAAGACGCCCATGATCTGCTTGTCGAGTTCGTCGCGGTCAGTCAGGATCGCGACGCGAGCGTTCGGCAGCGCCTCCAGGATCCACTTCGCCAGCAGCACCATGACGATGCTCTTGCCGCTGCCCTGCGTATGCCACAGGATGCCACCCTCGCGACGGCGCACGTGGTCCTGCGCGGCCTTCACGCCGAAATACTGGTGCGAGCGCGGGAGCTTCTTCTTGCCACCATCAAAGAGCACGAAGTCATGGACCAGCTCTAGCATCCGGGCAGGCGCACACAGCTTTAGCAGGTACTTGTCGAGCTTGTAGCCGGTGTTCTCAGCTTCGTCCTCCTTCCACTGCAGAAAGAACTTCTCTTCGGTTCCGACTGTGCCGTAGCGCAGCCCTTCGCTGTCGTTGCCGGCAAAGACGAACTGCACCGTGGAAAAGAAGCCGGCGTTGTACTCCGGGCTCTGATTGGAGATGCTCTGCCGGATCGCAATGCCCACGTCCGTCCGGCTGTTCTTCAGCTCCAGCGTGCCGAGCGCGATGCCGTTGACGAACAGCACGATGTCGATCCTGCGCTCGCGTCCTCCGCGCAGCGTCACCTCTTCGGCCAGCGAGAAGTGATTGTTGCCGGGCTGCTTCCAATCGATTAGCTCGATCTTGGGCGACCGGCCGCCGGGCTCCGCGGGCAGGTCGATGCCGTAGCGCAGCAGGCTGTAGACCGCCTTGTTGTTGTCATAGAGCGCGCCCTTGCTGCCGATGGTCCGGTCCGTGGCCGTACGCAGCCTGCTGATGGCGTGGGTCACCTGTGTTTCGGGATACCCGAGTTTCAGCAGATGGCTGCGCAGCAGCGGCTCGACCACGTTGCGGGTGTCAGTGCGCCCATGCCAGTTGCCCAGGTACTCATAGTGAAATCGGTCCTGCAGCAGCTGGATCACGCGTTGCTGGGTGGCTCGCTCCGGCTGGCCGACGGCTCCGGGTTCAAACGGCTGAGGACTCATACGAGACGGATCGCTCCGGTGAGTAGATTCTGCATCATGCCCTGCTTGATCTCGCGGTATTTGGCAAGGCGCGCTTCGAGCGCGGCGATCTCGGCGTCCATGTCGGAAAGAACGTCAGCAATAGCGCTTTGCTCGGCTCTTGTAACGGGTATGTTGGCTGCGATCGCTGCAACCTGAGTCTTTCCTATTTCCAAAAAGGTGCTACCACCACAGACACTGATGAACTGCTGCTTGAGGGTGAGCAGAAGATAGTAGAGAAAGTCGACATCGACCGATTCCATCGGTACGAAGTTCTTGAATCCTTGGTTCGTTGACACCGGGACTGTGTTGATCGCGCATTCGCCGATCGTCGCACGCGATGTCATTACAACTGAGTACGCGGGAATGATTTCCGCAGAACTCATTTTGAAACCGCTCTCCGTGATGCATCGCTCGGTCTCAGTTAGGTACTTGCCAAGATTGAGGGAGGTGATATCCGTCGGTGTACACCATGGGATATTGCCATTCCAGTAACGGGGATTACTCGTGCTTGGAGTTCCGCCGTTCCGAATTTCAGCGAGCATGTCTACCCGCTTCAACTCCCATTCGCTGCGGAAGCCTGGAATGCGGGTCCTCCCAGTCACAAGTTCCTGCATGGCGGCTTGCCTCAGGTCGCGCTTCTTGGCGAGCAGGAGCTGCCCTTGCACAATTAGTCTCTCGCATGATTCCAGAGCGTCAGAAATGTGCTCCTGTTCTTCAGGATGCTGCGGCACAGGCAAAGGCATCGCTGATAGCGATTCTTTTGTCAGGTGAGCAATGCTGGTTTGCGTTGCGAAGCGGTCCAGGACGCCGGATGATGACCACAGTTCAAGCAGATACCGGAAAAAGCCAGATTCTCCGCGGCCTGTTGCCCTGAGTCTATGAAGCGTCTTCTGGAAGTAGCAGTCTGCAAGTTCATCGTGCCATATCGCGGACCGGCCGATCTCGCCCCCCTCGCAGACTACGAGATCACCGTCGACCAGTCGATAACGGGAAATATCACGCGCCGTGAGGGGCACACTTCCGACCTCTGCGAGATCGAAGGTCCCCCAGCGGACAGCGACGTTGTTGATGTAGGGCTTCAGGGTTCCGATGTTTCTTGCCGCGTCTAGCATCTTGCCCAGCTGGATGTCGAAGTGCTCACCTACAGTCGATGTCTCCCAATCCTCCGGGATCACCCCCACCTCCGTTCGCTTGTACCCCGGCCTGAGGTCGTCTACTGTCATTTGAAACCCATCCGTTCCAGGTGCCCCCGCACCTTGGCTTCGAATTCGTCCACCCGCGCCGTCAGCTCCGGCAGCGGCGTACGGTAGCGCTCGTCGAGCACCCGCACGCGCCGGATCAACGTCTCGCGCACGCGGTCCATCTCGCCCAGCACTGCTCGCTCGATCGTCGCGAGCCACTTGTCTTCGACAACCAGCGTTTTGACCTCTTCCTCGGTCAATTCGGCGTACTTTGCGAAGCACTGTACATCGAGGGCGGCCTCGGCCACCCTCCACGCTTTGCGCGCCGCTGCCTCCGCCGCAAGGAGATCGAGGTACTCGGTCAGCAGAGCGCCCTCCTCCGCATCCCCCTCGTCCAGCAGGGCCAGGAACGCCTCCACCTTGGGCGTGCCTTTCTTCTTCCGGGTCTTCTCCGCACGGTCCATCTTCTCGACCACGTCGTCGATCATCTCGTCCAGCCGGACTCGCGCTGTCTTCTTGAACGGCTTACCCAGCGAGCCGAGGAAGCCCTCGTCACCGCCGTGCTCCTCCTCCAATTCGGCGATTTGCGCGGCTAGCGCCTCTGCCTCGGCCTCCAGCGCATCCACCGCCGCCTGCTCCCGCGCAAAGTACCGGGCGACGATCAGCGGCTTCGGCACCAGGTCACAGCTCCAGCCTCTGCCCCTGGCGTTCTCAACCGGCTCCGCCTTCCAGCCCTCAGCGCCGATCAGATAGCAATCGTCGGACATCGTCTCCGCCCAGTAGTCCATTAGGTGCTGGTACACGTCGTAGCGACTTACGAGCTGCCGCCCCGTGTAGTGCTGCAGAAGGTTCTCGCTCAGCTCGCGGATGACGGCCTTGGGGTGGCATCCCCGGTCAAGCGCCCGCAGTGTTGTTGTGGCATGAACTCGCCAGTCAGCGAACAGCGCCGCCATGCGCTCCGCGTAGGCCGCGAACTCCGGGTGCGCGGCAATGGCCGATTTGAGTTGCTCCGGAGCCACCGCTAAGCAGACATAGCCGGGCCGCACCGGGGAGAAGAGCGCATTGCGCAACGCCGGACATACCGCCCAGAAACGTTCGAGCGAATCCAGGTCTGCCTCGGGAATGCCGCCGCGCAGATGCCCCTCGATGTCCTGCGCGTCCTCCCGTTCCAGAGAGTCGATATAGCGCGGCAGATTGAGATTGTAGCCATTGTGCTCGATCTCCTCCACGCCAACCATGCGTGAAAAGCCGGGTACGTCCTCACGGCGATTGAACACATCGACGATGCGATGAATGTCCATTGCTCGCAGCCGGTTCTTCGGTCCGTCTTTGAGGAAGCCTTTGCTGGCGTCGATAAGAAAGATACCGCGCCGTGAGGAAGCGTTCTCCTTGTCCAAAACCACGATGCAGGCTGGAATGCCGGTGCCGTAGAAGAGATTGGCAGGCAGGCCGATGATGCCCTTCAGATAACCGCGATCGATCAGGTTGCGGCGAATGGTGCCTTCCGCGTTGCCACGGAACAGGACGCCGTGCGGCAGGATGCACGCTCCCTTACCATGCCGCTTGAGCGAGCGAACGATGTGCAGCAGATAGGCATAGTCTCCCTGGCGCGGCGGGGGAACGCCGAGAGTGAAGCGGGTGTGCGGATCGTCGGCGGTATCGACACCGTTGCCCCATCGCTTGTCGCTGAACGGCGGATTGGCCACCACGTAGTCGAAGGTCTTCAGGCTCCCATCGTCAGCGAAGAAGTGAGGAGAGGCAAGGGTATTGCCCGGTCGGATGGTTGCGGTGGGATTGTTGTGCAGGTACATGTTCATGCGCGCCAAAGAGGAGGTCGCGGAGTCCTTCTCCTGCCCATACAGCGAGACGTTCGCGCCGGCTTCATCGGCAACCTTGAGAAGCAGCGATCCCGAACCGCAAGTCGGGTCATAAACCGTCGTCAGGCCCGTGTTTCTGGACCGGTTGGTGCCGATGCCGATCACCTGGGCCATGATGCGGCTGACCTCTGCCGGCGTATAGAACTGGCCTTTGCTCTTGCCGCTCTCAGTGGCAAAGTGCCGCATCAGGTATTCGTACGCATCCCCAAGGATGTCGTCACCCTCGGCCCGATTGTTGCTGAAATCCAGAGCGGGATTCTGGAAGATTCCAATCAGGCTGGTGAGGCGGTCAACCTTCTCCTTGCCGCTGCCGAGCTTCCCGTCATCGTTGAAGTCGGGCAGATCCCCGAGATCGTTGTTGGCGAGGAGCGGCTGAATGATCCGTGTATTGATTAGGTTGCCGATGTCCGGCTTGCCCTTGAGCGCCACCATATCGGCAAAGGTTGCGCCGGACGGGATGGTGATTGGGGAGTAGCGCTGGCCGGCGTACTTGTCGCTGACGTACTTGAGAAAGAGCAGAACGAGGACGTAGTCCTTGTACTGACTGGCGTCCATGCCACCGCGCAGCTCATCGCAACTGGCCCAGAGGGAGCTGTAGAGCTCCGATTTTTTGATTGGCAATGCGCGCTCCCCATTCTCAAAATTGCGCGGTTTCGTTCCCCTCACAGAGTCAGTTTATTATGCGATGTCAAAGTCAAGCCGCACATAGCACTTGAGATGCGGGGTGCCTCGGCAACTGATGTGAGTGCTGCACTCTCAGGAGGAGAGAGACACGCATAGTGCGCTTTCCCCCGAGGAGCTGAGAACCTCTCCTACTCAGTAGGCTCTGGCGAAGCGTCCGGAGAGTCATCAACTCTACGCCGCTTATTCGCAGCCTCGACCAACTCCAACATCAAGCGCATCTGAGTGATGATTCCAGTCCGAATCGTAGACAGGTAAGCGCCTTCAGTGACCATCATCTGCCGAGGCTGCAATAACCATTCCCATATACTTCTCGGCACGTCACTATGCCATCGCGGACTACCAGCCGTTTGTAGCCCCTAGTGGGCAGCACACGGCACCTGAAAATAGGCGGAACAAGCCCCTTTTCACGAAGGGGCTTGTTACTAGGGGTCAGGAATACGAATCGCCTAGGCGAGTACTTCCCTGTCCTGCCGAACCGCAATGTCGCGGTTGTCTTCGGTTCGGACAAGCTCTCCCAGCCTTTGAAGCGTGGCGGGGCTGACTGGATTGCGGGTGATAACGCGGAGGCCGACGAAATGCCCTCCTTTTGAGGCTCCAGTTGTGTGATCCGATGCGCGCGCCGGAGTTGACGCAGAAGTGAGCAAGGTTGCTGCCGGTGAGCCGGACCGTGGCCACAATCAAGAGCAACCGGCCCTCGAAGTGGCCCTGCCATGTAATCTCATCGGCCTTGGTCATTTCCAACCTCCGTTGTGTCCAACCTGGCGGCTGCTGAGGACGGTGAAGTGATCGCTCCACTTGTCGTTCATGGGCCCTCCTGCGTGGCCGGGCATTCAACCTGCTGCGGCAATGCGGCCGGGACCGGAGCGCGGCGCTCTCGCTGCACAGTAGATCGGCGTGACGGCTGAGCTATTCTTCACACGCTGAAGAATCTGATCTAAACTGAAGCCGAATCATCCCTGATCCTTCAAAGCACAATGGAATCGCGTGCGTGAGTAGACCAAGCGGATTGCGCACAGACCTGCTCCTCACAATCTCAGGAGCCTTGAGGTGGATCACCGCAACGATCTCAGAGACAGAAGCGTCAGCGCAATGCGAACGCGTACCTCGCACGATGCGTTTTGCCACATCCTCGTCAGCCACGGCATACAAGGAAAGGGCCTCGACAATCATGGCGAGATCTTCTGTCGTCGTCGTTTCTTCTTTTTTGTTTTCTAAAACACTTCTTAAGGGGTGGACGGTATGTCCCCCTTCACAGTGTGCAGTTTGTCCCCGGTGAAGATGGACGTTCTGTCCACGGCCTCCAGGGACTCTATGTCCACAGTGGACGTTATGCCGCACAGGGGTTCACCCGGCACGCTGCTGTTGATGGGAGTGTCTTTGGAAGCAAATCGGACCCCTTTGTCCTTAATCACCCACTGGAGGCCGGCTGCGTTTCTACGCTTCAGGATGTTTGCGAAGCTGTAGATGCGGTACGTTCGTCCCGTCTTTGTTGCGGAGTTTTCAGAGGCTGTGAGGTCATAGGCGAGTTTGTCGATCAGACTTTTAGTCAGCCGCTTTACCGCTTTGTCGCTCAGCCCCGCGACTACGGCCATACGACTTCATCCGATCGTGATTCGACGGTCTTCTCCGTCCGGTCTGGCCGCGTTATAAAGTGCCGCAAAGAGCTGATTCTCGCCTGAAGAGTGAGCATCCTGAACCCGATAGCAACGATGCTCTCGATAGGGCCGTTTCGCTCCTGTTCTTGACAAGCTGTGGTTGATTGCTTCTGTTGCATCCTCAACGATGGACATACTGCCCACAGTGGACACAACGTCCTCGGTGGACATAACGTCCACGGTAGAGAGGGCGCCCGCAACTAGCTGCCGCTCTTGCGCTCCCGCCGCATCAGCAGCCGGTAATTGATAGGGCCGATGATCGCCAATGTCTAACACCGTCCCTTGGGGTCGCAGAAAGGAAAAGGCACCACGAGTGTTTGGCGCCTCTTCAAGTTCCTCCCAATCGAGAATGTCTGATTGCTTATGCCGTTTTGTCATTGATGCTGACGACCTCGCTTGGCGAAAACTGATCCAGCAAACGATCAGTGAGTCCTTCGTAGTCTTCTAACGCTTTTGAGCGCGGATCGAAGTCAGCGAGAAACTGTCTGTTACGAGCGGCCTTCACTACTGTCTGATCCGTACGGAATCCTGAGTAGACGGGCACATGTCGCTTTTCCGAAATAGAAGCAAGGGTATTTAGAACGAGGTCGGTCATCGCTAGACGGCGGTCTAGCTTCACTGGGAGGAGACCCGCCACTCTAATGTTGAGCCCACCTGCGAGCATTCCGTTGTGCATCTCTGCCGCTTGTATGCTTGCGGTGGCTCCTTGAACGTTCAGAATATCCATGTCTACCGGGATGAGCACCTGCTGGGTGTAGACCATGGCGCACGTCTGAAACAAGCTGATTGATGGAGCAACGTCAACCAGAACCGCATCATAGCTTTTCTCGTACTCACCCAGCAGGTGCTTGAAGATGAACTCGCGGAAGGGCAGGCCCATCGTGGTGCTTTCGGCTTCGGTCGTGTACCGGTTGCCGCAGATGATGTCGAGTCCTGGCCGTGCCGTCATAAGGCATTCTCTGAGTGCCAGTCGGCGAATCAGGAGGTCGTGCAAGAATGCGCTCGGTTTCAATCGCAGTATGGCTCAACTGACCCTTGCGGATCGGCGTCCACCAGCAGCACACGTAACCCCCGTTCGACAAAGCAGCGTGCAAGGGTAAGGGCGGTTGCCGTCTTTGCGAGGCCACCCCGCTGATTTGAGATTGTCAGTCGGATCACTGCTGGCCTCCCACGTCACCGGTGAGGATGCCCGCTATCTGAGAGGTGCGGAAGTACACTCGCCTGCTTAGCCGGAGACGCCACGAGTTGATCTGACTCACCCAATCATTGCCTGACCTAAGGCTGATGCGAAGCCCCTCGGGTGATCGGTTGAGTACCTTTGCTAGCTGAGTGATTATAAGTAATGGACCATACTGGACAACCAGCGTTTCTTCTATGCTCATGGGTCACCTAACGATTACGGTGGAATCGGTTCGTTAGGGCCAATGTAGGGATGAGCAGGAACGACTGCCACCGACAAACTATCATTACTTCATTGGTGGTCTTCGGCCTTCTTTGAATGGCGTAATCGACGCGCAGGCTGACGAAAGGAGCTGACAGCAGTCTCCGCCAGGTGCATGAACGTCCAACCATGCGGGTCCATAAGCTCTTCCGCATGCTTCTTTGTGGTGTCGGCGAGTTGCTTGGGGTCGATGCCGAGGGAATCAGCGATATCAGCGTCCTTCACGCTCTCTCTCAGCTCACTGTTCATGTCTGTATCCAGCCATTGACGCAGGTCCAAGTAGGGCAGTACGCGCGAGCGATGCCAAGCGTCAAACGCTGGCAGTTTTGTCTGCTTTCCCATAGGAAGCCAAGCGGCTCGGTCACTTTGCAGCCCCTTTATGAGTTCGGCAAACCTGCTTGAGAAGTAGCGCTCGCGAGCAGCGGAGATCCACGGTCAGAAACGTCTCGGAGCTGGAGAGCATTGAATGACGGACAAATCTCTGCTAAGCGGGTCTAAGAAACGGAGTGTGCGGAAGCCTGCCCTTTGGCATGAGGATAGGAGGGCTCGCTTCTCCCCCTAAGTGCTGCTGCGACTCGCCTATGATCGCCAAAAGTCATCTCGCGAATGTAGATTCCACCGCTGTCCAACGCATGGAAGGTAGACAGAGTCTCTGGGTATAAAAACTCTTCAGCTGTGAGAAAGCGCTTCACCTCGAAGGACGCCTCGATCCCTCATTAGGGAGGTCATCTCCTGGTGGAGCGCCTTCTGCATTGCCGTAACAGGGCTTCGTGGGGTATTAGAAGAGAACGTGTCCGCTGAAGATCGATGCGCAAGGCGAACTGTGTGTACCAAATCCGTGGCGAGGCATTCTTCAGAGTGTCGTATTCGAGAGCTTGAACCAAGGCGCGTATTGACCGATCAGGTGTCTGGATTTAGTGGCAGCCCTCATCTTCGACCTGCGCGTGAGGCCCGGACATAAGAATCCATTCGCTCAACGAGATCCTCGGCCCGAAGGTGGGTGTACCGCTTCAGCATCTGCATGGACTTGTGCCCGCTGATCGCCGCTACCTCCTGGTCTGAGAAGCCAGACTCGACATGAAGCGGCTCACCGCTTCATGTCGAAGGTCGTGGAAGTGGAAGTCCTGCAGTCCTTGCTCTCTCTTGATCTCCTGCCAGATGCGATCGAGTGCGTACGGACCCCTGACTCCTGACCTGCCTGGTTCACCAAAGAAGATGAGGTCGGTATCAATAGGACGAATCGGATGCGCGAGCGCATTTCGGAAGAGCTCTGTAGCCGCAGTCGTCAGGGGCACCGTTCGCGGATGAGTATTTTTTGTCTTGAGCAGCCGCACAATACGGCGAGTGGTATCCACTTGTGAGCGCCGCAAAGTAACGATCTAAGATAGACGCATCCCTGTTTCGAGAGCGACGCGCACGATCCAGCCGAGCATCGGGTTCGAGTGAGCGTCGACGGCCGAGAGAATGCTCGCCTCCTCTTCCGAGGTCATTCACTTGTTTCGCCCCGGCCCAGGTGCTGGTCTGCGGATGTTCATAACGGGGTTGGCTGCGGCTTGCCGGACGGACCAACTCGATCTTCGCCGGCCAGCCTCATGTCTCTAAACTTCGCAATGAGCTCTGGATTGAGCGCCGCCAGTGAATACTTGCCGAAATGCTTGATAAAGATTCTTGAGCGCTTCACATCCGCAAGCTGGGAGGTGACGCACTTCGTTGGCACTACCTCGGCAAGGTATCGCTTTAGCGCCAATTCGACAGTCATACGATCCGCCGTCGCACGCTGGATGTAGGCACCGCGTACCATCTCGTCTTCAGTGCGACGCGACCAATCCTCGGCGTCTCGCTTCGTGCGGAACGTCTTCGCAGTCGTCGGCCATCCGGCTTTTCGGATGACAGCTTTCCAGGTCCCTGAATTGGTTTTACGAGAATCGCCATGACTCTCCGATATAGTGCCATGCGGCATCACTATACCGAAATTGTACCGAAGCCTTTCGGGTACAACTGACAAAGAGCGTTTGCGACAGAGGTGGCGGAACTCTTTACATCTGCCAACGGGTTCATTATTGGACACTTACTAAATGGTGCCGGGAGGGGGGGTCGAACCCCCACGAGGTTGCCCTCGGCGGATTTTGAGTCCGCTGCGTCTGCCAGTTCCGCCATCCCGGCCTAAAGAATGCCCGACCGGGATCACCCCAGCCGCTTGCGATAGGGACAGTATCGCATGGCCGGAAACCGAGTGGGACGGAAGCTATACAGGGTTTCCGGCGTGAAATTAACGGCAGATTGCCATGACCAAACGAGCGTTTTGGTAGTCTCAGGTATGGCTACGAAACAAGAGATTCTGCAACGCACGATTGATCACATTGATATTAAGCAGCATAACGTGGTGGCATTCGTCGATGCCATGCAGCCGATGGCGTTCAGCTCGCGTGATCTGCATCGTGCGTCTTCCATTTACGAGCGCATGCTGCGTGACAAGGAGTGCGCTGTCATCTTGTGTCTCGCCGGATCACTGATCAGCTCTGGGTTGAAGCAGGTTTTTGTCGATCTGATCCGATCCAATATGGTGGATGCAATCGTCTCGACCGGCGCAAACATTGTGGATCAGGACTTCTTCGAGTCGCTCGGATTTCGCCATTACATAGCGGACGAGCTATATAAGGCGGGCACGGAAGATGGTGCGTTGCGCGAGCTGATGATTGATCGAATCTACGACACGCTCATCGACGAGTCTGAGCTGCGCATCTGTGATGACACGATGAAGGAGATTGTGGACTCCCTTGAGCCGCGTCCTTACAGCTCGCGCGAGATCATCGTTGCCATGGGCGCTTATCTCGAGAAGCACGGCAAAACGCCCGCTAAGGGTGGGGTAGATGGCATCGTATGGGCGGCGTACGAAAAGGATGTACCGATCTTCTGCCCGGCGTTCTCCGACTGCTCGGCCGGCTTTGGCCTGGTGGCGCATCAACATGAGAGGCAAAGTGGCCCCAAGGTCTCGATTGATTCAGCCAAAGATTTTTATGAACTGACGAAGCTGAAGATTGAAAATCCCACGACAGGGCTGCTGATGATCGGCGGCGGAGTTCCGAAGAACTTCGCGCAGGATATTGTCGTGGCCGCCGATGTTCTGGGTGTGGAGGCATCGATGCACAAGTATGCGGTTCAGGTTACTGTTGCCGATGTGCGAGACGGAGCCCTTAGCTCGAGCACTCTGAAAGAGGCGAGTTCGTGGGGCAAAGTCGATACGGTTTATGAGCAGATGGTCTTCTCAGAGGCTACGATGGCGGTCCCTCTGATCGCCGGCTATGCCTACCATAAGCAGGCCGCGGCGGATCGCAAGGGACTACGGCTTGCGCGTGTTCTGGATCCTGTGAACGCTTAGAAGTCGAGGCTGATTGTCCTCTGCGTTGGTTCGTTGCGTCTCAGTGCGTATACGGCTATGGCTCCGAGGCTGCGACAAGTGTGAGACGATGGCTTGGCTGAAGTTCCAGTCAGACTTCCACACGAGAGTTGTAAACGCATGTCGACTTATTCCGCACCGGGCCGTGTGAACCTTATTGGCGAACACACGGACTACACCGGTGGATTCGTTCTGCCGATGGCG
This sequence comes from uncultured Acidobacteriaceae bacterium, assembly GCA_964246835.1. GTDB lineage: Bacteria > Acidobacteriota > Terriglobia > Terriglobales > Acidobacteriaceae > Edaphobacter. Next base: position 84,491 of record CAXTRT010000003.1, on the reverse strand, counting down.
ATCGAGTTCGAGACCCGGGCCACAGTAGAGTCCACCAACGATGGCCTGCTGCATCTGATCGCGCGCAACTTCGATGAGAGCGTGAGCTATGATCTCGCGGCTTACCCATCGATAGGCCGTCATCACTGGAGCGACTACCCGGCAGGGGTGATCGGCTTGTTACGGCAGAAGGGCGTTGCTGTGACTGGACTGCGGCTGGAGTTGGAAGGCGATGTGCCGCCAAATGCGGGATTGAGTTCTTCGGCTTCGGTTGAGGTCGCGACTGCGATCGCCGTGCTGCAGCAAGCGAAGTTCAGTATGCCGCCTGCCGAGATTGCATTGCTCTGTCAGGCAGCGGAGAACAACTTTGTGGGCGGCGCGTGCGGAATTATGGACCAGTTTGTGAGTGTGAACGGCAAAGCCGATCATGCCTTGCTGCTGGACTGCCGCTCTCTTGAATACGAACTGCTGCATTTGCCGGAGTCGATCAGCGTTGTCATCTGCAACTCCATGGTGAAGCACGAAGTGGCTCACGGGGAGTACGGGGACCGACGAGGTGAAGTGGAAGCAGGACAGGCGATACTGGCAGCAGCCGTCCCGCACGCGAAGCAGCTTCGTGATGCAACGCTTGCCGACCTTGAGTCCGCGCGCGCATCCATGTCGCCCGAGTCGTTCGCCCGCTGCCGTCACATCATCACCGAGAATGCCCGTGTGCTTGAGGCGCGCGAGGCTCTCCTGGCCGGTGATATTCATCGTTTTGGCGAGTTGATGTATGCCGCGCATGCAAGCTTTCGCGATGATTTTGCGGCAAGCTGCTACGAGGTCGATCTGCTGGTGGACATGGCGCGTCCTTTGCCGGGCTGCTATGGCGCGCGGATCACCGGCGGCGGCTTTGGTGGATGCACGGTGAATGTGGTCGAGCGAGCCCACGCCGCAGCTTTGAGAGAGTCCCTTGTGGCGCGCTATCAGGAGAAGACGGGAATCGTAGCTGAGTGCTATCTCTCACGGGCGTCGGATGGCGCGATCGCGAGGCTTCGATGACGTTGACTACGCAGCCGCATCGGCGATGGAACCCGCTGAAACAGGAGTGGGTGCTGGTCTCACCGCATCGGACGGAACGGCCCTGGCAGGGACAGACAGAGACGCCCGCCGCGTCTGCCATACTGACCTATGATCCCGCATGCTACCTGTGCCCAGGCAATGTGCGCGCAGGCGGCCGTCAGACGCCGGTGTATACGGATACCTACGTCTTCGAGAACGACTATGCGGCGTTGAAGATGGATGTGACGTCGGAGGCACTTGATAACGAAGGTCTGCTTGTGGCCGAAAGCGAGCCTGGGCTATGTCGCGTCATCTGCTTCTCGCCCCGGCATGATCTGACGCTCGCAAAGATGGATGTCGCCGCCATTCGGAAGGTGGTGGATGTCTGGGCGGCGCAGGTGGAGGAGTTAGAGGCTCGCCCGGAGATCCACTATGTGCAGATATTTGAAAATCGCGGAGCCATGATGGGAGCGTCAAACCCGCATCCACATGGGCAGATCTGGGCGACGCACTCGCTGCCGAATGAGATCGCGGCGGAGTTGAAGGGCCAGCAAACGTATCGTGCGGAGCGCGGCAGGTCCTTGCTGCCGGCGTACCTGGAACTTGAGCTGCAGGCCGGTGAGCGGATTGTCGTGGCGAACGAACACTTCGTGGCTCTCGTCCCGTACTGGGCGGTGTGGCCGTTTGAAACCATTGTCCTACCGCGAGCAGCCGTATCGCGGCTTCCCGAGATGGACGATGCGGCACGATCGGGTCTGGCCGATATTCTGAAGCAGCTGACCAGCACATACGATTCGGTCTTCGACGTGTCTTTCCCCTACTCGATGGGAATCCACGGCGCGCCGGCAGACGGGCAACAGCATCCCGAGTGGCAGATGCATCTGCACTTCTATCCGCCCCTTCTGCGATCCGCCACCGTGCGCAAGTTCATGGTTGGCTTTGAGCTCTTGGCGTCTCCGCAGCGCGATATCACGCCGGAGTCCGCGGCAGAGACGCTGCGGAAGGCGCTGGCAAAGAGCCGGGGACGCTGACAGCCTAAGCGTTATCCCGGTCATGAAGAATAAATCGAGGCGGCGAGCTACGTGGCGAAGAGCTGGCCCATGTCGGCAAAGGCCTTGAACTCAAGCGCATTTCCCGAGGGGTCGAGAAAGAACATCGTAGCCTGCTCTCCTACCTCGCCCTTGAAGCGGATGTAGGGCACAATCACGAACTCCATATTGGCAGCAAGGAGTCGATCCGCCAGAGACTGCCATGTCGGCATAGAGAGGACCACGCCGAAGTGGGGAATCGGCACATCGTGGCCATCAACCGGGTTATGGTGTGGCGCGTCAGTCGCGCCATGCTTCAGATGCGCGACGATCTGATGCCCAAATAGATTGAAGTCGATCCACTCCGAGCAGCTGCGGCCTTCTTCGCAGCCGAGAACGCCTCCGTAGAAGCTGCGCGCCGCGGCGAGATCGTTGACGGGGAAGGCGATGTGAAAAGGGGTGAGCGACACGCGAGCAGATCTCCTGGAAAGAATGATAGAGCGCACGTGCCGTATCTCTCAACGATGGAAATTGCGATCGTACCCTTGCAGGTAAGCAGAGCGGAAGGCGTCACGATATGGCGGAAAGGGGCCGAGACGGGGATCATACCCGGGCGTTTCGCGAAAGGCACGGTCGTCTCGTGGATGGTAACCGCTCTGGTAGGCATCGCGCGCACCCTCATCCAGACCGGCACGGTAGCCCGTCTGTTCCGCAAGCTGAAGGAGCGGCGGAACCTCGCGATACGCCTGAGGCGGCGGGGGAGGCGGCGGCGGTGCATAGTATGTTCGGTGGGAACAGCCGGACAGGCTGAGAGCAAGGCACGCGGTTAGATGAAGGAGTGAGCGAGACGACGGCATACAAAGCCTCCAGGCATGAGAGAGGCATATCTCTCTGCAGTGCACGTTCTCTCTCGTAAACCTCTCTCGCGCGCAAAGGTTGTGCGCAACCAATTGAATTAAACAGTGTCGCTGGTGTGCTCTCACAGAGGTGCTGAAGAGCTACACGGATGATACTTAACAGACCTTAGGAGTGTCGGTAGATTCTGTCGGTAAGCGGACAAGAAACTCTGTCTTTCCAGGTTCGGAGGTGAACCGGATTGTTCCCATATTCTGGTCTACCAGACGATGCACGATACCGAGACCGAGCCCGGTTCCCACGCCGGGCTCCTTCGTGGTGAAGAACGGATCGAAGATGCGCGGCTGCAGCTCCGGCCGAATACCCTCTCCATCGTCCACGATGGAGATACACAGCGAGCCCCCGTGCGGGTGACCGTCCAGCGATGTCTTGACGGTGATGCGACCGCCGGGCGCGATCGCGTCGATGGCATTGTCGATCAGGTTCGTCCAGATCTGGTTCAACCCCTTGCAGCTGCAGCGCAGCAGCGGGAGTCCGGGTGCGAAGTCCTTCGTCAGCACAACCTGCTTCTCGCGAAGCTTGTGGCCAAGAATGACGAGCGTTGCGTGAATACTCTCGTTGAGATCCACGGAATGGAGCTGACCGGAGCCCTCATACGCATAGGACTTCACTGACTTGACCAGTTCGGTGACGCGTCCTATGCTCTCTTCAATGGTCGTGATGAGCTGTGTGCTGGAGACAAGAGCTTCGATCCATGTGATCGCATCCACGAAGGTATCGGCAGGGAAGGCATGGCGCGCGCACTCCATCTCCTCGCGGGTTACGCCCACGGCAACCAGCGTAGGCGCCAGCTTCCAGGCGTTTGGAATCTGTGCCTCATCCAGCCAGGCCGAGAGCAGCTCCTCGGCATCGCTCTGCTCAACCGAGTTCATCGGCGTGGTGTTTGTCGCATGCAGCGCCTGATTCTTCAGCTCGGTCAAGCATTGTTTTTGCTCGCCGGTCATAGCGCGATGATCGAAGCGAGTCGAGAGCTCCTGCAGGCGGAGAAAGTTTTCCCGCAGCTGGGCCGAAGCCCGGCGAGCGGCAGCGCCTGGATTATTCAGTTCATGCATCAGACCGGCCGCGAGCGTTCCAAGGGCCGCCATCTTCTCCTGCTGCACGGTGTAGTGTTGCGACTTCTGCAGACGCATGGCCATGTTGCGAAGGATGGCCTGCCGGACCTCCGGACAGGCAGTCATCAGACCCCAAAACGCGTTTTCATCGAAGCGCAGCAGCCGCGTTGCACCGCGTGTCCGCATGGTCATGGAGTTCGGAATGTTGGCGAGGAGAGCGACCTCGCCGAAGGCTGCTCCTTTGTCGTGGACGTAGACTGCGTAGTCGCGTCCGTCTGCCTGTACCTCGATGACCTCCACATGGCCTTCGAGCACAATCCAGAAGTAGATCGCCATCTCGCCGGCTTGTGCGAGAACAGTGCCGGATGCAGGCTGTACCAGTTGCAGCGGCTCCAGGCAGCGAAACTGATCTGCGCTGAGCGAGGCCAGAAGAGGGATGGTGGAGAGCTCCCGAATCAACGCATCGGTCAACTGTGTGGGAGCCTCGTTCTGGCTGATGCTGGTCGCGGTGGTCATTGGGTTCGGATCTCTCTGGAGAGTGGAATGGTCGGTCATGACTGCAGGGAAGCAAGGTACTGATGAACGAACTGGATGGCGATCGATCCTTCTCCAACCGCGGACGCACATCGCTTGACAGAGTTGAAGCGGACGTCGCCAGCAACGAAGATGCCGGGAACACTGGTCTCAAGCAGGTACGGATCGCGCTCAAGCGGCCAGGCCTTGGGATAGCGCACCTTCAGGTCAGGGCCGGAGAGGATGAAGCCCTTGCCGTCTTTGGCAATGTCGGGTGTGATCCAGTCCGTCTTGGGCGCCGCGCCGATGAAGATAAAGAGCGAGTTCGTCTCGCGCGCCTGCTCGCCCTCTGGAGTACGAAGAACGATTCGCTCCAGATGCCCGGCGCCACAGGCCCTCACAACCTCGGTCCGCGTCATCACCTCTATTTTCGGGTTGTTCTCGATCTGATCGATGAGATAGCGAGACATGCTTTTCGCCAGGGAATCGCCGCGCACCAGCATAGAGACCTTGGAGGCATAGCGCGAGAAGTACATGGCGGCCTGGCCCGCAGAGTTCGCGCCGCCGATGATAAAGACTTCCTCGTCCTTGCACGCGATCGCTTCGGTCTGCGCGGCGCCGTAGTAGATACCCGCGCCGGTGAAGAGGTCTGCACCTTCGATATCAAGCTTGCAGTAGGACACGCCGGTGGCGATTAGGCAGACCAGGCAGCTGACCTCCCGGCCATCGCTCATCTTCAGTAGATGGTACGGCCCCTCGCTGCGCAGCTCGCAGCAGCGCTGCGTCAGAAACTCGGCACCCAGCCGGCGCGCCTGCAGGTAAGAACGCTTGCCGAGCTCCTCGCCGCTGAGCCCCTCCGGAAAGCCGAGATAGTTCTCGATTCGTGAGCTGCTTCCAGCCTGCCCACCCGGCGCCTCCGCCTCGATGATGAGCGTCTTCAGACCTTCTGACGCGCCATAGACCCCAGCCGCGAGGCCTGCCGGGCCGGCACCGACGATCACCACGTCGTAGAACTCCTGCTCGGCCGTGGTCCGCATGCCAACCTTGTTGGCGAGCTCTGTAATGGTGGGCTGCACGAGCGAGCTGCCATCGCTGAAGAGCACAATTGGAAGTTTGGAGTCGTCCAGCTGGCGTTCTTTCAGAGCGTCGAGCGCTCCCGGGGTGACCTCAGGGGTCAGCCACTGAAAGGGTATCCGGTTGCGGGAGAGGAACTCGCGGACGAGAAAGTCACTGGCAGACCAGCGCAGGCCGACAACCCGCACGCCGTCGAAGGGGGCTTTGTAGCCCTCATGCCAGTCACCGAGAAGATCGTCGAGGACAGGATAGAGTTTCTCCTCAGGCGGATCCCACGGCTTATTCAGGTAGTAGTGGATCTTTGCGGAGTTGATGGCCCGTATGGCGGCTTCGGTGTCGGCATACGCGGTGAGAAGGACTCGTTTTGCGTCGGGGTAGAGCTCCATCGTGCGCTGCAGCAGCTCAACCCCGCTCATTCCAGGCATACGCTGGTCTGAAAGTAGCAGGGCAACGACATCGCCGCGCTCTTTCAGTTGATGGCAGATATCGAGGGCGGCGACACCCGAAGCGGCACGCAGGATGCGATAGGTCTGCCCATAGCGCTGCCGCAGGTCCTGCACCACGGCCTCGAGCACGCTGATGTCGTCGTCTATTGCAAGCAAAATCGGTTTTGCCATGGATCTAAAACTCCGTCCCATCCAGAAAGCGACAGACAGCGTACCTATAGCAAATCTGATTCGTTCGAAAGGCGAACGGTTCAAGACGCTTGTGGGCCATTTGGGTCATCTTCTGGTATTTGGGTTATTTTCCTGGTGTCTGGGTGATTGACCGGTTGATTGAGTGAAGTGTATCGATTTGAAGCATAGAGGCGATAGCAGTCGCCATACCGGTAGCGGCTGTGTTCACGCATAAGCGCTGCCGGAGGAGTAGTTAGACCATGATTCGACTTATTCTTGCTGACGATCAATCGATCTTTCGCGCGGGCGCAGCCCGTGTTCTTGCCTTGGAAGATGATATTCGCCTTGTGGCGCAGTGTGAGGATGCCCAGCGACTGCGCGCCGCGGTCGATACCCACAAGGGCTCTGTCATTCTCTTCTCCATGGGAATCTCTCTGGTTCTACCCGAACTTCTGGCTGTGATCGCCGCAGCCGGGAGCCGGGCCATCTTGATCCTCGAAAATAACGAGCAGGTGGACGATGCCTTGACCCCACTGCTGCACGGCATCGTGTATCGCAGCGTCACGGGCAGCGATCTGATCGAATGCGTCCGCAAGGTCAATCGCGGACAGCGCTCGCTTCAGTCGGGCAATGTCACCGTCATGCAGGTTGCAGACAGTGTTGGCGCCAGGGTCCGTGACCGACTTACCCCGAAAGAGATTCAGATCGTCGCGTTGATCGTTCAGGGCTGCAAGAACAAGGACATCGCCACCCAGCTTGGCACCAAAGAGCAGGTCATCAAGAACTACCTGCGCGGCATCTATGACAAAACCGGGGTCTCCGATCGATTGGAACTGGCCCTCTTCACCATTCACCACAAGGTTCTGGCGGAGGCGGCAGCGAATGCAGGACGGCTGCTGCAGATGAAAAGCGCCTGACGATCAGGCAGGATAGTTAGAGCCCCATCTGCTGCTCGGTCCTCTCGTCCGTCAAAGTGGGGGCGAGACCGACCTTCTCCGCAACGCTCTTTGCCTGCGTGAACAGCAACAGGTAGTCCGGACCGCCCGCCTTAGAGTCTGTTCCGCTCATGTTGAAGCCACCAAACGGATGCGCGCCGACCATGGCGCCGGTGCACTTTCGATTGAGATACAGATTCCCGACGTGGAACTCGCGCGACGCTCGTTCGAGGTTGTCACGAGACCGCGAGTAAACAGCGCCGGTCAAACCGTACTCCGTCCCGTTCGCAATCTCAAGCGCATGATCGAAGCTGGTTGACCGCAAGACCGCCAGCATCGGGCCAAAGATCTCTTCCTGCGCGATGCGGGAGTCCGGTTGCACATCGATAAAAACAGTCGGCTGAATGAAGTATCCGCCCTCTCCATCGGTCGCGGCGATACCCCCGCCGCAGAGCAGCCGCGCCTCGGTCCGGCCGATCCGCAGATACTCCTGCACACGATCGAAGGCGACCTGGTTGATCACGGGACCAAGCGCGGCGTTGGCTACCGGATCTCCGATCGCGATGGCCTCCACGCGCTCGCGCAGGCGATCGCAGAAGACGTCGTAGATGGCCTCATCCACAATCACGCGCGAACAGGCCGAGCACTTCTGCCCGCTGAAGCCGAACGCGCTTGCGACGACTCCGTCAAGCGCCGTGTCCAGATCGCAATCAGAGTCGACGATAATGGCATCCTTGCCACCCATCTCAAGGATGGTTCGCTTGATAAAGTGCTGGCCGGACTGCGCACGCGCCGCTCGTTCGTGAATCTCCAGACCAACCTTCTTTGAACCGGTAAAAGCAATGAAGCGGGTCTGCGGGTGAGCGACCAGAGCGCTCCCAAAGCCGGGTCCGGCGCCATGACAGAGATTGACAACTCCATCCGGCAGCCCCGCCTCTTCAAGCAGCAGCAGAAACCGTGTCGCAATCGTCGGCGCATCGACCGAAGGCTTGAGCACGACCGTGTTCCCGCAGACGATCGCCGCGGCCGTCATACCGGTCATGATGGCAAGGGGAAAGTTCCACGGCGGAATCACAGCGCCGACCCCGAGCGGAAGATAGCGAAACGCATTTTTTTCGCCCGGAAGCTGGATCGGCGTGGTCGCGGTATCCAGGCGCATGGCTTCACGCGCATAGAACTCGAGGAAGTCGATCGTCTCGCCGACATCCGCGTCGGCCTCGGCCCAGTTCTTGCCAACCTCAAAGCTCAACCAGGCGCAGAGCTCAAACTTGCGCTCGGCAACGAGATCCGCCGTGCGCAGCAAAATGCCGACGCGATCTTCCATCGCCCATCGTCTCCAGAGCGCAAAGGCCTGCTGCGCGGCGGAGATTGCCTGTTCGACATGCTCCTCACTGGCCTCGGCATGGCGACCGACGATCTGCAGCGGGCGAGCCGGATTCACCGAGACGATGGTCTTGCCGGATCGCATACGCTTGCCGCCGATCACCATGTCGTAGTCGTGGCCGAGCTGACTTTCAACGTGAGCCAGAGCCGCCTGCATCCGGCGCTTGTTCTCCGGCTCCTTGAAGTCCAGAAAAGCTTCGTTCTTGAACGGCGGCAGTTGCGTAGCGGAGCGGGAAAGAGTTGAAGCTGTAGCCATAGTGGGTTGATTTTACTCGTGCCAAGGCGCGATGGCAGATCGGCTCTACGAGGTCTCGACGATCTTTTCGGTCTCGGCCGACATCTTTGCCGTCCGGTCCAGCTTGTCCCAGTTGAACGGCTTGCCGTCGATCGCGCGCTTAATCGTCTTGAGCAGAACCACGGAGAAGACCTGCCGGTAGCTGAATCGCTGGATCCAGATATGCGACAGCAGCCATGCGTCGCCCTTGCTCGCGGGGTGCTTGCGCTCCAGCATAAACGCGAGCGACGAGGCGGCAAAGTCGATGATCATGAAGGCGAGAAAGAACGTCAGCAGCTTGTACAGGCTTGCGGTCGAAGCGGTCTCCGGGTGGAAGTAGCGATCAATAAAGTAATGCATAATCCCGGCAACGAACATGAGATCAATCAGCGGGGAGACCAGAGGGAGAAGGATCTGGAAGATGACGATGTTCGGCAAAGCGAACAGGCCCATGGCGCGCCGATTGGTTATGGCTCCGCGATGCTTGAAGACGGCCTGCAGTATCCCAAAGGACCAGCGAAAGCGTTGACGCATCAGACCGTCCGCGTTGACCGGCGCCTCTGTAAACGCGAGCGCCTGATCTTCGTAGATGACTGAGTAGCCCTGCTCCAGCAGATTCATGGTGAGGTCAGCATCTTCGGCAACCGTGTTCGAGTGATAGCCGCCGCCCGCTCGCACGGCTGAGGTTCGCCAGGCGCCGATCGCACCCGGCACCACCATCACGACGTCGAAGAGATCCAACGCGCGCCGTTCGAAGTTCTGGCTGGTGATGTACTCGAGCGCCTGCCAGCGCGTCCACAGGTTCACGCGATTGCCGACCTTGGCATTCCCCGCGACGGCGCCAATATTTGGGTTCGCAAAGTGGCAGACCAGCCGAGTGATGGCATCATGCGCGATCACTCCATCCGCATCGATGCCGACGTAGATCTCTTCCTCGAGATGTTCGAGCGCGAAGTTGAGTGCCTCGGCCTTGCCGCCGTTCGGCTTGGTCAAAATCACGAGACGACCGGATTCTATGTCGTTTGGATAAGCGTCTGTCGCAACCGCGAGCGTCCGATCCGTCGACCCGTCGTCGATCACGATGATGCGCAGATTTTTATAGGTTGACATCATCACCGAGCGGATCGTGCGAACGATTACAGTCTCTTCGTTGTAGGCCGGTATAAGCACGGCGACGCGAGGCGTGTAGTCGGCCGTGGCGAAGTTCTGCCGCTTGCGGAAGCGATCGATCGTGGCAAACAGGCCGATGATGAGCAGCCGCGCACTCATCAGCACGTCGCCGACAAAAAAGACATAGATGACGAAGTGATTGAAGAAAGCGAAAAAGAAGAAAGCAACTGAGTCCGCACGCGCCTGCCAGCGTTGCTTGGGCGTCAACTGCGGCATGACCTGCGCGCGCGTCTTGCCAAGAAGCGCGGAGACGGGAACGATCTCATAGCCCCTGGCGCGCAGGGCCTGGATCAGCACCGGCAGCGCAGCCAGAGTGGGTGCCCGGTCGCCGCCGCCATCGTGCAGCAGAATAATTGAGCCTCGCGCCCACGGCCGTGTCTCCATATCCTTGATCTGCTGGAAGACCGAGTCCGTAATCTCCTGCGGCGTCTTCTTCGGGTGTTCATCCCAATCGTTGGTGTCGATCTTGTTTCCCACGATGACGTAGCCGAGGCTCTGAATGCGGTCGATTGGCGCGGCCTGGTCGTTGGTGTCGGGCTCCTGGTCGATCGAGTATGGCGGCCGAAAATAAAGCGGCTGCACGCCAAGCTTTGAGGCGAAGAGCCGTTCCGTCAACGTGAGCTGCAGGTCAAGCGAAGCCTGGGAGATCTCGCTGATGTCCGGATGCGTGAAGGTATGGTTGCCGATCTCGTGGCCTTCGCGATAGACCCGCTGCATCAGGCCGACATTGTCCTGCGCGATCTCACCGATCATCAGGAAGGTTCCCTTGACGTTGTAGCGTTTTAGAACGTCGAGAATCCTCGGCGTCCACGTCGGATCCGGCCCATCGTCGAAGCTGAGCGCGACCTGCTTCGGGTGATAGCCATACTGCTCCACGGTGTACGAGAGAGGGTAGGTCACCATGGATTCATCGACGATCATCCGGTACTGCAGAGGAACCGATTTATCGTCGTCCATGGTGATGTCGCGTACGCCGGACTGCGGCTTTCGCGTAACGCGCAGAATATCGCCCTGACCCTCTGTATCAATGTCGTAGCCGGGATCGACCTTGATCAGGCTCTTCTCCGGATCGGAGTTCATCGGATTGTCCCAGACGTTCCAGAGCGAATCGTCTTCGCTGCCCAGCCGCCAGAGCGCGAAGGTCTGAAGCCCGAGCGAGCGCGCCGCCCGCATCTCGTTCAGCACGGTCACTGCGTCCAGGAACCACACCTGATGGCGCTCGTTCGCGTCTTCGTCGTCATAGGCGAAGTGCGGATTCAAGCTGTCGCCATCGAGCTCGATCTGCGACTCGGAGTCTGACGCGGCCTGCCAGGCCTCCTGCGTTGACATGTTGCGCGACGCCAGAACCTTCTCCGGAGCCGGATGTTTTCTTGGAGCTTTTGCCGGCGAGCTCGCAGGCAAGGGAATGGTCCAGTCGTAGCCATAGCTGCCGATAGCGCAGATGATCTTCTGCTTCGGAACCGTCTTCAGAACCTCTTTCAGGTTGTCGATAAACCAGTCCTGCGCGGCCACCGGTCCGGGGCCGCTCTCTGTCTGGTGCTGGTCGTAGTTCATCAGCAGCAGGCCGTCCGAGTGATCGGCAAGCTGCTTCAGATTGAAGCTGTCGTCGCCCACAGGAACGTTGACATAAAGCCGAAGACCCTTCGCGTGGAAGTCTTGATAAATCGCCGCGACAAGCTGATTAAAACCGTCCTGTGCGTCATCCGGTATCTCCTCAAAATCCATCGAGAGTCCGTGATAGTCCGGGTTCGCGGCCAGAAATGTATTCAGCTGATCGATGAAGTGCGCGCGCGCGCCAGAGTTCTTCAGAAAGTCCCCAATTGAGGGAAGAAAGGTCTGCTTGACCGGATCGTAGTTGTTCACCAGCGGGAAGACTTCCGTATCGACGCGAGCCGCCGTAATGGTACGCCGGACCTTGTTTTCCGCGTCTACCGGGTGTACGCCGCTCTGATCGATCAGCGGATAGGCTCGGTTATCGATGCTGAAGTAGCTCATGCTGCCATCGTGCGAGACCATGTGCAGCCACTCCGGGAACAGCAGATCGATCTGCCGGATGTGCTCCTTCAGAGACGAGTAACTCGCCGGATCGTCTTCCACAAAATATGCCGCCCGCAGACCTTCCCCCTGGTTCAACGGAACGTCCGACGGCTTCAGGCTGCTGCGCCGATGAGCGGAACGGTGCAGCTTCTCGCCCCGGCGCAAAGAAGCGATCGGTGAACTGGCAGTTCTAAAGTTGCGTTTGGGATAGCGCAGTAAAAGTTCGGGCAGCGGCCGCATCCGCACCAGGCCGACGACGAAAATAACCCCAACCACGAGGCCCAGTAGGGCGAGCACATCGAAGATCCGGCGCAGGCGCTTCCAGCGTTTCCGTTGCGGATCGTAGAAGACTTGCTTCGTCATACTCCTCGGGGACTCACCTCAGGCGCAGTCAATGGCTCACGTTGCATCCTAGCAGCAGCAGTCTTTCAGTCACCACCGCGATCTCCGCCGCGGACGTATCATGCATGGAATGTTCTCCGCAAAAGGGCGGCTGTGGTGCGGTGTCGCGGGTTTCCTCTTTCTGGGAGCGATGCTGCGGCTATGGTTTATCCGCCATGCGAACCCGACGATGGGCGATCCACAGATCTACGGCAACATCGCTCGTAATCTGCTCCGGCATCGTGTCTACAGCTTTGCTGCCGAGCCCGGTCCATTTCCTCCGACACTGATCCGGCTGCCCGGGTATCCTCTCTTTCTCGCAGCCTGCTTTCTCCTCTTCGGCGTCGGAAACTTCAGCGCCGTGCTCTGGGTGCAGGTCGCCGTGGATCTGCTGTGCGCGCTGCTGCTGGCGACGCTCGCCAGAGACCTCTTCGGCCGGCGTGCGGCGTGGCTTACCCTGCTGCTTGCCTGCCTCTGCCCGTTCACCGCCAACTACACCGCCATCCCGCTCACCGAGACGCTAACCCTGGCAAGCATCACGCTGACCTTCGTCTCGTTCCATCGTTGGCGGCGGCCCGCAGAGCTGCAGAACGCGTGGGTTCCGGTTCTTGGCGGAGCGCTGGCCGTGTCGCTGCTGCTGCGCCCGGAGCAGGCGCTGCTGACGGTAGCAGTCCTTCCGGCAATGCTCGCCGTAGTCTGGCGGCGAGATCGTGCGCGAACCCGCACGGCATCTCCGTGGCGCATGATCGCCCCGGTACTGGTTGCGGCGGTCTGCGTTATCGTACCGCTCCTTCCCTGGACCGCCCGAAACTGGCACACCTTCCATCTCGTTCAGCCGCTCGCCCCCCGTTACGCGACAGACCCAGGCGAGCCGGTGCCGCTCGGCTTCCAGCGCTGGTTCCGCAGCTGGGCGATCGACTTCGCCTCGACTGAGGAGGTCTATTGGAACTATGACGGTACGGCCATCGCCTTCGCCGATCTGCCGTCGCGAGCCTTTGACTCGCCCGAGCAAAGACAGCAGACGCGGCAGTTGCTTGACGACTACAACATAACCACCAGCCCTTCGCCGCAGCTTGACGCACGCTTCGAAAACATAGCGCGGCAACGCATCCGTTTTAGCCTTGTCCGCTACTATGTGCTGCTGCCCGCGGCGCGTCTTGCGAATATGCTGCTGCGGCCACGTACTGAACTTACTGGTGTGCAGCTTGCCTGGTGGCGATGGCGCGACAGCCCTGCCCAGACGATCTTCGCGAGCTTATATGCAGGGCTGAATGCGCTTTACCTTGTGCTTGGAACTCTAGGCTGGCGCAGCTGGCGGCAGTCAGCACGTGGAGAAGAGACCGTGCTGCTCTGGTCCATGTCCGCCTTCGTCCTTCTGCGGTGTGCGCTCTTGCTGACGCTCGACAACTCCGAGCCCCGCTACACGCTCGAGCTGTTCCCGATCCTGATTCTCTTCGCATCCGCGCTGCTTCAGGAACGCACAAGCACTCCGGATCCAGGGCAAATTTCTAGTGCGATGTCTTCGAGTCCGTCTTGATCGAGTACCGCTTCGTATTCACGCTCTGGTTCGTGCGAATGTGAGTGTAGACGGCTGTCTGCGTATCTTCAGACGCGAAGAAGAACTCCTGCTTGAGCGAGATCGCCCGCGCCGGATCAACCCAGATCGTCACATGTGCGATGCTGCTCCGCTGCGCCGGATCCTTCGCAATCAGATCGAGCTTCTCCACCTTGACCGCCTGTCCGCCATCATCCATCGACTCGGTGCCCTGGTCGGTGATGTTCCACGTCTTCTCAAGATCCTTGCCGCTGCCGCCGAAGCCGAGCGTCAGAAAGCTCTCATACTGTGCCTGGTTCGTTCGCCCATCTAGCTCCGTCAGGTGGTTCGGGCCGGGGTCGAAGATCCGCAGCCGGCCGTCCTTGTACTCGACTACCTTAGCCTCGGGTGGCGCGATTACAGCGCCCATCTGCAAGGTAGCGCCCGACTTCAGAAAGTAGATGGTGCCGTTCTGGGTCGTCGTCTCGCGAACCACGCGCTGGAATGTATCTTTGCGGAAGTCAGCCTCGGCCGATTTGAACTTCAGGCTCGCGGCATCCATCTGCCGCAGAATCTCGCTCAGATGCTCTGGAGCGCTCTGAGCCGACGCCTTGGCGCTGAGCAAGAAAGCACTCGCCAACGAGAAAGATGCTGCAGCATGCCGTACCGTCATTGCTCTTGTCCTCTTGTGATTTCGATGCGCAGCGACGAGAAAGGTCACTCGCGAAGAACCCAGACGTTGTATGCGATGACCTTGCCCGCAGCGTCCTTCACCGGTTCATAGTGCTCCAGATTCACCTCGCCCGAGATGGGTTCGATGAGTCGCAGAAAGGCCTGCTGCCGCTGCGTCTCGGACTTCGCGTCCGCCATATCTTCCGCACGAATCTGGTAGACGAAGCGGCTATTGCCATGCCGGCTGCCGGCCTCCTTCACCAGCACCTCGCTCGACTGCAGTGCCACCGTCTCCGCCGGCCGGTCTTTAAAGTCGATCAGCCGTGGCGATAGAAAAAGAAACACCAGGATCAGCGTCACCATCACGTCGTAGTGCAGACTGCCGCGCTCGTAGGTCCAGAATAGATAGCTCCGCAGAAGCTTAAGCACGAGCACCCCCGCGCGGCGGCTGCTTGCCAATCACAGTCTCGCCACCCAAGTAAGGCACCAGAGCCTCGGGGATGCGAACCGTTCCATCCGCCTGCTGGTAGTTCTCAAGCACCGCAACGTAGGTTCGCCCCACCGCCAGACCGCTGCCATTCAGCGTGTGCAGGAACTCCGCCTTCTTCGCGCCGGCCGGTCTGTAGCGGATGTTCGCTCGCCGCGCCTGGAATGCCTCAAAGTTCGAGCACGAGCTGATCTCGCGATACAGCCCCTGCCCCGGCAGCCAGACCTCCAGGTCGTACGTCTTCGCCGCTGCAAATCCCATATCGCCCGTGCACAGCAGCACCCGCCGGTACGGCAGACCCAGCCGCTCCAGCACCGTCTCCGCGTGCCGCGTCAGCGACTCGTGCGCCGCGGCAGAGTCCTCCGGCCGCACAAACCGTAGCAGCTCCACCTTCTGGAACTGGTGCTGACGGATCAGCCCGCGAACGTCCTTGCCGTAACTTCCGGCTTCACTCCTGAAGCATGGCGTATAGGCGGTATACGCGACCGGCAGCTCCGCCTCGTCAAGCGTCTCGTCGCGAAACAGGTTCGTCACCGGCACCTCCGCCGTCGGAATCAGCCAGTGATCGCTCTCCTGAAACTCGCCCGGCACATACGCGCCCTTGTCGTCGCAGTGAAATAGGTCCTCGGCGAACTTCGGTAGCTGCCCCGTCCCGAACAGGCTCTTTGAATTGACCATGAACGGCGGCAGCACCTCGGTGTAACCATGCTCGCGCGTATGCAGGTCCAGCATAAAGTTCGCGAGCGCCCGCTCCAGCCGCGCGCCCTGCCCCATCTGCACTACAAAGCGCGAGCCCGAGATCTTCGCCGCGCGCTCAAAGTCCAGCACCCCGAGCCGCTCGCCAATCTCCCAATGCGGCAGGGCAGGGAAGGCAAACGCCGGCTGCTCGCCCCAAACCTTCTCAACACGATTCTCGTGCTCACTTCTCCCAACCGGAACATCACGCGCCGGTAGGTTCGGCACCGACTGCATCATGGTCCGCAGCCGCTCATCCGCCCGCGCCGCCGTCGCCTCCAGCGCCTCGACCTCGGTCTTCATCCCTTTCGTCTGCTCGGTGATCGCCGCAGCATCGCCACCGGCCTTGCGCAGCACCGCAATCTCGCTCGTCAGCCGGTTGCGATCCGCCTTCAGGCTCTCGACTCGCGTAATCGCATCGCGTCGCTCCGCATCGATGGCCGCAAAGTCGCCCAGCACCGCCGCCGTCTCCGCCCCACGCGCACGCAGCCGTTCTTCCACCAGGCCCAGGTTCGCCCGTACATAGCCAAGATCAAGCATCGATTAAACATTCTAGCGTCCTGCCACCTCGCTCCTGCTCAAGTCCCAGCCGCATGTACCCTTGAAGCATGCGAAAGCTAGCCGCCGCCCTGCTATCCCTCGCCCTGGGCTTGCCCACCTCTTCCGCCCACGCCGACGCCTACGACGGCTCCCCGAAGCTCGTCATCGAGCTCGTCATCGACCAGTTCCGCGGCGACTTCCTCGACCGCTATCGCGCCGACTTTACTACGCCCTCCGGCTTCAATCTCTTTCTCAAGCGCGGCGCCTACTTCCCCGACTGCTACTACCAGTACGCCAACACCATGACCGCTCCGGGCCACTCCACCATCGGCACCGGCGCCTACACCGACGGCCACGGCATCTCTCTCAACGAGTGGTGGGACCTTGAACGGTCGACCACGCACCCGGTGTCCTCGGTTGAGGATGAGCAGTATCAGATCGTCGGTGACCATACCGCCAAGGACATCGGAACTTCGCCGCGCAACGAGCTCGCCAGCACCCTGGGCGATGAGGTCGTCCTCGGCTCCCGCGGCCAGTCGAAGCTCTTCGGCATCTCCCTCAAGGACCGCGCCGCCATCCTCACCTCCGGCCACGCCTCGAACGGCGCCTTTTGGCTCGACCACGAATCCGGCCACTTCGTCTCCTCCACCTACTGGGGCTCGCAGCTCCCCGCATGGGTCCAGACCTTCAACACCAGCGGCCGTACCGAGCAGGCCCTTAAAGAAGCCAACGCCAAACCCGGCCACTTCTACGAAGAGGTCGGCGCCACCCCCGCCAGCGTCTCGTACCTGCTTGACTTCGCACAGGCCCTCATCGCCGCCGAGAAGCTCGGTCAGCATCAGACCACAGACGTCCTCACCATCAGCATCTCCTCCACCGACATCCTCGGCCACAAGGTCGGCCCCGACGCCCCCGAGCAGCGATCCATGATCGACAGCATCGATGTCGATCTCAACAGCTTCTTCACCTGGCTCAACACTCAGGTGCCCGGCGGCATGGGCTCCGTCTGGGTCTCGCTCACCGGCGATCACGGCATCGGCCCCACCCTTCCCGCCGCGTCCGCCGCGCACATGGCCGCCGCGCAGTTCAGCGTCGCCAAAACCATCGCCGCCCTTGACGTCGGCTTGAACGATCGCTTCTCCCCCGGTAGGAAGATCCGCTACATCCTGCAAAGCGAACTCCCTTACATCACGTTGGACCCCCGCGCCTTTGCCGGTGAGAAAGTAACCGAAGAGGCCGCCGAGAACGCCGTCGCCGATCTCCTCCCCGCCGCCATGACCGCAAGCTCCACTGATGCTGCCGCGAACCCCGGCCGCCTTCCGCCACGCAGACTGGTCCGTCACACCTACACCCACCTCCAGATGGTCGCAAATGAGCTCCCGCCAACCCCGGAAGGCCGCCGCATCGCCCAGAGCTACTCGCCGAACGGCGGCTGGTACGTCCTCTTCACCCCCAGCCTCTACGCGCAGACCTCCGCCACCGGCACCAATCACTACACGCCCTACAGCTACGACCGCCACGTCCCGCTCGCCTTCTTCGGCGCGCCCTTCATTCCCGGCGCCTACCGCGGCGCCGTGGAGCCCGTCGATATCGCCGCCACCTTCGCCTCGCTGCTGCGCGTCAACCGCCCCTCCGCTGCGGTTGGCCGCGTCCTGACCGAAGCCCTCCGTCCCGAGCCCGCGAATCCAGCCGCCAGCATGAAGCGAGCACCCCTTCACGGAGCGATAAATTGAGCGACGCACCCGCACCCAAGCCGAATCCGTCCAAGAACTCCGATAGGGGCCCTGACATGCGCGTCAGCGTCGCCGGCATCGATCTCCGATCACCCGTCATCGCCGCCAGCGGCACCTTCGGCTATGGCCTCGAGTTCGAGGACATCCTCTCGCTCGATCGCATCGGCGCCTTTGTCACCAAGGGCCTCTCGCGCGAGCCCATGGCCGGCAACCCCGCCCCCCGCATCATCGAGACCGCCGCCGGCATGATCAATGCCATCGGCCTGCAAAACGTCGGCGTCCGCGCCTTCATCGACGAGAAGCTCCCCAGACTTCGCAAGATCAAAGGCCTTGTCACCATCGCCAACGTCTTCGGCTTCACCATCGAGGACTGCGTCGAGGTCATCCACGCCCTCAACGACGCCGACAGCATAGCCATGATCGAGCTCAACGCCAGCTGCCCCAACACCAGCCATGGCGGCATGGTCTTCGGCACCAATCACGAGCTGCTCTTCGAGCTCGTTAAAAAGACCAAGGCCGTCAGCCGACACCCGCTCATGGTCAAGCTCTCGCCCAATGTAACCTCCATTGCCCTCATGGCCCGCGTCGCCGCCGATGCCGGAGCCGACGCCCTCTCGCTCGTCAACACCTTTCTCTCCATGGCGATCGACATCGAGACGCGCCGCCCGCGCATCGCCAACGTCACCGGGGGCCTCTCCGGCCCGGCCATCAAGCCGATCGCCGTCCGCATGGTGCACGAGGTCGCGAAGGCCGTCACGCTGCCCATCGTCGGCATGGGCGGCATCCTCAATGAAAAAGATGCGGTCGAGTTTCTGCTCGCCGGAGCTACCGCCGTCGAGGTCGGCACCGCCAGCTACGCCGACCCACGCGCCGTAGAGAATATCGCCACCGGCCTCAAGAAATGGTGCGCCGCCCACGCCGTCTCCCGTGTCACCGATCTCACCGGAGCCGTCGTCCTCTGAACTTCATGTGTCGCACCAACGTCTCTCGTTTTCGCTCCTTTTAGGAGGCATCCCGAAGGGATCGGCTTCTCTACCGGGAACCGCAACCCTCAACTAAACTTGGTGGTGTGACCCCCTCGACCGATCTCAAACCCATCCGCCGCGCCCTCCTCTCCGTCACCGACAAGACCGGCCTCGTCGACTTCGCCCGCGTCCTCTCCAGCTTCGGCGTCGAGCTGGTCTCCACCGGCGGCACCGCCCGCGTCCTCCGCGAGGCCGGCCTTGCGGTTCGCGATATCTCCGATCTGACTGGCTTTCCCGAGATGCTCGACGGCCGCGTCAAGACCCTTCACCCGAAGGTTCACGGCGGCATCCTGCACATCCGCGGCAACGCCGGGCATGAAGCCTCGATCGCCGAGCATGCCATCCAGCCGATCGATATGGTCGTCGTGAACCTCTATGCCTTTGAAGCAACCTCAGCAAAACCCGGCGTCCTGGTGCATGACCTCATCGAAAACATCGATATTGGCGGCCCGTCCATGGTGCGTTCTGCCGCAAAAAACTTCGAAGATGTCGCCATCGTGACAGCTGCCGCCGACTACGCGGCCCTCACTGCCGAGCTCCAGGCCACCTCCGGAGCTCTCAGCCGCGCGACGCGCTGGCGTCTTGCAAAACGAGCCTTTGCAACAACCTCCGCCTACGACGCCGGCATCGCCACCGCCCTTGAAGCGCTCTCCACCTCTGAATCCGAAGCCCCTGCCATCCCGTCTATCGACCTCTTCCCACCCACACTCCGCATCCTCTATCCCCTTGCAGGCACACTGCGTTACGGGGAAAATCCTCATCAAAAAGCAGCCCTTTATGCAGATGGCAGCGGGAAGGGAATTGCCGCTGCCCATCAACTTCAAGGCAAGGAGCTCTCTTACAACAACCTCGTCGATCTTGATGCCTGCTGGGAGCTCGCCAGTGAGTTCGACAGCCGGGTCGAGGCCGCGGTCGTCATCATCAAGCACACGAATCCCTGTGGCGCTGCTACCGGCCGATCCGTTCTGGAGGCGTATGCCCAAGCGCTTGAAGCCGATCCTGTCTCAGCCTTTGGCGGCGTGATTGGAGTTAATCGGGAGGTCGATGCGGAAGCGGCTGAGGAGATTGCCAAGCTGTTTGTCGAGGCAATCGTCGCTCCCTCGTTCACGCCCGAAGCCCTGACGCGATTCAGCACGAAGAAGAACCTTCGCCTGCTGACGATCACTCCGGCGCCGGGCAGCCGGGTCTACAAGCAGGTCTCCGGCGGCATGCTGGTGCAGGATGCGGACACAAAGCAGGTCACGGACGCTGACCTGACCTTCCCGACCGACCGAAAGCCGACTGCCGAAGAGCTACGCGCGCTTCTCTTCGCCTGGAAAATATGCAAGCACGTCAAATCGAATGCGATTGTCTACGCCCGTGCGATCGGTGCTCGCGCAGAAGGTGAAATCTTCGGCCAGACAGTCGGCGTCGGCGCCGGTCAGATGAGCCGCGTGGATGCAGCCAGATTCGGTGCGCAGAAGGCCGTCCTGCCGCTGGCCGGCACCGTCGCCGCCTCTGACGCCTTCTTTCCCTTCCCGGATGGCCTAGAGGTAGTGGCCACAGCCGGCGCGACCGCTGTAATCCAGCCGGGAGGCTCCGTGCGCGATCCGGAGGTGATTGCTGCCGCGGACCGGCTCGGCATTGCCATGGCGTTTACCGGAGTTCGCCACTTTCGTCATGGCTGACCGTTGTCGCGGCCCCTCCCCCATCCGGGTATGGGCCGATAGCCAAACCTGCATCTATAATCCGGCCAGACGATCCGCGTCGATCGCACCCTTGCATCCAAGGCCTAAAGCGCTCCGTCTAATCACTGTGGCCTATCCTCTCAGGCTCGTCAGGACCTCTATGACCTTGTTTCACAGCGCGTGCACCGTCCGTCTCCGACTCGTTGTTGCCACGGCGCTGTTCACGGCCGTCTTGCACGCCGACGCGGCGCAGACCGCGAAACCTCAGACGCCGGCTACGGCTCAGACGCCTGCCGCGGCAGGATCCGACCGCAGCGCCTCCTACTATCACTACGGGCTCGCGCATCTGTACGAGAATATGGCGGTTAACGCCGGACGCAGCGATTACGCCTCGCAGGCGATCGATGAGTACAAGCTCGCTCTGAATGCGGATCCGAACTCGAAGACACTGCAGGATGGGTTGGCCGATCTCTACTTCAAGCTCGGCCGCATCCGCGAGGCTGTTACTGCGGCGCAGCAGCAGGTCACAAAAAATCCGAATGATCTTGAGGCGCACGAGCTGCTTGGCAAGGTCTATCTCCGCTCTCTGGGTGATATGCAGACGCAGCAGTCGGGCGAGATGCTGCAGCTCGCCATCGCCGAGTACGAGAAGCTCGTCCTGCTCAAGCCGAACGATGTGGAGACACACCTTCTGCTCGGTCAGCTCTACGGCCTCAATCACGACTCGGCCAAGGCGGAGGCGCAGTTCAAGGGCGCGCAGAAGATCGATGCCAACTCCGAGGAGGTCGTGCTCAACATCGCGCGTCTGTATACAGAGCAGGGTGACTTTCGTCGCGCCGCAGATGTTCTCGCCGCCGTTCCGCAGGAGGATCAGACGGCTCGCATCGAGTTTGCGCTTGGAGCTAGCTACGATCAGCTCAAGCATCCGAAAGAGGCGGCGGCAGCTTACCGCGCGGCTCTCGACCTCGACCCGGAGAACGCCCTCGATACAGAGCGAGGTCTAGGGAGTGCGCTGCTGTTGGACGGTCAACTCGACGAGGCGCTGAAGGTCTTTCAGCAGATCGTTACAGCGGAGCCGCAGGATGCGCAGTCGCAGATCCGCATCTCCGAGATTGAGCGGCGGCAGGGACACTACGAGCAGGCGCTCGAAACCCTGAACAAGGCGAAATCTCTCGTTCAGGACTCTACCGAACTGAGCTACAACGAAGCTCTGATCTATGACTCGCTTGGGCGCTACGACGACGCAATTACCCAGCTGAAGCAGCTGCTCGCAGCATCGACCCACCCGGATGGCAACTACAGCGACCCCGAGAAATCGAACCGCTTTCTCTTTCTCGATCGCCTCGGCGCGATCGAACGCGAGCAGGGTAAGACAGTCGAGTCCATCGGCTACTACAAACAGATGACAGCTCTGGGCGGAGAGTTCGCGCTGCGCGGCTACCAGTCTGAAGTGGATACGTACCGCGAGGCGCATCAACAGCGAGAGGCGACCGCAGTCGCCGAGGACGCGGCAAAGGCGCTGCCGAAGGATCGCGGTGTGCAGCTCATGTACGCTGGCCAGCTTGCCGACACGGGCAAGGTGGATGAGGGCTTCGCGCTCGCACGGACTCAGCTTAAGAGTGCTCCCGAGGACCGCGAGGTCTATCTCGCGCTCGCGCAGATGGATGTGCGGCTGAAGCGTTGGCCGGATGCAGAAGGGGAGCTCAGCAAGGCAATGGCGCTCGCCACCAAGCCCGACGAGAAGCTCAATATCTACTTTCTGCGCGGAACTCTCTATGACCGACAGAAGCTCTACGATCAGGCCGAGGAGAACTTCTCGAAGGCGCTCGCCATTGATCCGCAGAACGCCACCATCTTGAACTATGTGGGCTATATGCTTGCCGATCGCGGTGTCCGTCTGACGGAGGCGACCGCTATGATCCGCAAGGCGGTCGATCTCGACCCGCAGAACTACGCCTTTCTGGACTCGCTTGGCTGGGTTTACTACAAGTCGGGCCAGTACCCGCAGGCAGAGCAGTATCTGCGGCAGGCGATCGAGCGATCGAGCTCCGACCCAACCGTGCACGATCACCTCGGTGAGGTTTACGAGAAGACTGGCCGGCTTAAACTGGCGGTTGAACAGTGGGAGCGCTCGATGACGGAGTATGCTCACTCGCTGCCTGCCGACGCGGACCCTGATGATGTTTCGAAGGTCCAGCATAAGCTGCAAAATGCCAGGGTGAAGCTGGCCCGCCTCAATCCCGGACCGGCGGCCAAAGCCTCAAAGCCGTAGGCAGTTTCGCTCCGGTAAACTTGCACCTGTATGACGTCTGATCGCACCCACCGCTGCGCCGTCACAGTGTCTGACGGAGACCCGCTGCTCGATCGCGTCTATCCGGCGCGTCCACGGCCGGCGCGCACGGCATTTCAGCGTGACCGCGAGCGGATTATTCAGTCGCGCGCGTTCCGCCGGCTCGCGGGTAAGACACAGGTCTTTACCAGCCGTGCTTCCGATCACTTTCGTTCACGCCTGACTCATACCATTGAGGTCGCTCAGATCGCGCGCGACGTCGCTGAGAGGCTCGGATTGAACGAAGATTTAGCTGAGACTCTCGCGCTCGTCCACGATATCGGGCACCCTCCCTTTGGCCATGCGGGCGAGCGTGCGCTCGACGAGTGCCTGCAGCGGCACGGTCTACGCTTCGATCACAACCTGCACGCCTTACGCATCTGCGAGCACTTCGAGCAGCGCTACGCGGCGCATCGCGGCCTGAATCTCACGCTGGGCGTCCGCGAGGGCATCATCAAGCACTCGCGCGACTATACCGCAGCGCAGTATCCCGAGCTCGCTCCCTACCTTCTTGACCAGCGCCCGCCGCTCGAAGCACAGATCATTGACCTTGCCGACGAGATCGCGTATCTCACGGCCGATCTCGATGACGGCCTTGAGTCCGGTTTGCTCGAGATCAGTCACATTCGCCGGCACGTCTCGCTCTTCGAAAGCTGCTTCAGCATGGTCGCGCGCCTGTTCCCCGGCAGCAGTGAGAAGTCCTTCTTCAACGAGGCGCTGCAATGGATGCAGAACACGCTCACAGACGATCTCGCCGCAAGCACTGCCGCGAACGTTGCGGCGATCGGCGCCCAATCGCTTGAGGACATACGACGACACCCGACGCGGCTCGCGCTCTTCTCGCCCGCCGTCGAGCAGCAGCGGCTTGAAGAGAAGCACTATCTATATCACTCGCTCTACAGCTGCCCGCACCTCACGCTCGAGCATGACAAGGCAGAGGAGGTCATCAAGGCTCTCTTCGACTTCTGGATCGACGACCCGCAGGAGCTTCCGCCGGGATACATCGACGAGATCGCGGACGAGGGTCTGGCGCGTGTCGTTGCGGACTACATTGCCGGCATGACGGACAGCTTCATCCTCGACCAGTATGCCTTGATCAAGCGCGCTGTCCGGCGTTGATCTGTCCTGCATGACGCGTGCAGCCTCGAGCGTCAGATCCGCTACCATAGCCCGTATGTCTCAACATCAGAAGCGCGCTCTCGTTACCGGAGGCGCAGGCCTCATCGGCTCCCACATCGTTGATCTTCTGCTGCGCGAAGGCTGGACCGTCCGCATTCTCGACAATCTGGAGCCGCAGACTCACAAACATGGCAAGCCCGAGTGGGCGAACACCGCCGCTGAGTTCCGGCAGGGCAACGTGCAGGATGCCGGCACCATGCTCGCGGCGCTCCAGGACATCGATGTCGTCTTTCATGAGGCAGCCTATGGCGGGTACATGCCCGAGATGGCCAAGTATGTTCTTGTCAACAGCTTTGGCACCGCGCAGATGCTGGAACTGATCCGCGACCACCAGCTGCCGATCAGGAAGGTAGTAGTTGCCAGCTCGCAAGCCGTCTACAGCGAAGGCGCGGCGACCTGTCCCGAGCACGGCGCCGTGGTTCCGCTGCTTCGCCCTGCAGAGCAGCTGCGCAGCGGCGACTTCAGCGTGCATTGTCCGCTCTGCGGCATGCCGACAACCTCGATTCCCACACCGGAAGCTACGCCCGGCGGCGGCGAGACCGTCTACGCGCTCACCAAGGTCGACCAGGAGCGGCTGGTCCTGCTGTGGGGCAAGCAGACCGGCATCCCCACAGTGGCGCTTCGCTACTCCTGCACCTATGGCCCTCGGCAGTCGCTCTTTAATCCCTACACTGGCGTGATCGCGATCTTCTGCACGCGTCTGCTCAATCATCAGCCGCCGGTCATGTACGAGGATGGTGGCCAGACGCGTGATCTCTGCTTCGTCGAAGACATCGCCCGAGCCAACCTGCTCGTGGCGGAGTCAAACAAGCTCGACGGCCTGCCGGTAAACGTCGGCAGCGGCCGCGCCACCAGCGTTCGCGATCTCGCAACGATTATCGCCGGCCAGCTTGGAGTTGATCTCGCTCCGCTGGCCCGCGGGGAGTTCCGCCCCGGCGAGATCCGCTCGCTCATCTCGGATATCAGCCGCATTGGCACCATCGGCTATGAGCCGCAGACCTCGATCGAGCAGGGAATCGCGCGCTATGTCGCATGGATCAAGACGCAGGGATCGGTCGAGGACTACTTCTCGAAGGCCGAGGCCGGACTTCGCGCGAAGGGTATCGTGCAGAGTGTCAGCGCCTGAGGCCGATTCGTTGCCAAATCACCAGAGTCCCTTCTGGCGACTCGCGCGTCTATCCCGCAGGAGTTTCCGTGCCGCTCCCTTGCCGCCGATCGACGATTGCGCGCAGCACCGCAAGAGGTGTGTATAGCCGTGCAAGCTGGATACGTGCGCTTGCGGTGTGCCTGCTTCTATGCGGCTTTCGGCTCTGGGCTGCTCAGGCTTTGCCGCAAACTTCTCCCCAGTCGGCCGGAAATGTAGTGGGCGGACGTGTTACCAACGCCCGGACCGGTGCCGCCATGGCACGAGTGCTGGTGCAGGCAAATGGCCGCTCGGTCTTTACGAATGCAGATGGACGCTTCCAACTCAGTGACACTTCTCCGATAGCCGGCGTGCAGTTTACCAAGCCGGGTTTTTCTCTCAGCCCGGAGCAGCGCGACCCCACCGGCGTTCCCGTTGCCGGAGCGGTCGACGCAAACTCGATCGAGGTGGCTTTGTGGCCGGAGGCCGTTCTCGCCGGAACAGTCACATCGCCCGAAGGAGAGCCGCTCCCCCGCATCGCTGTGACCGCGCAACGCTCTCTGTTTCAGAATGGCGTTCGGCAGATCCAGACGGCGGGCTTTACCGTCACCGATGTACACGGAGCCTTTCGCCTGCCGGTTCCCGCCGGCAGCTACGTTCTTCAGACTCGGTATGGGCCGCCAGACTTCAGCCGATCGCTGGCTGTTCTGCCGGCCCAGTCTCCAAATCGCACGGCCAACGAAGCTACCGGGACCATCGCCATCGTGAGTGGGCAGGAGCTCCACGTCGACCTTCACCCGCAATTAGCCGCCACCGTTCATGTCACGATCCCGTTCGAGGCAGGCGCTTTCCAGCGCAGCCCTGCGATCACCATCACGACCATCGATGGGGCAAGCTACCAGCCCGCTCGCCGCCTGACGCCTGACGGCCTGGTGCTCGATCTGCCTGCCGGGACATACCAGATCGCCGCGCGTCTGGCAGCTCCGGATGGGGAACGCGCCGGTAGTGCCACCTTCAATGTTCCCGACCACGACGTAACCGCGCCGTTGCTGCATCTGGAGCCGCTTCCGGCCATACCCATCGCCGTCTCCGCCGACTCTGCCTCCGCGGCCAACCTGGATGGCAGCGTGTCCTCCCCGCCGGACGCCTCCGCTCTCAACCTCCAGCTTGAGCCGATCGAAGTGAGCTCGACTGAGTCTGGAAGTCAGCCTATTCGCGGTCTTCGCGGAGTCAATGGAACCGCCTTCGCCGCTCCGCCCGGGTCCTACCGCCTGACTGGCGGCGAGGGTGGAGGATGGACGGTGCAGACAGCGAGCTTTGGCGGCGTCGATCTGCTCCGGAATGCTCTCGTCCTTGGCCCGAATGCCGGTGCTGAACCCATCCGCATCGTCGTGAGTCGAGCCAATGGGACTCTTTCGGGAGTGACTATGATTGCTGGCAGACCCGCAGCCTGCTGGATTATCTTTTCAGGAGACGCGGGGACCTTGCCTCGATTCTTCGTTCGCCGCAGCGAGGCCAACGGCCAGTTCAACCTCTCCGGTCTGCCGCTCAGGCGTCTTCGCCTGCTTGCACTGCCGCTGCTCTCAGTGGCCGACTTTGGCGACCCTGCCGTGCTCGATCAGTTCCATACCTACGTGCAGGCGGTCTCGGTCACGTCGTCATCGTCGGCCCCTCTCAGTCTGGACGCTGTGCCGGCTCACGAGCTTTATCCATGAAGACGTTCCGCCTCACCAACTGCCTGTTGCTGCTGGCAGGGATCGTATTCGCAGATAGCCCATGTCTCTCCCAAAGCTCGGCCGCGAAGCCGCAGTTTCACGTGACCGGTGTTGTGCTCCGTGCCGATACAAACGTTCCGGTCTCCCGGTGTCATCTGTCGATGCGTCCCGAGGGTCAGGATGCAGGCCGCCGCCGAGGTTCCCCAAACTCCGATCTGCTCACCGTCGACACGGATCCGCAGGGCCGCTTTGCCTTCGATCTGCCGGCTGAAGGCAGCTGGCAGCTCAGCGCCTCCGGCACCGGCTACCGGACGCAGTTCTACAACGAGCACGAAGGCTTCTCCAGCGCCGTTGTCCTTCGCTCCGGCCTCCCTGCGCCGTCCCTTGTCTTTCATCTCGAACCCGACTCCACTCTTTCGGGCTTCGTCCGCGATGAAGCGGGTGAACCTGTGCGGAGCGCCCTTCTGTTTCTGCAGCTTGCGACCCAGGTGCAGGCCGGAGGCGGCCGCCGCCAGCGCGCCATGACAGATGATCGCGGGCACTACGAGATCGCAGGCATCGCCCCCGGCAGTTATCGGATCTCCGTCCAGGCAACGCCCTGGTACACCACCGGGGGCCAGGCGAAGGCAGGGGATCCGGTCTTCGATGTCGTCTATCCTCTCACCTGGTACCCCGGCGTCTTCGAAGCTGATGCCGCCGGCGAGATAAATCTTAATGATGGCGAGGCCAAGCAGGCCGACTTCAACCTGCTGCCTATTCCCGCCGGCCATCTTCGTCTTGTGGAGCCGCCCCGCCGCGATCCGTCCATGCCGCTCTCCGGCCCCACAATCCAGCGGATTGAGAACGGACCGGTGCCCGGTGTCCTGACTCAGATGTCTGCCTCCGGCCAGCTTGAGATAGGCAGCCTTGCCCCTGGGCTGTACTCCGTTAACCAGCCGCAACCTGATGGTCAGGTGTCTACTTCCTTCGTGCATGTTTCCGCGGGCGCGACTGTCTCGCTCTCGGCGACAGACTCCGCCGGCACGGCGGACATCACCTTCCACATCGCCGGAGACGACCGATCCGGTCGATTGCAGATCAATCTGACGGACACCGTAAGCGGCTCGGTCTTCACCAGCTTCTCCGGAGGTAGCTTCGGCCTCCGCCGGCGCCCACCGTTGCAGGACAATGCGGCGGTCGAGACAGCCGCCGCAGAGCGCCGCCTCAGTGTGCCGGCTGGGCGCTATCAGGTGACGCTTGAGGGAGACAGTGAGCTGTATCTCACGTCCATGGCGCTCAAGGCAAAGCCCGTAGCCGGCCGGATCGTTACACTTCCGGGCGGACCGGCAGCCCTCACGCTCAACGTAGCCCGCGGTCGGGCGAACGTCAGCGGGCACGCCACATTCGCAGGAAGACCCGTCGAAGGAGCCATGGTCCTGCTTGTACCTACCAGCTTTGGCCAGGCCGGCGCGATCGATCTCGTGCGGCGCGATCAGAGCAATACTGATGGCAGCTTCGAGCTGGCCGATGTGATCCCCGGGGACTACATCCTTCTCGCCATCGACCATGGCTGGTCCATCAACTGGCACGACCTCTCGACGCTCAGCCGCTATCTCCTGCAGGGCGTGCCGCTCTCGCTTCAGCCCCAGAGCAGGCTCCAGCAGGAGATAGCCGCGCAAGCTCCCTAGACGCCTTTGGATTGACCACTCTATGCGGTTCTGTAACCGCGCCAGACCCTCCGCAGCAGAATAAATCGCTTCTTCAGCGAGAGCAGCGGCCGGCGGCGCGCTAGAAAGAGGCCAAAGAGCAGGCCGTACTCCATCACGTGGCGCAGAAACAGCGCCGGAATCGCCAGCACGACGCCGCGCCCACGATACTTGCGCAGCAGCTGAAAGCGCGCCTCATGGAATCCGAGGACGCGCATGCTCGACCAGCCGGAGCTCTGCGTGCGGCCGTCGTGAACCACCGCATCTGTCTGAAGTACGCCGAGCTTATACCCCCGCCGGGCCGCCCTCCAGGCCCAATCCAGGTCGCAGTCGGAGAAGGGAAAGAGCTTTGCATCGATCCCGCCCAGCGTCTTCCATTCATCCCGCTTGATGAGTAAAGGGCTGGTGTAGACCACATCGGCGGTAAACCACTCCGCTCCATCCGTTACATGTTTTTCCGCTACAAATCGCGGCAGCGAAAGCCGCTTTGAGATCTCGCGGCCAAGCACAAATGAGGTTACGGTCGGAAATGACATGCCCCATCCCCCGGCGGCGCCCGAGTGCAGCCGGACTGTAAAGCCCATAGCCGCTAGATCCGGTTCGTGCCGAAGCAACTGCATCGCGGAGTCGATTGGCTTTGCACTCGAGACCCAGTTATCCGTCTCGTAGAGGAAGAGGAACTCGAGGTCGGGGAACAACGCGAGAGCCCGCTCACAGCCGCGATTAACTCCGGCGGCAAATGAAGTATCCTCCCCGGAAGTCGCCTCCACAACCTCAAACCGCACCTCTGGATTTTCCTGCGCAAAGGCTCTCAGCCAGTCACGGCTGCCGTCCGTTGATCCTGCGTCAAAGACGACGATCGCATACTCCAGCGGATCTTTCCGGAGCGCACTCACCAGAGACTCGATAGCCATGGTCAACAGCGGCTTTCGATTCATGGAGTTGATAACGGCAACGAAGTCCATCGCGCATGTCTCGCTTTCACTGGAGTACTTGTATGGCTTGTGTCGCTTCGCAACCCGGCCGTTGCTAATGCAAGGCAACGTGCTTCCGTGGCTGAAACAAAGCGTGGAGCTGCCTGAACTCGCAACAGAGCGCAAGTAACCATTGGCTCCTAAGGGTGCTGTGATTGCTCCGACTATACCCTGCGTTGAGTCACGGCTCAACGCGGCTGCGAGCTGGCGACCTGTCTGTGTTGAGATTGCATTCGTAATAATATCGGAGTTGTGCCCGTCCTCCTTTTTGCGCTGCCAATCGCCTCTACGCTTCTCGGCGGTTTTCTTGCAATGCAGTTTCGCCGGTTCTACCCGATACTGATCGCCGTGGGAGCCGGGCTTCTGCTGGGGGCAGCGTTTCTGGATCTGCTTCCGGAGGCCATCGGCCTCGGAGTTGAGGCCGGGCTCACCAGCGCCGATGTACTGGCACTCATGCTGGTCTCTTATTTCATCTTCTACATCTTCGAAAAAGGCCTTGATGCCCTTGCGCAACAGGGGCTCGCAAAGGATCTGGAACGAAGAGTGATCGGGCGGACCGGCGCTGGCATGCTCATCTTCCACAGCTTTCGTGACGGACTGGCCATCGGAGCAGCCTATGCCGCCTCTCATACAGGTGGCTATGCCGTCGCATTCGGCATAGCTGCGCATGATCTGGGCGATGGGATGAACACCGTCATCCTTACTACAGGCGGCGAGCGCCCCAGGACGTCGGACTATCTCTTTCTTGGAGCGGACGCGTTGGCCCCGTGTCTTGGAGTGCTGTTCACCGTCTGGTGGAAGTTTTCGCCGATCAACTCCGTCTTCCTGCTGGTGCTGGCGGCCGGCTTCTTCCTGCACATGGCCACGGCGGACTTTCTGCCCGAGATCCGGCGATCTTCGAGTTCACGCCTGCTCCTTGTCTCCTCGGTGCTGCTGGGCGCGCTCACAATCTACGTCGCCAACCTTCTGCTGTCTCACTACAGATACTCTCCGGTCTTCTGATCGCCGGCTAGCGGCAACCTACGTAGGCACGATCTCTTTTAGTCTTTCCCATCGCGGAGTGTTCCCTCTCTCTTAGAAAATGCGTCACCGACACATATTTCTTTCGCGGCCCGAGCACAGTGTGCCGAATCGAAAACGAGCGTTTAGGCCCCAACAAGTATTCCGACGCGTACCGGTCCTCTCCACATACGTGGATCGCCTCCGCTCGTACGCCGGCTTGAGTGCATGCAAACCGCAGCTCCTGGAAGAGTGTATCTGTCTCCGCAAATCGCAGCTCAAAGCCGTCGGTCATCCGTCGAATCAGGTAGACCTGCGATCCTGCAAACTCCGCGCCATCACTCATCGTCACCGCGACCCGCTCCCGATACATTGCAGTGCCATCCCCGATCTCCGAGATCTCGGCCAGACCCGTCATCTTTGCTTGCCCCTGTATCTCGCGTTCGAGAGTCCACATCCCCAGCAGAAAGGTAAAAGCAGCATCCGGCATCAAGCCTATCCCGTCTCCTTGGCTCAAGGCTGCTCGTCCTCCGCCGCGCTCACCCCCGGCAGCAGCGTCGATGTCGCTTTGAACTTGCGAAAGTCCTGATCGACCAGCCGCACGCTGCCGTTCAGGTTGAGAAACAGCAAAAATCGCGCCGCTCCTCGACCCTCCAAGACCGTTGGCAGCCATACCTCGCCGTTGATCTTCTTCTGTTCCATCCCAAAACTCGTGCCTTCCTTGATGTTTGCGATGAGACCGCCGCCGATTTTGAACGACCGATTGAAGCGCGCGTCGGTCTTCACCAGCTCTTTGTCCTCTTCATCAACCCACACCGTCCCGACAAGATCCCGGATCAGCTCCTCCGCCCGGTTCCGCGTCTTCGCTTTAGGATCGCCCGCATAGTCCGCCGCGATCGCATCGCGTCCGGCGATCTGCACGCGCCGTGCATTGGAAAACGTGCCCAACTCCAGAATGCGTGACACCGTCACCTCTTCATTGCCGCGTGGATCCGTCTCTTTTCCCTTGCCGTCTTTCTTTTCGCGCTTCTCCCTCGCCGATTTCACCTCTTTATCAATCCGTGCGTCTTCCTTCTTCAGCTCATCCGGCGTCAGCGGCTTGCCATCCTTGCTCACCATCTTTCGCACGGGAACACCCTGAAGCCAAAAGACGTCGTACACGCGCACCTCGCGCTTTTTCACGCCGCCATGCCCATCCGTCTCGTCGAGTGTCTCTGTCTGCCGATAGATGTAGTCCTTCAGCTTCTGCTCATCCTGGCGCTGATTTGCCTCAACGGCACGCATCAGAGCCGACACATCCGGCAGCGGCCGCTCGTCAACTTGTTGCGGCCGGGCTGCCGGTGCACTCCCGAGCGCCCATGGAGAGCAAACCAGCATCGTTACAAGCACCAGACGCCACACACAGCTCATGACTTAACTCTACAAGTCCGCAGCCCAGAGTGGCCGGCTTCCGCATTGGACGCAGCCTGCCGAATCTTCTGCTAGGGGCGCAAGCTTGATCTGTCTTCGGCAGAGGCCGGTGTGCCGGACGGATTCTTTCTTGACCGCACACGCCCTCAACACCCCTGTTGGACCAAAGGTGTCATGTGCGCCCGGACAGCAAAAGGTCTAGCATAGATGCATGCGCGAGCCCCACCTCGCGCCCGTATACGAGGATCCAAATGCCTACCAAGGTAGGGACAAGCTCCCGGCCCGCCAGTTCCGTCCCCAACTCCGCACCCCAGCAACTTGACCGCGACCAGGTATTCGACATCTTCCGTCGTTGGGGTTATCTTCAGGCCTCGCTCGATCCCCTGAGTCAATATCTTCCGCCTGAGCCCTTTCCGACGCCCGCGCCCGAAGGTGACTTCGCCCGCGAGGCCCGCTCATTCTACTGCGGTACGATCGCGGCCGAGTTCATGCACATCCCCAGCCCTGAGCAGCGTCAGTGGATCGAGTCTCGCCTCGAGCAGGCCGCGCCTGAGCCCAATCAGGCCCGCGTTCTCTCGCAGCTCATCCGCGCGGACGTCTTTGAGCAGGTCATTCAGGCTCGTTATCTGGGCACGAAGCGCTTCTCGCTCGAAGGCCTTACAGCGCTTATCCCCTTCCTCGATCAGCTGCTCGACACCTCTGCCGGCAAAGGTGTAACGACGGGCATGATCGCTATGAGCCATCGCGGCCGCCTCAACGTTATGGTCAACACCATCGGCCGCCTTGCCTCTGAGATATTCACCAAGTTCGAAGACGTCGATCCTCGCTCCACCCTCGGAGGCGGCGACGTCAAGTACCACATTGGTGCTACTGGCACCTACACCGCTCTCGACGGCCAGAACATCGCGCTTCATCTCGCCTCAAACCCCTCCCATCTGGAAGCCGTCGACCCCGTCGTTCTCGGCCGTGCTCGCGCCAAGCAGGAGCGCCTCGGCAAGTCCGGCAAGCAGCAGGTCCTGCCCATCATCATCCACGGAGACGCCGCCTTTGCAGGGCAGGGAATCGTTGCCGAAGTCCTCAACATGGCCACGCTCCCTGGCTACAACGTCGGCGGCACCGTTCACATCATCGTCAATAACCTGCTCGGCTTCACCGCCGTCCCTGAGGAGTCCAACTCCTCGCGCTTCGCGACCGATCTTGCCAAGCGCCTTCCGATCCCCATCTTCCACGTCAACGCCGATGATCCCGACGCCGTCGTCCGCATTGCCGCCGTGGCCGCCGAGTACCGCGCCGCCTTCAACGCCGATATCGTCGTCGACCTTATCGGCTATCGCCGCCACGGCCACTCTGAAGTCGATGACCCTACCGTCACGCAGCCCCGCCGCTACGCTCTGATTAAGGATCGCAAGCCGCTCTCCGAGCTCTACGCCGAGCAGATCGGCACCAACCCCAAGCCTGAGATCGCCGCCGTGCAGCAGGAGTTCCTGGCTCAGCAGAAGATCGCTACGGCAGCCGAGCACATCCCGCACCTCTCTAAGCTCCCCGACTATTGGGCTCCCTTTCATGGCGGCGAGTTGAAGCCCTCCGATGAGCGCACAACCGGCCTCCCCGCCGACCGCATCAACGCGCTCGTTCAAGCCACCATTCGCTATCCGGCAGACTTCAACATCCACGCCAAGGTCAAAAAGCTCTTCGAGCAGCGGGCTGAGATGGGTCAGGGCAAGCGTCCCTTCGACTACGGCATGGCCGAGCTGGTCGCCTTCGCGTCTTTGCTGGAGGAGGGAACCCCCGTTCGCCTCACCGGTCAGGACTCCGAACGCGGCACCTTCAACCAGCGCCACAGCGTTATGGTCGATATCGAGACCGAGCGCAAATTCTTCCCGCTGCAGCACCTCTCGGACACACAGGCGCGCTTCGAGATCTATAACTCACTCCTCTCTGAAGCCGGCGTCCTTGGCTTCGAGTACGGCTTCGCCCGTGACTATCCCGAAGCTCTCGTCCTTTGGGAGGCTCAGTTTGGCGACTTCGCCAACGGCGCCCAGATCATCATCGACCAGTTCATCTCCGCCAGCGAAGCCAAATGGGGCCTGCTCTCGGGTGTCGTTATGCTTCTTCCTCATGGCTACGAGGGGCAGGGCCCGGAGCACTCCTCCGCCCGTATGGAGCGCTACCTCCAGCTTTGCGCCAACGACAACATGCAGATATGCCAGCCCTCGACCGCCGCGCAGCACTTCCATCTGCTGCGCCGGCAGGCTCTTCGCCCTTGGCGCAAGCCGCTTGTCGTCTTTACCCCGAAGAGCATGCTTCGCCATCCGGACGCTAGCTCCTCACTCGCTGACTTCGCCGTCAAAGGCTTTCAGAACGTTCTCCCAGACAACTCCGTTCACAATCCGCGTCGCCTCCTCGTCTGCTCCGGCAAGATCGGCCACAACCTTCGTGTCGAGCGCGAAAAGCGCAAAGACACCTCTGTCGCGATTCTCTTCGTCGAGCAGCTCTATCCCTGGCCTGCTGAAGAGGTCCAGGCTGCCCTTGACCAACACCCTGAGGCCCACGAGATCGTCTGGGTGCAGGAAGAGCCGGCTAATATGGGCGCGCACTTTTACGTCATGCCGCTTCTCCGCCGGCTCGCCCGCGATCGCGCTGTCCTCTCCGTCAAGCGTAGTGCGACAGCCAGCCCTGCGACCGGCTCAGCTAAAGCCCACGAACTTGAAGAGAAAACTCTGCTCGACGTGGCCTTCGGCAATCTCCGCTAGCTCTTTGCCATAACCTCACTCCAAAACATACAGAAAGGGCCGGCATCTCTGCCGGCCCTTTCTGTATAGGAGGACGTGTGCAAGGCAGCTCTAGGCTGCTTCTGTTTTCCGTTAGGCACGTCCCATCCGTCTACGGACGGCACCCGCTGCACCAAGTACGCCTGTGCCCATCAGCATCAAGCTTGAAGGCTCAGGAACCGGTGAGTTCGCGGCGTTTGTCACATACGTCGATGCACCCTGAACCTCCGAGTAGTCGTATTGATATCCGTAGTTTCCCGTCGTTCCAGCAAAGGTGAAGCTATCCACGCGAGCCGAAGTTGGGGCCGGAGCATTGATGACCGTCACCCCATTTACGTTCATCACCGTGCCGTCATCGTGCGTGGCCGAGTAGGTCTGGCCGCTCACAAAGTAGCCAGTGCCCGTGAACTGAAACACGGAGAAGTCCAGATTTGAGGCGCTTGTGTAGCCATTCACATATACCACTGTTCCTGCGGTTGAGCTGTTCGAACTCAGAAAGCCGCCAATCGTATTCGCTGTTGAAGCGCTGGAGAAGCTGATCGTGCCGGTCTGAAATGTCGCGCAAATCGACCCCGAAACCGCAGAGCCAGGAGCAGGAGTGTTGCTGGCATCCGTTGTGGAGACACCACAATAGATCGTTCCGCTAATCGTGTTTGCATGGGCGGCAATCGAGCCGGAGAGGATAAGGGTCAGGACAGGAAGGGCAGTGGGGAGAAAGCGCATCAGGAAGATCCTCATTTCAAAGTTGTCTTGCGTTTTGTAGTACTTGCTTTCATCTCTTGCAGCCGGCGTGCCAAACTCATTACGCTCGAAATCCGGTGCATATGCACCAATCTCTGTGCACACTTGAAATTTACGAAGAAGGGTAGTAAGTCTTTTCCTTTTCTTCGCCTGGCTGGAGGGTAATTCCTTTCCCAGGCTCATCTTCCCGCAACGGGTACTGGTACCACAGAGCAGCTTATCTGGTTACCTATTTATGAAAGTAACCGAGCTCGATTGGCTTGCTTGGTTACGTTCTTTCTTCGCCTAAATGCGTCGGCTCAGAATGAATCTCACGCCCCTTCACCCTGTCATCATCCGCGGCATCGAAGCACCCATGAACCCCATGGATGTCTTCTTCTCTGACCAGGCGCCTACCCCGGTAGAGCCTGATCGCTCTCGCCGTTCCTTCCTTCGAGGTGCCACTACGGCGATTGCCGCCACCGGCCTCGCACCTCTTGTCGCGGCACAAAGCTCCGGTAAGCCGAACGCCCCGGATGCCGTCCATCTTCCTGAACTGCACGCCTCTACCGAGGCCGCCGAGAAGACGCCCGGACCCTTCGAGGCCCCGTCGCAGCGCACCGGCTTCGCCATCGTTGGCCTCGGCACTCTGGCGCTTAACCAGATCCTACCGGCCTTTGCTAAAAGCAAGTATTGCCGGGTCACCGCCCTCGTCAGCGGCGATCGTGAGAAATCCCGTAAGATCGCAGCCCAGTACGGCATCCCTGATCGCTCGCTCTATGACTACAAGACCTACGATCAGCTCGCGAAGAACCCCGACGTCCAGGTCATCTACATCGTTCTTCCTAATGGCCTGCACGCCGAGTTCGTCCTGCGCGGGGCAAGGGCCGGCAAGCACATCCTCTGCGAAAAACCCATGGCCACCAACGTCAAGGACTGCGAGCGCATGATTGCCGCCTGCAAGACCGCCAATGTCAAGCTCATGATTGCCTATCGCCAGCAGTACGAGCCAATGAACCGCCAGCTCCTCAAGATGATCAAGGAAGGCAAACTCGGCACCGTCAAAAGCTTCGTCGCGACGAACGGCCAGAATCAGGGCAACCCCTCCCAGTGGCGGCAGAACCTTGCCCTCGCCGGCGGCGGCTGTCTCCCCGATGTCGGGATCTATTGCTTCAACGCCGCTCGCTTTCTCACCGGCGAGGAGCCCTCCGAGGCCGTCGCCTTTACCACGCAGCCCAAGGATGACCTTCGCTTCCGCGAAGTCGAAGAGACCTGCGGCTTCACGCTCCGCTTCCCTAGCGGCCTCATCGCCACCTGCACCACTGGCTACGGCGTTCACCGTTCCCAGTTCCTCCGCGTCGAAGGCGATAGAAGCTGGGCCGAGCTTAGCCCCGCCTTCGGGTACACCGGCATTCAGCTGAAAACGAACAAGGTAGAAGACGGCCATAACGTCCTCTCCGAACCGTCCATTGAAGAGAAAGATCAGTTCGCTCTTGAGATGGATCACATGGCCCTGTGCGTCCAGCAGAACCTGCAACCGCACACCCCTGGTGAAGAGGGTCTTCACGACCAGCGGATCACCGACGCCATCTACGAGTCCGCCCGTACCGGCAAAGTCGCCAGAATCGCGCCGCCACCTGCGCCCACCCGTGGTCCCGACCCGCAGGAGTCCTAAAAATAGGAGGGAGGAGCTAGCGCTCCGCCCTCCAAACCTCTGCTTCTTTGTAAAACGTCGTTTGCCAGCTGAAAATCCGGCGGCAGAATTCGGCGGCGGAGGGCTCCGACTGGAGAATCACGGCCGCCTAAGCATGACCAAGTACCCGGTTCCGGCCTATGTCATTGTTCGTCGCCGAAGCCGGCTTCGCACATTCAAGACTTCAACGCCTTCGAGCCTTATCACTGAACCGCTGTTGTGGGCCGCGCTGTAGGGTTCTTCCACTAATTACGGGCTGGTGAGGGCAGGAGCGATGCAGGAACTGCTGCTAAAAAGATCAAAAAGATTTCGAAATCCTCCGCGCGGTGCCAATCGAAAGTTGAGCTGTCGAATGTCGTCTCTTCATGCACCCTGGTGGCCAACTCCAGAGCTTCTGATGTGAGCGTTAGAAATCTCTAACACCCTCAATATGTTGATTTATCTAGTAACTTCCTGCAAGTACCTCCTTTCTTGTGACGAAGCAATACTGCACCAAAGTGCACGGATGAGAGAATAAAGATGGCCGGACAGCATGACGTGAGTCTTGCCATGGTCAGGTATTTGCTCCAAGGTTTCACATCAGGTGCAAAGTTTCTGCGCTTTGATCCAGTTTTGCCTTAGCTCGCCATCACTCCGCCTTAGTAACTGTCCTGGTGCATCAAATAAGACCTCCTGTTTGACTCAACCTCAACGCTGCCATCATTTAGTGACAAGGAGCAAATGGTTGCCTCGTAGAATTTAGAACTAATCTTCATAAAAACGTGCAAGAATTTGCTTAGTCTGCAAAATGTTAGTCACTCAGCGCACAGGAATCCTCAATCTTTCTTGCACTTAACCCCGCATATTTTTGCGTAGACTTTGGCCCGGAAAGTGCTATTACTCTCTACAGAAAGCCACTCTTTAGGTGACCAGATGCGTAAGCCTTTGTTTCTTTTGTTGATCTTTGCCTTGATCGTGACGACCGCTCGTGGAGTTAGCGCCTCCACCGACTGCCAGAAATGGCTCGCCGATTACAAAAAAGCCTTGGCGGATAAGGCCAGCACGCAAAAACTGCTCGCTGCAAGGCATCGTGCCCGCGCCTATGCCCATCGCAAGCTTGTCCAGTTGACTACCCCGACCCCCAAGCCTGTGCCGACTCGTATCTCCAGCGTTCGGCCGCACCTCACGCCTGCGCAGATGCTGAAGAAGTTCGATCTCCTCTGCGGCGAACTCCCCGTGGATTCCGCTCCGCAGGTACTCGATGCACGGATGGCACCCGACGAATTCATCTCCGAGATGGCCATGGGCGGCCCTGTTGATCTCGACTCGGCTCCAGGAGACAACACCCTTCTAGCCGAAAATGTGCCGCCCGCCTATGATGGGCCGCCTGCAAATACAGAGTTTCCGTCTAGCGGCCCATACTATCCAGTGTTTGGCCCCGCACCCGGAGTTGGCGGCGGTGGCGGAGGTGGCATCGTGGTGCCTCCTCCGGTTGTGATCCCACCGGTTGTTCCGCCTGTTATTCCGCCCATTGCACCCGTCCCTGAGCCCAGCAGCATCATTCTGCTGCTGACCGGTGGCGCTGGCGCATTCGCCGCCGCCCAGCGCCGATTGACTCGCTGAGAAGCGTTCACCAATGTCACTTAGGCCCTCTACCCGCGTGGAGGGCCGTTTTTTCTATAAGAATGTTCAGGAGCACGACCATAAGACCATCGCTGTGTTCAGGCAGGCTTAAAGAGGAAACCCACGCAGCGCGGTGGGGGCTGATGCGTGGGTGTTCCTTATAAAGCAACGAAGTGGGTGGACTTCGTTATGACTGACTCAACCCGAAGGGAGTCTTGCCACTCCTCAAACGTATCGTTTTCGCGGCTGCCTGTCAACCGTCTATTCTGCAAAAAGCTTGGTTCCAGTCACAGCAGTCCGGTTCAAACACACACATCCGCTCTATCTAATAGATAAGTGCGCCCCACCTCACAATCTGCAGATCAGCAGCTCCCGTTCGTAGATCATCTCCGGCGGAAGATGATCATGCAGCTTAAGAAACAGCTCCTCATGCCCCATCACCTCCGCCTTCCACTGTTCCCGATCCACCTGCTCCAGCTCCGCGAAACGTGCTGCCGTAAACTCCATCCCCTGCCACCGCATATCCTCAAAGTATGGCGTCCAACCGATCGGCGTCTCCCGCGCTGCTACCCGTCCGCGCACACGATCCACCACCCACGCCAGCACTCGCATGTTCTCGGAGTATCCCGGCCACACGAACCGACCCTCCGCATCCTTGCGGAACCAGTTGACCGTGAAGATGCGCGGCGTCTTCGTCAGCGAGCGCTGCATCCGGATCCAGTGCCGGAAATAGTCCGCCATGTGGTAGCCGCAGAAGGGAAGCATCGCCATCGGGTCGCGTCGTACCTTGCCCAGCGCGCCCCCCGCCGCCGCCGTCGTCTCCGATCCCATCGTCGCGCCCGCATACACTCCGGCCGACCAGTTGAAGCTCTCCGCGACCAGCGGCATCGTCGTCGATCGCCGACCGCCAAATAGGAACGCCGCAATCGGCACGCCAGCCGGATCCTCCCACGCCGGATCAATCGTAGGACACTGCGCCGCCGGCGCCGTAAACCGCCCGTTTGGATGCGCCGCCGTCGCCCCCGTCTCCTTCGCAATCTCAGGTGTCCACAGGTTGCCGCGCCAATCCAGACACTCCGCTGGCGGCTGCTCTGTCATACCCTCCCACCACACGCCGCCCTCGGGCGTCAGCGCCACGTTAGTAAAGATTGTGTTGCGCTTCAGCGTCGCCATCGCATTCGGGTTCGTCCGAGCGCTTGTCCCCGGAGCCACCCCGAAGAAACCCGCCTCCGGATTAATCGCCCGCAGCTGTCCATTCGCGTCCGGCTTGATCCACGCGATGTCGTCCCCCACCGTCCACACCTTCCATCCGTCGAACCCAGCGGGCGGAATCATCATCGCAAAGTTCGTCTTGCCGCACGCTGACGGAAACGCCGCAGCTACATACGTCTTCTCGCTCCTGCCCTGCTCGTCCTTTGGCGACTCCACACCCACGATAAGCATGTGTTCCGCCATCCATCCCTCGTCGCGCGCAATGTTCGAGGCAATCCGCAGCGCAAAACACTTTTTGCCCAGCAGCGCATTGCCGCCATACCCCGAGCCGTAGCTCCAGATCTCGCGCGTCTCCGGAAAGTGCACGATGTACTTCAGCTCATTGCACGGCCAAGTCACATCCTGCTCACTGGGGGCCAGCGGCGCGCCCACTGTGTGCATGCACGGCACCACCCGCTTCTCATCCTTGTCGATCTCGCGGAAGACCGGCGTGCCGATCCGCGCCATAATCCGCATGTTGACCACCGCATACGCCGAGTCCGTCAGCTGCACCCCGATCTGGCTCATCGGGCTTCCCACCGGTCCCATTGAGTATGGCAGCACATACATCACCCGTCCTCGCATCGACCCGCGAAACAGCGCCTTCAGCTTCTTCCGCATCGCATATGGATCTTCCCAGTTGTTGGTCGGCCCCGCCGCATCCTTGCTCAGCGAACAGATAAACGTGCGATCCTCTACCCGCGCCACGTCGTTCGGCGCCGACCGTGCATAAAAACATCCCGGCCAAAGCTCCGGATTGAGCCGCGTAAACGTCCCCGCCTCCACTAACCGGTCGCACAGCATCGCGTACTCGGCCTCGGACCCATTAATCCAATGGACGGAGTTGGGCTGTGTCAGATCCGCCATCTTCTCCACCCAGCGGATCAGGTGCTTGTTCGTCGTCAGCGGCGTGCTGTGGTTGGTCTCAAACTGTCTAGCGTCAGAGCTCTCAGGCGCAGCAATCGTGGCACTCTTCATGATCTCTCAGGAATCCTTCACCCCAATCCTTCGCCACCCCGTGCGGGAAGTCAATGCAGCTGTATCGTCAGGCCGTTACCCTCCCGCCTGCGCGCCAGACGTCTCCTCAAGAAAGATCGCCTCGATCGAGCGCTGAAATACCCGAGCAATCCTGAACGCGAGCGGGAGACTCGGGTCAAACTTGCCCGTCTCGATCGCATTTACCGTCTGTCGAGAAACCTCGAGGCGCTCTGCGAGCGTTGCCTGGCTCCAGCCGCACTCTGCCCGCAGCACCCGTAACCGGTTCTTCATCGACTCCGCCATAACTGCACACGCATTGCCAGCATTGCGGTGATGCAGAAAAGATCAATATTCAGTACCG
Source organism: uncultured Acidobacteriaceae bacterium (assembly GCA_964246835.1). Classification (GTDB taxonomy): domain Bacteria; phylum Acidobacteriota; class Terriglobia; order Terriglobales; family Acidobacteriaceae; genus Edaphobacter. The sequence goes on along the minus strand of CAXTRT010000003.1, from coordinate 42,909 downwards.
GAAGGAGTCCGTGAGAGTCGAAGTAGTCCGATAGCACCCCAAACGAGGTATTCGCCACCATCGTGACCCCCAGCCCCCAGAGAAGGGATTGCACGACCAGCATGCGGACATACTCGTCGCCCTCACGCCGGAGGTAGGTGCTCACAGTCAGCATGATCCCGACGATCGGCAGCGCCGCGACCCCTGACAGGCCATAAACAGCCGCACGCGAGAGATGCTGGATGTTCCCGAAATAGTGTGTCAAGTTAACGACCGCTATAGCCATCAACAGATACATGCCGAACTTCCGCATGGAACTACGTTGCAGCGCTGTGAGGCTACGATTAAGGAGGATCACGTAAGTTTCCTTTCCATAAAGACAAGCAAACATTACATGCATCTTCTAGATGTTTCAAGTTTTTCTTAAGAAAAGGGATCTGCGAGCTTAGTCACTCCGCGCTACCCGATCGCCCCATCTACCAGCGCTTGCGCCTCGACCTGAATCGTCTTTAGCTGCTCCGCGCCCTTGAAGCTCTCCGCATAAATCTTGTACACATCCTCCGTCCCTGATGGTCGCGCCGCAAACCATCCGTCCGCCGTCGTCACCTTAAGCCCGCCGATCGGCGCATGATTTCCCGGAGCCTCCGTCAGCACGCCGGTAATCTTCTCCCCCGCCAGTGTCGTCGCTGTCACCTCACTCGCCGTCAGCTTCCCCAGCTTCGCCTTTTGCTCCTTCGTCGCCTTCGCATCGATTCGCTGATACACCGGGTCGCCATACCTCGCCGTCAGCTCGCGATACAGCAGACCCGGGTCTTTTCCGGTTGTGGCGGTCATCTCCGCCGCCAGAAGTCCAAGAATCAATCCATCCTTATCTGTCGTCCACACCTTTCCGTTGCGTCGCAGAAACGTGGCCCCAGCCGACTCCTCCCCCACAAACCCCAGAGTCCCATCGATCAGCCCGTCTACAAACCATTTAAAGCCTACCGGCACCTCGAGCATCGGGCGTCCCAGCCCCTTCGCCACCCGGTCGATGATCGACGACGACACCAGCGTCTTCCCGATCCCGACACTCGCCGACCACTCCGGCCGGTGCGTAAATAAATATTGAATAGCCACTGCCAAATAGTGGTTCGGATTCAGCAGCCCCGTCGTCTTAGTCACAATCCCGTGCCGGTCATGGTCCGTATCGCACGCCCAGCTCACGTCATACCGATCCTTGTTCGCAATCATCGACGCCATCGCAAACGGGCTCGAGCAATCCATGCGAATCCGCCCATCCCAGTCGCACGTCATAAACCGGAACGTCGGGTCCACATACTTGTTCAACACCTCAAGCGGCAACTTCCACCGCTCCGCAATCCGAGGCCAGTACGCCACTCCCGCGCCGCCCAGCGGATCCACGCCTAGCTTCAGCCCTGACCCCGCAATTGCCGCAAAGTCGATCACGTTTCCCAGGTCCTCGACATAGCTCGTGATGTAATCATGCTTCTCGGTCGTCTCCGCCGCCAACGCCTTCGCATACACCACCCGCTTCATCTCGCTTCCGTTCACCCCTGAAGCCAGAAGCGTATTCGCCCGGTTCTCGATCCACTTCGTCGCCGTTGTATCCGCTGGTCCACCGTTCGGCGGGTTGTATTTAAATCCGCCATCCTCCGGCGGATTGTGCGACGGGGTAATCACGATCCCGTCCGCCAGCCTCTCTGTCCGTCCCGCGTTATATGTCAGAATCGCGTGCGATAAGACCGGGGTTGGCGTGTAGCCCATCTCCGCATCGATCCTCAGCGCCACGCCGTTACCCGCCAGTACCTCAAGTGCCGTCGCAAACGCCGGCTCGCTCAGCGCATGCGTATCCTGCGCCAGAAACAGTGGCCCTGTCGTCCCCTGGTCCCGCCGGTACTCGCAGATCGCCTGCGTGATCGCCGCAATATGGTCCTCATTGAAGCTCGTCGCGAAGGAACTCCCGCGATGCCCCGACGTCCCAAAGCTTACCCGCTCCGCCGCCACGCCCGCGTCCGGATGCAGCGCGGAATACGCCGTCAGCAGCTTCGGAACAGACACCAGAGTCTCAGGCCGCGGATGCTGGCCAGGCTGATTCGTCACACTCATACACGTCCTCCCAAAGCAAAATTTGGGCTGCAATCACCCAACACAAACATCACACTACTCGGATGCTTCCTTCGACTAAACAGAGGCGCCCATATCTCATCGCCCCCTACGCTTGTCATTCTGATCGGAGCGCGGCGAAGTCGAAGAATGCAGGTATTGCCCTTAGTGACGGAGCGGAGCGACGTACAAGCCGGCCACAGTGGTATCAAATCTCCCACCTACGAGGGAGTGCCACACTCCATCTCTCCTCCCTACTCTGTCTCAGGACGAGCCCCTACCGTCCTGATCGCAGAGCAGAGGAGAGAAACCGATGTCCCCAAGACAGCGCGGAGCGCAACCACGCACACGCTGTCGACGGTCAACATTCGTAGCTGTCCTATTTGCCGTTTTTCTCGTCGACACCGCACGCGCCACCACTGCCACACTTACCGCTGACACCCACGTCTCCACCGCACAGCCCGCAGTCAACTTCGGCAGCCTCACCAATCTTGTCGTGGGCAACGGGTCCACGGCGCTGCTTCAATTCGATCTCTCGCCGCTGCCGGCCGGCGCCACGGCCGCGCAGGTCTCACGCGCCACCCTCCGCCTCTTTGTGAATCGCGCCGACAGTCCCGGCCTTCTCTCGCTTGCGCCAATCACCTCAACCTGGGGCGAATACAGCGTCACCTCCAGCAGTGCGCCATCGCTAGGCTCCAGCATCGCTGTCACCGAGGTCGCCGCCGCCGGACAGTACGTCACTGTCGATGTAACAAATCAGGTGCAAAGCTGGATCAACAAACCCGCCACCAACTTCGGCCTCGCCCTCACCGCCGGAACCGCCGTTCTACAATTCGACTCCAAAGAGAACGACCTCACCAGCCACCCCGCCGAACTTGACATCACTCTCGCCTCGACTGCAACCGCCGGCACACCTGGCCCCCCAGGGCCCGCCGGTCCACCAGGCGCACCCGGAGTCACGGGCCTTACCGGCCCGCAAGGCGCAACCGGCCCGCAAGGCCTCCCGGGCGCTTCCGGCCTGCAAGGTCCCGTCGGCCGGCAGGGCCCTGCCGGCGCACAAGGCCTCACAGGTCCGCAGGGCCCCGCCGCCGTCATGAACTACCAGGGCCTCTGGAGCTCGCTCACCTCCTATCCCGCGAACGCAGTCATCACGTACGCCGGCTCCTCCTACCTTTCGCTCGTAGCCGCCAACATGGGCAACACTCCCGGCCTTTCCGCTGCAATGTGGGGCCTGCTCGCAGCCGCCGGTCAGAATGGGACAGCCGCGCCCACTGCGACGACCGGAACTCAGCAGACCCTCACCTATCAGGGCAGCTACTCTCCCGCCGCCAACTACGCCTTCGGCGATATCGTGCAGTACGGCGGCTCCTCGTTCGTGTCGCTCCAGGCCGCAAATCACGGGAATACGCCCGGCCTGGTCGCCTTCGCCTGGGGCCTGCTCGCCGCTGCCCAGACCGGCCCGCAAGGCGCTACCGGCCCCGCCGGTCCCATCGGCAGCACCGGCTCTCAAGGTCCTATGGGACCCGCCGGTCTGCCGGGCATCGCCGGCTCTCCCGGTCCAGTTGGACCGCAGGGAGCGCCGGGCCTCGTCTACCGCGGCCCCTACACCGCCAGCACCAACTACGCTCTCGGCGATGTCGTCCTCTGGCAGGGCGTCTCCTACACCTCGCTCACCTCCACCAACCGTGGCAATGCACCCGACCTCGTCCCCGCGCAGTGGGGTATCCTCGCCGCGCAGGGTCCCGCCGGTCCGCCCGGTTCGCAGGGTCCCACTGGCCCACCCGGTCAACAAGGCTTACAGGGCCTTGTCGGTCCGCCCGGTCCACTTGGCCCTGCTGGTCCCATCGGCATCCAGGGTCCGGCCGGAGCCCAGGGTTTGACTGGCCCGCAAGGCCCGCACGGCGATATCGGCCCGCAAGGTTTTCAGGGTCTTCCCGGGCAGGCCGGCGCACAAGGCGTCCCTGGGGCTTCCGGCCCGGCCGGCTTGCCGGGACCCACAGGCCCCGTCGGCCCGGCAGGTCCCGCGGGTATCACCCCACAAGGCGTCTACGACTCCTCCCGCAATTACGCCCTCGCTGATGCCGTCACGTTCAACGGCTCCGGCTATGTCTCGCTGGTCGCTTCAAACCTGGGCCATCCTCCCGACCAGAGCCCCACCCAATGGTCCCTCTTCGCCGCCGCCGGTAGCACCGGAGCCACGGGCCCAACTGGACCTGCAGGTTCGCCCGGCAGCACCGGCCCACAAGGGGCGACGGGCCTCACCGGCGCATCCGGCCCTCAGGGCCCTATCGGTCTGCAGGGACCACCCGTCGCCAACTACACCGGCAACTACAATCCCCAGACCAGCTACGCTCTCAACGACGCCGTCAGCTACTCCGGATCCACATTTATCTCACTCGCCGCAAACAATCACGGCAACCCGCCCGACACCAGCCCGTCTCTCTGGGCCGTTCTCGCCGCCCGCGGTCTCTCTGGCCCTTCTGGTGCTGCCGGCACAGCAGGCCCGGCGGGCGCCACCGGTCCACAAGGCATCGCCGGCCCAGCAGGAATACAAGGCCCACAGGGTCTTACCGGTCCCGCAGGCGCTCCCGGCATTAACTTCCGCTCCGCCTGGCTTTCGAACGCCAACTACCAAACCAACGACGGTGTCACCTTCAACGGAAGCACCTGGATCGCCACCGCCAGCAGCACCGGCGTTCAGCCCGGCACGACGACCGATGCCTGGTCGCTGCTCGCCGCCGCCGGTTCTACAGGCCCCTCCGGCCCGGCCGGTGCAGCCGCTACCCTTACCATCGGCTCCGTCAGCACGGGAGCCCCGGGCAGCAAGGCCATTGTCACCAACTCCGGTAACGCCACTGCCGCCGTGCTCAACTTCACCCTCCCCGCCGGAGCGACCGGCCCAGCCGGAACCGGCAGCTCTGGCGGAGGTTCCAGCACCAGCGGCGTCCCCTTCGCCTCTGTCCTCCACTCCGTCTCCTTCGCCGCTACCTACTTCTCTGTCAATGGTGTCAACGCCGCCTCGAACGAAACGGCGAGTGTTCTCACCTGGGTCCCGAACGGCTGCACCGCCACCTCGCTCGCCGTCTTCTCTACTCAGGCCAACACCCTCACTGTCACTCTTCGCACCGGCGCGCCCGGCTCCATGCAGCCCTCCGCTCTCGCCTGCACGGTCGCATCCGGCAGCAGTTGCACCGCCGCTGGAAGTGTTACCGTTGCCCCCGGCGCCTTTGTCGACCTCAGCATCACAGGCGCAAACGGCGCGGCCGCTCCCGTCTGGACCGCTCTTGCCTGTCAGTGATTGAGCGGCAGAGCCGTGCGCAGTTGGTGTACAAGCGACGCGAAGGTGACGGTTGGAGGTGTGCCGTCCGCATCCAGCAGATGCTCCAACGCTCGGGCTAGACGGGTTCCCTCAGGATAGCCAAACATGCCCAGCGATCCCGCAAGCTTGTGCGCGGAGATGGCCGCCTCGCTTCGCAGCGGAGCTGTAAGTGATTGAGATTGAATACGATCCGATGTGCGTTCCAGCACCTGAACATGCTCGCGAAGCATAGGAAGCTTGCGCCGCCAGAGATCTTTGAGCAGGGCTTCCGTCTTGGCTTTGGCTGCGTCCTGATCCATACGCACTTCCTTTTGCAAGAAGGACGGTTAGTCCCTCCAGCCTAGAACGTCCGAGATCTGCTGGGCGAGGGTGAGCGGGTCAAATGGCTTGAAGAGAACGGCAGCAACGCCGAGATCGGCAAAGCGGCGCTGATCGGTGCCCTGCACCTTGGCCGTGAGTAAAAGCACTGGAATGTGTGCGATAGCGGGTTCAAGCTGCATCTGGCGGAAGGTGGTGGGGCCGTCCATGCCGGGCATCATCACGTCCATCAGGATGGCGTCGGGGAGAGCGGCGGTCGCGGTCTCTATGCCTTCGAGGCCAGACGAAGCGGTCATAACCTGCCAGTTTGCAACAGCTTCGAGAGAAAGGGCGGCGACTTCGCGGATATCGTCTTCGTCGTCGATGATCAGGATACGTCGCATGGCGAGCTTATCTTCTCATGTGGCCAAAGGTTACAACAAAGCGGAATCGCTCCCGCAGGTTAGCTTTTCACGCGATTTTCGCTGAGGTGCGGCGGTCATTCGGCGAGGCGTAAGGACTCTTCGCGGAGGCGGCACGGACAGGTGCTCCGTTCAGCTCCCCGAGGCGGCGGAGTCTCCGCACCATGGAGAGGACAAGCTCTTCGACCTCTTTCGGTTGGACGCGCGCCTTTGTCAGGAACTCCGTGGGTCCGAGACGAAGCTTGCCCATCTCAACGTCGGAGATTTCCCGACCGGAGTAGACGACCAGCGGAAGGGTGTCCAGGCCGGGCTGCTGACGCATCCACTCGATAAACGAGAAGCCGTCGCCGTCAGGCAGCGTGAGGTCCAGGATCAGAAGATCGGGGCGGTGCGCGACGCAGTGGCGGATGGCCTGCTGGCGGGTGGAGGCGTGCTTGACGTGGACATCGGCCTGCTCAAAGCTGGCGACGACCACGCTGGCGAGGTCATAGTCGTCTTCAACGAGGAGGATTTGGGCTGGGCCGTCGCCGCGGCGCAGGACGCGGCCGAGTTCGGCGAAGAGGAGATGCTCGTTGAAGGGCTTCTGGACCCAGCCCTGGGCGTCGCCGGCGATCTCGCGGCGGAGGATGGGAGAGAGAACGCTGAGGACGACGACGGGGATTGCGGCTGTGGCAGGGTCATCACGCAGACGCTGCAACGTCTCCCAGCCGCTTAGGCCGGGCATGTAGAGATCGAGGAGGATAGCCTCGACGCGGTTTTGGGCGGCGAGGGTGAGCGCCTGCTCGCCGGACGTGGCCTCGAGACACTCATAGCCCTGCTGCGTCAGGTGCTCGCAGACGATCGTGCGGATGCTGGCATCGTCGTCGCAGACCAGGATGCAGCCCTCGCCGACAGGCAGCGGCGGCGCGGGTAGCTGGGCGTCGGAGGCGCGAGCAGTGCGCGGCAGCATGACGTAGAAGGTCGTTCCGGGGCCGAGATTGCGCTGCGCCCAGATGGAACCGGAGTGCTGCTGGACGATGGTGCGGCAGATGGCGAGGCCGAGGCCGGTGCCGCCCTTCTGCCGGGCATCCGAGGGTTCAACCTGCTGGAAGCGATCGAAGATGTTGTCGAGCTTCTCAGTGGGGATGCCGCGGCCTTCGTCGGAGACGCGAAGAAGGATGGAGTCGGAGGTCGATTCGGCCTGGATGCGGATGGTGGAGGCAGCCGGAGAGAATTTGACCGCGTTCGAGAGCAGGTTGGTGAGGACCTGCAGGATGCGGTCGGAGTCGGCATCGAAGAAGAGGCCGTCGGCGGCGCCGGCCGTGGTGAGCTCAATGTGAACGGCGGCTGCGTCGGCCATGGACGTCATGGTGTCGACGGCGGAGATGGCGAGCTCGTGGAGGGAGCAACGGCGAAGCTGCAGGGGAGCGCGGCCGGACTCCATACGCTCGAGATCGAGGATGTCGTTGATGAGGCGGATGAGGCGGTCGGTATTGGTGACGGCGATGCGCAGGAGGTTCTGGGCTTTGGGATCGAGTGAGCCCATGACGCCCGAGGAGAGCAGGCCAAGGGAGCCGCGAATGCTGGTCAGGGGAGTCCGGAGCTCATGCGAGACGGTGGAGATGAACTCGTCCTTGAGTGTGTCGAGTTCCGATCGCTCATCGAGCCGCTGACGATCCTGCTGAAGCTGTTTGGTCGCGGTGAGGAGTTGGTCGGCGAGGGTGGAAGCGAGCCGCCGCGCCCGTATAAAGGCGAGAAGAAGCCCGATCGAGAGAAGTAGAAGGCAGCTGCAAGCGGCAATCAACAAAGGATGCATTAGGTAACCAAGGAAGTAACCGGACTGGGAAGAATAGTAACCGGTGTTAACCGATTCTTCGCAGAAAGTTGAAAATATTTCCGGATCACTCGATCTGCTCTCTTTCGTTAGTGTTTCCTCAGAGTGCCGAGGTGCCTTGCGAAGGGCAATGATCGTTTGGTGGTAGGGACTGACACGAATGGGGGTTACGGCTCGAGGGAGATTCGCGCGTTGAGGAGACGCAGAAACTTTTATTAGCAACAGCTTAGCTCACCCATGTTCCAAACGTTAGTTCATTCTGTGGTTCTCTGATGAATTCTGACGAAACGCAAGACGTAGCCGCTAAGCGCGGAAACGGGTTCGCAGCACGCTCATGGCGAGATGCATAGAAGGGCATACGAGTGCTGTTCTGGATCGACGCTGGGAGCAGGTTACTTTTGACGCCGAAGTCACGGCAGAATGCAGGCGGCATGGAGGGAAGCTTAGGGAAGGTCTGTTCAAGTTAACGAGTATCCGGCCGGTCCGAGCAAGAACAGGTTTCTCCCCTTCCTACCCCAGCGAGCAAATGTACTCGCCGGGGACCCTGCCCTCGGTTTCGCTCAGGGTCGGAGTAGAAGAAGAGAAGCAAAGACTTGTTCACAGTCGCCTCGTGAAGAGGGGCGTTGAAGGTTCTGAGCCCGGCCCGCGTCTCCTGGGCGTCCATCCTGGCCACTCTCTGGTAAAGGGGGCCACGGAGTAGTCAATGCCCTGATCGTCAACGGCATGACACCAGACGATGTGCGCGGGGCCGGTCCCCCACATTGCTGAACGTCATGCTGATACTTGGCTTACCCTGCTGGATTGCTCGTATCGAGCATGAGGAGCGGCGTGGATTTGGCTTCACCAGGCGGAGGTTTCTCGCTGCACTAGGAAGGACAACCAGAAATCACAAATTCGCTCTGGAGAGTGTGCCCAGGAGGGGGCGGGTTGATAGGCTAGGACTTCATCTGGCGCGATGCGGACGGGTGAGGGGGCTACAGGTGAATGTGAACTTTGCGGAGCGTGCGCACAACCATAACTGGAAGCTGGATCCGATCGTTCGATCGCTGCTCGATACGGACTTCTACAAGCTGCTGATGCTGCAGTTTATCTGGAAGAACTTTCCGGGCGTGCGGGTGACGAGCGAGGTGCATAATCGGACGCTGTCCATCCGGCTGGCGGAGCGCATTGGTGCGGTGGCGCTGCGAGAGCAGATGGAGCATGTGCGGGGGCTGCGCTATAGGAAGAGCGAGTTGGTATGGCTGGCGGGCAACTCGTTCTATGGCGTGCGGTCGATCTTCGAGCCGGGATTTTTGGACTGGCTGGAGCACGATTTCCGGCTGAGCGACTACACGATCGATGAGCAGGAGGGGCAGCTCGTCCTGCGATTTGAGGGCGTGTGGAGCGCGGTCACGATGTGGGAGATCTACGCGCTGGCGATCGTAAGTGAGTTGAAGACGCGGGCGGCTCTGGCGGAGATGAGCGAGCTCGAACTGGACGTGCTCTATGCGCGGGCGAAGACGCGGTTGTGGGACAAGCTGGAGCGGCTGCGCGGGGTGCCGGGGCTGAAGGTGTCGGACTTCGGCACACGGCGGCGGCACAGCTTTCTGTGGCAGGAGTACGCGGTGCAGGCGCTGCGGGCGGTGCTGGGCGACGGAATGACAGGCACGAGCAACACGGCGCTGGCGTACAAGCACGACCTCGAGGCGATCGGCACGAACGCGCATGAGCTGCCGATGGCGATGGCTGCCATGGCAGCGACGGACGAAGAGCTGCGCGACTCGCAGTACCGGGTGCTGCAGCTGTGGCAGCGCAGTTATGGGGGATCGCTGCTGATCATGCTGCCGGATACATTTGGGACGACGCAGTTTCTGGAAGGCGCGCCGGCGTGGGTGCTGGACTGGACGGGGCAGCGGGTGGACTCAAAGCCGCCGATGGAGGCGGGCGACGAGTACATTGCGTGGATCAGGCGGCATGGCGGAGACCCGATGACAAAGCGGCTGATCGCGAGCGATGGTTTGGATGTTGAGGATATTCTGGCACTGCATACGTACTTTCAGGGCAAGATCCGGTTCAGCGCGGGGTGGGGAACGCTGCTGACAAACGATTTTCGGGGATGTCATCCGCGAGGCGAGATGACGCTGGAGCCGCTGAGTCTGGTCTGCAAGCTGACGAGCGTGGAAGGGCGGCCGACGGTGAAGTTAAGCGACAACGCCAACAAGGCGGTAGGACCAGCAATGGAGGTGAAACGGTATCAGCGGGTTTTTGGGAGCGTAGGGGTGGGACGGGAGGCGGTGCTGGTGTAAGTGATTCTTGTTGCCATGGCCCTTCAACATGCGGCGACTATACTTCGGGGATGTTCGGTCGATGGGACGGAGTGGTGCGCATGTCGGCAGCCATAGTTTTGCTGCCGGTGCTGATGGTGGAGCAGGGATGGGCCTGGGGTGAGACGGGACATCGGTTGATCAATCGATTGGCGGCGCAGACGTTGCCGGCGGAGGTCCCGGAGTTTCTTCGGGATGCAGCGGCGCAGGGCACGATGGAGTATTTGGGGCCGGAGCCGGATCGATGGAAGAGCTCAGCCGAACCGGAGTTGGCGGCGGCCGGATCGCCGGAGCACTACATCGATCTTGAGTACGCAGATATGCTGCCGGTGCTGCCAAAGCGGCGGTATGACTATGTGCGCGCGCTCGCTCTGCTGCAGAAGGAACACCCGGAGCTGCCGCTCAGCGCGGAGAAGGTTGGGCTGCAACCTTATGTGACGACGGAGGTCTGGGAGCGTTTGAAGGCGGCGATGCGGGCCTATCGGACGCTGGCTGCGGCCAAGGGCGATACCAGGCCTGTTGAACAGGCAATTGTGTTCTATGCCGGGTGGCTGGGGCACTATGTGGCGGACGGATCGATGCCGCTGCACACGTCGGCGAACTTTAATGGATGGACGACCGGGCCGAATCCGAAGGGGTACACGACACTGCATACGATTCATGCTGACTTTGAGAGCGTGTATGTCACGGCAAATGTGAAGCCTGCAGACGTGGAGCCTTTGGTGGCGGCGACGAAGCCCAAGGTGATCGACGATGTGTGGACGGGGTACATGGAGTACCTGAGGCACTCGCATACGCTGGTGGAGCCGGTGTACGCGCTCGAAAAGGCCGGGGCGTTTACGGGTGCCGGGACGCCCGAGGGCAAGGCGATGGTGGATGAGCGGCTGGCGGCCGGGGCGATCGAGCTGCGTGACCTGATCTATACGGCTTGGGTGAAGAGCGCGGATCCGGTGCAGGAGTTCAAGGGCTACAGCATCTCTCCTGAGGGTGCGGACAAGGCCGTATCAGCCCGTGCCATTTTGCCGCAGGGAAGATGGCCTTCCATGCGATCAAACAGCGTCATCGTATTAGGAGAGATGCCCTAGTGCTGCGTGGGGGATGGGGGCCGCGGGCGATAGGACGGTTGATCTGGCGCGGCGGCATGGTTGTGGCGCTGATCACGCATGGGGTGGCCGAACTGGTGGTCCTACGTCCGGAGAGGCGCGAGGACAGAGCGCGGTGGAACCAGCGATTCTGTGCGCGGATCATCCGGGCGCTAGGGATTGCGGTGACGGTCGAGGGAGAGTTTCCGGCGGCAGGTGTCGTTGTCGCGAACCACCAGACCTACATGGATATCACCGTGCTGGCTTCGCTGCGGCCGTGCGTCTTTGTCTCGAAGGCCGAGATTGCTCGATGGCCGGTGGTGGGATGGATGACCAGGATGGCGGGCACGGTCTTCGTAGAGCGCGGCCGCGGAGGAAGCGCGGCGGCGGCCAGCGTGGGCATGTTGGCGGCGGCCAGGGCCGGTGTGCCGGTGGTGTTCTTTCCGGAGGGAACAACGTCAAGCGGGGAGGGCCTGCTGCCGTTCCGCGGAGGTCTACTGGCGGAGGCGCGGATTGCCGAGTTGCCGATAACCGCAGGTTTGCTCCGCTACACGGTGGAAGGACCCGCGGGGGCTGTCGTGGCCGATGATGTTGCGTACTGGGGCGACCGGGGGCTGCTCGAGCATGTCGCGCGCTTTCTCACGCTCGAAGGGGTGCGGGTGACAGTGCGATTTTCAGACACGCCGATGGTGTTCAGGAACGGAGAACGGAAGGCAGCCGCTGCGGAAGCGCGAGAGGCGATGCTGCGGCTCGGCAAGGGTTTGTTGCGGGAGGTAAAGTCAGGCGCACAGCCAACGTTCTAAAACTTCAAAGTGGAGCGGGAGATGAGATACAGACTTTTCGCTACTTCACAAATGCTTTAGTCGAGATGATGCTCTTCCTTGTTGGCCGGTATGTTTGGCCTTTCTGTTTTGTTTTTATGTTTTTGGTCTTTCGACGATGGCCTCACTTCTCAATCGAGGACTTGGATCTGACCGGCTATTTGGGGAATAAGAGCAAGCAGGAGAGCTGTAAATCGTGCTTCCGCGCGGCGGCCGATCGTAAGGACGTCGTTGTGATTGATGGGGTGGGCTGTAACGCCTGCGGCTGCGTTGGTGACGAGTGAGATGCCGAGGACATCGAGACCCATGTGGCGGGCCACGATGACCTCATGCACGGTGGACATGCCGACCAGGGTGGCCCCAAGGGAGCGGAACGCGCGAATTTCGGCGGGCGTTTCAAACGAGGGGCCAAGAACGGCGAGGTAGATGCCTTCGGGCAGGTCAAAACCTTGTCTTTTTGCTTCTGCCTGAGCGAGGCCGCGGAGGGCCGGGGTGTAGGCGGCGGACATGTCGAAGAAGCGTTCGGCGGTGCCGGGGCGGGTGGCGAAGCGGGACTCGTTCGGGCCGAGAGCGGCGTTCGTGCCTGTGAGATTGATATGGTCGGCAATGAGGACGAGCGAGCCGGCGGGATATGCGGGATCGATGCCGCCGGCTGCATTTGTAACCAGGAGAGATCGGCAACCCAGGAGCGCGAGGACGCGGGTGGGGAAGACGACGTTATCAATAGAGTATCCCTCATAGGCGTGAACGCGGCCCTGCATGACGGCGACAGGAGTGCCGGCGATGGTGCCGAGAACGAGTTGGCCGGCGTGTCCAAGGACGGTCGATCGTGGAAAGTAGGGAATCTCTGCATAAGCAAGGACGATCGCGTTCTCGACCTGTGAGGCGAAGTCGCCAAAGCCAGAGCCAAGGATGATGCCGAGCCGCGGTGTGAGGTGCGGGGTGCGGGAGCGGATATGATCGGCCGCGGCGCTGGCGCGCGCATATACATCGGTATGGGTTGTCACAGCATCGGGCATCGGCTGGGTGGACTCTCGACGGAACTCTTAGGAAAAGGTGGTTTTGGGTCGGCTGAAGATATGGAATCCTCCAGGCACGGCAGCTCATCTGAGCTGGGTCAACAAAGTTCGTACGCCAGGCCAACGCACGACTGGAAAAGAGGAGAGCAACGATGCAACTCACCGGAAATACGATTTTTATCACAGGCGGCGGATCTGGAATTGGGCGCGGGCTTGCTGAAGCGCTGCACGGGCTGAGCAATCAGGTGATCATCTCGGGCCGGCGCAGGTCTGTGTTGGAGGAGACGACCGCGGCGAATCCAGGAATGACATCGATCGAGTTAGACATTGAGGATCCGGCGAGCATTGAGGCGGTGGCGAAGCAGCTGATGACAGAGCACCCCGACCTGAACGTATTGGTCAACAATGCCGGAATTATGAAGACGGATGCAGTGGGAGGACCGGTTGACGACTCCATCGTGACCTCGACCATAGCGACGAATCTGCTGGGGCCGATCCGTCTGACTTCGGCGTTGATTGAGCACCTGAAGTCCAAACCGGCGGCGACGGTGATTACCGTGACCTCCGGGCTGGCATTTACACCGCGTGCGATGACGGCCACGTACTGCGCCACAAAGGCGGCGATCCACTCGTACTCGCTTTCGCTGCGCTATCTGCTCAAGGATACGACGGTGCGGGTTGTGGAGTTGGCGCCGCCCTATGTGCAGACGGAGTTGACGGGAAGTCATCAGGCGACGGATCCACGCGCGATGCCGCTCAAAGAGTACATCGAGGAGACGATCCGGTTGCTGGGTACAGATACGGACGAGGTGCTTGTCGAGCGTGTGAAGCCGCAGCGGAGTAATGCCGGTCCGAACGAGCGTGACTTCTTTACGAAGTACAACGATATGGTGTCGAGCAGCTGAGTCTCTCGAGCATGCCAGAAAGCGGCGTCCTTGCGGGCGCCGCTTTATTTTGAGCGTGATGTCATCGGAGGAGGACCGAGACGATCGAGGCGCTCATGAGGTTGGCCATGGTGCCGGCGAGCATAGCGCGAAGACCGAGGCGGGCCAGGTCGTTACGGCGTGCGGGGATGAGGGCGCCGATGCCGCCGATCTGCATGCCGATCGAGCCGAGGTTGGCGAAGCCGCAGAGGGCGAAGGTGGCGATCGAGAAGGTGCGCGGGGCGAGGGTGGCCTTCTGCGCGCCGAGTTGGGTGAAGGCGATGAACTCGTTGAGGACGGCGCGGGTTCCGAGCAGGTTGCCGATGGTGTGGGCGTCGCGCCACGGGATGCCGATGAGCCAGGCGACGGGTGCGCCGATGACGCCGAGGATGCTGTTGAGGGAGTGGGGGAAGGGGATGTGGTGGAGTTCCCAGAGGGTGTTTGAGACGCCGAGCATGAGGGCGTTGACGAGGCCGACGAGGGCGAGAAAGCTGATGAGCATAATGGCGACGTTGAAGGCGAGGCGGCCGCCGTCGATGGTGCCGCGGGCGATAGCGCCGAGGAGGTTTTCGCTGACGTGCTGCTCGTCAGGTGGCATCCGGACGGTGCCGGCTGTGGCGGGCTGTTCGGTCTCGGGTACGAGCATCTTGGCGACGAGGATGGTGCCGGGTGCGGTCATGATGACGGCGGAGAGGAGGTCCTGTGCGTTGATGCCGAAGCTGATGTAAGCGGCCATGATGCCGCCCGAGACGTGGGCCATGCCAGAGGTCATGATGGTCATGAGCTCGCTGCGCGTTGCGCCTGCCAGGAATGGTCGGATGGTGAGCGGGGCTTCGGTCTGGCCCATGAAGATGCTGGCGGCGACGTTGGTACTCTCGGCTCCGCTGGTGCCCATGGTGCGGAACATGATCCAGGCGACGATGCGGATGACGTGCTGCATGAAGCCGATATGGTAGAGGATGGCGAAGAAGGCGCTGACAAAGATGATGGTCGGCAGGACGGCGAAGGCGAGGACGGCGAGGGGCGAGCCGGGGGTGCCGAGCGGGCCGAAGACGAGGGAGGAGCCGTCGACGGAGTGGGCGAGCAGGGAGGTGATGATGGTCGAGGCGGTGTGGAGGATGCGCTGGCCGAGCGACCAC
This sequence comes from uncultured Acidobacteriaceae bacterium, assembly GCA_964246835.1. GTDB lineage: Bacteria > Acidobacteriota > Terriglobia > Terriglobales > Acidobacteriaceae > Edaphobacter. The sequence continues at coordinate 27,689 of CAXTRT010000003.1, read as the reverse complement.
TTGATGACGAGAAAGGCGAAGAGGATCTGGAGCGAGAGACCCCAGGCGACGGTGCGCCAGCGGATGGCGCGGCGGTCCGTGGAGCAGGCATAAGCGAGCGCGAGAAAGACGGCGAGGCCGAGGAGGCCGGTGAATCGGGGCAAGGGAACTCCGTACCTGGGGTCGATTCGGTGATGTGGGCAGTGTACTAAACGATGACCTGGCTCCTCCCCTACTTCAGGTCTCAAAGTCTTCAAAGCAGGGCTTTTATGGGGCTAAGCCGGGCTTTGCTGAAGGGAGACAAAAGACAGATCCCCGCGGGATCGTAAAAAGAAAAACGCAGCAGATCCCCGCGGGATGACAACCGGGGAAGGTCTGATCAAGTCGAAGAGCTGTTTAGAGCATTCGTCTGATGCTATGGCGTTGTTCAAGTGCAAGGGAGGCCATTTTTCCTTCAGAAAATGGCATTGACGGGAGTGGCTTCCTTCACACCTTCAGGAGAAATGCTGTAGCCGGTCCTGATGAAAGCAGGTTCCTCGCGTTGCTCGGAAAGGAAGAAAGAAAATCAAGAGACTTGATCAGAGTCGCCCATGAGCACGAGGGCGACCATAGATATGGTGAGACCGTGCTGTGTTCTTGGTGGTGCACTCTTTCTTGCATGGCTCCAGGTCTGGTTTAGGTTTGGGCTCCGTCGTGCTTGGAGACCGGGTTGAAGGCTATGATTCGGCGGGTGGCCGGGTCGGGATGGCATGGCTGGCTCGCTGTCATGATTCTATGGGTTCGGTTCAGGAGGTTGCGCCATTGCGGTGGAGCTTTTTACGCGGGGTGCGATGACGGAGAGGGCTCATAGAATTCATCCGCGAGACTGTTTATACGCTGTCGGATGGCGCCGAGATAACGGCTATTTGATTGTTAAAGGAGGGGCAGTTGCGAGATCAGCGATTTTATAAACAAACGTTTGTCTTGTATACGAGAGAAGGTTAGGATGGCTCCGCAGTTTCTCGGAGGCGTGAACGATGATGCAGGATGGGCAGGCAGGCTTCCAGGTGAGCGACCGATCGCTGGCGCTTGATGTGTTTCGCGGGATTTGTGTCGCGGGGATGATTCTGGTGACTGATCCGGGCACGTACAGCGCGGTCTTTCCGCAGCTGCTGCACGCGGTGTGGCGCGGCGCTACGGCGACGGACATGATCTTTCCCGGCTTTCTGTTCGCGGTGGGGGCGGCGATCCCAGTGTCACTGCGGGCTCGCGTGCGTCGAGGAAGAACGGCGAGCCAGATCCAGTGGGAGATCCTGCGGCGGATGGGGCTGCTAATCCTGATTGGACTTGTACTGAATGCGTATCCGAAGTTTCAACTGGGCAGCTTGCGGATTCCCGGCGTGCTGCAACGCATCGGGCTGTGCTATGCGGCGGCGGCAACGGTGACGTTGCTGCTGCGGCTGCGGACGCGGTGCTGGTGGCTGCTTTCGATCGCGGCGGCTCTGTGGTTTGGGTACGGCCTTCTCTTGCGGCTGACGCCGGTTCCCGAATACGGCGCAGGGCACCTGAATACGCTGCGAAGCCTGCCGGCCTTTGTCGATCGGACGGTGTTTACGGCGGCTCATCTGTGGGCGTATGGGCTGACGGCGGGCGTTGGCGTCACCTTCGATCCTGAGGGTCTGCTCTCAACCTTGCCGGCGATTGCGTCCGTGTTGCTGGGGGTCGTTGCGGGCGAGGTTTTTCTGCTGGATAGGCCGACTACGGCGAGACAGGAGCGAAGGCTGCTGCTCGTCTCGTTTGGGTGTGCCGCGGCGATGATGGTGGCGGGTCTGGCGCTCGACCGGGCAGCCGGCCCGGGGCTCGATCAAGGGCTCCCGATGGTGAAGAAGCTGTGGACGCCGAGCTTCGCGCTGCTGAGCTCGGGCGTGTCGCTGCTTGGATTTGTGCTGTGCTTCTGGCTCGTGGATCTGCGGAGATGGCGGCGAGGCACGATGCTGCCGCTAGTGCTGGGAACGAATGCGATTGCGGCGTTTGCGATCAGCGGGCTGCTGACGTCGACGCTGGATACGCTACGGGTGAATGGAAGGAACTGGCATGCATGGGGCTATCGCTTTCTGTTTCTGCCCTGGCTTCCGCCGGTGTGGGGTTCGCTGCTGTATGCGGTGATGATTGTGCTGGTGAACTGCGCGCTGGTGGGTTTGCTGTACAGACGGCGCATCTTTTTGAAGGTGTAGATCGGCGAGGCGGCTGAGAAGAAGGGCAAAGCAGAAAGGCAGATACGAAGACGCGGGAAGGTGTACTTATGGACGTTCTGATTCGCTTAAAAAAGCTTTACCCTTCAAGACACGTTTTTTGCCAATCCGAACAAAAGCAGGTTCCTCGCTTTGCTCGGAATGGAAGAAAGAAAAGCAAAGGAGTCGATCGGAGTCTCCTTGAGGCAAGAATCTTCGCGGGCCGGCGGAAAGCAGGTTTCTCCACTTCAGCTGTGCTCAGGGCCGGCATGGAAGAAATAGAGGCGAGGTCCCTGTACGGGGGGGCGTTGTAAGCGACGTGCAGCTACATCCGGGTCCCATGGTAAGCGACGTGCGGGGATTCTTCGCTGCGCTCAGAATGACAACTCCTCAATAAAAGGCCGCGGGCTAAAAAAGGAAGCAGGACGACTCACAGTGGAACGAGGGTTCTCGCGGTACACGGAAGGGAGACGCAACCGACTTGATCGGAGTCCTATTAGAAGAGGAGCACGGCGACGCGGCCGGAGGTGAAGCCTGCGGCCTGGGGGCCGCTGGGGCAGGCTCCGACGGCCGCGCTGTGATAAGTGGCTTGGTGGAGTTGGGCGAGGAGAGCGTCGGGGAGCTGGCGGGTGTTGCCTTCCCATTGCACGATGAGGCGGGCGTTCTCTGCGGTTGTGGCTCGCTGGCGGCAGGCGGTGCGGGCGGCGGCTGAGGCGACAACTGAGGCCAGGCCCTGTTGGCGGAGAAGATGAATGAGGTTGGCTTCGGTGGCATCTTCCGTGAGGACGGGGGCGGCGCGGGTGAAGTCCTGGACGGCGTAGAGGACGCCATTTTGCTCGAGGACGCCGATGCCGATGGTGTCGAGGTGTGGATCGAGAAGGTTGGCGCGGTGGATGGATGTAGCCATCCAGAGCTGCTCGATGGCGGCTGGGGTGGTGCGGCCGCGGGCGAGGTTTTCAGAGATGGTGCTGAAGTGAGCGCCGGCCTGGGCGGCGCGGGCGACGAGGCTGGACTCGCCGGGGTACTGGTGCTCGAGCGAGGTGGACTCGCGGAGGATGCGAGAGGCGTGATGACGAGCGGCGATCGAGAGCGCGGGATCCCAGGCGAGCGACGGGAGATGGTGTTCGGTGCGGATTTGGTTGGTGAGATCGAAGAGGGTGCGTTCGGCTTGTGTGTTTACGGTTTGCGCGGAGGTGGTGCGGAGCAGGGCGGCTGCGAGGAGAAGGGTCGAGAAGACTTTCATGGTGCGCGCCTCGGCGAGGAACTATTGGCTATAGGAGCAGACACGGTGTAGGTGAGAAAGTTGGTTGAACATCTTAAAGCCTGTTCAACAACTCTTGCCGCGACGCTCTAAAAGAACAAGCAACGACAAAGGCGAAATACGGGGATCTCTCCACTCCGCGTCGCTCCGGTCGAGATGACGGCATTCTTTGAGGGATTCGATAGACGGCGTTCTTCGAGTTAGTCAACAGGTTCTAAAGACGTGTGTGGCCGGTCGGAGCACGCTGCGGGTCTCTCCACTGCGCGGACTATGGGGCTGTCCGCTTCGGTCGAGATGACAGGCCTTGTTACGCGAGCACTCCCCAGCGAAGTCACATACGCGGACGAGGAGCTGTCCGCTTCGGCCGAGAGGACAGGCCTCTTGGTGTACTCGCTCTACCCAAGGGAGTCAGGAGCTTTTTGCCGTGATGACCTGCTGGATGAGCGGGTGCGGTTGGGGTGGATCGAAGGAGATCGTGAGGGCTTGCTTGAGCATGTGTTCGGGCTCGTCGAGGAGTGCGGGGTCTTCGGTGAAGAGGGTGATGAGAGGCTGGCCGGGCTGGAGTTTGTCGCCTAGTTTGACGTGCATCTCGATGCCGGCGTGCGCGCTGACGGGGCCGCCGGGGTGAGCGCGACCGGCGCCGAGGCGCTGCACGGCCCAGCCGACCTGTCTACAGTCCATGCTGCTGAGGTAGCCGGTGTGCGGGGTGGTGAGGGTGCGATGGGCGGTGGGTTTGTGATGGGACAGGGGCTCGGTGAAGACGGCGATGTCGCCGCCCTGAGCCTCGACGATGCGGAGCCAGGCCTGGTAGGCGGAGCCGTCAGTAAGGTGCTGCCGGGCGAGATGCGTGCCGGTTTCGGACGTTGGCGAGCGGCCGGCGAGGTGGAACATGTGGCCGGCGAGGGTGAGCGAAAGGGTGATGAGGTCGCGGCTGAGCGGATGGGGGTGGCCCTGGAGGATGTCGACGCACTCGGCGACTTCCAGCCAGTTGCCGGCGAAGCGGCCGAGGGGCTCGTCCATGCGGGTGAGGAGGGCGACGGTTTGGGTGCCGGCGCGGGTGCCGGTCTCGACCATGAGGGTGGCGAGTTCGCGGGCCTGAGCGAGCGAGGGGAGAAAGGCGCCGGAGCCGACTTTGACGTCGAGCACGAGCGCGTTGAGCGACTCGGCGAGCTTTTTGCTCATGATGCTGGCGGTGATGAGGAAGGGGGACTCGACGGTGCCGGTGTGGTCGCGCATCGCGTAGAGCAGGCGGTCGGCTGGGACGAGGGTGGGGGTTTGTCCGATGAGGGCGGCACCGGCGCGGCGGAGGACTTCGGCGAAGCGGGTGAGGGAGAGCTGGGTGTTGAAGCCGGGGATGGTTTCGAGCTTGTCTAAAGTCCCACCCGTATGGCCCAGGCTGCGGCCGCTGATCATGGGGACGCAGATCGAGGGAGTGCCGGAGGGCGTGCGCTGGGCGAGGCCGGCGGCGGCGACTATGGGTGCGAGGAGCAGCGAGGTCTTATCGCCGACGCCGCCGGTGGAGTGCTTGTCTATACAGAAGACGGGGGCGAAGGGATCGAGAGATGCGGCGTCGAAGACCTCGCCCGAGAAGCGCATGGCTTGGGTGAGGGTGGCGAGCTCGCGAGGGCTGAGGCCGTGCTGATAGATGGCCATGAGCAGGGCGCCCAGCTGGGCGTCGGAGATTTCGGCCGCGGCTGGCGAGAGGGATGAGGGTGTGGCCCTGTGATCGCGGGCGGCTCCGTTAGCAACTACCGCCTGGATGAAGAAGTGGATTTCGGGGTCGGTGAGCTCGCCGCCGGCTCGTTTGCGGAGGATGAGATCGATGGCGTGACGCTGAGGGATGGACTTGGGCATGATCTCTGATATGTAACAGATCGGGTTGCTTACTCGTGAGCGAGATGGAAGGCGGCGGGAAGCAGGTTGGCGAGGGTGGAGGTCTGTTCAGTGCCGTTCTCGCCGGGGTAGAGGACGAGGATGCCGGCGGGATCGGAGGAGAACTCGAGCAGGGTCTGGCGGCAGGCACCGCAGGGCATGGAGGCGGCCTGACTGAGGTTGGCGACAGCGATGGCGGCGATGCGGATGGTTGGGCCATACTGGGTGACGGCGGTGACGATGGCGGTCTGTTCGGCGCAGGTGGTGAGGCGATAACTCGCGTTTTCAACGTTGCAGCCGGTGATGATGTCGCCTGGTGTCGGAGCGGCGAGCAGGAGGGCGGCACCGACGCGGAAGCGGCTGTAGGGGGCATAGGCGTTGGCCGCGGCGAGTAGGGCGCGGCTGCGAAGGTCGGCGAGACGTTGCGGGGTGAGAGCGGATGCGAGCATGCTGGGGAGAGGCTACGTGGAGGCAGGCCGGTACAGCAAGATGGCATTGGGTGAGAGGCAGGTTCCCGTGCACGTCTGAACGATCGAGTAAGGGGCCAAAGAGGGTCATCGCGCATCCAATAATGATGGCCAAAGCACCGGTGGACGACGCGACAAAGACGATACCAGCTGCCGGCGGGGGGTCGAAGGCGAAGCGGGGGGTTGTGGTCAAGGAGGCTGGGGCCGCTGCGACAAGCAGGCCGGCAAAGGCCAGCGCCGCTGGGAGACCGAGGCGCACCGCCGCGGAGCCTCGGTCTGCGAAGCCCGGACCTGCGGCATCTGGATCTGTGGAGCAGGCCGGCGATGCCGAGGTGCGTGCGGAGATCTCGCGCACAGGCCTGGTGGCGGCTGGCGTCGAGGAGTCGACGGATGCGGGGCGTGCGGCGGCGGAACAGGCGCTGGGACTCTTTCATCCCATTACGGCGCAGTGGTTTCGGGCGGTGTTTGACGGGCCCACGGCGCCGCAGATCGAGGGCTGGCCGGCGATTGCACGCGGAGAGTCCACGCTGATCCTGGCGCCGACGGGAACGGGCAAGACGCTGACGGCGTTTCTGTGGTGTCTGGATCGGCTGATGCTGGGGCTTGACGCGGACGCCGTGGCGGGATGCAGGGTGGTGTATCTGTCGCCGCTGAAGGCGCTGGCCGCGGATGTGGAGCGCAATCTGCGCAGTCCGCTGGCGGGCATCGCAAATATGGCCAAGCGCGAAGGTGTGCCGGTGCGGATGCCGGAGATCAGCGTGCGCACGGGCGATACGCCGCAGAAGGAGCGGGCGCGCTTTCGTAAGCATCCTGGTGACATATTGATTACGACGCCGGAGAGCCTCTATCTACTGCTGACGAGCGAGGCGGGCGAGGCGCTGCGGTCGGTGGAGACGGTGATCATCGACGAGATTCATGCGCTCGTGCCGTCGAAGCGCGGGGCGCATATGGCGATGTCGCTCGAGAGACTGGAGGCACTGTGTGGGCGGCGGCTGCAACGGATTGGCTTGAGTGCGACACAGCGACCGCTTGAAGAGGTGGCTCGGTTTCTAGGGGGTGCGGAGGGCGGAGAACAGGCCGCTGCGATGGCTGTTCCAGTGATCTCTGTTCCAGAGAATGACTCTGTTGCGGTTGGGGATGGCGCGATCGATGCGGGATTGATGGCCGTCGCGGGCGGCGGCGCGGTGAGTGTTGCCGAGGCTGATGCGAAGGCGGATGCGGCGAGCGGGGTGCGGTATCGGCCGGTGACGGTGGTCAATGCGGGTGCGCGCAAGGTGCTGGATCTACGGGTGGAGGTGCCGGTCGAAGATATGGCTCGGCTGGGTGAGATACAGGATCTGCCGAGCGGGCCGGCGAGCCAGGGGCCGAAGCGCACGTCGATCTGGCAGTCGATTCATCCGCGGCTGCTGGAGATCATTCGCGGACGCACGTCGACGCTGGTGTTTGTGAATGCGCGGCGGGTGGCGGAGCGGCTGGCTGGAGCGCTGAATGAGCTGGCCGGCGAGCCGATTGCGCGGGCGCATCATGGATCGCTGGCGGCGGCGCAACGGAGTGAGATCGAGGAGCTGCTGAAGGCCGGGAAGATTCGCGCGCTGGTGTGTACGTCGTCGCTGGAGCTAGGCATCGATATGGGCGCGGTCGATCTGGTGATTCAGATCGAGGCGCCGCCAAGCGTGGCGAGTGGGATGCAACGGATCGGTCGCGCGGGGCACCAGGTAGGCGCGCCCTCGACGGGAATTATCTTCCCCAAATATCGCGCGGACTTAATTGCATGCGCGGCGGTTACAAAAGCGATGCATGAGGGGCATGTGGAGTCGACGCGGTTTCTGCGGAATCCACTGGATGTGCTGGCGCAGCAGATGGTGGCGGTGATTGCGCATCCGCCGCTGGGGGTGGCGGATGCGGAGCGGCGGTCGAAGCGGGCGGACGAGGAGGCGATGAGCCCGGGTATCGGCTATGACGCGCTGCTGGGGCTGGTGCGGAGCGCGGCGCCGTTTGCGGGGTTGAGCGTCGCGGTATTTGAGGGTGTGCTGGATATGCTGGCCGGGCGGTATCCGTCGGATGAGTTTGCGGAGCTGCGGCCGCGGGTGACGTGGGATCGGCAGCGGAATTGGATTACGCCGCGTGGGGGCGTGAAGAAGATCGCGATTCTGAACGGGGGGACGATTCCGGATCGCGGGACGTATGGCGTGTTTCTTGCCGGGCAGCATGCAAAGCCGATTCGCGTGGGCGAGCTCGATGAGGAGATGGTGTTCGAGCAGCGGACGGGCGACACGTTTATTCTGGGAGCATCCACGTGGCGGGTGGAGGAGATCACGCATGACCGGGTGCTGGTGAGCCCGGCGCCGGGCGACGCGGGCAAGATGCCGTTCTGGCACGGCGACCAGGCGGGGCGGCCGATCGAGTTTGGGCGGCGGATTGGGGCGCTGGTGCGGGAGCTGCGTGAGGCTCCACGCAGTGTGGCGCTGACGACGCTGGTGCGGGCGCATGATCTGGAGCAGGGGGCGGCGGAGAATGCGCTGCGATATCTGGCGGATCAGGAGCTGGCCAGCGGCTATGTGCCGGATGACAGAACCATTGTGATCGAGCGGGTGCGCGATGAGCTGGGCGACTGGCGGGTGTGCTGCCTAACGCCGTTCGGCAGCCGGATCCATGCGCCGTGGGCGATGGCCGTGACGGCAAAGCTTCGGGCGAACGGCGGGCAGGAGGTGGAAACCATGTGGAGTGAGGATGGGTTCTGTCTGCGCTTCCCTGAGTCGGAGACGCCGCCGGAGGTGGAGGTGCTGCTGCTGGAGCCGGAGGAGGCGGCGGAGCTGGTGCTGCGGCAGTTGGGCTCGACGGCACTGTTCGCGGCGAAGTTTCGCGAGAGCGCGGCGCGGGCGCTGCTACTGCCGCGACGGCGGGCCGACGGGCGCACGCCGCTGTGGCAGCAGAGGAAGCGATCGTACGACTTGCTGGGTGTGGCGAGCCGCTATCCGGCATTTCCGATCCTGCTGGAGGCGTACCGGGAGTGTTTGCGGGATGTCTTCGATATGCCGGCGCTGATGGAGACGCTGCGGGCGATTGGGAATCGATCCTTGCGGGTGCACACCGTGGACTCGCGGACGCCGAGCCCATTTGCCGCGGCGCTGCTGTTCAGCTACGTGGCGAACTACATCTATGATGGGGATGCGCCGCTGGCGGAACGGCGGGCGCAGGCGCTGTCCATCGATCAGGACCAGCTGCGCGAGCTGATGGGCGATGCAGATTTGCGCGAGCTGCTGGACCTGAATGCGATTGAAGAGACGGAAGAGCAGCTGCAGTGCTTAGCCGACGGATATAAGGCGCGGTCGATGGATGGCGTGCACGATCTGCTGCTGCGACTGGGGGATCTGACGCGAGCGGAGCTGCGGGCACGATCTGTAACCGATGAGGTTGCAGAGAGCGCGGACCGACTGATTAAGGCACGGCGGGTCTTGGAAGTTGGCGTTGCGGGCGAGCGGCGACTGATTGCGGTAGAGGACGCGGCGCGGTTTCGCGATGCAATTGGCGTTCCGCTGCCGCCGGGGCTGCCGACGGCGTTTCTGACGAGCGTGCCGGATGCGCTGCTCGATGTGGTGCGCCGGTTTGCACGAACACATGGGCCTTTTGTAACCAAGGAAGTGTCAGAACGGTATGCGCTGCCGATGGAGAGCGTCGAGGCAGTGCTACAGCGGCTGGTTGGACTGGGCCGGGTGCAGGAGGGCGGGTTTCGGCCAGGCGGGTTGAACCGTGAGTGGATTGAGGTGGAGGTGCTGCGGGCGGTGCGGCGGAAGTCCCTTGCTCGCCTAAGGAAGGAAGTCGAACCCGTAGAGCAGCGGGTGCTGGCGCGGCTGTTTACACGGTGGCAGGGCGTGGTGACGCCGCGGCGTGGGCTGGATGCGCTGCTGGATGTGATTGAAAATCTTCAGGGTGTGCCGTTGCCAGCGTCGATCCTCGAGACGGAGATCCTGCCGGCGCGGGTGCTGGGATACAGGCAGGCGGATCTGGATACTTTAATTGCGGCGGGCGAGGTGGTGTGGGTTGGTTTGGAGCCGCTGGGAGAGCGGGATGGTCGGATCGGGCTCTATCTGGCGGAGAAGCTGCCCATGCTATGGCCGCCGGTGCGGGGTGAAGCGGAGCCACTGTCAGAGAAGGAAACAGAAGTTGTTACATATCTGCGGTCGCGTGGGGCTTCGTTCTTTCAGGATCTGCACGACGGTGTGGGTGGGGGATATCCAGGGGAGACGATCGAGGCGATGTGGAGCCTGGTCTGGCGAGGGATGCTGACGAACGATGGGATGTCGGCGCTGCGGGCGTATGGCGCGCGGGCGACGCTCACGATGGCAAAGAATGGTCGGCCAGCGGCTCGGAAGGTGCATAATCAGGCTGGATTCCGCAGCCGACGCACGACGCCGCCGACGGTGCAGGGGCGATGGGCGCTGCAGGCGAGCGCATTTGTAACTGACGACGATCGGGCGCGACGGATGACGGAGTGGAGTCTGGCGGAGGCACACCAGCTGCTGGCGCGGTATGGCGTGGTGTTTCGCGAGACGGCGCATGCGGAGGGACTGGTGGGTGGATTTTCGGCGGTGTATGACGTACTGAAGGCGATGGAGGAGAGCGGGAAGATTCGGAGAGGTTTCTTTGCGGCGGATCTGGGGGCGACGCAGTTTGCGATGCCGGCGGCAGTGGATCTATTGCGGTCACTGCGGGGCGAGCGGGAGGGTGACGCGGCGGAGATGGTGCAGCTAGCGGCGACCGATCCGGCGAACCCGTATGGAGCGTTGCTGAAGTGGCCGGCGGCCGCGGATGCTTCGTCGTCACTACAGAGGAGTGTGGGGGCGCGGGTGATTCTGTGCGATGGCGCGCTGGTGGCGTATCTGCGGCGGGGAAATCCAAATTTGCAGGTTTGGCTGCCGGAGGAGGAGCCGGCACGGGGGCAGGTGGCGCGGGCGCTGGCGGAGTTCCTGGTGACGCGGGTGCAGGGGCAGGAGGGTGTGACGTCGGCGGCGGATGCGAGCTCGCGGGTAGGGATGCTGGTGGCTTCGATCAATGGCGTTGCCGTGGCGGAGAGTCCGCTGGCGCGGTATCTGCTGGATGCGGGGTTTCAGGCGGGTGCTATGGGATTCAATGTGCGGCGGAACCTGCCGAGTTTGCCGAGCGGGCGATTGGGAGTGCGACCGAATGCGTAACAGCTCTGGATACAGACTGCGAGAGGTGAGCTATGCCTGAAGGAGACACGATCTATCGGGCGGCGCGGGCTTTGGGGAAGGCGCTGACGGGCAAGGTGGTTACTGGGTTTGAGACGAACCTGGCGCCGATTGCTCGGGTGAATGATGACTCGCCGTTGGTGGGGCGAGTGGTGGAGAAGGTGGAGTCGCGGGGGAAGTGGTGTCTGCTGTTCTTTTCGGGTGACTTGATCCTGGTGACGCATATGTTGATGAGCGGGTCGTGGCACATCTACCGGACGGGCGAGAAGTGGTGGATGGGGCGGAGCCGGATGCGGGTGGCGATCCGGGTGGGTGCTCCCGCTGCAGGGAGCGGAGCTGCGAGCGAAATGCGGGGATCTCTCCACTCCGGCCTGCGGCCTTCGGTCGAGATGACGGCTTTCAAGGGAGATCGCGCTGCGGTCGAGATGACGGCTTCTGGTATGGAGGATGTTGGGGGTTGGCAGGCGGTGGCGTTCAATGTGCCTATCGTGGAGTTTCATACGGCGCGCAGTCTGGAGCGCAGCAGCCAGGTGCCGAAGCTGGGGCCGGATCTGTTGTCGGAGGAGTTTACGGTGGAGGGTGGGATGGCTCGGATGGAGGCGTATGGCGTCGAGCATCCGGAGGCGGAGATTGCGGTGGTGCTGCTAAACCAGCGGGTGCTGGCGGGGCTGGGAAATGTGTACAAGAGCGAGGTGGCGTTTGCGGCGGGGGTGAATCCGTTTCGGGCGATGCGGACGATTACGGCGCGGGAGCGGGAGGTGATGGTCGAGAAGAGCCAGCAGTGGATGAAGGCGAATGTGCTGGATGGCTCGGGGGATGGGATCGTGACGTATGCGGGGAATCGGCGGACGACGCACTCGATGCGGCGCGAGGACCGGCTGTGGGTGTATGGGCGGCAGGGGCAGGAGTGCCGGCGGTGCGGGGCGACGGTGATGATGCGCAAGCAGGGCGAGCAGGCGCGGTCGACGTACTGGTGTCCGGGCTGCCAACCGTGGGTGCCGAGCGAGGGGCAGAGCGCGGTGGCACCGGTGGGTGGGGAGTTTGGGTCGCGGCGTCGAAAGGTGGGATGTTGATGGTACCTATGCCGTCCCCGTACCTTTCTTGTAAAGTCTTGATGGCAAGGCGGGATAGGTCTGTACCTCGGCGAGCTATACTTCGGCGATATGGGCATGGAGGCGCTTCGGTTTGGGTGGCATTTCTTCCACGATACTTAGGATGAAGGGGTGGTTGCGCCACTTTGCCGGCATCCTTTGAAGGCCTACGTTCCCGGATGTTGCTGTGTTCCTGAAGGTGTGTTGCAGGTGCGGAGCGAAATGCGGGGGTCTCTCCACTTCGCTACGCTTCGGTCGAGATGACGGCTTCCTTTTGGGGGGCTTACCGCTCGGGGTTCGGTCGAAATGACGGCTTCTCTGGTAGGCCTAGTGCTGTGGGTTCGGTTGGCATGGCGGCTTCTTTGGGCAGGCTTACTGCTCAGGGTTCGGTTGGGAAGGCGGGAAGGGGAGGACGGGTTCTGTTGTCAGGGGGCCGCGATGCGGTTATCTGGCTGGTGAGGCCGCGGCGGAGGCTTCCAGGTAGGCGCGGACCATTCGGGTGAGTTCGTTCTGCAGGGTGGCCCTGGTTTCGCGGGTCACACCTGCCTCGAGCATCGACCGGCTGACGCCGGCCATGGCGCTCAACATGGTTGTCGCTACCAGATCCGGCTCGGAGACGATTTTGTCAGAGGATGTCTGAAAGAGACAGGTCATGGCTTTGGCCGCGCGGAGATGCATGCCGGTCGCGATGCGCCGGCCTTCGATGTCGTCACTGACGGTGTAGAGGGCGATACTGGCGTTAATGTTGCGGAACTTTGCCTCGACGAAGGCGGTGGCGAGAGCCTCCGCCATGCCGGCCAGCGGCTGTCCGTGCAGGGCCTCGCAGGCGGCCTCCATGCTGACGGCGACGTGGTCGAGATGGTCCTTGAGAAGTGCCTGCAGCAGGGAGCGCTTGTTGGGGAAGTACTGATAGAGAGTTCCGACGGAGACACCGGCGCGATGGGCGATGCGGGTGGTGGTCAGTTTCGACTTGCCGTCGCGCAGTAAAACCTGAATCGTGGCCTCGAGAATGGCGCTGACGCTGGCTGTCGATCGCGCCTGGCGGGGCGTCTTTCTTGGCTGCAAGAGGGGCGCGGCGGCTTTACGCAAATGCGAACTCCTAACCTGAAGCTTTCTTCATCTAACTGTTACGAAGTGTATAGGAGAGACATTGATGAGCACACAGAGCAAGCTTGGCGGGAGCTTCACGTTTCCCGGAACCTCGGTCACGGTGAACCGGATGGGATACGGGGCGATGCAGCTGGCCGGCCCTCACGTCTTCGGCCCGCCGAAGGACAGGAACGCGGCAATTGCGGTGCTGCGCGAGGCGGTTGAGAGCGGGATCGACCATATCGACACCAGCGACTTCTATGGACCACACATTACGAACCAGATCATCAAGGAGGCGCTCTCTCCGTACCGGGAGGATCTGACGATTGTGACGAAGGTGGGCTGCGTGCGCGGCGAGGATGGGTCATGGAATCCGTCCTTTTCGCCCGAGGAGCTGACGCGGGCGGTGCACGACAATCTTCGCAACCTGGGCGTGGAGACGTTGGACGTGGTGAACCTGCGCAGCATGTTCGACACGCACAAGCAGCCGGAGAATGGGTTGCTGGAGCCGGCGCTTACGGTGCTGGCGGATCTACAGCGGCAGGGTCTAGTCAAGCACATCGGGCTGAGCAACGTAACGCCCGAGCAGATCGCGGAAGGGCGGCGGGTATGCGAGATTGTGTGTGTGCAGAACCTGTACAACTTGGCGAAGCGGACCGATGATGCGCTGATCGACGATCTGGCAAGAGAGGGGATCGCGTATGTGTCATTCTTCCCGCTGGGCGGGTTTACGCCGTTGCAGTCATCGACGTTGGATGAGGCGGCTGCGACCCTGGGGGCGACGCCGAATATCGTGGCGCTGGCGTGGCTGCTGCAGCGCTCGCCGAACATGCTGCTGATTCCCGGCACGTCGTCGGTGGCGCATTTGCGGGAGAATATTTCGGCGGCGGCGCTGGAGCTGCCGACGGTGATTCTGGAGAAGCTGAATGCGGTGGCTGCTGCTTGATGTTGGTTGATGGGGCGGAGTGCGCGTCGCTTCGCTCCGTTGCTAAAGGCGAGAAGCAGGTTCCTCGCGCTGCTCGGAATGACAGCAAGAGAGACAAAGGCGACGGTGGGTACGTCGCTTCGCTCCGTTCGCTAGAGACAAGTGTGGGGGTTCTTCGCTGCGCTCAGAATGACAAGCAAAGACGGGTGATGGGCGACGGTGGGTACGTCGCTTCGCTCCGTCCGTTAAAGACGAGTGCGGGGATTCTTCGCTGCGCTCAGAATGACAAGCAAAGATGGGTGATGGGTGGCGATGAGTACGTCGCTCCGCTCCGTTGCTAAAGGCAACAACTGTACCCGACACGATTTCGGAGCTGCGGAAGCGCAAGCCTAAGAGGGCCGTGCAGTTGCGCTCGTCGATGCCCGGATGCGGTGCAGATTCCCAGCTCGGAAGTCCCTGATGCGGTTTTTCGCTTAGCAGCGTCATTGCCGCTAGAAGACCGTCCGGGACGCGCGAGTTGGGGCTGAGTTCCATTTGCATTCGATTGTACGGTTCGGAGGGAGTTCGGCGGAAGATTTGTGGAGAGATTCGTTGCGTGTTCCGGTGTCGATTCCGGGCGAGATTGTCCCCTCTTTAGCAGCTAAAAACAGCTTCTAAAAGAAGAACATTTAAGCAGTTTCGTCGCTCTCCTCGGACTCTTTATTCAGCATCCTCTGGAGTTCTTCCACGGCCTCTTGATCGCGGCGGAGTATGGGCTTTTCACTGCGTCCGAGATGGGCCGCTGGATGCGTCGTCGCATGGACTTGTTGCAGCGTTCGGATGGAGACGTGGGTATAGATTTGCGTCGTCTCCAGCTTCACATGGCCGAGGATTTCCTGGATGAAGCGGATGTCGGCTCCGTTCTCGTGCATCAGCGTTGCCATCGTGTGGCGGAAGAGATGGCAGGCCCCGGTCTTTCCCAGCTTCGCCGCGTCGATCCGCGCCTTCACATTCGAGGTCATATGGTCGCGGCTGAACGGCTCCCCGCTGGACGTGAGGAAGACGCTCATATCGTCCGGCTCCAGGGCGAGTTGCGGACGGGCTTCGTCGATGTATTTCCTGAGCCAAGCGACGGCCCTCTCCCCGATGGGAACGTAACGGTCTTTCTTCCCCTTGCCCTGCCGGACGAGCACGACTCCACGGTCGAGAGACAGGTCGTAGAGCTTCAACGCGATCACTTCCATGCGCCGGATTCCGGTCGAGTACAACACCTCGATGATGGCCCGGTCGCGCAGCCCGATGGGATCGGCCACGTCGCACAGCAAGAGGATTTGTTCGACCTCGGAAGCGGAGAAGATGTTCTTCGGGAGCGGCTGGCCGAGCCGTGGCAGCTCCAGCTCCGATGCCGGGTTGTGCAGCAGGTAGTTCTTGCGCGTCAGCCAGCGGAACCACATCCGCAGAGGAACCAGACGCGAGTGCTGCGAACGGAAGCTCATCGGCTCCCCATTTTTTTTGCGATAGAGGAAGAGATACCGCTGATAGCGCTCCAGCACTGGCCGCGTCACTTCGATCGGTTCGGCCAGCCCGCGCTCGATGCACCACTGGATGAACTGCCCGATTAGGAACTCGCGGTTTTCGATCGTGTTCACGGAGTAGTTCTGAACCAGAAGCGCATTCAGATACTCGCGCATCGTCGTCTCCAGTCCGTTCTCCAGCTGCGCTTTTTTCTTGCTCGATTTGACGGCACGGCCCATGCTTCTACCTCCTCTCTATGGTTAGGACTTCGGCGGCTTTCGGTCGCCTCCGTATCTGTGTTTTTCCAGCTTTCGACGCTGGATCGTCTGGAAGCCGCATGGATATTGGAGATGAGGGGCTTTTAGCCAACCCGACACCCCGCCGACTTGGGGCCGACTTGACCCCGACCACTGGCCTCTCAGCCCCGACTTCTTTTCGTCGTAGTCATTCTTTTTTGAGTTTGTCCACGTCGATCAGCCCGCCCAGCACCGGCTTCCCGCCGTCCGACGGCCGCGTGAACATCAGCTCATAGACGAGGCTCTGGCCCCGGCCGCCGCGATGGATCAGCAGGTATTCCAGCTCCTCCAGCCGATGCAGATGGATTTTCAACTGCGTATCGCCCCAACCCGTATAGGCCCGCACGTCCCGGCGCGAGAAGCGGTAGTCCGAGCGTTCCATTTTCTGTTTCTCGCACTCGGCGGTCACCATCTCATCGACGCTCAGCAGCAACCGCCGCGTCTGCGGCGGCAGCTCGTCGAGCGACCGGCCCAGCACCTCATGCGCCAAGCGGTTCGCAACCGCGATGTCCGAGAGCGCGACTTCGATGTACTCGACGGCGCGGCCTCGATGCTCGACTGTCTTGCGTGGCCGCTGCCATTGGTGCAGGAGCGCGATGCTGCGGATGAGCGTCAGATACTTCATGTGATCGCGCCGTGTGCGCGTCTGGCCGTCAAGGAAGGTCAGCTCTCGCGCATAAGGATTGGCGACGTACATCGGCTTCAAGAGCCGTTGCGCGTTCCGATGCACGGCGAGGATCGCATCGCGGTCGCGCCGTTTGAGCAAGCCTTCGAGCGTCTGCGCCTCGCGCTGGACGCGATGGATCGCCTGGGTCTGTTCGCGCTCTTCATTGACGGAGAGGACCAGGCAGCGGTTCAGCAGCTCTTCGTCCAACTGGATCGCCGTCGTCGTGAGGAAGATCATCACCGGCCCTTCGACGCGGTACTGATGCGTCGTGTGCCGTCCGGTGCTTGGGTCTTTGCCGGTGCTGGCGATGCTCAACACGCCCTCCGACTGCAACAGCTTGAGCGCATAGGACGCGCTGTGCGCTCCCTCTTCTTCGACGATGGCGAGTACCTTGTGCTTGAGGTCGGTTTCGCCCATGTAGAAGAGCGACTGGCCGGTCATCGCGGAGTATTGCACCCGTTGCTCCTCCGGCATGAACGCAAGCACCGCCTCCATCAGCGAGCTTTTACCGGCTGCCGAAGACGACTGCACGATGATGGCAAGCGGCGCGTCAAGATGCCGCGACACCACGCCCAGATAGCCGACGAGCTTGTTGGTCTCCTCGCCCACTACACCGCATCGCGCGAAGTCCTCGACGATGCGTTCTAGCAGCCGTGGATCGCGCAGCAGCTCCATCGCCTCGGCCCGGTCCTGGTCGCTGATCGGGACGGCCTCTTCCTTCGGCGCAAGGGCCTGTTTGATCTGCTCGTCTTGCAGCTCCTCCAGCTTCAACAGCACACGGCCCAGGTCGCGGCGGAAGACTTCCTCCTTGACGCCCAGCTCCTCCGATGCCTGTTTGGTGAACACGCCGCGCTGCCGCGCGGAGTAGAGATCGAGCGTGTCGACGTGGAAGGCCGATTCACCGCGCGGCGTCCGGCCTGAGATGAGCACGTTTACCTTGAGCAGGTCGTAGCTCATGTTTTTATTCAGGCCACGGATGCGATAACGGCGGTCGCCCTGCGTGAGGAAGATGTCTTCGCCGCGCATCTCGACCGGCACGTCGATAGTGTGCGCGGGCGCTGCCGTCTGCTCCTGGGGCGCAACCGGCTCCGGCTCGGCGGCTAAGGGAAGAACATAGTTTGGGATGTCGGCGGGGGATGCTGCGGGGGCGGGGCGGGATTCTTCGACGGCGGCGGATTGGACCTGGCTCTCGATCTCCGGCTCTGGCTGGCTGTCGATCTCGGCCTCGATCTCCGCCAGTATGGATTCTTCTTCGATGATTTGTTCTTTAGTCGCTGGCTCCGGCTGCTCTTCGATGATCGGCTCCGGCTCTATGGCTGGCTCGATCTCGACGATTGGCTCCATGCTGCGCGGCTCTGGCCGCTGGCCCTTGCCCAGCCACTCGGCCTTGTTGAGCAACATTGCAAGGCTCTTCGACGCTGGCTGCACCTTGAGCGAGTATTCGTTCGCGTCCATGCCCTTCGGGAACAACACCCGGAAGCACTCGATACCCATCTGCATCAGCTCCGCCGCAAGCGCGGCGGCGGCTTTGTCGCCCGCCTCGTCGCGGTCATATGCGATGTACACGCGCTCGATGCCGTGCTTCTCGAAGGCCCTGCGATGATCGACTGTGAAGCCGTTCACGCCGTAGCTGGCCGTCACGTTGCGGATGCCAGCATTCCAGAAGCTCAGCGCGTCGATCAGCGACTCGCACAGCACGATCTCTTTCGACGCGCTCAACGCCTCCTCGTTCCACACGCCCTTGTGCGCTCCGGGTAGGTAGAGATGGTCGGGCGTTCCTTCGCGGAGATTTGGCGTGATCTTCCGGCCATACATCTCGACCACTTCGCCGGAGCCATTGAAGACGGGATGACGATGGAGCCGTTGAAGTGCTCATGGCCGCTCTCGCGGATGACGCCGAGCCGCTGCAGCCGGCCACGCATCTCCGCGCCGGCGGCGCGGTTCTTCGCCGGCAGTCTGTACCCCAGCGTCCGGTTGGCGAAGCCGAGCCGGAACCGGTCGATGATCTCCGGCGACGTAAGGCCGCGCGAGACCAGATACTTCATCGCCTCCGGCGACTGTTTCAGCGTCTCGCTGTAGTAGTCCACCACTTGCATCAGCAGCACACGGTCGTCGGCCTCGCGCTCGACGGGCGGCGGCAGCTTGGGAACGGTGCTCTTCTTCACCGGTTGGGCTGCACGATGCGCTTCTATCGAAGGATGGGCAAGAGGGAGATGGTCGGCCCGCAGCAGCTCGACCGCATGGCGGAAGCTCACGCCGTTCGTCCGCATCACCCAGTCGATGGAACTCCCGCCCGTGTTGCAGACACCGAGGCAGTTCCACAGATTGTTCGACGGAGTGATGACCAGAGAGGGAGTCCGGTCGTTGTGGAACGGACACTTGCCCAGCAGGTTCGCTCCGTGCCGGACGAGCTTCACCCCTCGCGCCTCGGCCAACCGCTGCACGGATACCTCCCGTTTCAGCCGCTCGACCTCATCCTCCGGGATTCGTGCCATTTTTCGCCCTCCGCTTAAAACCTTGTCAAGTGCTTTTTTACGATTCAAAACTACAACGTAAAATAACACTCTATGTGTTACTACGTCCAAGGTTATTGAAAATACCCCATTACACTGCACCCATGCCGAAGAGAGCTACCATCTCGAAGCCGACCCCGAACTCCGACAGAGAGTCGGTCGGCCAGCGCCTCGCCCGTCTCCGCCGGGAGCGAGGATTTACCCAGGTTGGTTTGGCCGAACAACTCGGCACACGGCAGAGCCTCATTACCGCCTACGAGACGGATCGCAGGGCATTGTCGGCGGAGATGGCCGTGCAACTCGCCGTCGCTCTGGATGTGAGCACCGACGATCTGCTGCACCCGAAGGCTGCCAAGAAGAAGGCGAAGAGGCCCAGCCTTAAGATCAGCCGCCGTATGGAGCAGATAGAGCAGCTCCCGGAGAACAAGCAGTCCTTCATTCTGAGTGCGCTCGATTCCATGTTGAGAGGAGCAACCGCCCGATGATCGCACTCGCCGAAGAGAAGGCCACGCCCAACGAGTTTGCCCGGATCGCCTGGTCGGACTTGTACGACTATCTCAGAACCGCTTGCCATCAACTGAACACCGAGGGCTCCTGCGACGGGCTACGGATCGGATCGTCCGATGCGCTCCGGCTGGAACGGCCCACGCGGGAGCAAGTGGACGTGCTCTATCTGCTCGGATTGGGCAAGCCCGCTCTGCTCAAGATCACCTTCGATTCCGATCTGCTCTACCTGCGCTACACCGTGGACGGCGACCCCTTCTCGCACGATCTGCTGGCCGTCAGCGACGGCGATGCCTACGGCTTTCAGACACGCGAACGCGCCTTCAAGACTGCCGATGAGATTGGCCGCTCGATGCTGCTCTACCTGACTTCCGGCACTGCGTAGTCGGTTCTTTCATGTGTTTTTGGACACATGAGAAGAAGACATTCTTCTCATAACTGGGAACCACCCGGAGCGGAAGCGTCAGTCAAGGCCGCACGTTCTTTGTGCGCCGCGTCAGCGGTCGGAGCGCAGCGGAGAGCCTTTACGGACGCTGGAGTGGAGGGTACGCCGCGTCAGCGGCCCATGCTCAAGCCCTGCGAGAGTTCCATTCCAACCGGCTGCGGTTCGATCTTCAGGCCCGCGTCCTGCTGGGTCGGCGTCTGCTGCTGCATCTCCGTTGGCTGGTTGGTCTGTTGGATCGCCGAGGGATGCGACACGTCCCGGCTGAGCTGCTGGCCCAGCGTTTTCGCGTCGTTCGTGTACATCTGCACATCGAACTGCGCTCGCGAGACGGACACATACGCCATGCGGCTATTCAGCAGCTCGCCGTGCGCTTGTGAAGAGTCAACGTGGATCAGCACTCGATCCGCTGTCTGGCCCTGGCTGCTGTGACTCGTGACGGCGTAACCGTAGTCGAGATGCGGATGCTGTTTCGCATTGAACTCGACCTCGCGGCCTGAGTCCATCTTCAGTTTCAGGTTGCCGTCGCCGTCGATCTTATCGACCGTCCCCAGCTCGCGGTTCGCTAGCTTCTGCTCGTGATACGGCGCGGTCATCTGCACCCGGTCACCCTCTGCGAACGTGCGCTCCGTCTCTCGATACACCGTCACGCCCTGCAACCTGCGCGGATCGTAGCTCAGCTCCTCGCCGCTTCTGCGCTCCACCGTCACCGTGTTTTCTTTCGCATCCGTGCGGACTACCTGGGCATACTCTCCGGCCTCGATGCCCAGCGGCTTCGACCCTTTCGAGTAGCGGATCACGTCGCCCTGCTCATAGTTCTGCGCGTGTTGCCGGTCGGCTCCGGTGATGTCCTGCCGTGCGTACAGCACGGCGACTTGATGCTCCTCGCCTTTGACCTGGCCGGAGTCCTGCATCGCTCGATGGATGTGGCTGTTGATCTCGCGGCGGGATTCATTGTCGGGCGAGACGACCAACGTGCTCTCCGGCGAACGCACATACTCGCGGGCGATCTCGGCGATACGTTCGTGGCGGTCGCCGATCTCATGCACCCGGCCCTGCTGGTTAAGATTGCCGATGGCATCCCGCACCTCGCCCCGCGCAAGCTGCTCGACGGCCTCCTTCAACGCAGGGTCTTTCTGCCGGATGATCTCGTCAAGATGAGCCGTGCGAAGCCCTGCCTCCTGCAACTGTGCATAGGGCCTGCCAGCTTCGACGGCCTCATGCTGCCGCGTGTCGCCGACGAAGAGAACACGATCATTTTCCTTTAGCCGCTCGACGAACGTGTGCATCTGCTTGGTGCTCGCCATGCTCGATTCATCGACCACATAGAGCCGCTTCTGCCCATCGTCCGCACGGTCGCCGCGCGTCAGATGCCGTTGCAGCGTCTCCGTCGCCATGCCCGCTTCGCCTAACTTCTGCGCGGCCCGCGATGTCGGCGCAAGCCCTTCGACCTCGTAGCCCGCACGGACAGCAGCTTCACGGACAGCGACTAAGGAAGTTGTTTTCCCCGCGCCCGCAACGCCTTCGAGAGCCATCATCTGATCGCGGCTCGTCAGCACCGTATCGACCGCGTTCCGCTGGCTCAAGCTCAGATGCGGATGCTGCTCCATAGTCTGCTGCCGCACGTTGCCAGCGGCCAACACATCACGATTGCCATGGCTGCTTTTCATCCGGTCGATCAGCTCGCGCTCGTAACCCTGCATCTCGCCGGTTGTGAACGCCCGCCCCGCAAGCCCCTCTCGACGTGGAACCTCGATCAGCTCTGCGGACTGCACACGCTTCTCGAACTCGGCTTTGATCTCCGGCAACCGGGCCTCGCCCATCGTGTGTTTCAGGGCATCGCGCATCAACGACCGCTCATCCGTCACGGCCTCGCGTTCCATGCCGCGCTCTCTCGCGTAGCTCATGCCCTCATGCGCG
Source organism: uncultured Acidobacteriaceae bacterium (assembly GCA_964246835.1). Classification (GTDB taxonomy): domain Bacteria; phylum Acidobacteriota; class Terriglobia; order Terriglobales; family Acidobacteriaceae; genus Edaphobacter. Next base: position 5,749 of record CAXTRT010000003.1, on the reverse strand, counting down.
GCGGTCCGCGAAGGCTCCGGCCTCAGCTCCACACCTGGCCGCTGTGCGGCCTCGGCAAGAACACGTTGCGGCTGGTCGCCATGTACGCGGGCCATCGCCTGATGACGTTCGCGCACTTCATCGTGAGAGAGCGGTTGCTTCGCATCGCGCGTCTGATGCGCCGCGATCTCCGCGGCCTCCGGGCCGCTGCGGCCCTGCTCTCGCAGTTGCTCTTTGATCTGTTCCCGCCGCGGACTCGACGCCTCCAGGTACTCGCGGCTATAGCCTTTGATCTCCGGCTGCCCATGCTCCCCGCGCTCGATCTCGTAGCCCATGCCCTGCAACCGTGCCGCCAGTTCCGAACGATAGACCGCCGTCGCATACTGCTGGGTCTTGTATAGCTCCTGCGGCTGCAAGGCCCGCGTGTTGCCGTCCGCCGTCTCCGTCACATTGAAGACGACGGCATGAGTGTGGAGCTGCGGCGCCGCGTACCCCTCGACCGGTCGGCTGCTGTCATGCTCGAACTTGGCGACGGCCCATGCGCCCGTCGTCTGCGCCGGGACGTTGCCGCCGATCCGCGCCTGCACATACTTTTCCATCTCATCGAGAGCGACCGTCACGCTCTCCCTGTGTGCCTCTCTGATCCGGTCGTCGCCTCCAACCAACGCCGTCACAGACACAGACTTCGGTGCGCTGAACGTCGCATCCCACCCGGCCCGATGCTCCATCGAACGCACCATCTCGCCGCGCTCGTTCGTGTATTCCCGCGCGGCCTGGTAGCGCACAAGCTGCTCTCCGGTCGCCGGATGCTGGCCTTCCGAGAGCCGCGCGAACTGCTGCTCGTTGACCTCGCCGGTCAAGCCCCAACGCTCCGCAAGCTGGCCTTGCCACTCGCCGCGCACACGTTCGCCCTCGGTGTAGTAGTTCTCCTTCGCGTTGGCGAACTCCTCTTTGTGGTACGCCTGAGCCTGCCCCGCGCTGATCGGTTTGGAGATCGTCACCATGTCTGTTTACTCGAAGTACGGATGCTGTTCGTTGACCTTGGCGGGCTGCTGCTCCTGCTGCTTCGCGGCCTTCGGCGGCTTCTTCTGTGGCTCGACCTGCACGACTTCGGGCTGCGGCTTGACCGGCGCACTCTCAGGCGGAGCGGGCGGCTTTACGACCGTCGCCGCCGTCGCTTTACGCTCGATGTACTTCTCCGCGTTGCCCTGAAGCTCCAGGTACGGGAAGCGCATTCGCAAGACGAGATTGCCGTGCTTGAGATAGCCGTGCAGAGGATCAAGCCCCGCAACCTCCGATGCCATCACCAACGGTTCGCGCGTGATATCGCGCGACTGGTTCTCCGAGTTCCGGGGGAACTTGCCCACCGTCCGCGACTCGCGGAACCGCTCGATCTCGACTTCTCCGATCGCTTTCGAGATCCACTCCGACGCATGAGGCTCACTCGTCTTAAGGAAGATCTTCGTCGCTGGCTGAGACAGCATCGCCTCCGCCACATGGCCGTACAGAGCCTCGACCTGGCTCTTGCCTTGGAAGCCCAGCACCATCGGATTGTTCGATTTTCTATTCTCCGTCACCGCCGTTGTGAGCTGCGGGAGACGCTGCAAGCTGGCCAGCTCATCCAACACGAACCACGTCTTGCGCTTCGTCGATTCCTCATTCATCAGACGCAGCACGAGCAGGTCGAGCCATAGGCTTACCAGTGGCCGCATCCGCTCGCGCATCGTCGGTTTCGACGTCAGGAACACCCATCCTTTGCGCTCCTGCGCCCATTCGACCGTGTTCCACCGGCGCGTCGTCTCCGATTCTTTAGGTAGCAGCTTGAACGCATCCGCCACCATGTTCAGCGACCCTAAAACGCCGCTCCGCTGGTTCGCCGCGCCCTTGTCGATCATCGCCGCAAGCTCCGTCCCGGCCACTCTCTTGTCGATCTCGTCCGCATTGCTCATCCAGTAGGTAAGCTCCTGCGGAGTCGGTTTCAGATTGAGCAGATGAGCGAAGATTTTCCTCGGCGCTTCGACGAAGAACCGGTTCTCCCGGCCCTGATCCGGGAACAGGCTGGCGGCTAAGGTAAGAGCCTCTGCTTCGTGCGGAACCTCATCCCCCGGACTCCAGAACGGGCACCGCGCGTCCATCGGATTCAGGATCACGTCGCCCCTGGCTTCGTTGTAAAACTGCGGCAGATATTCCATCGCCGGGTCGTACACGATAGCGGCCTCGCCGCGCTCCCATATCTGCGAGAGAAGCTGTCGGATCGCCGCCGACTTGCCGGTGCCACTGTCGCCCACGATGAGGAAGTGCATCGCCTCGCGGTCGCGCGGAACACGAGCCCAGCGGCTAAGGTTTTTATGGAAGGTCTTGTCCCACCACCCGATCTCTTCATTGATGAACGACACCCCGTCCGGCAGTTGCACCGTCATCGCCTTCGACTTGCCCAGCTTCTCGTTGAACTCCGCCGTCGTCACCAGCTCCGGCCCTCTGAGACGACGGCCATGCTTGTACAGCATCCGCCGCGCCCGGTCCTTCGGCACCGCCACGAAGAGCGCAAGAACGAAGAACGCCAGCGAGAGATAGACCGGCTTCTGGTAGAAGTCCCAGCTCCCGATATTTGAGTACACGGCCTCACTCATCACCCGGTGCAGCCCACGGTCGTTGAACGTCGCCGTTACCCAGGTCAGCCGAGCGATGCCGTCTTTCACACCCTCCTCGGTCAGCCGGTATCCGGGCCTCCCGTCCATGGCTGGAACCTCCTCGATCTCGTCGCCGATTACGAGTCGCTGACCTTTGCCCTGACCTGGGCCGACCACCGCCTCCAGCAGCGTGTACTTACTCGCAGCCGTCGCCGATGCCTTGCCCCTCGCTCCGCTCTTCATGTAGTCCGACAGGTACAGCCGCTCGGCGGCTGTCCAGCTCCGCTCGTACTCCAGCGTCAGCATCCCGGCGAAGAACACGAACGTCAGCAGGATCGCCGTCCACGTCCACACCGGCGTCCGGCTCGGCCACTTTTTGCTGTACTCCTTGCGTCCCCATTCCGCCATGATTAGACCTCCTCCGGTTCCGTCTCCGCCGCCGTCTCCGGCTCCGGCTCGGTCGCCCGAACGGTAGCCAAGCCCGCCGCCCGAACCGCCGCCATCCGTTCCCGCGCCCGCTCGATCTTCGTCCCGTCCGCCCGCTCGATCAGGCCCCGCATCTCCGACTCGGCCACCGGCTCACCCTTCGCCGCCCGGAAGTGCAGGTTGAGAAGCAGCGACCGGAGAGCCAGGATTTCACCCAACGCAACCTCGCCGGAGTCCACGCCCGAACCCGCTACCGGTTCCACCGGCGCGGCCAGCAACGCCTCCCGAACCCACTCGGCCAGACGCATCCCCGCCCCGCGCGCACGTTCCTCCAGCAAGGCGAACTCCGCCTCGCTGACTTTGGTGCCGACTGATTTTGTACGGAGCGGCGGCTTCATAGAGCACCGCCTGGGAGAGATTTCGGGGAGAGGCCGCACGATGCCTGTGTGTCGCTCGGAAGGACAACAGGGGGCCGGAGGCGGGCTAAGGGGTTGAGACTCATATGGTTCCCCGTCAGCAACGTGCGCTCACCTTCAAGGCTACGCCGTTTCGCCCAGTTTTTCTATTAGCCGCCTGTTTTCAACAAGTTCCCGAAGCGTAACTTTCGGTTACTCCGCAGCACCCGATCCGGGGTGGTGTGTCACCCTCAACCCGATGCGAAGCAGCGTGCTCTTGCTCCCGGTCGCCACGGCTCCCAGATGGAGAGGCCCCAGACGCAAGCAAGCCGCCTCCGAAGAGACAGCCTGATTGCCTGAAGATTACCGCGAGTCTGCTGAACTCGCCGATAGGTCTGTGACCCCTATGTCCACATTAAGGAATCTAACAGCCTGAAATTCAATCTCTTGTTTGCCTTTGTGATAGGTCAACTCCAGTCTGCTTGGCGATACCCATTTGATCCCAACACTTTCACCTTCTGGAGTATCGGATTCATTCGACAGCTCCAGAATCTCCTTCGGCTTCTGAGATCCCGTTGCCCAGTTTAGATAGACGAAGGTCGCTGGAGAGCCACTGACGCCAAATCCCCCGTTAGCGTAGGCCTGTGCTGTTGCCACCATCTTCCCATCTGGCGACTTCGATTCCGCAGTCCACACGCTTTGGGGATTCTTACAGCCGCATACGCTCAAGCAGACGGCAGCGAGGAGCATGAGCACTAGCCCGCGCAAAGCCATACCTTTTGACAACAGCACTTTACTCAACGATGGCATGTTGTCCCACTCCTCGCAGCGTTGAACCCACTTGTAATGTTCACGACGTTAGCATTGGGCAGATTGGTATACGTCGAATCCATCGGCCCATTCTTAGCGGTGTAGTGAGAGAACATCGCAAACGCGTTTGCTGTCGCCATCGTTGCGGCGTACGGGACACCAGCCGACGCCATATACACACCGAATGAGTAGTTGCCATAGGCAGCTCTCTGAAACACATTGCCTGATGCTTGTGGTTGTGCGTCAAGGAAACTTCCTCTTGGAAAACCAGCACCTGAAATGCCCAGAAAAGCCGCAGGACCGAGAGCCGAAGCAGCAGCTCCAGCAGCCGCATACTGACCCGGCGACATGGCGTTGCCCTGGAATAAGCAAGGGTTTGGTGGAGTCAAGTTATTTGGGGCGGATACGGTTTGTCCGGACGTGGCACAGATCCTACGCGGTCCTAGAACATGTGGAGTGTTGCCGCCGAGATGTAACGACCGAGAAGCCCCGCAATGACCATCCATGGAACTACTGCCAGACTCACAGCGATCACGTAGCGACCTCGTGTCGGTTCCTCCTTACGCTGTGAATGATTCCAAACAGCCTTGAGAGCAGCCCACGTCGCCGCTGCGCACAATATGCCCAAGATCAATCCACTGCCTAGAGTGACAGCATATCCCTCCAAGTCCGCCTTTGCTCGCACAGCCGAAATTACTGAACCTGCGATCGGCATAAAAAAGCAAAGACTCGTCAGTAGATGCCAGATGGAGACCATGTCAGCAGCCTCCTTTCTTTACTACGCTCCCGCCAGAGCCCGCGGCAGCAGGACCACCAGCAGCGAAGAAGGCGGTCGGGCCGGTACCGAAGTAGTTCAGGTTAGGCAGTCCCAACCTGGGATTGAAAAGCTGCCCAAATTCGGCTTTGAAGCTGCCAAAATTCAGGCCCCGAAAAGTCTGCCCAGGGGAAAGCTGTCCATACACCGTGCGAGCACCTGCGCCTCCGACTACTGCACCACCCAATAGGGAGCCAGCGTTATAAGCAAGCCCAGCAGTGTTTCCGGTGGCGTAATCATATGCACTATTGATCGCTAAAGCGCCAGCACCGATCACTGCAGCACCTGTCAGAACGGCTGTCGCGACAGGTGCACTCACGACCCCAAGGGCTACTGCACCTGCTGCAACCCCACCTACAACAAGTGCACCTACAGCCCCGCTCGCAGCACCTTTTACAAAGCATGGGAGTATTTGGTTACTTGGGGCGAGAAGCGGGTTCCTCGCGGTGCTCGGAATGACAAGCAAGAGAGGCAAAGGCGAAAGTGGGAATGAACTACTGCGGAGGAGATGACGGCGTGGGAGCTGGAGCAGGCTGTTTAGTTTTGTCGTCGGAGCCGCCGAAGAGACGGCCGAAGAAGCCTTTTTTCTTTTTGGGGGTGCCGTCCGGGTTGAGGTCGTTGGGGTTTGATTCGGCGGTGCCCGGGGGGCCGGCTACGGAGGGGTTGGGGCTGCCGTAAGGGTTGTTGGCGGGCTC
>CAXTRT010000002.1:0-155059 GCA_964246835.1 uncultured Acidobacteriaceae bacterium | reverse complement strand
CCCGCACTTGCTTTTTGCTTGTCATCCTAGAGCGAAGCGAAGGATCCCCGCACTTGCTTTTTGCTTGTCATCCTAGAGCGAAGCGAAGGATCCCCGCACTTGCTTTTTGCTTGTCATCCTAGAGCGAAGCGAAGGATCCCCGCACTTGCTTTTTGCTTGTCATCCTAGAGCGAAGCGAAGGATCCCCGCACTTGCTTTTTGCTTGTCATCCTAGAGCGAAGCGAAGGATCCCCGCACTTCTGCCCGCAGCAGCAGCGACCCAACCTGATCACACCCAGTCACCACCCCTAACCCACTCATCCCGTTGCGAAATGGTAAACTAAAGACCTCATGCCGCCTCTCAAAACACTGCTTCTGAATCCGCCCTCCTTTGAAAACTTCGATGGTGGCGCCAGCTCCCGCTGGCCCGCAACCCGCGAGATCGAGTCCTACTGGTATCCGGTCTGGCTCGCCTATCCCGCCGGCATGCTGGAGGGCTCAAAGCTGCTCGACGCGCCGCCGCATCACGTCTCCGCCGACGAGACGATCGAGATGGCTAAGAGCTTCGAGTTTCTCGTGCTCTTCACCTCGACCGTCGGCTGGTCCGGCGACCACGCCCTCGCCCGCGCCATCAAGGCCGCCAATCCCACCATCAAGATTGCCTTCGTCGGCCCCCCGGTCACCACTGACCCCGACCGCGCCCTCAACGAGTGCGAGGCCATTGACTTCGTCGCCCGCCGCGAGTTCGACTTCACCGTCGTCGAGTTCGCCAATCGCAAGCCGCTCAACGAAATCCTCGGCATCTCCTACAAAGACTCGAGCGGCGTCATCCAGCACAACCCCGATCGCCCGCAGGTCGAAGATCTCGACGCCATGCCCTGGGCCACCAAGATCTACCAGCGCGACATGGACGTCACGAAGTACAACGTCCCCTTTCTCCTCCATCCCTACATCGCGCTCTACTCCACCCGCGGCTGCCCGGCGCAGTGCACCTTCTGCCTCTGGCCCCAGACCCTCAGCGGCCACGCCTGGCGCAAGCGGTCCACCGATGACGTCGCCGCCGAGATGAAGTGGGCCCGCGACACCTTCCCCAACGTTAAGGAGTTCTTCTTCGATGACGACACCTTCAACATCCAGAAGGCTCGCACCGTCGAGCTCTGCGCCAAGCTCAAGCCCCTCGGCATCACCTGGTCCTGCACCTCGCGCGTCACAACCGATCGCGAAACCCTCAAGGCCATGAAGGAAGCCGGCTGCCGCCTGCTCATCGTCGGCTTTGAGTCCGGCGACCCGCAGATCCTCAAGAACATCAAGAAGGGCGCCACCGTCGAACGCGCCCGCGACTTCGTCAAGGACTGCCACGACCTCGGCCTCATCATCCACGCCGACTTCATCCTCGGTCTGCCCGGCGAGACCCGCGAGTCGATCCGCAACACCATCGATTTCGCTAAGACGCTCGATTGCGAAACCATCCAGGTCTCGGTCGCGCACGCCTATCCCGGCACGGAGTTCTACGACTTCGCCCACAAGAACGGTTTCATCACCAACGAAAAGATGGAAGACGGCGGCGGCCACCAAATGGCCCACATCGAGTACCCCGGCCTGCCCACCGAGTACGTCATGGAGATGGTGCACAAGTTCTACGACGAGTACTACTTCCGCCCCAAGGCCGCCGCTCGCGTGGTCTGGAAAGCCATCGTCAACCGCGACGTCCCCCGCCTTTACGTCGAAGCCAAAGCCTTCATGAAGCTCCGCTCCCAGCGCAACAAGGCCGCCCGCCTGAAAGCCGAAGAGTCCGCCACACGGCAGCAGGAATCCGTCAGCATGAACGCCTGATTCTGTTCCCTACAAAAGCGGCGTCGCGCTCACCCGCGCCGCCGCTTTTGTATTTCTCGTCTCAGCCACCATCCCCATCCCGATCGCCACCCTGCTTTCGAGTTGTCATCCTAGAGCGAAGCGAAGGATCCCCGCACCTCGCCTTCGCTTGTCATCCTAGAGCAAATCGAAGGATCCCCGCACCTCGCCCGTGGCTGCACTCCCGCTCCTAAGTCTCCCAAAACGCATGCCCACCCACATCTACTCCGTCTATATCCTGGCCAACACCTTCCAGCGCCTCTACATCGGCATGACCAACAACCTTGAAGCCCGCCTCCACGAACACAAAACCAAGACCAACCCAAACTCCTTCACTGCGAAGTACAACATCGACAAACTCGTCTACTCCGAACGCTTTCAATACGTAGGAAATGCAATCGCCCGTGAGAAAGAACTGAAGGGCTGGTTGCGCATCAGGAAGATCCAACTCATCACCGCCGCAAACCCCGCTTGGCAAGACCTAAGCCTCGAATGGGGCAAACCCACCAAACCCTACCGCGAACCCAAATAGCTTCCCTTCTTTATCGTTGTCATCCTAGAGCGCAGCGAAGGATCCCCGCACCTCGCCCGTGGCTGTAACTTCCCTCGCGGCGGCACAAACTCCCCCATACAGTGGCGTACTTCCCCCATCCAAACCACTACACTTGAACCATATGACCGCCCGCAAGACAAAACGACTCCTCGCACCGTCGCCGTGCTCTCGAAGTACCGATCTAAGTCTTGCCGTCCGAAGACTTTACCTGAAAGTACAGGGAGGGTAGGTACCCGATGGCCCACACCCTTACACCCTCTCGCTATCTCGTCCTGCTCGCCGTTATGCTCACAGCCTCGGTGGGCGACACCCTGCTCTCGCACGGCATGGCGCAGGTAGGTCCAGTGTCCCTCACTCACCTTGGCCTTCTGCTTCGCGCCTTAGTGAACCCCTGGGTGATCGCCGGCATTCTCTGCCTGCTTGGCTTCTTCGCCAGCTACCTCTCCGCGCTCTCCTGGGCCGATCTAACGTTCGTGCTTCCCTCCACCGCCTTTGGCTACATCATCGTTGCCCTGCTCGCGCGCTTCTGGCAGCACGAGCACATCAGCCCCTCCCGCTGGACCGGCATCCTCCTCATCGTCTGCGGCGTAGGCTTCGTCGCCAACGGACCCTCGCTCACCGAGCACCCGTCGTCCGCGCTTCCGCCCGACGCCGCCATCGATCCCCGTGTCACGCCCACCTCTGTCGGTCCGCCCGCATGATCGCTCTTCCAAACGTCGCGCTCGCGAGTCCCATACTCACTTGGACCACCATCGTCGCCGTCGCGTCCACAGCCGTCGCCGGCGATTGTCTCACCGCTGGAGCCATGCGCCGCATCGGCGACCTGGATGCCATCCGCGCCCACTCCGGCCTTCCGGGAGCCATCAAGGCCGTCGTCTCCAGCCCCATGTTTCTACTCGGCGTCCTCTCAATGGCACTGAGCTTCTTCACCCTTCTCTTCACCCTCTCGCGCGTCGACGTCTCCCTCGCCGCCCCCGCCTCCGCCTCCCTCACCTTCATCGGCAACGCCGCCGCTGCCAAGCTCTTCCTGCACGAAAATGTTGACCGCCGCCGCTGGCTCGCCGCCCTCTTCGTCTGCGTCGGCGTCGCCCTCCTCGCCCGCTAATCCCTGTATCGGCTCAGCCACCGCATCAGTCCGCTTGCCGGCAGCTCCGGACTCATAAACCGCTCGCGATCCCCCATTACTTCACCCGCTGCCAACCGCCCACTCCGCACAGCTCCTTCCATGGTCGAAGGCCACTCCGTTCGCGTCCAATCCCCCGCGATGTAAACGCCCTTCGTCTCTGTTCTCTGCTCCGCCCGCCACCGATCAAAGCCGGGCACGACACTGAACGTCGCTCGTGCCTCCTTCAGCACAGAGCTCTTCAGCAGCTTCGCCGCCCGCACCTTTGGAAAGAAGAGCGGCAGCTCTTCCAGCGCAGCCGCCAGGATCGCCTCGCGTCCCATCGCAACTTCCGCAAACGAAGCCGAGATCACCAACTCCAGATACGTGCCTCGATCCGTTGCCCAGCCGCGTATCTTCGATTTCTGAAACATCCATTGAATGCGTGTGTCCAGCAGAACCGCATGGTCAAGCTGCGTTACTTCGCGGTCGTACCAGAGATGCACCGTTGTGATCGGAGCCGGCACGATCTCAGCCGCAACCTCCTGCTCGACAGCCTTCTCCGCCCGTAGTCCGTCCATCAATCGCAGGGTCTGCCGTTGATCGGTGGCCAGCACCACCGACTGTGCGCGGATCTCCTCCCCACTACTCAACTGAAGGCTCCATCCGCCGTCCGTGTCGCTCTCAAGCTTTTCCACCTTGGCCTTCAGCTGTACTGCAGCGCCCTTGCTCTCCGCCCAGCAAGCTACTGGCGCAAAGAACTCGCTGAGCGGCCGCGCAGGAATGCCCAACCGTCCAGCCTCGGCCGAGCGCAGAAAGCTCTCATGAAAGATCTTGCCCGCATACTTCACAGAGCATCGTTCAGGCCCGTCATTTAGAGCTCCTACTACCACCGGCACCCAGAAGTGACGAATGGCCCGGTCAGTCTGCCCTGTCCGCGTCAACCACGCCGCGAAGCTCTCCGCATCGCTCGACGGGTACCCACGCAGGAACTCGAGCAGCCCCCGCGCTATCCCCGCCTTATCGCGCAAACCCAGCATTGGCGCGCTGAGAAAGCTCATCGTCTGATGAAATGGCGCAGGTCCCACGCCGGACTGCAACACGCTTTCCCGTCCGCCAGGCTCGAGGAAGGTCAGAGCGTCATACCACCGCAGCGAATCGCCCACTCCCGATCTTGTAACAAGATCAATTACATTTGTGCAGCAGCCTAGGACAACATGCTGTGAGTCAATCACCTCAGCCAAGGCCGGATGCTCATAGGAGTAGGCCCGCCCGCCCACATATGGCCGCCACTCGAGCAGAGTCACCAATGCACCCGCATTCGCGAGGGCCGCCGTGGCCGCAAGCCCCGCCAAACCGCCACCCACCACGACCACATCGCGAGTCGCACTCACCCCAGCACCCGATTCCATGCTGCCATCAGCGCGCCGCCAAGCAAGATCGCTGCCTTTTCCCATGCCGGCACACTGACCCGCTCGCCAAAGACCTCCATCCTCGCCGCCGCGATCCGGTCCAGCAGCCGATGGTAGATCGTTGTTAAAACCCACATGGCCGCCCGGCTATCGCGATCCAGCAACGGAATCAGCTTTCTCGCCGAGCCGTAGTATCGCTCCGCTCGAACGCCTAGGGTGGCCAGCATCGCTCGCTCCTCCGGCCCCATCGACGCACCAGCCGCGAGCGACTGCAACCGCGCCGTCGAGACATTGAACTCTGCCAGCATCTCTTCCGTCACATAGAGCCGGTCACGCTCAATGTCCTCTTTTACGTCGCGCAGAATGTTCGTCAGTTGAAAAGCCACACCCGTCTGCTCCGCCAACTCTTCAGCCCGCACGTCTGTGTAGCCAAAAATTCGTATACACACCAGACCTACCACAGATGCCACCAGATAACAGTAGCGATACAGATCGTCAAAGGTTACAAACGTCTGCAGACCGTTTGCTCGCAGGCTCGGCGGCTGCAGATCCATCGTGACTCCTTCCACCAGTTCTTCCAGCAGTTGCTGCGGAATACCAAACCGCCGCTGCGCATCTGCGAGCGCCATGAAGACCGCCTCATCTTTATCGCCTCCGGAGGTGTTCGTCTTAAACTCGCGCCAGCGCGCGGACCAACCCGCCATTTGTGCGCGTCGCTCTTCGAGAGACAGCGTCTCATCGTCCGACAGGTCATCCGCCCGCCGCATAAACGTGTACACCGCGCACATAGCATCGCTCTTTGCACGTGGCAGCACACGAAATGCCCAGTAAAAGTTCTTTGCCTCACGCCGCGCCACCTCGCGACAGAAGGCATACGCCTCTGCCGTCGTCACGCCTGCCGCACCTCTCTACCCCCAACACTGTTTTGCCGCAGGCGAAATTTCTCGAGAAGCGCGCCGCCGAGCAACATTACTTTCCTAAATTTCGTTACAACAGGCCGGCCGCGCAGCGTGTCGTAGTCCTGCGCTGCTATGCCGTCTAGAATTGCGTCTCCTCCCTTGCGGAAGAGGTTTAATGTCACCGCAAGCTCGTGGTCCACGGTTGCGGGGAGAGTTCCACCTCCGTGCAACATCGCCCGAGTTCGATCCACGAGAGCCTTCATCATCGAGCGGTACTCCGGCGTAAAAACGCGGCCTGCGAGTTGCCCGTTATCAACTTGGAACGCTCGCATGTAGTCGGCCGGCAGGTAACGCCGCCCCCGATCCGCATCTTCAACTACGTCCTGCCAGAAGTTCGCCAGCTGCAGTGCAGTACATACCTTATCCGAGAGCAACGCCCGCTCTTCGTCGCGGTAGCCGCATACGAGCAGCACCAATCTTCCGACAGGATTGGCCGAAAAGCGTGAGTACTCCAGCAGCTCATCCCATGTCTCATAATGCGTTACGACCTGATCCTGCCTGAACGCCAGCAGGAGATCGGAGAAGAGGCTCTTTGGCAGCTCGCATGCCGCAATGGTCTCGTGCAAAGCCACAAAGACTGGGTGCCGGCTCCGCTCCGGCGCGTCGTAGCACTCCTCCAGCATCTCGCCCCAGGTTTCCAGCAGGCGCATTCCAATCTCCGGCGTCGCGACCTCGTCGCCCAGATCATCAGAGACCCTGCAGTAGGCATACACGCTCTCAAAGTGAGGCCGTACCCGCTCCGGTAGAAACCACGTTGCTACATGAAAGTTTTCGTAGTGCGACGTCGCTAGATGGCGGCACCACAGCTTGGCCTGCTCCAGTGTAGGCCGCTCCTCAGGCGTCTTCAGATCGTCCGGCGCACCCTCGAGTTCATCGCCCGCAATCCTTGCCCTCTGCATTAGCACGAACTCGCTCATCTACAGCAGACCTCCTGTGGGCAGCACAGCGGTCTTGATATCCAGCGGCGGCATAGCGGTTCCCGCAGCTTCTGTTTCAATACGCTGATCGTTCCGTGTGACCATGCGGCGGAAGAGTTCTGGAACCTGCGCGAGCTCAGAGTGACCTGTGATGTACTCTGCACACTTGAAGCGTCCTTCGGTGATCAACGCAAACGCCTTCCGACAGGCAGCGGGTGTGTGATGAAAGCTGGCCTTTAGTGTGATATCGCCGTAGTGCAGCCGATTGGTATCGAGCGTGACCAACGTTCCCAGCGGCGGCCCGCCAAAGAAGTTCACGACGCCGCCGCGCCGGACCATAGCCACCGCCTGCTCCCACGTTGCTGGTGTCGCAACTGCTTCGATCGCGATATCTACGCCGCAGCCGCCTTCTGTCCGCGCCCGCACCGCAGAGACAACATCGGCGCTGGAATCAATTCGAATTATCTCGCGTGCGCCAAAGATTCGCGCCGCCTGCTCCTGCTCCGCCCGCTTCACCACAGCGATGACGTGAACGCCGTAGAGCTCTGCCACATGCATGAACATCAGACCGATCGGTCCGGCGCCAATCACGACCATGCTGTCGCCCGCCTGTGCTCCACTCTCCTCCAGACCGCGAACGACGCACGCCAGAGGCTCCGTCAGAGCAGCATGTGCGAACGACACGCCATTCGGAATGAGCAACGTATTCTTTTCAACAATCCGGGCCGGCACTCGCAGGTACTCCGCGTAGGCACCATTGTTAAACAGCAAATCCTCACAAAGATTCTGCTGCCCTTTGCGGCACCAGAAGCATCGATCACAGGGCGCGGAGTTCAAGGCCACCACACGGTCGCCCTCATGAATGCCAGCGACCTCAGGGCCGACAGCACTTACCGTTCCCGCAACCTCATGCCCGAACGGAACGGGTGGCTTCAACATCATGGCGTGATACCCGCGTCGATAGACCTTTAGATCCGTTCCGCACGTTAGTGCCGCGCCTACGCGAAGAACCAACTCTCCGGCCGCAGGCTCAGGCACGGCAATCTGCTCCATTCGCAGATCTTCCTTGCCATACAGCACCGCTGCGGTCATCGTCCTTGCCATACCCTTATCTTCTCACCCTGTGGGGAGCTTGCGTGAGCCGGAACAAAGAGCTCGCGCTACATCATCACCAGCCACACGCAAAGCTGAGGAGAATTCTTAGAGGAGTGCCTGACACGGCGGATCACTCTGTCGTTCCTGCGCCTTTCACCGGAGCAGTTGAAAACAGGCTGCGACAATCGATTCCTACTCGCATCTGATACCCTAAGCCGGAGAATCTATGCCCTTTGTAAGTCCTGAGGTGTTTGCGAAACAGGTTGTTGCCTCCATTCAGGGCTACGCCATCCTCTCTGGGCGGGCTATCGGCAATCTCTTCACACGTCCCCGATACTGGTCCGACATCTACTCGCAGATGGATTCGATCGGCGTCGGCTCAATGCCCATCGTCGTGCTTACCGGCTTCTTTACCGGATGCGTTCTTGCCTTGCAGTCGGCAACATCGCTCGAGCAGTTCGGCGCTGTAGGCATGACCGGAAATCTGGTTGCTCTCTCGATGGTGAAAGAGCTCGGTCCCGTGCTCACCGGCCTCATGGTCTCGGGCCGCAATGCGTCCGGCATGGCCTCTGAACTCGGCTCCATGAAGGTGACAGAACAGATTGACGCGATGCGCGCTCTCGGCACGGATCCCGTTCGCAAGCTCGTCACGCCGCGCATCAGTGCCACGGTCTTCATGCTCTTCTTTCTCACAATACTTTCTGACGCGGTTGGAATTGCCGGCGGTGCACTCGTATCCGTCTTCCTTCTCGGACTAAACGCCAGTGCGTATTTCCATAACTCCTATCGCTCGCTGGTCTACGCCGATGTCGTGCAAGGCTTGACCAAGCCGCTCTTCTTCGGCTTTATTATCGCTTCTGTTGGGTGCTTTTACGGAATGAACACAAAGGGCGGTACGCAAGGGGTCGGGAAAGCCACAACGCAGGCTGTTGTTGTCTCCTCCGTCTTCATCATCGTGATCGACTTCCTTATCTCCCGGACCATGATCGGTATCTTCGGCCGCTAGTGATCCCTATGCCAGACGCCTCCCTTCAGACCGTCCATCCCGATGAGCAAGCTGACGGTCCGCTCGTCGTGTTCAAAGATGTCAGCATCGGGTTTGAAGGCAGAACAGTACTCGAAGACATCTCTTTCACGGTAGAACCGGGTGAGCAGCGCGTCATTTTTGGCCCGGCCGGCACCGGCAAGAGTGTCCTCCTGAAGCTTGTCAATGGTCTGCTGCGGCCCGACTCCGGCTCGATCAAGGTCTTCGGCCAGGCCATCGAACATATGCGCGAAGTGGATCTCTTCAAACTTCGAGCACGCATCGGTATGGTCTTTCAGGAGTCCGCCCTCTTTGATTCACTCACCGTTGAGGATAATGTTGCCTACCGGCTCCATGAAGATGGCGTCCCAGCGGAGGAGGCGCACACCCGGGCAATTCAGGCCTTGAAGTTTTCAGCGCTTGAGAACGCTGAGGCCAAATTTCCGTCAGAGCTCTCCGGTGGCATGCGGCGGAGGGCCTCCATCGCGCGCGCGATTGTTACGGGTCCGGACCTCATCCTCTACGACTCACCGACCGGCGGCCTCGACCCGATCACCTCGACGACCATCATCGAACTCATCGTCAAGCAACGCGATATCTCACATACCACCTCTCTTTTGATTACTCACCGTCTTCAGGACGCTTTCACTCTCGCCACGCATAATTTCGATTCCAGCAGCAATCGCATGCAGGTGATCGACAAAGCAACTAACGATGGAATCGATCCAAGAACGAAGTTTCTGATTCTGAATGAGGGAAAGATCGTGTTTGACGGAACGACCGAAGAGCTGGTCAACTCTCCGGACCCATGGCTCAAGCAGTATCTGTCTTAGCTGCTGTTTTGGATGACTTACTTAGTCTCTGTCGGAGCGATGGGCGTCGTAGACGATGGCGCAGGCGCAGCCGGTAGTGTATAGATCACCTCGCCCGGCCTCGTGTAGTGAAGCTCCTCACGTGCCTGATGCTCGATCGAATTTGGGTCGCTCTGCAGGCGCGCTACGTGCTCGCGGAAAAACTCATTCTCCCGCAAGAGCCGATTTTGCTCGCGAGTCAGGTCTTTCGCTTCGTTGCGCTTATGCTCGTAGACCGTCAGCCCGTTCTGACCAAAAACAACATGATAGGCCATGCTGATTGCAAGCGTGCCCGCAACTCCCGTTGCAATCCTGCGCCATCCGAAGTAAGGGTGGCGTAGCAGCTGGCTGATTCGCCGCGATGGTTGGATTGCTGGATTCTTTGAGAGGGGCAAGGGCATGGTTTCTTCAGTAAATCGTCTGCAGCTAAATTGCGTCAAGGTTCTCCTCGGCAATCCAAGGCAAAGGAACCCGCATCATCACCATGACAAAGAAACACGCGTGTCCCGAACGTACTCTCTCGTTTCATAAGTTGTCCCTTCCGGCACCGTCTCCAGCTTGTTATGATTGCTCATAAGAATGCTTGTTCTCTTCTCCATTGCGATGGTTTGCTTCTTCGCCCTGTTTGGGATGATGGTCGTGCTGCTGCGCCAGGCTAAAGCGGAGGGGTTTCAGGAACGTCTCCGGAAGATGGGGGAACGAGCGAGCCAGCGAAGCCGGCGGAGCGCCCACACCTCCGATACACATGCTCCGTTCGGGGTCTCCCAAACCGGACTTGATCTCACCTTGAGCAATCTGGTTCCCAGCAAGCAGCCGGATTGGCGCTTCATGGTCCGGGAGGGCAGCCGTGATCTCAAGGGTGATGACTTCGGCAGCCGTTCCACTCTGCTCGGAGGAAAATCTCCCAGGCCGTTCCACTATGGTAGAAACCGTCCAGATCACGAGTACTTTAATAAGGATCTTGGAGACCTTACCGATCCTCAATCCTCTCAATCGCGCATCGCCCGGCGAGCTTAGCAGAGACTCGCGTCGCGCTTCATCTTTGGAGACTTTACCAATGCTTGTACCCGCGCGTTCCTCAACTCTTTCTCAGTCTATCCAGGAGCATCCGTCAGCACAGCGGCAGGTGTGGCTTCGAACAGGTACTGTCGCTGTCGCCGGCACTGCTTTGATGGCTCTTTCCGCACACATCTCCGTCGCCCTGCCCTTCACGCCTATTCCGCTAACGATGCAGACCTTTGCCGTTCTTCTCATCGGCATGCTCTTTGGCCCGGGTCTCGGCGCAGCAACCATGCTGCTGTATCTTGCGGAGGGCGCCGCTGGACTGCCAGTCTTTTCGCCTCATGGCTTGGGCGGCTTAGCGCAGCTTACCGGCTCATCGGCAGGCTATCTGCTCTGCTATCCCATAGCCGCCCTGCTTGCCGGCACCGTATTCTCCTCTATCCGGCGACTTCTCCCCCGCTCTTTTGCTGCACTTACCGCCGCCTTTCTTGCAGACGCGGTGATCCTGCTTGCCGGCTCTGCCTGGCTTAGCCTTGCATTGCATCTGTCTCCAGCGCACGCGCTTGAGGTTGGCGCTGTACCATTCCTCGTCGGAGAGACTATCAAAGTATCCCTAGTCGCTGCCGCAGTCACAGCACTCCAACAGGTAAGACAGTCGTGCACCCTGTAACTCTTCTCGGACAACGCATATCTCACCACCCCGTAGATCTATAACCAGCAGCACTGATCGCACCACGAAAGAGACCATGCCCTTAGCAGAAGCTACTACGACTCGAGAGATCACCATCGCCCACAGTCCGGACTCCGACGACGCGTTCATGTTCTATGGGCTTGCTACGAACAAGGTTCGTTTTCCCGGATACAGGTTCACTCACACCCTAACGGACATCGAGACCCTGAATCACAAGGCCATTAATGAGGCCTTCTACGATGTCACGGCGATCTCCTTTCATGCGTACCCCTTTCTCCAGCAGAGCTACCAACTGATGCCGTGCGGTGGCAGCGTGGGAGAAGGCTATGGGCCGATGATCGTCTCTGTGCGGAAGCTGTCGGACAGTGAGTTGAAGAAGACCCGCATCGCCATACCCGGAACTCTGACGACCGCATTCCTTTCGCTCAAACTCTGGCACCCGGAGGTCGAGACCGCAGTGGTTCCCTTCGACCAGATCATACCCGCTGTCCTCGCCGGCGAGTTCGATGCCGGCCTCATTATCCATGAGGGGCAGCTAACCTATGCTAAAGAAGGTCTGATAAAGCTGCTTGACCTCGGTCAGTGGTGGCGGGAAGAGACTGGCATGGTTCTGCCACTCGGAGGCAATGCAATCCGTCGCTCGCTGGGCAAAGATGTTCAACTGCTCGTCAATGAGGCGCTCCGGTCCAGCATCCAACATGGGCTCGATAATCGCGAAGAAGCCCTGACGTATGCCATGCAGTTTGCACGTACGCTGGATGCGCCAACCGCGAATCGTTTCGTTGGCATGTACGTCAATGAGCTCACGCTCGACTACGGTGCCGAAGGCCGCAACGCAATTAAGAAGTTGCTCGAAATGGGATATGAACGCGGTATTATTCCGATCAAGCCAGAGGTGGAATTCATCGCCTGAAGATCGAGCGGCTGTCCCGTCTTTAGGCGACAGCTGTGTTATCTTCGAAGGAGGTTGTGAGTCGCTTTACGCGGCTGACAACCCAGGACAACTGTTGCGAAGAGCGCAGGTGTAGTTCCGGACGCGTAGCTCAACTGGCAGAGCATTCGACTCTTAATCGACAGGTTGAAGGTTCGATTCCTTCCGCGTCCACCAATCGTTCTGATGACCTCCCTTCGAGAGGTCTTTCGTTTTCAGTCGATTTAGAAGGTAAAGGTTAGACCTGCGCGAAGCTCTTGCAAAGCACTGGCCAGCAGAGCCTGCTGTTTTGCGACAACGCCGCTTTGATAGCCCTCGCGCAGAAGGTTCTCTCCATCAACCGTAAGTTCTGCACCTGGCGGCAGCATGCGGGATTTCGGCAGCGTTTGACGCAGGTGCACGCTGAGATAAGGCGAGGTACTGCTTGCATCATAAGGAGAAAGAACTGTTATCGTGCTCACCGGTTGCCATCGATAGGAGGTAACGACTCTTGTTCCGCTTCTCTTCATACCCGCGCTGATCGCCACGAGGAAGGCCTGCGAACGGGCAGCCGCAAAGCGGTCTTTGTCCGTTTTCGTGGAGAGCGAAAGAAGCTTCATAGCGGTGCTTGTCAGATAGCCGCCAGAGACATCCAGATCCTCACCGATTGGGTAGTCCACCATCACTCCGCCGCCGCCAGCCGCGAACCCCGGTGCAAAGGTTCGAAAGCTTCCATTGCTGCTGTCCAGGCTGATCGCGCTTGCACCGGCTTGGCTCTCACGCAGCCCAGCTTCTCCCGCTTGTTTCGCCAGCACACCGGAGATGACTGACCGCCGCGTGGAGTCGTGATGGTAGGCGACCTCAATCTTGCCTCGTCCAACGCTATGGCGAGCAGCGATCTCATGATGCAGACCGGATTCACTGAGCAGACCTGTTCCCATCGCGATGACGGTTGGAGTCGGCCTGTCTTGAAGGCCGAGGTCGTCATACTGAGACATACCGGTTGCGCTGGCAAAGGAGTAGCTGGTCGTCCATCCCAGGCCAAGCCTCGTGGCAACTCGGAGAAAGGGATGCGACACGGCGATCGACCTTCCCGCACTGAGAAGCTGCATTTCGCTGCCGGCCTCTAACGCCAGCAGGTCCCCAATCTGCATGCGCTCCGCCGATGCGAACTCCATCTCCGTGAGTGGAGATCCCGATGCATCACGAATCTGCGGAAAGGTTCGCACCCGGCCGCTGATCCGGCGCTTCACGGAGAAACTATCGCCAGTCTCAAACATGGTTGCGAGGCTGAGTGACGAACCCGTAGAAGTCCCGGCCGCTTTGCACGACGAGCTGCGAACAACAAGCATTCTCTTCTGATCGGCCGTGTGCTGCGCAACAGAGAACCGCCCGCAGATTCCTGCGTTGCCGAACCCACCCTGCCCCTGAGTCACCGAGAAAGCAGTATGCGTTTCCCTGCGTGGGCCGCTTGCTTCGCGGTGAGACCCGCCGGGAAGCTCGTCTTCAGCGGCAAGCCGCAGCAAAGGTCGATTAGCCGGCGATCGCAGCGTCCACTTCCAGTCATCGCTGCCGTCGGCCGCATCGCGATGGTTGGAGGACATCCACGCTGCCTCGTCAAAGAGACCGGCCATCGTCAGGTTCACAACTGACCGTCTGCCGGCGGCGAGTCGCAGCTGCCGCTGCTGACTTGGCAGGTACAGCGTTGCACTCGCTCGCAGCTGGTAGACCCCAGGCAGCACATCCTTGATCTGATAGTGGCCTTGCAGGTCCGTAAGCGCGGTCGCAGCGATTGGACCAAACAACTCCACCGTGACGCCCATCTGCGGCCTTCCGCGTGTATCCCGCACAACTCCTGTCAATCCGGCATCGCGCTGAGCAAATACATTGCTCGCTGAAGCTGCCATCAGGAGAGAGAGCGATATAACGATTTTTCCCGTTCTAAACAGCACAGAGTCACCCGTGCGTCGTTGGCCTTGCTCCAAAGGGAGCCTCCGAAAACGCTTACGAAGGGAGGTAAAAATCTGCTGTTGCGATCACTCCATCTAAAAGTCTGCGTGATCGTCAAAAATACAGTCAGCAGTACCTAATCCACCACGAACGGCGCAGACTCTGCGATCTGCTGCTTTGAGACACCATCATTCACTTTGATCGTAACCTGATATTTACCCGGAGAGAGGCTTGCAAGCGGCACACTTCGCTCCAGAGTCACCTGATCCGCATTGGGACTGATCTTCGAGGTCAACTCCTGCGTATCGAGAAGAAGCTTATTTGTCGCCATGTCGACGATCTGATACTCAACCGTAGCGGCGTTCTGCTTGCTCTTTTCATCGATACCGAGATTGTAGACCTGCATCCAGAAGTTCAGGCTCTGCGCCCGGTGAAAGGTCACCGGAGCAGCAACACCAGGAGGAACGCGCGGCCGTATGCGTGTATTGCCGATAACAAAGTTCCCCGCGCCAATATCCTTCGAGGGAACCCGTTCCATCTGGTCCGCCAAAATCAGCGAGGAGGCGGAGAGCTTGTCGTCATCGTATTTCGGCACATTGACACTCCGTCGCCATGTTCCGATGTGGTCTGGCGCGTTAACGTCCTTGATGACGATATCGACCTTATAGAGACCGGGACGCATCGGCAGGGACTTCCACCAGACCGAGACGTTGTTCTGCGTCCGCGAGAGCAGCTCGCTAGGAACCTGAACACTGACCGTATCCTCGAAGGTCTGGACCGCGCGATGGTTGAGATTCGAAACTCGCCCAAGAATGTTTACCGTGCCGATCGCCACGCCTTCTTTGTTCGAAAAGGTGATGTCACGGTTTCGTATCTGAAGCGTAAGCGGAACCAAGACTGTGTCGTTTGTGACTTTTACATAATCCGTACGCACGTCAAACAGGAACGGCGGCCCGGTGAGCACCTTCGAGGTGGCCATGAATGCCTCAAGATCCTTAAACTTGATCTGCGGCGCTCCCATGAGCTTCGAAAAGGTGTTAAGCCGATCAAACTGTTTGCTCTGGTTCGACTGACTCATCGGACCTGCGCCAAGCTGCTCCAGGCCGCCTCCTGCAAAGCGATCCGCCTGTTTTGCCTGACCGGTCTGCTCATACAGCGTCTGCCCTGCTCCTGGCGTGTGCTTAAGTGCGTCTTTCTCGGAGCGATCAAGGGTCATGTGGTAGTCGCCGCACATGCAGGTGTCTACAAACTCAACGTCGATGTTGTCGCCGATACCCTCAATGTAGCGATAGTGCCAGACCTCAAAGGGAAAGGTCGACGTGCTCCCGCCGCCCTCCTCCATTGGCCGCTCATAATTGCCGCCGCTCGGGTGAGAATCGATGCTGTCCGGCTTGCCATAGGCGATGTAGATATGGCCTCGGTCCGTTCTCCATCCCGGCTTTCCTGCCGCAAAGTGCTCGTTTGAATACGCGATACGAGCATAGTGCTCTTCGCGATACTCGTTGTCGGGCGAGTCCGGATTGGGATTGCGGCGAAGCCAGAAATTTTCGATGAATTGATCCCGCTCCTCATCGTTTCCGAGTGCTTTGAACGCCTGCATCTCCTGGTCGGTGATGATCCACCGCACA
Source organism: uncultured Acidobacteriaceae bacterium (assembly GCA_964246835.1). GTDB lineage: Bacteria > Acidobacteriota > Terriglobia > Terriglobales > Acidobacteriaceae > Edaphobacter. The sequence continues at coordinate 139,135 of CAXTRT010000002.1, read as the reverse complement.
TCCTGATCGAGCCAGGTCTTGTAGCTTCCCTTCAACTCCTGCGTTATTTCCTTATGTTGCCTGATCTTTTCTTTATCGCTCAAACGCCGCTTTAGGGGATCCGGCTTCTCTTCCTGAACAGGAGCCTTGGTCACAGCATCGGGCGTCGCGCTCTCCTGTGCGAATGCCTGCGGCATTCTGAACGGCAGAAAAGCCAGCGCAAAGAGCGCAAAAGCGACAGTACGGCTGTGATTCCAATTCATCCGGAGGTGCTCCCTGGCAACGCCCCTCATTCTACGGTGACAAAGGCTGACAGACAAGAGCCCGCTTTAGATGACGGAGTTTCAGATCGGGCTGTATATAATCTGGATCGATTCCCACAGGTGACGCTTTATGATCTTCCCGCACCGACGCCGCGATTTATGTGTGGCCGTCCATTCTTCAACCAAGCCCGGAATCGGAAATTCCAGAATGGCCTATGACCTTTAAGAAGATCAGTCTCATCGTCGGCCTGCTCCTCCTTGTGGGCGCAATTGGTTTCGGCATTTATCAGCACAACCAAGCTGGGATTGTAAAGGTGACGACCAGTAAGGTCGTGCGGCAGAACCTCGTCTCCATGGTGAGCGGGACCGGCCAGATCAAACCCAAAACCTACGTCAACGTCGGTGCCACCGCGTTTGGCCGGATCACTAGACTTGATGTGAAAGAGGGCGACCACGTAAAGCAGGGCGCAATTCTGGCAACTATCGAGAACGTGCAGCCCTCGGCAACGGTTGCCGCGCAGCAAGCGACCATCGCCTCCTCCAAGACGGACGTTCTTTCAAATGTCGCGGCTGAAAAGACGGCCGCAGCCAACGTCCAACAGGCCACTGCCGATCTGGAGCAGAAAAAGCTGGACTACACCCGGGCTCACTCGCTCTATGACGAAAAGCTGATCTCGAAGCAGGATTTCGACGCAAAGCAAGCCGCCTACGACATGGCCACGGCGACGCTTGCGCAGCGACAGGCGGCCGAGAACCAGTCACAGGCACAAACGCTCTCGGCACGCGCGCACGTCAACCAGACCGTCGCCAGTCAGCGAGCGAACTACGACGCGCTGGATAAGACAGTAAGCCGAGCGCCTTTCAACGGTCTCGTCACAAATGTCCCGGTTCGAGAGGGTGAGACGGTTGTCGTGGGTATTCAGAACGCCGAAGGCTCGACGCTGATGACACTGGCGGATATGTCCGTGATCACCGCGGAGGTCAAGGTCGATGAGACCGACATCGTCAACGTTCGGCTCGGCCAACCTGCGGAGGTATCCGTTGATGCCCTGCCTGGAAAGAGCTTCAAGGGCCATGTGACCGAGGTGGGCGATCAGGCTCTGCTGCGAACCACAGGAATTGCCACCAGCCAGAGCACGACCGGCACGGAAGAGGCCAAGGACTTCAAGGTTGTCGTCACACTCGATGACAGCTCCGACCAGCTTCGGCCCGGTCTCTCCGCTACCGCCAAGATCACAACCGCGCAGCGTTCGGACGTTCTTACGATTCCCATTCAGGCTCTTGTCGAGCGTGATCCAGACGCCGAGAAGATTTTCGCGGCCAATGCCGGCAAATCAAAACCTGGAACTGTGGAGGCTTCAGCCTCCACGAAGCCGCATACCGTACAGGGTATCTACCGACTGACGACGGATCGAGGAAAAGCGCACGCCGACTTCTTTCCGGTCTCGACCGGAATCACCGGAGCGACGGAGATCGAAGTCCTGAGCGGCTTGAAGCCAGGCGAAGAAATCGTGACTGGAACCTACAAAGTGCTGCGCGGGCTCAAGAGCGGTACCATAATCAAACCGGATAACACACCCGAAGCTCCAGCGCCGACCGAGTAAAGCGATCGAAAACAGGGAACCATAGAACCAGGCAGAACGTACGAGTGCTTGTTACACGATGGGAGACTACGCGGGATGATCTCAGAACTCGAATCGACTACCGAACACAAGCCGGCGAAAGGTCCTCTGCCAGGCGATATCATCGTCACAGACAATCTCTGGAAGACCTACTCGATGGGCGACCAGGAGGTGCACGCTCTTCGAGGCGTCAATCTGCGCATTCGGCAGAATGAGTATGTCGCCATCATGGGCCCATCCGGCTCAGGAAAATCCACGCTCATGAATCTGATCGGCTGCCTGGACTCGCCCTCGCAGGGCCGATACTGGCTCAATGGCCACGATGTGTCCGAGTTGAACGACGATGAGCTTGCCCGCATTCGCAACAAAGAGATCGGTTTCGTTTTTCAGACCTTTAATCTTCTGGCGCGAGCGACATCTCTCCACAATGTCGAGTTGCCCTTGATCTATAACGGAACGCCTGCCACGGAACGCACTGCACGCGCTAAGGCGGTGCTCGAATCCGTAAACCTGGGTACGCGCATGATGCACAAGCCGAATGAACTTTCGGGCGGCCAGCGTCAACGTGTCGCCATCGCGCGCGCTCTGGTCAACCGGCCCTCGATCATCTTGGCCGATGAGCCGACGGGGAATCTTGATTCGAAGACCGGTGAAGAGATCATGGCGCTCTTTGACGATTTGCACGCCAACGGCAATACCATCGTTCTAGTAACGCACGAGCCGGACATCGCTGAGTTCGCTGATCGCATTGTGACCATTCGCGATGGCGTGATTGCGAGCGATCACGCCTCAAACCGGCGCAGGTAGCTGCCTCGTCACCTACATCGTTCGTGGTGCAAACGGCCTCGGTAGAACGTCTAAAATGTGACTATGGCTTTATCTGTCCGATTTGGTTCTCTGGCGCCGCTGCTCTGTCTCTCGCTGACCTCGTTCGCTGCACCGGATACAGCACGCTTCGATCTCAGCGGCCCTAAAGTGGATGTTCGTGTCACGCGAGATGGCAAGTCGCTGCCGGTTGCGACCGTCCCCAATCTTCTCGAAGGCGATCATCTCTGGCTACATGCAGATCTGCCGGAGACCCAGTCGGTTAAATACCTTCTGGTCGCCGTCTTCCTTCGCGGCACCACCAATCCACCGCCGGATAGTTGGATCATCAAGATCCAGACCTGGGACAAGAAGATCAAAGCTGAGGGAGCCGAAATCGTCGTTCCTCCAGGAGCGCAGCAGGTTCTTCTGCTTCTGGCTCCAGAAACAGGCGGCGACATCAGCGCGCTTCGATCGGCAATTCGCGCCCGGCCGGGCGTCTTCGTCAGAGCCTCACAGGATCTGAACGAGGCTGGATTCGAGCAGGCGCGGATTGAGAAGTATCTGGACGAGATGCGACAAGTTCCGCCAACAGATCCGAAGGCAATCGCGGAGCACTCGGACCTTCTCGCTCGAACGTTGAACCTAAAGCCGAATCCAGACTGTTTCAAGAGGCCCGTAGATGCTCAGTACGACTGCTTGACACAGAGCGGAACGCAGAGCCTTCTGGATGATGGGCATGGCCAATCCATCGTCAACACCCTCACCAGCGGCGCAAGCTCCGACCTCATAACCTCCGCCAGCACGACACAGATGGCGGGCGGTGGCACCTATAGCGCCTATGTTGGCTCGATCGTCGATGTCGTGCGCATCATGAGCAATTTGCACACGGCGCACTACTCTTATATCCCTGCGATCGCCTTTCCGCAGAAGGAAGCATTGAACCTCCGGCTGAACACCCCGCCATCCTTTGAAAATCCGAAATCCGTCATCGTTATAGGCATGCCCGCTATTCAGAAAGCTCCTTTGCCGATGCTGCGGGCGTCTGACTCGAAGCATGTCACTTGCCTTCTACGATCCGACGTCACCCTTCCGGTCGAAGGCGCGCCATTGGTCTTTTCTACCTCCTTCGCGCATGATCTGGTGCTTCGCCGAGAGACGCCCATGACAGGTGTGGATCTTCCGCTCACGCCCGAGGCCTTTCAGGGCGGTCTGGCCGTACACACGGCCCCAGATACACGTCATCCTCTGTCGTCGGCTTCGGCTCCCGCGCCTGATCACTCCGGAGACACAGCTTCGCCTCCGCAACCCTCTCCAACTTCGGCCTTACAAGCTGCCGCGCCGTCAGGAACGCCTGCTACCGGGTCGTCCATCGAGGGCATGGCAACCGTTACCGGACAGTGGGGCTTTGACCATTTCTCCGGCCCCACTCTCCCTGTGCAGAACGCTCCGGGCGTTGACTGGAAGCTCACTGCTTCAGACGATCACATCATCCTTGGAGAAAAGAATCACCTGCTTCTCTCTTCAACCGGTACAGCGTGCATCGAATCCATCACCGCGCAGGAGAGTGGAGAGGCCGAGCAGAAGCTGGAGTGGAAGCCGGCTGAGAAACACAATGTCGTTGGGCTCGATCTTTCGCTTCATGCAAGCAATCCCGGTGCTGTTCGGCTGATTGTTCATCAGTACGGAAAACCGGATCCCGAGATGCTTACAATCCAGGCTTTTTCAAAGCCTGCAGAAGTCAAAGGAGTCGATTACCACCTGGGAGATCAGAGTCTCTCCCTCTCCGGCTCAAACCTCTCTGAGGTCAAACAGCTTCAGTTTGACAGCCTCACCTTCATGCAGCCGGTCGGAGCGGATCGACAGGGCAGCCTTATCAGTTCGACCACTGGAGGAGCCACTCCGCCTCTTCTGCTCAAGCTGACAGCGGGCAGCGCTTCACCCAGGCTAAAGGCCGGAGCACAGCTTACGGGAGAGATCACACTGGCAGATGGCCGCACGCTCAATCTTCCCTTTACGGTGCAGGAGCCTCGTCCAGTCGTTACCATCCTCAGCCGCCGCGTCGTTCGCACGCCGGAGTCCTCGCAGATTCAGCTTTTCAATCAAGACGATGTTCCGCTTGATGCCGAGCTCATGCTCTCTCTCCGATCGGTCACCCCCTTCCCTCGCGATGGGCAGATCGAAATCGCGAGCGAGGACGATTCTCTTCACGACAAACTCCGCCTGTCCGACAACTCTCTGATCCTCCAGGACCGCAACACCGTTTTGGCGCAGATCGATCTGCGCAAGACCTTTGGCAGCTCAGCCTTCGGACCGCTGCGTCTGCGCCTCGTGCTTCATGACGGAACCGCTGGCGACTGGACTCCTCTTGCAACTCTGGTGCGGCTGCCGCTGCTCACGGATCTGAACTGCACAGCAAGCGGAGCGCTGAACTGTGCACTGACAGGAAGCAGCCTGTATCTGCTGGGCAGCGTCGCCCCAGACGCCTCATTCACAAGTCCTGTCGAGGTTCCCGATGGCTTCGTCGGTTCAACCCTGATGGTTCCCAAGCCGACGAGCGGTCCACTCTATTTGAAGCTGAGAGACGACCCAAACTCCGTGGGCACAATCACACTACAACCGCACTCCTGATCAAGCCTTATACTTTCATACACGACGAAGGCGCTCTCGTATGAGGGCGCCTTCGCGTGCATAGCTGCATTTCTTCGACTCACACCCGGTTCTTTCGAACTTCACTGTGATGGCGGCTATAGCTGAAATAAACCACCAGGCCAATCATTAGCCATACAATCAGCCGGATCCAATTCCACTTGCCGAGTGTGTACATCATGTAACCGTTGAAGGCGATGCCCAGCACTGGGATGAACGGCACAAGCGGTGTCTTGAAGGGTCGCGGCCGATCAGGGTCTGTTCTGCGAAGCACAAGAATTGCAATACACACGATCACAAACGCCAGTAGTGTACCGATGTTGACCATCTTTCCAATGTCGTCGATCGGCGTGACGCTCCCAACAATGGCTGCCAGGAGGCCCGCAAGAATGGTGCCCTTCCAGGGCGTCCGAAACCGGGGATGAATGTCGCCAAAGAACTTCTTCGGCAGCAATCCATCGTGCGCCATGGCGTAGAGGACCCGGCTCTGTCCCAGCAGCATGACCAACATCACGCTCGTCAGGCCAGCGATCGATCCTATCGTGACGATATTCGCAGCCCAGCCTACTTGATAGTCGAGAAAGGCGCGAACGATCGGGGCCTCGATGTTGATGGACTGCCATGGAACCATGCCGGTCAGAACCGCCGCGATCCCGATATACAGCAGGGTACAGATAAACAACGAAAGAATAATTCCGATCGGGAGATCGCGCTGCGGATTCTTCGCCTCCTGCGCCGTCGTCGAGACCGCATCAAAGCCGATATACGAGAAGAAGACCAGCCCGGCTGCCAGGCCAATCCCGCCCATGCCGGCCGGGGCAAAACTATGCCAGTCCGATCCCCAGTTGGCGCGATTCACGTAGTGCGATCCAAAGCCCAGTACAAAGAGCACAACTGCAAGTTTCATCACCACGATGCCACTATTAAACTTCGCCGATTCTTTAATACCCACGACAAGAATCGTCGTAATCACGAGGGCGATGAGAAACGCCGGAAGGTTGAAGCCGATCTCAGCACCGAAGATATGCGGAGCATTCACTAAGGCGTGCGCCTGCGCCATCAGTTCGGGCGTGGGATGCTGGACCAGCGCAAGAAGAGCCGCACTGAACTCGCGTGTGCCCTGCACCAGCTCAGGATGGGCCGCATGGACTGCGTCACGGCAGACGGATGTCAGCGCGGTGCGCAGCCCGGTCCAGTGGTCGTATGCCAGCCAGAGCGGGAACCTTAACCCGAAGATCGCAAGAAACTCTACAAAGTTGTTCGACCAGCCTGAGGAAACGGTGCTGGCGCCCATCGCATATTCGAGCGTAAGATCCCACCCGATGATCCAGGCGAACAGTTCACCCAACGTCGCATAGGCGTAGGTGTAGGCCGAGCCTGCGAGGGGGATCATCGCGGCAAACTCCGCATAACACAAGCCGGCAAACGCGCATCCGAGCCCAGAGAGTACAAAGGCCAGCATCAACGCTGGCCCTGCGGAGTGCGCCCCTATACCCGAGAGCACAAAGATGCCGGCGCCAATCACAGCGCCTATTCCAAGGGCAGTCAGCGAGACGACGCCGAGCGAGCGCTCAAGCGTATCGCTTCCCTCCTCCTTCGCCTGCGCCATCAACACCTGCATCGACTTCTTCGCAAAAAGATCCGACATCCTTCAACGTCCCTCAGTCTTCCCTGACCATGCTCGTGCAGAACTTCGCCGTATGTTCAAGATGTTGCTCGCTTGCACAGACATCGCTGCTTGCGATGTTTGCGGGATACAGTCTGTCAGCATTTAACGCAATAGTAGTGCACCGGGAGCGATTCTGGTATTGCTGATCGTCGCGTGAGCGCTTCAGCGGTCCAGGGCGGCACATGTCAGCAAGCGTGACGTACTCTTGAGAACACTTTCTCCTTGCTGAAAGAGAGCGCCAATGAGGGCGATGCTATCCGCACCTGCGGCGTAGACGGCCGGCATCCGTTTCGCAGAGACACCGCCAATTGCGACGATCGGACGCGTGGTCAGGCGCCGTATCTCTCGTAAACCTTCAAGACCAACGGCTGGCTCTGCGTCCAGCTTGGTCGAGCTTCCGAAGATCGGGCCGAACGCGATGTAGTTCGCATCCGTCGCTGTGGCCGCGAGGAACTGCACGGTAGTGTGTGTCGAGACGCCGACAATTCTGTCCGGACCAACGATGCGACGCGCCTCCGCCACAACAGCATCCGTCTGCCCGACATGTACGCCGTCCCACCCCGCCTCTACGGCTATCTCAGGCCAGTCATTCAGAAGAAGCATCGCGTCTGACTCCTCAAACACTTTTGCAATCGAGCGAGCGTTCCTGAGGATCGCGGCCTCTCCCTCTCCCTTGTCGCGATACTGCAACAGCGTCAGACCCGCATCCCTCAGAGCCATTGCCGTCTCCAGCAGGTCAAGACCGGCCGCCCGCACCGTGCCACCGTCTAAAATGGCATATAACCTGGGAAGCCGGGTGAGACGCATTATTCCTTCGTGCGGTCTTGCTGCCGGTCGAGAAAGCGCTCCATGAACTTCGTGTCGAAGTTCCCGGACCGGAACTCCGGATCGGCAAAGATCCGTTGATGCAGCGGAATGGACGTATGAATTCCCTGGATGACGAACTGATCCAGCGCCCGCTGCATCTTGTTCATCGCCTCTTCGCGGTTCTGCCCGTGGCAGATCAACTTCGCGATCATGCTGTCGTAGTACGACGGCACGATCCCTTCGGCATACTGCGCCGTGTCGACCCGCACCCCATTGCCACCCGGCGGATTGAACGCCGTAATCCTGCCTGCGCTTGGCGTGAACTTCTCCGGGTGCTCCGCATTGATACGGCACTCAATCGCATGCCCGCGAATCGGCGGCACAACTGGCACGATAGAGTGCAACTTCTCTCCTGCCGCGATCCGCAGCTGCGCCTTTACTAGATCCACTCCTGTAACCATCTCAGTTACACAATGCTCCACCTGGATGCGGGTGTTCATCTCAATGAAGTAAATCTTCCCGTCCTCATCCATAAGGAACTCAATCGTCCCGGCGTTCTGGTAGCCGATATTTGTGAGCGACTTCTGGATTGTCTTCCCTAGTTCCTCACGCAGCTTGGGCGTGACCTGCAGGCTGGGTGCCTCCTCAATCAGCTTCTGATGACGGCGCTGGATCGAGCACTCCCGCTCTCCCAGACTCATGACGTTCCCATGCTCATCCGCCAGCACCTGAAACTCGATGTGCCTCGGCCGCTCAATGAACTTTTCCATGTAGAGATCGCCGTTGCCAAAGGCGTTCGCGGCTTCGGTCGAGGCTTGCTGATACAGCCCCGGCAGCTCCGTGGGCGACCTACAGATGCGCATCCCACGGCCGCCGCCCCCTGCCACAGCCTTCAGAATAACCGGATATCCAACGCTCCTGGCCCACTCGAGCGCCTCGTCCTCGCCCGCTATAACGCCATCGGAACCCGGTAGAATCGGCACCTTGGCCTTCTTCATGGTCTGCCGTGCGGTGGACTTCTCGCCCATTATCCGCGTCACCTCCGGCGGCGGCCCGATGAACTTAATATTCGAGGCTCGGCAGACCTCGGCGAAGTTCGCGTTCTCACTCAGCAGTCCGTACCCGGGATGAATCGCGTCAACATCCGCAATCTCGGCTGCGGAGATCACTGCCGGCACATTCAGATAACTCTCCGCGGATCGTGGCGGGCCGATACAGATCGCTTCATCCGCAAAACGAACATGCAGCGAGTTCCGGTCGGCCTCACTGTAAACGGCTACCGTGCGGATGCCCATCTCCTTGCATGCGCTGATCACGCGCAGCGCGATCTCGCCTCGATTTGCAATCAGGACCTTCTGAAACATAAACCTCTGTCGCCTTCCTCTGTTGCTGTCTGCCGATGGCGTCCGCGAGCTGCTCTAGCGTGGCCGGATCGCAAACAGTGGCTGACCGTATTCCACCGGCTGACCACTCAGCGCGATGCGCTTCACGACCTCTCCCGCGACATCCGCCTCGATCTCGTTCATCAGCTTCATGGCTTCAATGATGCAGAGCACCTGCCCCACCTCGACCTGATCGCCGATCTTTACAAACGAAGCGGCGCCGGGAGAAGGAGACTCGTAAAAGGTGCCGACAATCGGCGACTTCACCGTGTGCAACACCTCCTCGGCGACAGCAGCCACCTGAGCGGGCGCGGCCTGTTCCACAGCCATCGTGGAGATGTCCGCGGTCTGGGCGGGCGCGCCGCTCTGCGTCAGAGACGCCATCATGCGAGAGAGCTGGCCTACATCGACCGCTGGCGACGGCTCGCCTGCAAACTTCAAACGAACCTTGAAGTCAGGCTGCTCTATGTCGAACTCGGCGACTTCGTTCGCCTTGAGTAATTCAATCAGCTCGCGAAGCTCGTTTACCTGACTCTGATCCATCGTTCCTTCCTCGATTCGAGTCTTAGAGCTCGATCAATGCCTTTGTCGTTGGCGTCAAGATCTCTGCGCCGGTTTTGGTTACCAAGACCGTGTCCTCAATCCTTACACCAAAGCGACCCGGCAGGTATACGCCAGGCTCGATCGTAATCACCATTCCTGCCGCGAGGCGGCACGTTTGTTTTGCGGCAATGCGCGGGCCTTCATGAATCTCAAGTCCAACGCCGTGCCCTGTGGAATGAATAAACGAATCTGCAAACCCATCGCGCCGTAGAACAGATCGCGCCGCTTCATCGATGGCTCCGGCTTCCACAGCAGCACGAACCGCGGCAACCGCAGCCATCTGCGCTTCCAGAACGGAATCATACACGCTGCGAGCGTCGCTCCTTGGCCTCCCAAGGTGAACCGTCCGCGTTATATCCGAGCAATAGCCGTCGAGCACCACACCGAAATCAAGCGTTACAAAGCCATTCTTCGGAAGCCTGGCTAGCGTCGCTCGGCCATGCGGCAAGGCGCTGCGCTCACCGGACGCCACGATCGTGTCGAAGCTCATGCCTTCAGCACCGGCCCGCCTCGCACCCTGCTCGAGCGTCATTGCAACCTCAAGCTCCGTTGCCCCACTCACAATCTCCCCGAGAGCCTGGTCGAAAAGCCGGCATCCAAGTGCGGCTGCCGCGCGCAATCTCGCAATCTCCTCGACGTCCTTGACCTCCCGCAGCCGCGCTACTAAATCCTCGCCCGGTTGCAGAAAGGCTTTACGCTTTGCCGGCGCAAGCGCCTTCCGCAGAGAGTCAAGCTGGAGAACCGTAATGTGTGCTGCGTTGAAGAGACATCGTGTCGCCGTCTCGCTTAACCACAGCGCCGCCGCCTGCGCCGCAGGCTTGCTCTCGATCGTCAGCGGTGTACCCGGCGCTTCGAGCGCTGCCTGTTCCCTATAGCGGCCGTCGGTGAACAGCCGCGCACGCCCCTTGCAGAGCGCCAAGGCACCTGCGGAGCCTGTAAATCCGCACAGATAGCGCAGATCCGGCGGGTGTGTCACGAGAAGAGCGTCAGCGCCGGCCTTGATCGCTGCCTTGAGAGCTCGTCTCTTCCGTAGTGAAAAGTTCATCTCGTCCATTCTAACGAACGAGCGAACTCCTGACAGTGGCACGAGCCCGAGCCCACACTCGGTATCATGGTCACGATGACCTCTGATGTACCCGAATCGCAACACGGGCTTACGCGCCGAAGCTTCCTGGTTGGAGCAGGCACTGTGGCGGCGGGTCTCGCTTTATACAGCAGCCTCGTCGCCCGACACGAGATCAGCGTGCTCTCCCATCGCCTCCGGATCGACAATCTTCCTTCAGCCTTCGTCGGCTATCGCATCGTGCAACTCAGTGACTTTCATCTGGAAGAGTTCACCGAACCATTCTTTCTGGAACGCATCGTCGAACATGTTAATCGTCTCGATCCGGATACCGTTCTGCTCACCGGCGACTTCATCACGCGCGGCTCGTTGAACTTCCTCTTTGAGCATCATGCCGCTATGCGCTGCGCCGAGATCCTGGCTACCATTCGCTGCCCGCTGAAGTTCGCTGTCCTGGGCAACCATGATGTCGCCGTCAGTGCGTCGATGGTGACGGCCGCCCTGCACTCGCAAGGTCTGCCTGTACTTCGCAATCGCTATGAGACCCTAACCCTGCGCGGAGAAAGCCTGCACATCGCCGGAACCGCCGATCCGGGCACCGACCTTCCCGACCTTTCGGCTGCCGTGCCGCGGGTGCCGAAAGGGCCCGTCATCCTGATGTCGCACGCCCCTGACTATGCCGACTTTGTCGTCACGCACCCACGCGCTCCGCTGATCGATCTCATGCTCTCCGGCCATTCCCACGGCGGTCAGGTTCGCCTTCCACTTGTGGGACCATTAGTGCTTCCACCTCTCGGCCGCAAGTACGTAGAAGGCCTCTTCCGCTTCAACCGGATGCAACTCTACGTCAACCGCGGCCTCGGTACCGTGGGCATTCCGATTCGGCTCAACTGCCCGCCGGAGATCACCCTGATTACGCTCGATCGCAGCGTCTAGGAACCGCAGCGTCTGAGACACTTAGGCCTGGCGGGTCCGGCCCGCGGGCTTCTTCTCTCGCGGCATCATCGTAACCTTACTGGCAACTGGCTTCACCCCGGACTTTTCATCCATCCATGCATCAAGTAGGGATCGTTTGAATCGCCAACGATTTCCCAGCTTGAACGCCGGGATAAACCCGTCAGAAGCATACCGGTAGAGCGTGTCTCCGCTGATCCCCAGATACTCTGACGCCTGCCGGATGTCCATCACCTCGCGCAGCGTCGTACTTTCAGCAGAAGCAGACATGAGAGTCTCCGGATCGCTCGCCCGCATGAGAGCTTAGCGGCGCACCCCCTTTGTACCCGCTGACGGCTGTGTGAGACAAGCGAATTCGAAACCGCGGAACCACACTGCCGTCCTCGCGAAGAGAACCTAGGCGTTTCGCTGCCACCAGAGATCGACTAGCGAGATGTTCCGAACGAGGTCAGTCGGTCGCCCGGGCTCCGGAGACCAGAGCTTCAGCCCCGAGTCCTCCGCGATGCTCAGAAGCCGCTCGATCGGCTGCTTCCATCCATGGAGCGCCAGATCGAACAAGCCCCAGTGAATCGGCATCAGCAGACCCTTCCGGCCCATCGCTTCAAAGGCGCGAGCGGCGTTGTCCGGTCCCAGGTGAATGTCCTTCCACAGATCGTTATAGGCGCCGATCTCGAGCATCGTCAGATCAAAGGGTCCGAATGCCTCCGCAATCTCTGTGAAGCCGTCCCACCATCCCGTATCCGCACCGAAGTAGACGGTATGCGCCGATCCTTTCAGCACATAGGCTCCCCAGAGCGTCTCAAAGCGATGAAACAGGCTCCTGCCCGAGAAATGGCGAGCCGGAACCGAGGTTATCGTGAGCCCCGGTCCGTCCGGGCTTGTCACAGTTGCCGTGTCCGTCCAGTCAAGCTCAACGGTTCGCTCTGCCGTAACGCCCCAGGTTTGGAGCAGGGGCGCAACACCAAGCGCCGTGACCCACTGCGCTCTGGCTGTACATGGTAAGCGGGCCAAGCGGCGAATCGTAAATTCCCCCATATGGTCATAGTGATCGTGCGAGATCAGCACAGCGTCCAGTTCGGGCAGATCCTCAAGCGCCACCATGGGCGGGAAAAAACGCTTCGGCCCAAACCATTGCCGGGGCGACGCCCTCTCCTCCCAGACCGGATCGATGAGGATGCGAAGTCCATCCATCTCAACCAGCATCCCGGAGTGGCCAAACCAGGTCACCCGCAAACCGCCGGCCGGTGCAATCCGATAGACCTCTTTGTCGGTCCGGAACGGACCCGGCTGAACCAGAGGCGTGCGCTGCTCATGGTTCTTGATGTAGAGCGGCATCGCCTTGAAGATTAGGCTTGGCGTTCCGAGTACTGTCGGAACGGGGTTCTGGAACTTGCCCTTGATGCGTTCCGAGGGCTTAAGTAGCCTGGTCCTGCCATTCTGTTCTGCTGTCTGCCGCTCACTCACTCTTGCCTGCATCCCCGCGATACATTCCTTCGATCGAATTCTTGTATTTCTCTTCCACCACGCGGCGCTTCATCTTCATACTTGGTGTCAGCTCGCCGCCTTCCACGCTCCACTCCTCTGGAACGACCGTAATCTTCTTAATAGTCTCGAAGTGCGCCAAGCCTTGATTGACTGAGTCGATAATGCGGCGATACTCCGCATTCACTCTTTCATCCTTGACCAGGCTAGCGTGATCTTTTGCAAGGACGCCCTTCGCCTTGGCCCAGCCCTCCAAAGCCTGGAAATTTGGCGAGATCAGAACGGAGGCGAACTTTCGCTTGTCTCCGACCAACGCCGCATGAGCTACGAGCCCGTTCGCCTTCAGCTTGCTTTCGATTGGCTGCGGAGCGATCAACTTACCGCCGCTTGTTTTGAGCAGCTCCTTCTTTCGGTCTGTAATCGTGAGAAAACCGTCGTCTAGCTTACCGATGTCGCCGGTCTTAAACCAGCCGTCGCCATCAAAGACCTCTGTCGTATCCTTTTCTCGGTTCCAGTATGCCTTGAACACCGAAGGTCCCCGCACCTCAAGCTCGTCATCCGCTGCAAACCGTACCTCGATGTTCGGCACCGGTTTGCCGACGCTGCCCAGCTTGTAGTGCTTCGGCGTATTCACCGCGATTACGGGCGAGGTCTCGGTCATGCCGTATCCCTCGAGAATGCGGATTCCGGCATCCGCAAACCAGCCCGCCGTGTCGTCTCCCAAAGGGGCGCCACCTGCGCTGAAGGTATGAACACGGCCACCAAAAGCGGCTGAAACCTTCGAGTAGACCAGCGCGTTTGCTATCTTCCACAGTATCGAACCGGGCGTACGCCCCTCCGCGATCGCTTTGCGATTTCGTTCCCCCACCTGAATCGCCCACCGCAGGATGCGCGCCTTTAGCGGCGACGAATTGGCTTTACCCTCCACCGACTGGCGAATCTTCTCGTAGACCCGTGGCACCGCCAGAAAGATAGTCGGCCGAACCGCCTGCAGCGCGTCCTGCAGCTTATCAATCTTCGGGCAGTACGCCACCAGCGCTCCGTGGCAGAGAAAAGCATAGTCAAGATGCCGCGCGGTTACGTGCGAGAGCGGCAAGAATGAGATCGCGCTGTCCTCAGCGGTAAAGCCCATCTCGTCTGTCGTCACATTCACATTGCTGGCGAGGTTCCAATGCGTCAGCTGCACCCCCTTCGGCTGACCCGTCGTGCCAGACGTATAGATGATCGTCGCCAGATCGTCCTTGCTTCGCTCCTGCAGCCGTTGATCGAAGGCGCTATCCCGCTCGCGCAACCCCTCCCAGCCCTCGAGCAGGGTTTTGAAGCTGTCGACTCCATCAAGCACCACATCATCCATCACCACAACATGTTCGAGTGCCGGCAGATCGCCCGCCTGCTGCAGCTTGCGATACTGCTCGGCGGTCGAGAGAACCGCAACCTTCGCACCAGAGTCGTTCAACATATACCCGAGCTGCTCTGCCGTTGTCGTTCCGTAAAGCGGAACGTCGACCGCGCCCAAAGCCAGGGTCGCAAAGTCCGTAACCGGCCACTCCCACCGGTTCTCAGCGACCAGGACCACCCGATCGCCGTGCTGTACGCCCCATCCCTCCAGCCTCTCCGCCAGTGCCCGTACCTTGCCATAGAGCTCGCTCGCCGTAATCGGCGTCCACTGCCCGTCGGGCCGTTGCCACCGCATTACCTCGCGCTCACCACGACTCATTGCCTTGAGCAGAATGTCATTCACCGACGTCAAATCGAACATGCCTCGCCCTCGCTCCAGCAGCAAACCAACGCTACCACCTCACGTTGAATGCTGCTTAGGTTTGGGGCTTCGGTATCAGGCAGACAAACGCCGCCGCCGACTGAGGCCACTGCTGCAACAGATTTAAAGCCAGACTGCTCGCTGACTCCGCCGCATGCCGCTCGATCAACGCCTTCAACTCCCCTTGCAAGACCACATCCGCTGCCGCAAAACCTTTCGGCGTCATAAAGTCGGGATGAAAGCGTCCATCGCGTAGGAAGCTCCCGTCCGCGTCGAAGACCCAGGCGAGACCTCCCGTCATACCAGCGCCGAAGTTGGATCCCACCTCGCCCAGCACAGCAACCAGTCCGCCGGTCATGTACTCGCAGCCATGATCGCCAACGCCCTCGACCACAGCCGTTGCGCCGGAGTTCCGTACGGCAAATCGTTCGCCCGCACGGCCGGCCGCAAACAACGCGCCGGCTGTCGCACCGTAAAGCGCAACGTTGCCCAGAATTACGTGCTGGCCACTATTCTTTGCTGCCAGACCGCGCGGCCGAATCACCAGCTTTCCTCCCGAAAGACCCTTGCCGACAAAGTCGTTGGCCCAGCCGTCAAGCACCAGCGTCATACCCTCGACCGCAAAGGCGCCGAAGCTCTGGCCCGCTGTCCCATGCAGCTGCAGGGTGATGTCGGCTGAAGTCTCAGTCTGCGCTCGCAGCAGCGCAATCTCCCCGGCAAGCCGCGCACCTACTGCTCGATCACGATTGGCAATCTCCGCGTCGGCGACAAACGCCTCGCCGCACCCGATAGCCTTCATCGCCGGCACAACCCACTGCTCATCGAGCGCCGGCGGCAGCGGCTGATCGTTGCGTCCGCCCGCCCATTGCCGTTCGGTCTTCTCGTTCCGCGCCAGCATCGGCTGCAGATCTACGCTGCCGTCGAACCGCACCTGCTCCAGCAGGTCGGTTCGCCCGATCGCCTGCTCGATACTCGATAGCCCATATCGCGCCAGTAGATGCCGCAGATCTTCGGCCACATTCTCAAAGAAGCGCACCACATGCTCGGGCTTGCCGCGAAACTTCGCCCGCAGCTCCGGCTTCTGCGTCGCAATGCCCGTAGGACACGTGTTGAGATGACACTGCCGCGCCATATCGCACCCGATAGCGACCAGCACCGCCGTGCCAAACGCAAACTCGTCAGCCCCTAGCAGCGCGGCGATCAGCACATCCTTCGCAGTCGCCAAGCCGCCATCCGTCCGCAGCCGCACTCGTCCGCGCATGCCGTTGCGCTGCAGGACCTGCTGCGCCTCGGCCAGGCCCAGCTCCCATGGATTGCCCGCATACTTAATGCTCGACAGCGCCGCGGCACCGGTGCCGCCGGTATTACCAGCGATGACGATGAAGTCCGCGTACGCCTTCGCAACGCCTGCTGCCACCGTCCCCACGCCAAAGCTTGAAACCAGCTTTACCCCGACAGCCGCCCGCGGATTGACACGCTTTAGATCATAGATAAGCTGTGCAAGATCCTCGATCGAGTAGATGTCATGGTGCGGCGGCGGCGAGATGAGCGACACCCCAGGCTGGGCATGGCGCAGCCGCGCAATCAGACCGCTTACCTTGAAGCCCGGCAGCTGACCGCCCTCTCCCGGCTTGGCCCCTTGCGCCACCTTGATCTCGATCTCGTCGGCATGCGCCAGGTACTCCGCCGTCACGCCAAAGCGGCCTGATGCTACCTGCTTGATCTTGTTATTCAGAGACACTGCACTTGTCGTCGCGGGCGCCTCTGCGACCAGCGTTGCCGTGCCTCCGGACGCCATCTCCGCCGCCGCCCCGCCGCCGGAGCGCGCATCCGGTATCACCGGCACACGCTTGCGGTAGACCTCACGATCCTCTCCACCCTCCCCTGTGTTGGAGCGGCCGCCCAAAATGTTCATCGCCGCCGTAACCGTCTGGTGCGCCTCCGGGCTGAGCGACCCAAGCGACATCGCGCTTGCGGCGAAGCGCTTGAACATCGCCGTCGCCGGCTCGACCTCGTCGAGCGCCAGCTCCGGCCCGGCTGGCCGGATCTCCAAAAGGTCGCGCAGAACCACCGCATCCCGCGCATGCACGCCCTGGTTATAGATGGCAAACGCGCCGGCGCGGTCGGCAGTCTGCCCCGCGCCGCGCACGCTGCCCACAAACGTCTGCAAAGCCTTCACTGTGGGCGGCTGCCACGCATGCGGCTCGGCGGTATCGGACTTGCGGAAGCGAACCCATCCGTAGTCGGGCAGATCCGCGCCTGCCTCCACCGCGGGTGCCTCCCATGTCTGCCGCAGCTGGCGTTCGAGATCGGTAAAGCCGATCCCGCCCAGAGGCGCGGGCGTTCCGAAAAAACACTGCTCGATAAGATCTGCATGCAGCCCAAGGCTGTCGAAGAGATGCGCGTCTCGATAGCTGTCCACCACCGAGATGCCCATCTTCGACATGATCTTTGCCAGACCCGCGTCCAGCGCCTTCAGCATCTTCTGCTCATTCTGCGCGGCGCCGTCCTCATTCTCGCCCAGCTGCCGAGCCGTCTCCAGGCTGAGCCACGGACAGACCACGCCCGCTCCAAACCCGATCAGAACCGCGGCATGGTGCACATCGCGGCAGTCACCCGCATCAACTGCGAGCCCAGCCAGCGTCCGCAGACCGGCGCGTACCAGCGCATGGTGCACGCCTCCAGTCGCAATCGCCATCGGAATTGGCAGCTTCCCCTTCGTCGCGCAGCGATCACTCAGCAGCAGAATGCGGGCCCCCTCGCGAACCACCTCGATCGCGCGCGAACACAGCGATTCGACCGCGGCCTCAAGCGTCTGACTCGCAGGAAAGCAGCAGTCCAACTCCTCGACGCGCAGCGTCTCCGCATGCGGGTGCCTGCCCTGCCGCAAGGTCTCCACCTGCCCAAGAGATAGAAAGGGCGAGGGCACGGCGACACCCGGCAGCGGCGCATTCTTATCCAGCATGTGCGACCACGGGCCAAGTCGCGTGTGCAAACTCACCACGCAGGCTTCGCGTAGCGGATCGATGGCAGGATTGGTCACCTGCGCAAATCGCTGGCGGAAGTACGCATACACCGGCCGCGGAGCCTTGGCGAGAAACGCGAGCGGCGTATCGTCGCCCATCGACCACACCGCATCCTTGCCATCCTTCGCCATCGGCTGCAGGATCATCCGCACGTCTTCGCGTGTATAGCCAAAACCACGTTGCGCCGCCTCTAACGCTGCCGGCTCGCTGACCCGGGCCGGCGCGCTCGCCACCAGCGCCTCATCCTCAACAGTTTTTTTGATATAAGTGGCGTCCCGGTCGAACAACTCCAGCAGTTCACGGTCCTCGTAGATCGCACGCGCCTCAAGATCGACCAGCAGCATCTGCCCCGGCCCCAGGCGGCCGCTGTGCACCACCGTCTCGGGATCGAGATCCACCAGCCCCGCCTCCGATCCCGCGACCACAAGACCGTCGCTCGTAATCGCGAACCGACAGGGCCGGAGTCCATTGCGATCCAATGCCGCCCCGACAACCTTACCGTCGCTGAATGCGATCGCCGCCGGCCCATCCCACGGCTCGGCTACGTCCATGTGATAGCGAAGAAAGGGCGAGGTGGGCCGTCCGACCCGCGCCGGTGGTAGCAGAATCCGGATTGCCTCCGCGACGGTGCGCCCGTTCTGCGCCAGCAGCTCGATTGCCTCATCCAGGCTGGTCGAGTCCGTGCCACCCTGCGTCAGAATCGGCTTGCACTCGACCGGCAGCGACGAATCGCGCGCGTCCATCCGCGCGCGGTTACCCCAGACAGTGTTGATTTCGCCGTTATGCGCCAGGCTTCGTCCCGGCTGGGCGCGATGCCATGTCGGCGCGGTGTTCGTGGCATAGCGCTGGTGGAAGACAGTAAAGGGCGTCACGTACTCAGGCGATGCCAGGTCAGGAAAGAACTGCGGTAGCAAAATGCCAGAGCACATCGCTTTGTAGACCACCGTCTGGCTCGATAGCGAGCACAGGTAGCCTGTGACCTGATCCTCGGCATGGAGGCGTTCAAAGCGTTTTCGTGCCAGATACAGCCGCCGCTCCCGGCTTGCAGCCCCATTTTCCTGGCGATCTCCAGCAAAGACTTGCCGAATGCTGGGCATCGTGCTCAGTGCAATCTCGCCCAAGCAATCCACGTTGACAGGCACATCACGCCAGCAGAGAACGTTAAACCCATGCGCCTTCAAACATCGCTCAAGCGCAGCCTCGGCGCGCGTCTCACCTTTCGGCAGAAAGAGCATACCGATTGAGAAGCTCGCCTGCTCTGCCTCCGCAAGACCAGCCGCAGCAGCGAAGAAGCTCCGCGGAATGCCCGTCATAACACCGACGCCATCGCTGCTTTTGCCATCGGCAGCGGTCGCTCCACGATGTTCAAGCCTCGCCAAAGCCGTTAGAGCCTGCGACAGAATATGGTGCGTTGCTGCGTTCTCGCGAATCGATGCGACAAACCCGACCCCGCATGAGTCGTGATCGAACCGCTCATCGATCAGCGACGCGGGTGTCTTGCCGAAATGGAGAGGCTGCATCCGCTGCGTACGGATGGCGGAAGGTGCCCAGGAGTGTTCCATATCTCACTATACGTCCAAGAAGGGAGAGCAACTTCGTACTGGATGCGTTACAGATAGAGGCGTGTTCATTTTGTATAAATATACAACTAGGTGTATATTTATACGAAAGTAGAAGGGATCAGGTAAGAGGTTGAAGCAACAGCGTCACAACACGATTCGCGAGCTCTTGCAAGAGGCTTCAATCACAAATCAGGACAGCCTCCGCCGGCGCCTCGCAGATCGCGGCTTCCACGTAACCCAGGCGACACTCTCTCGTGATATCCACGAGCTGCGCCTGTCCAAGGGTCCACTCGGCTACACACTGCCGGAGGACAGCGACGCGGAAGATAGCCTTCCCGGCATCCGGGACGTTCTGCGAAGCTTCGGTCTGGAGGTTCGTCCCGCGGCAAACCTGCTCGTGATCATCACCGTCATCGGCGGCGCGCAACCAGTCGCAGCAGGCATTGACTATGAAGACTGGCCGGAGGTCGTCGGCACCATCGCGGGCGACGATACTGTTCTGGTCATCTGTCCGGATGCTCGGCAGGCACAGGCCTTGCAGACCCGTGTGGAAGCATTCATTGGCTAACGTGACGCACACTTCGCAAGCGCTCCGCATCGCCGTCGCCGGTGTGAGCGGCTACGCCGGCGCCGAGCTGTTAAGGCTTCTGCTGTCACATCCACGCATTAACGCCGACTCGCTTCTCTTGTTCGGCCGCGCGGGAGAGGACGCGGCTGTTTCGCTCGATGATCTTCATCCGCAGCTCACCGGCCTTAGCCCGAAGCCCCACCTCGTTCACTCCTTCTCTTGGGAGCAGCTCTCCAGTTTTCACGCGAACATGCTCTTCCTAGCCACGCCACACGAGCAGTCGCGTGAGTGGGTTCCTCTTGCTCTCGATCGCGGTGTGCGGGTAATCGATCTCAGCGGAGCATGGCGGCTTCAGGACAGCGCAAACCGCGCCATCTACCACCTTACAGACGCGGACCCGATTGCGGCCGCCGGCCTTCAGGCCGAAGCTGTCTTTGGCTCCCCGGAGCTTCATCGCGACGCGATTGCGTCGGCTCGCCTGGTCGCCAACCCCGGCTGCTATGCCACGTCGATCATTCTCGCGCTCGCTCCCCTGCTGCGCGCCAACCTGGTCGATCTCGACCACGGCATCGTCGCCGATGCGAAGTCCGGCGTTAGCGGCGCGGGCAAAGCGCCCACCGCCAAGACGCATTTTATGTACGCGGCCGATAATCTTTCTGCCTATGCGGTCTTCGGCCATCGCCACACGGGCGAGCTGCTCGAACAGCTCTCACTCTCCGCCGACCAGATCCAGTTCACGCCGCACCTTCTATCGATTCCACGCGGCATCTTTTCGACGATCTACGTGCGACTAAAACAGCCGGGCACAGCCAGCAGCGTTGAAGAGGTCTTCCGCAGCTTCTACGCCGGTAGTCCGATGGTTCGCGTTCGCCCCGCAGGCATGCTTCCGCAGATTCAGCACGTCGTGCGGACCAACTTCTGCGATCTTGGCTTTGAGCTCGGACCGGACGGTCGGCAGGTGATTCTTGTCTCCTGCCTCGATAATCTATTGAAGGGGGCAGCCAGCCAGGCCGTGCAAAATTTGAATCTCATGCTCGGCTGGGGAGAAGCGGAGGGGCTCACGTGAAGTTCGTCGTCAAACTCGGTGGCGCCGCGATCGAAGACAAGCGCATTCTGCACCTCTGTGGTAAGGCGGTCGCGGAGCTGGTCGCTGACGGCAATCAGGTCGCCGTCGTCCATGGGGGAGGCGCGCAGCTCACAAAAACGCTTGCCCAACTCGGCAAGGAAAGCGTCTTCGTCTCCGGCCTCCGCATTACGGATGAAGAGACCCGCGATGCCGCGCTGATGGTGCTTGCCGGCCGCGTCAACAAGTCGCTCGTCGCAGCCATCGGCTCCCATGGGCAGAACGCCGTCGGCCTCTCCGGCGGCGATGGCAACGTCTTTCGCGCGCGCAAAAAGAAGTCCACACCCGACCTCGGCTTTGTCGGCGAAATAGCCGCCACCGACCCCCGCTGGCTTGAGGCCATCTGGACCATGAACGCCGTCCCGGTTATCAGCTCCATCGCGCTCGGCTTCGATGGCGAGTACTACAACATCAACGCCGATGAGATGGCGTCCGCAACCGCGGTCTGCACCAAAGCCGACACCCTGGTCTTCCTCACCGACGTTCCGGGCGTCAAAGGAGCAGATGGCCAGGTTCTCCGGTGGCTCACACTGGCTCAGATTGCGGCTTTGGAGCAGCAGCAGATCGTCTTCGGCGGCATGCTGCCCAAGCTCAACGCCTGCAAGGCAGCCCTCGCCGGAGGTGTCGGCCGCGTTCGCATCTTACCTGCCGAATCCGCCGCTCTCTTGCCCGATATCTGCACAACCCGCGTCAACGATGGAACGGAGGTCATGGTCGCCTGATGAATCTTGCAGATCTACAAGCCGCTGAAAATAAACTGCTGGTACAAACCTATCAACGCAGCCCCCACCTGTTCGTTGAAGGCCGTGGCGTTCACCTCATTGACGAGCATGGCGCCGAGTATCTCGACCTGCTCAGCGGCATCGGTGTCTCGGCGCTGGGCTACGGCCATCCGGCGATCACCGCAGCCATCACGGCGCAGGCGTCGCGTCTTCTGCACACCTCAAACCTCTTCTTTCACGAGCACACCGTGCCGCTCGCCATGCGTCTGACCGAGATCAGCGGCATGGATCGTGCCTTCTTCTGCAACTCCGGCACTGAGGCTTGGGAGGCCGCACTCAAGATTGCCCGCGCCCACGCCACCCGCGTCAGCGGTCAGGGCAAGCCGCTCGGCCGCCGCTTCCTTGCACTCGAGCACAGCTTCCACGGCCGGACGATAGGCTCAGTAGCTACGACGCACAAGTTCAAGTACCGCGAGCCTTTCGCGCCCGTCATGCCGGAGGTCGACTTTGTCCGCTTCAACGACGTCCAGCACCTGCGCGAGCTCTTCTCGGCTGACATTTGCGCTATCTGCATCGAGCCCATTCAGGGCGAGGGCGGCATTCACCCCATCTCGCAGGAGTTTTTCGCCGCCGCGCGCCAGCTCTGCGATACAACAGGAGCTCTGCTGCTTGCCGACGAGATCCAGTGCGGCTTCGGCCGGACTGGAGACTGGTTCGCCATCCAGCAGTTCAACATTCTTCCGGACGTCGTCACGCTCGCCAAGCCGCTTGCCGGCGGTCTTCCTATCGGCTGCATGCTCGTTACCGACGAGGTCGCGCGCGCCTTCTCGCCAGGCATGCACGGCACCACCTTCGGCGGCGGTCCGCTTATCACCGCAGTCGCGACAGCCGTCATCGACACCATTCGCCAGGACAATCTGCTCGCCCACGTTCGCGATGTCGGCGACTACTTCCTGGAACAACTTAATCTGCTTGCAGACAGATACCCCAGCATCCGTGAGGTTCGTGGCCGCGGTCTTATGATCGGCCTCGAGCTGCACTCCGCCGTGCACGCGGAAGCCGTCGCCGCTGCCATGCTCGATCGCCGCATCATCCTTAATCGCACCAGCGAGACCGTGCTGCGCTTCCTTCCTCCCTACATCCTCGAGCGCGTTCACGTCGACCACACCATCAGGGTGCTCGATGAGATCCTCTCGGACGCTCCCGTTCTTGTAGCGGCGGCACCCACGCCTGGAGACAGCTTTCATGAGTAACGATAAGACCCTGAGCTTTAGCGGCCGGCCTGAAAACGGCCATACCGCGCTCCGTTCCGCCTCACTCGGTATCCAGTCCGACACCGCCTTTCACGAGGCCTCGCGCCGCCTGGAAGGCCGCGATCTCTGCTCGATCGCTGACCTTACCGTCGATGAGATGGCCGCCATCATGGAGCTCGCACACACCGTGAAGGCTCATCCTGAAGACTTCCGCACCGCCCTCGACGCAAAGCAGATGGTGCTCTTCTTCGAGAAGGCCTCGCTGCGCACGCGGCTCACCTTTGAGGCCGCCATCAACACCACCGGCGGTAACGCCGTCTTCGTCGACCAGACACAATCGCCACTCGGCGAACGCGAGCCCCTCCCTGACGTCGCCCACAACGTCGAGCGCTGGATGAGCATCATCGTCCTCCGCACCTATGCGCACGAGACCATCACCGAGCTCGCCACCTATTCGCGCATTCCCGTCATTAACGCCCTCTCGGACCTTGAACATCCATGTCAGGCGATCGCCGATTTTATGACGCTCGAAGAACGCTTTGGTTCAGCGGAAGGCCTCAACGTCGCCTACGTTGGGGACGGTAACAATGTCTGCCACTCATTGATGCTTACAGCGGCCCAGCTTGGCACACACATCCGCGTGGCCAGCCCCAAGGGCTATGGCCCCAAGCTCGACATCATTCACAAAGCAATTGAAATCTCCGAAAGCACGGGCGGATCGATCACGCTGCTCACCGACCCAGCCAAGGCGGTCGCCGGCGCGCATGCCATCTACACCGATGTCTGCACCAGCATGGGGTCGGAGCACGAGGCCACCAAACGCGCGCCTGTCTTCAAGCCCTATCAGGTCAACGATGCTCTCATGGCCCAAGCCGAGGCAGACGCCGTCTTCATGCACTGCCTGCCCGCGCATCGCAACGCCGAGGTCACCGATACCGTTCTCGACGGCCCGCAATCGATCGTCTTCGATCAGGCGGAGAATCGCCTACACGCCCAGAAAGCTATAGTTCTGATGCTCCTTGGCGGCGCAAAACGACTTCCCAATGCACGCAACAAGGTTAACGCTCGTACCCGCCGTTAGCTTTTGCTCTTTGGTTGTCATTCCCGAAGGGGTCTACATTCGCTGAGAATGTTTTTATAGAGCGAATCGTCTCCGCACTTATAACCGCTTATCCGCTGCCAGCAAGAACGATCCACCGCACCGCAGCCGTATCGAGGTCCTCTACTCCATGTCCGTAATCCTTGAATCCTTACCCATCGGCCAGAAGGTGGGCATTGCCTTCTCCGGTGGTCTGGATACCAGTGCCGCGCTTCACTGGATGAAGCAGAAGGGTGCTCTGCCGTACGCCTACACCGCCAACCTCGGCCAGCCCGATGAGTCCGATTACGACGCAATACCGCGCAAGGCGCTGGAGTATGGCGCCGTGCAGGCCCGCCTCATCGACTGCCGCGGCCCGCTCGTCCGCGAAGGCATCGCCGCCCTTCAGTCCGGCGCGTTTCACATCTCCACCGCCGGTGTGACCTACTTCAATACCACTCCCATCGGCCGCGCCGTCACCGGCACCATGCTCGTCATCGCCATGAAGGAAGACGACGTCAATATCTGGGGCGATGGCTCCACCTACAAGGGCAATGACATCGAGCGCTTCTATCGCTACGGTCTGCTCGTCAACCAGGACTTGCGCGTCTATAAGCCATGGCTCGACCCGGCCTTCATCGACGAACTCGGCGGCCGCGCCGAGATGTCGACCTTCCTGCAGCGATCGGGCTTTGGTTACAAGATGTCCGCTGAAAAAGCGTATTCGACGGACTCAAACATCCTTGGCGCGACCCATGAAGCCAAGGATCTTGAGATGCTGAGCACCAGCATGAAGATCGTCGAACCCATCATGGGCACGACCTTTTGGCGCGACGACGTGGATGTTCCAGTCAAGCGCGAAGAGGTCACCATTCGTTTTGAAGAAGGCTTTCCTCTCGCCCTCAATGGCACCGACTACCCCGATCCCGTTGCCCTGATGCTTGAAGCCAACCACATCGGCGGTCGCCACGGTCTCGGCATGAGCGATCAGATCGAAAACCGCATCATTGAGGCGAAGTCCCGCGGCATCTACGAGGCTCCCGGCCTCGCCCTCCTCTTCATCGCCTATGAGCGCCTCATCACCGGCATCCACAACGAGGACACCATCGAGCAGTATCGTGACAACGGCCGCAAGCTCGGCCGCCTTCTCTACCAGGGCCGCTGGTTCGATCCGCAGGCCATCATGCTGCGCGAAGCCGCCCAGCGCTGGATCGCCAAACCCGTCACCGGCGAGGTTACGCTCGAGCTGCGGCGCGGCAACGACTACACCATCATCAATACCGACTCGCCCAACCTCACCTTTCACCCCGAGCGCCTCACCATGGAAAAGGGCGACTCCACCTTCTCTCCCAGAGACCGTATCGGCCAGCTCACCATGCGCAATCTCGACATCACCGACACCCGCGCCAAGCTACTCACCTACGCCCAAACCGGCCTGCTAACCCTGAGTAAAGGCTCCGAAATGCCCCGGCTCAGCAACGAAGTCTTCAAGAGCGCGAAAGTGTTGAGCGATGTTGAAGCTGTATTTAGTCAGGCGAAAAAAGAAAACATGGGAAGGGCGAGCGTCGAAGTGATAGGACAGCTTCTTACCGAGATGAACGAAATCGTCAAAAGCTACCATCCTGAAGTGCAGCGAACTGGAACGTCACTCAATGAGCTGATCGCTGGTACAGCAGTTTTTCCGGGGGGCACCGGCCTTTGGAGAGGCGGCGCTAACGGCGGTCCCATGCCCCTTTTATTTCCAGACCATCCGATCATGTTAGTTGCTCACAACTTCGACAGCGTCGAGGCTTTTCATCAGGCGATTGCGGCAAAAGGTGAAGTCAATAACCGCTTCTGGGATACTCTTCTCGGTTTTCTGGAGAGCGCCGATGTAAAACCCGAAGAGTGTTTCTTCACCAACATTCTAATGGGATTGAAACCGGGGAGTGCATCGGGGCCGATTCCACACTCAGACGGCTATCAGCAAGAGTGTCTAAGGTTTTTAGCAGCGCAAGTAGAAATTGTTAAGCCGAAGATTGTCGTCACCTTGGGACAGATTGCCGATACTCTTTGGCATAAGGCACAACGGCGGCACAACGTTCTTAAACTGGTGCCTTCAACAGCCCTCATGCATCCATCTGCAAGACCAAAGGACCAGCAGCCTACGCCTGAGATTTGGATGAGAACGCAGGGCCTAATAATAAAAACGCTGTTAGAGCAGCAACCAAGCTAGCGAAATCATGCCCGAAACAGCACAATCCCCAAAAATGTGGTCCGGCCGTTTCCGCGAGCCCCTCGACTCCACCTTCGAACAGTGGCAGCGCTCCTTCCCGTTTGACTGGCGCCTGTATCAGGTCGAGGTGCGCGCCAGCATCGCTCATGCGCACACTATCGCCGACGCCGGCATCCTCACACCGGCTGAAGAGCAGCGCATGATTGAAGGTCTGCGCGCCGTTGCGGCACTCCATATCAACGGCCGCGCCCTAATCGACCCCTCAGCCCCTTTTGCCGCCTCCGTCACGCAAGCCGAAGACATCCACCACTACGTCGAGCTCCAGCTCATCAATCTTATCGGTCCTCTGGCTCTGAAGCTGCACACCGGCCGCAGCCGCAACGAGCAGATCGCTACTGATACGCGTCTCTTCGTGCGCGACGCCATCGACGAGATCCGCCACGGCCTCATCGAATGGATTGCCGCGCTGCTCGATCTTGCCGAGCAGGCTGGCGATGCAGTGATGCCCTCGTACACGCATCTGCAGCGTGCCGAGCCGGTCCTGGTCGCGCATTGGCTGCTCGCCTATGTCAGCATGTTGGAACGCGATCTGGAGCGCCTATCCGACGCGCGCAAACGCGTGAATCTCTGTCCACTTGGCTCGGGCGCAATCGCCGGTGCAACCCTAGCGCTTGATCGCACGATCGCGGCCGCAGAGCTCGGCTTCGATGGACCCACTCCTAATTCCATGGACGCCACAAGCGACCGTGACTTTGCTCTTGAGTTCACTCAGGCGCTTTCCGTCTTCGGAATCCATGCTTCGCGCTTCGCTGAAGAACTTACGTTGTATTCCACAGCGGAGTTTGGCTTTCTCGATCTGCCCGAAGCCTTTTCCACCGGATCGAGTGCAATGCCGCAGAAAAAGAATCCCGATCTCACAGAGCTTGTTCGGGGCAAGTCCGCGCGTCTGATTGGTGCGGCTAATGCACTCTCCGTGCTGCTGAAAGGTCTGCCGCTGGCCTACAACAAAGATCTGCAGGAAGGCCAGGAGCAGGTCTTTGACGCAGCCGATACCGCTCTTGGCATGCTTCGCGTTCTACCCCCGTTCACGGCGGCCCTCACTTTCCACTTCGATCGAATGCGGCAGGCTGCCTCCACCGGCTATCTCAATGCCATGGCCGCCGCAACCTATCTCTCGCACAAAGGCGTTCCCTTTCGCACAGCTCATGAGATTGTGGGCAACGCCGTTCGACTTGGGCTTGAGACCGCCCGGGAGCTCAACGCTCTTACCCTCTCGGAACTTCAGTCTCTGTCTCCCGCCTTCGCAGAGGACTTCTTCGCGGCAATCACAATCGAAGCAACCCTGGACTGCCATGATGTGATCGGCGGAACGGCTCGACACCGTGTCGCGGCTGCCCTCGTGGCCTCCCGAGAACGACTTGCGACGATGCGGCTTGTCGCTCGAAAGGAGGGGTAACTTTGTCTGCTAGTCCTCTTTCAGCACATACGATAACGCCTGCGGCACGTCAGGATGGCGTGTTTATTCGCGCGGCAAAGCTGCCGGATGCGGCGAACATCTTTCAGCTGGTGAGTTCGCTTTCGCATGATGGGACGCTGCTGCCCCGCAGCTACGCCGAAATCTGTGAAAACGTGCGCGACTTTGCGGTTGCCGAGACTGTGGATCGGGAGCTTTTGGGATGTGGCGCGCTCCACCTGTATGGACCTCATTTGGCTGAGGTTAGGTCCATTATGGTGCGACCGGAGGCAAAGGGGCGAGGAGCGGGTGCGGCGCTTTTGCGATCCTTGCTGGAGGACGCCGAAAGCCAGAAAGTCAGTTGCGTCAGTCTGTTCACGCGCATTCCGCAGTTCTTCATGCACTATGACTTCCGAGTCGTTGACAGAACACAGCTTCCAGACAAGATCTACAAAGACTGCCAGACCTGTCCGCGGCTGTATGCGTGTGACGAGGTGGCAATGGTGCGGGGAGATTTGCCGCGCATCTCGGTCCTGGGGCCGACGACGTTTCCTCGCCCGGTCCTAGTCAAGCTGCAGGAGGGTGTGGTTAAAGGGTCCGTATCGTGGTGAAAATGAGCTGTTTTCGTCGAGGTTAGACGTGTTTTCGCGGAGGGTATGGGGTGTATTGCTGCTTTCGGGGGAGGTGCGCAAACGTGGAGGCCATGGCGCGGACACTTTCGCCTACCAGGTGTACGTGTAGCCGTCACGCTCGGTGACTTCAAGCGGTACTCCGAAGAGGCTGGAGAGGCGCGCAGCGGTCAGAAGATCGGCCCTTGGTCCATCCTCTGCGACGCGCCCGTTCTGCATGAGCAGGACGCGTTTGATCTCGGGAATGATGTCTGCGGTGTGATGGGTGATGAGTAGGATTGCTACGCCTGACTGCGCCAGCCTCCGAAGCAAGGCTCGAAGATCCTGCTGGGCGGCGAGGTCTAGGGCGTTTGAGGGCTCGTCGAGTAAGAGCATCTCGGTCTCATCCGCGACGTTGGCATTGGGGTGAGTTCCCTGCTGGGCGGCGGCTCGTGAGCCGGCGAGGGCGCGGGCGATCAGGATGCGGCGCTGCTGGCCGGCTGACATCTGGCCCACGAGCAGGTGGCGCAGAGCGGCCGCGCCGACCTGAATCAGGAGCTCATCGGCGCGTTGGCGCATTGCCGGTGTAACGATGAGATTGGGCCAGAGGGTCGAGCTGGCGAAGAAGCCGGTGAGGATAGCATCAAGGCCGGTCGTCGCAAGAGTGGGTTTGCCCGGGAGTTCGGCCGAGACGACGCCGAGCCGCTGGCGAAGCTGGGTAAGATCCCAGCGCTCGCGGCCGAAGATGCGAACTGTAGGGCGGCTGCCATCGGGGTTGACGGCGAGCGGATAGAGCTCGCAGGTAAGTGTCTTGAGCAGGGTTGATTTCCCGCAGCCGTTGGGGCCAAGTATGGCGAGGTGTTCGCCGGGGGCTAGATCGAGGCTGATGTCACTAAGAACGGTTCGGCTACCGCGGACGACGTGTACGTTCCTGAGGCTGAGAAGTGAGTCAGGCATGGGTGGTTTCAGAATAGGGGATTTGTTTGCGGTGATGCTGAGGATCCTGGGCGAGCAGGGATGCCGTGGCTTTGCCCCGAACGACGGCTGCGGTGCGGGTCAGCGGCTTCGCTCGGAGTGACAACTGAGGGCGTAGTCGTAAGGACAACGAATCGCTCGGAAGGACACCTGAGGACCAGGGCGGGAATGAATGGCTACTTCTGGGTTGGAGTGCGGCGGAGGCCTACGCGGAAGAGGACTTCGAGGATGCGGAAGGCGGCTTTGACGGAGGCTTGGAGGTTGCCGGCGACCTTGGACTCACCACCGATGCGGCAGCGGTAGTCGACGGGTAGCTCCAGGATGCGAAGCCGGTGCTGGGCGGCTTTGATCTGCATCTCGAGATTCCAGCCATAGGTGAGCTCGGACATTCCGAGAGCAATGAAGGAGGAGCGGCGGATAGCGCGGAAAGCGCCCATATCCGTGTAGCGAATACCCTGGAAGAGACGGATAAGGATGCTGACGAAGTGGGCGGCGAAGACCTGACTGGCGAGCATAGAGCCGGGCTCGCGGCGGCCGCGGATGCGCGAGCCGATGGTGAAGTCGGCCTGGTTGGCGAGGATCGGATTGACGAGGCGGGGAAGGTCGTCGAGGATGTCGGCTCCGTCTCCATCCATGTAGACGAGGATGTCGGAGGTGGGGAGGGCTGCGAGCGAGCCTGCGAGGCAGGCATTACCGTACCCGCGAGGGCTGGTGATGATGCGAGCTCCGGCGGCCGCTGCGACCTGCGAGGTGGCGTCTGTGGAGCCGTTGTCGACGACGATGCACTCGGCGATGGTTGTCCAAGGCATGGAGCGGACTACGTATCCGATGGACTCCGCTTCATTGAGGGCTGGGATGATGACGGAGATGGGCATGGGCCGGAACTGGAGCATTTTTCCTGATGCTATGGCGTTGCTTGAGTGCAGTGGAGGCCATTTTCCTTGAGAGAAAATGGCACGCACGGGAGTGACTTGTTCTACACCTTCAGGAAAAATCCACTAAGCCTTGAGGATACATGGGGTTGGCTGCAGGGATGATGTCGCGCGCGGTTGAGCAAGAGAGATTCGACCGGAAAAGCTTTTCCGAGCGGCAAACTTTTCTGCAAGACGTGCGTCTCTATGAATAGTGGAATTGCTGAAATGACTTGCTACCAAGTTTGGAAGATGGTACGGTAGTCAACAGTGGAAGCGAAGTTGGTCCACGACAGATTACGGTCAGAGCTTGTGGGCGTTCTGATCAGGGTTGCGTCACTGGCCTCCCGGCACGGATTCGGATTCTCGGAACGTGCCGTCCTTTTTTTAATAGGCCTGGATCGCGTTAGAATTCCCGTATGAAGCGACTTCTCGGATGTATGGCTTTGGGCTTGGCGACGCTGGCGGCGTCGGCGCAGTGGTCGAACCCGGCGGACGACATTCCTGCCTACAACCGTGGAGCCCTGCTGAAGACAGCTCCTGCGCTGATGACCGGCGACCAGTTGACTGGACCCTACTTTTCGCACTCCTACCAGACGACAGCCTATGTGATGGCTTCAAAGATCCCAGGTGTCATCAACCAGGAGCCCTGCTACTGCCGATGTGACCGGGCGCTCGGGCATAAAAGCCTGCACAGCTGCTTTGAAGGGACGCATGGGGCGGCGTGCTCGACGTGCATGAAGGAAGCGGTGTTTGCGTATCAGCAGACGAAGGCGGGAAAGACACCGGCGCAGATTCGGACGGCGATCGAGCATGGGGAGTGGGAGAGCGTGGACCTGCTGAACGCGTCGCTCTAAAGCATTTTCCTGATGCGATGGCGTTGCTTAGTGCAGTGGAGGCCATTTTCCTTGAGAGAAAATGGCACGCACGGGAGTGACTTGCTATACACCTTCAGGAAAACTGCTCTAAGCCGAAGAACGACCTAGAGGTGAGGCTGCTGGGAGGGTGTCGGCGGCGGGGGCGGAGGCGGCGGGACGATTGCCGGGATGGCATTTCCCTTCTCCGAGAAGAAGCCGTTCAATGGGTCGGGAGAGAGACCCTTCAGAGCACCGACGATGATGCTGGCGTTTCGCTCGGCACCGGCAGCGGTGGTGATCTTCCCTGCCTGGGTGAAGAAAGGCACGACGTCCGTTTCGCCCAGGGTGTCGTACTGGTTGGCAATCAGGGCGTTTAGATCGATAAAGGCGATGCGCTGCTGGATGGCGATGGCCTTCGCCCAACCGGAGTAGGTGTCGGCGCTCCGGCGCACGTGGCCAGCCTGCCAGTCGCGGTGCGGGTTGGGCGAGCAAAGGACGGGTGTGGCGCCGCGAGCGATGGTGTCGACGACGATCTCCCGCAGATACCAGCCGTAGGTGTGGACGAACTCCCGCTGCTGGGTGGTGGGGTTGGTGAGCTCGTGAAAGTCATCCCCGACACCAGAGAGGGTTGTCTCGACTGGTTGCGAACCGGGGGCTGCTGTCGTGGTGGGGGAGCTGGCTTCGTTCTCTCCGAACTGGATGAGGACGACGTCGTTGGGCTTGATGAGAGCGAGGGTGTCGGCCCAGTAGCCTTCGCTGACGTAGGAGCGGCTGGAGCTGCTGGTGATGGCGCGATTGACGACGTTGATCTTCGCGAGATCGAAGAGGGGGGCGATGGGCTCGCCCCAGCCTTCGCCGGAAGCGGAGGTGCCGCCGGGGCCGGAGCTGATCTCGGAGTCTCCTACGAGGAAGACGGAGCGCAGCGCCTGATTCTGGGCGGTCGGCAGATGGGTATCGAGTGGAATGGAACGAGGGATGTCCTTGAGAGCCTGCGCCTGGAAACTCTGGGAAGAGCGGCTGAGAAGCAGGGATGCGAGCAGAGGCAGAAGACGTACTGTGCGGCGGCAGAGACGCATAGATTGACGATGACGGGGATACGCCGCGGCGTCAAGCAAAGGGGGTGCGGGCCAAGCAGGTAGCATCAGAGGATGGGATGGCTTGGATGGGCGATGCTCTCGGCGGTATTTGCGGCCGCGACGGCGATATTGGCGAAGGTGGGTGTGTCGGGAATCGACAGCAATCTGGCGACGGCGATCCGGACGACGGTGATCCTGGTGTTTACATGGGGGATTGCGATTGCGCTCGAGAAGCATGGCGGGGTGGGGGAGATCTCACGGCGGAGCTGGGTATTCCTGGTGCTGTCGGGGCTGTGTACGGGCCTGTCGTGGATCTGCTACTTTCGCGCGCTGCAGATGGGGCCCGCGTCGAGCGTAGCGCCGATTGACAAGCTGAGCGTGGTGCTGGTGATGGTGCTGGCGTGGGCGTTCCTGGGGGAGACGGTGGGGACGATGAAGCTGGTGGGTGGTGGATTGATTGCGGCGGGGGCGGTGCTGATTGCGTTGGCGAAGTAGGGCGACATTCGCGATATACTTCAGATAGTTCTTTGCAGTGCTCCAATGCAATGTTGGTGCCAGCTCCACCAGATGGGGGCGTCACGGCTTCGACGGGATTGCTTGTGGCAGAGAGGCATGCCGGGGTGTGGACACCCGTAATCGCTCACAAAACTATAAGTGCCGAACCTCAATTCGCGCTTGCTGCTTAATTAACTAAGTAGCCGATCGCTCAAGCTTCGCCTACGGGCTGGTACCGATCGTCGCACAGTAGGCTGGTCTTCCCTGCTCCGTCTGAGCGGGTCGGACGAGATGGATCAGGCTGGTCGGTGTTGCGTCTTCGCCCGTTCTAAGCACCACTGACGAGACAAAGATGAACTCGGGAAAAGCATGAATGCTCTCTGTTGTCGGTAGTTTCGGACGTGGGTTCGACTCCCACCGCCTCCACCATCTTCTAATCTGAATTCAACTAAGAAGCGCCTTCAGCACGTCGATCCTGCCGCGGGTGTAGGGCAGTTTGGCGATGTAGATGGCCCACCAAAGCGGCCAGGCGAGGACGCCTTTGATCCTGATGCCGAGGATTTCAGCAACGGCTCGGCGGTGGGAGAGAAGCGCGAGTTGGCCGAGCATGGTGAAACGGAAGGGGCGCGGCGCGTCTCCGCGGAGGACGGCGCTGATGTTTTGCGCGAGGTGGACGCCTTCGCGGGTGGCGTTCTGCGCGGTGGCGGCGAAGGTGTTGCCGTCCTGCTGCGGGATTTCTGCGCAGTCGCCGATAGCCCAGATATTGTCAAAGCCCTGCACGCGGAAGCACGCATCCACGAGGACGCCGTGGTGCTTGCCAAGGGGCAGATTTATGGTTTTGAGGAGCGGGCTTGGCTCGATGCCGGTATCCCATATGAGCAAGCCGGCTTTAATCTGCTCTCCGTTAGAAAGCGTAATGGATTCGGCGGTAACGCTCTGGACGCCGGTGTTCAGCTTGACGCGAACGCCGGTGCGCTCGAGAAAGTCTTTGCTGTACTCGGCAAGGGACTCTGGAGTCTCGCGCATGAGGCGGTCGGTGGGCTCGATGAGCATGGCGGTGATGCTTTCGGGTGCGAGGCCCGCGGCGGCGGCTTTGCGGCTGAGATGCTCTGCGACGGCTGCGATGGTTTCGACGCCGGTGTATCCGCCGCCCGCGACGGCGACGGTGAGCAGTTCGCTACGGCGGATGGGGTCCGTGCAGACCGCCGCCTGGGTGATCAGATCGTCGATTCTGCTCAGGATCTGCGTGGCGTCGTTGAGGGTCTTAAGCGGAAGGCTGTGCTCTTGGGCACCGGTGATGCCGTGGTACGAGGTGGTGGAACCGAGGGCGAAGACGAGATGGGTGGCGCTGAGGACTTCGCCGTTCGCGAGGGTTACGGACTTTTTCGAGACGTCGATCGCGGTGATCTCCGCGTTAATAAAATTGATGCGGCGCGACAGGTTCTTGGTCGGAACAGCGATGCTGTGCGGAGGCAGATTGCCGCCTGCGACCTCGGTCAGCATGGGGGTGTAAAGCATGTGGTCTACACGATCAATAAGCGTGATGTGATGGCCGGAGCGGAGGCGCGGCGCCAGAGCACGCGCGGCGTACCAGCCGGCGAAGCCGCCGCCAAGAATAACGATGTGATCGGCCATGAAACGAAGGTACACGCTCGCGGACGGATGGGGCTTGCGCTCACGAAGAAGACCTGTGCGGGATTGGAAAGACCGTCAGGAGATTGGAATTTAGCGAGCAGCTTCAGATCGCCGCGGTTAATGTCGATCTCATCTTCGAGGGTGATGGAGATGGAGATGGAGAGTGGGGCGGCGGCCTATGCAAGGTCTCCATGGAAGGTGACGAGGCTGGCGACTCGCGAGATGCGGTCGGGAGGAGAGGATAGCCGACGCGGATGGAGCCGAAGGCGATCTGGCCGGCAAAGCCCCGGAAGTTCTGGTTTGGTCGGACGACGCGCTGGATGGGTCAACAGAATGACTGATGCTGCTCTGCGAGCGAGACGGGGATGATCTTGATGACGTGGAGCGGATTGGGGCCGGTGCATCACGGGTGTTGGTGGAGGCGTGGGCGACGTTATCGTCGGCGGACTAGGAATCGTGCTCTCTTTGGCAGAGCTGCTTGCTACACTTCCCTCGTGATCTCCCTCCTTTCTTCTGCTCTGTTTGTGGTCGCATCGGCTGCTGCTTTGGCGGCCCTGCCCGGTTCAGATTCGCAGCCTGCAGAGACCATCTTTCTCCATGGCGTGATCCTGACCGGAGCGCATCTGCGTACCGCGGACACGAGCACGACACCGGCGCGGGTGAGTGCGTTGGCGGTGAGTCATGGGCGAGTCGTCGCCGTTGGAACGGATGCCGATGTGCTGAAGCTCAAGGGTGCGGCGACTAAGGTGGTGGACCTGGGCGGTGCGTTTGCTATGCCGGGGTTCAACGATGCGCATGTGCACATGGCGGAGGCCGGACGGCAGAGGCTCTCGGTGGATTTGATTCGCGTGCGATCGCTCGCTGCGATGCAAACACGTATTCGGGAGTATGTGAAACATGCAGAGCCCGGCGCGTGGATTCAGGGTGGCGGATGGGACCAGACGCTGTGGGCGGAGACGGTACTGCCGACGCGGCAGGATCTGGACCTGGTGACGGCAGGGCATCCGGCGATCCTGTCGCGCGTGGATGGGCATATTGCGGTGGCGAACACGGCGGCGTTGGCTGCGGCGAAGATTGAGAATGGGACGGCGGACCCGGCCGGAGCGAAGATCGATCGCGATGCCGCGGGTGCGGCGACCGGGATTTTGCGGGAGTCCGCGGCGACGGCGCTGGTGTTCTCGAAGGTGCCGCGGCCGACGCTCGAACAGAGACGACAGGCCTTGCGGCTGGCGATTGAAGATGCGCTGGCGCATGGCGTGACCAGCGTGCAGGACAACTCAGACTGGGAGGACTTTCTTGCGCTTGAGGAGATGGAGCACGCCCACACGCTCAAGCTGCGCGTTGCGGAATGGATGGACTTCAACCTGCCGGTTGCGGTGCTCGAGACGCGGCGCGCGAGCCATCCGGCGGACGATCCGCTGCTGCACCTAACGCAGCTGAAAGGATTTCTGGACGGATCGCTGGGGTCGCATACCGCGGCGATGCAGGAGCCGTACTCCGACGATCCAGGCAACTCCGGTCTGCCGCGATACGATGACGAGAAGCTGAATGCGATGGCGGTCGAGCGAGCCGCGGCGGGGTTCCAGATCGGATTTCATGCGATCGGTGATCTGGCAAATACGATGGCGCTTGATGCTTTTTCCGCGGCGGAACAGAATGGACAGCCGGCGAGCCGTCCGGCGCCGCCGCGCAACCCGGATGCGGCGGTAGTCAGTTCGGATACGAGTCCAGTTAAACCTGAAGACCTGCGGCTGCGGGTGGAGCACGCGCAAGTACTGCTGCCGGACGACTTTGATCGGTTTAGAACACTGGGGATTATCGCCTCGATGCAGCCGTCGCATCTGCTGACGGATATGAACTGGGCCGGGAATCGGCTGGGGCCGGAGCGCTCGCGCTTTGCGTATGCATGGCATACGTTTCTCGACCATGGCGTGACGCTGGCGTTTGGGACGGACTATCCGGTGGAGTCGATCGATCCGTTTCGCGGGCTTTACTCGGCGGTGACGCGGAAGAATGAGGCGGGAACGAAGAGCTTCGAGGTGGGAGAGGCGATCTCGCTAAATGAGGCGATCTACGCGTACACGCAGTCGTCGGCGTTTGCGGAGTTCCGCGAGCAAAGTAAAGGACGGCTGGAGCAGGGAATGCTGGCGGATCTCATTGTGGTGGATCGGGATCTTACGAAGGCGACGCCCCGGGAGATGCTCGCAAGTAAGGTGCTGCGCACGGTAGTCAATGGAGAGACGGTCTATCAAGTGGAGGCCAGCGAGCAGCCGGAGCAGCACGAAGCGGTGGGGGATGCATCCGCGCCCACAGTAAAGACCCCGGTGGCACCACCTACGGCTCCTCAAGTGCCGGCGAACACCGCGCCAGTGCCCGCCAACACCGCACCGGAGACGAGTGACCACACCGGTGTGAGCCATCCACCCGAGTGAGGGACGTGAGAGCAGGAGAAGGATCGCGGCGCAGGCTGGCGTTTTTGCTTTTATTGGCTGTGGTGATGGTGTGGGGGAGCACCTTCGTCCTGGTAAAGGACGCGCTCCAGGATGCCTCTCCGCTGCTGTTTAACGCGCTGCGCTTTCTGCTGGCGGCCGCTGTGCTGCTCGCGGCTGGGTCACGCGAGCTGCGGCGACTCTCGAAGGCAAGCGTACGCGGCGGCGTGCTGGCGGGCGGGCTCCTGGCTGCGGGATACGAGCTGCAGACCGCGGGGCTGGCGCGCACGACCGCCGTACACTCCGCGTTTATCACCGGGCTGGTGGTGGTCTTTGTCCCTCTGCTGTCATTCTTTCCGGGGATGCGCGCAGTGGGCCATGGAAGGCCGGGGTGGCAGGCTCTGCTGGGTGCGGGCGTTGCCTTCACAGGTCTGTTTCTGATCACGACACCGCCGGGGGTAACACCAGGCTCCGTCATGAGCACGGTCGGAATGGGAGATCTGCTGACGCTGGGATGTGCGATCGCGTTTGCCGGACATCTGCTCGCGCTGTCGCGGCTCTCCTACCTGCCGGCGAACCAGCTCGTGCCGCTGCAGATCGCCTTTTGCGCCCTGTGCATGATGGTGTGTCTGTCGCTGGGCGGCCCGATTGCGCTGCACTGGACACCGCGGCTGGCAGTGGCTCTGGCAATTACCTCGCTGCTGGCGACGGCAGGAGCGTTCTGGGTGCAGACGTGGGCGCAGCAGCATCTGCCGGCGACAACGACAGCGCTAGTAGTGACGCTCGAACCGGTATTTGCGCTGGTGTTCTCGATGCTGTTCTATAGAGAGAGGCTTAGCCTGCGGGCGGGCGCGGGTGCGGGGTTGATTCTGCTGGGAATCGCCGCGACAGAGCTCCTTTCACCCACAACTCCGGTCAGTTTTGAACCGGCGTAAGGACCGGCGGCGGGTCAGCCGTCACTCGGCCCATACTTTTCGCTCTTGGATCGCGTCTAAAGTTCGTAAAGCTACGCGAAGTTCGCAAGGAGAAGCCCGCGAACTTCATGCGACGCCAGCGCCCACGCGGCTCACAGAGCCGCACTTACCAGGAAAGAGGAAGACTTCTACGATGGAAACGCCAAAGTCCCACACACCCGGCTTACTCGATCGGGCTCGATCTCACCGACTTACTTCGTCGTTCGTTTTGCTGGGGACGCTCTCAGCCGGCATCCTTGCCGGCTCCGTGCTGACGCATGGCGTCAGCGGCAAGGAGACCCAGCGGGCGGACACGTCCGACGCGCGGCCGATCGTTATCCCGTCGCCGGCAACGCTTTCGAATGGCTTTTCGCAGATTGTGAAGCAGGTTGGACCTGCCGTGGTGAACATCAATACGGAGTCTCTGCCGAAGCAGAGCGCCCAGCGCAATGGACGACGCGGCGCCCCGCGCAATCCGCACGGGAACGGGAATGGCGGTGGACAGGGCGGTGGGGACGATCAGCAGGACAACATGCAGGACTTCTTCAATCGTTTCTTCGGCGGTCAAGGCGGCCAAGGCGGTGATGGGGAGGACGATGGACAGGGCGGCGAGCGGCGGGCGCTGGGATCGGGCTTTATCGTCGATTCCAAGGGATACATCATCACGAATAACCATGTGGTAGATAAGGCCGACAAGATCTTTGTGAAATTGTCGACGGACGCGGAGAATCCATCCGATCCGGGCCGGCCGGCGAAGGTCGTTGGCGTGGACAAAGATACGGATATCGCCGTGATCAAGATCGATGTGCCGCAGGCGCTGCCGACGGTAAAGATCGGCAACTCGGAGGGCGCACAGGTAGGTGACTGGGTGCTGGCGATCGGAAGTCCGTTCTCGCTTTCAAAGACGGTGACGGCCGGGATCATCTCCGCGAAGAATCGGACGATCGATGAGCCGCCGGGACCAGGGAATGTAGCGGCGAACCAGTTTCAGCGCTTTATCCAGACCGATGCGGCGATCAACCCTGGCAACTCGGGTGGTCCGCTGGTGGATATGGCGGGGCAGGTCGTCGGGATGAATACGGCCATCTATACCTCGGGCGGCGGCTCATCGGGCGTGGGATTTGCCATGCCGGCCAACACGATTGCCACGGTCTATAACATGCTGATCGGGCCGGAGCACAAGGTTACGCGCGGGTCGATCGGTATTACGTTCCAGGCGGCGCAGTCCTCGGCTGTAAGCCGGATGTACGGCGCAGGCAACGGGGGCGTGATTGTAGGCTCTGTTTCGCCGAAGGGCGGCGCAGGGAAGGCCGGTCTTCAGCCGGGCGACGTCATCGTGTCGATCGACGGGCGCACGATCAAAGATGGCGACGACATGGTGCAGGACATCTCTGCGCGCAAGGTCGGATCCAGCGTAAAGATCGGTTACC
Organism: uncultured Acidobacteriaceae bacterium; assembly: GCA_964246835.1. Classification (GTDB taxonomy): domain Bacteria; phylum Acidobacteriota; class Terriglobia; order Terriglobales; family Acidobacteriaceae; genus Edaphobacter. The sequence goes on along the minus strand of CAXTRT010000002.1, from coordinate 99,730 downwards.
TGCGCGGCGGCAAGCAGGATTCCGCTTCAGTGGTCGTGGGTGATCGTGCCAAGACCTACGCTGACCTGGGCAATGCGCCTGAGCAGGATAACGACTCGGCACAGGCCGACAATGACGCCGGGCAGACGAAGCTGGGGATTACGGTTTCGGCGGTTCCGCCACAGCTTGCTCAGAAGCTTGGGCAAAAGGGTGGTGTCATCATCACCAGCGTTGTCCCTGGATCCTTTGCAGAGGAGATCAATCTTAGCAAGGGCAACATCATCGTAGAGATCAACAAGAAGCCGGTGACGGACGAGGCGAGCTACCGTGCGATCGTCGGAGCGCTGCGTTCTAAGGATGATGTCGTCTTTGTCATACGCGACGCGCAAGGGCGGCAGAGCAATAACGTTTATATTGGTGGAACTCTGCCGTAGAAACCTGAGGAAGGCCAAAAAGAGAGGTGCGACTTGACGGTCGCACCTCTCTTTGTTTTAAACGCAAATATTGGGCGACGCTTTCATCTAGCCCGAAAGCGTTATACAAGACGCAACCATTGACTTGCGCTTCAGTAACTGAAGCATTACTCTCCTCCTCATAGCTGACGTGCTCAAGGCCGTCTCCGATCTTAAAGGACGAGGTGCTCTCCCTAATGATGATGCGATTTGGCCGTCTGCTTACGGGCGTTGCGCTTGTGTTTATTGCAATTCCCAGCTTTGCGTACAGCCACTCTCGTCGCGGCCCGACCTCGCAGCACAGTTTTTCCAAGCGGGCCGGCAGGCCGGTTGCGCGGCCCACGGGTCAGCACGCGATTGAAGACAGCCGTGCAGCACAGATTCAGACCGCGCTCTCAGGCGCCGGGTATCTGCAGGGTGAGCCGACAGGTCGCTGGGACGCGTCTACTCAGGCTGCCATGCAGCGCTATCAAGCGGATCACGGCTGGCAGACGAAGCTGATTCCAGATTCGCGCGCGATCATCAAGCTGGGCCTGGGGCCCAACACCTCCGGTGATGCCAGTCCCGCTGGAAACGATAAGGCTGAGGCGTTCTTTCCGGACCATCTATAGGCCGGAGTATCTTGTAGGCTGTGCCAGGCAGATATCGCGATCTTACTGGGCCACCTGTAACGCGGTCTTCAGCCGGTTGATAGCCGCTGACCGAAGTTGTGAGACGCGGGACACTGTAAGAGTCAGCATGTCGCCGATCTCCTTCAAGGTGAGCTCTTCGTAGTATGACAGAGTGATGATGAGCCGCTCCCTCTCTGGCAGAGACTCGATAGCATCAACCAGAGCCTGCTTGAACTCCCCTTCAAGACAAAGTGTGAGCGCATCCTGCGCATTGGGATCGGCGAGAGAGGCGAGCAGGTCCTGGCCTTCAGCATCCTCTCGCTCAGCCTGTAGGCTCTCGGTTTCGAGATTGTGCGCGGCGGTGAGAGTTTCGCGCAGTTCGCCGAGGGTTATGCCGACCTCGCGGGCCAGATCGGCGTCCGCAGGAGCGCTGCCGTGGCCAGCGGTAAGCGCTCGGCGAGCTTGCTCTATGTCGCGAACCTTGCGGCGCAGGCTGCGCGTTCCCCAATCGAGTTCGCGGAGGGAGTCGAGGATTGCGCCGCGAACGCGGAACTCGGCATAGGTGCGGAATTGCGTTTGCTTGGACTGCTCGAACTTCTGCGCAGCGTCGACCAAGCCGAGATAGCCGGCGGAGATGAGGTCTTCGATCTCAATATGGCGTGGGAGCGTGCGATGGAGACGGCGAGCCACGGCCCGCACCATCGGCATGTAGTCGGCAACGTTGATCTCGCTTGCACTTACGGGTGTCGAGGCTTGCGATGCAACCTGAGACAGAGAGTTCCACGGGGCGACGCTGGCGGAGTTGGAAAAGACCTGTACGGGGGAGACTACTTCGTGTGCGGGAACTGCGACCAGTGTTGCCATCTTTGCCTCCGGGCTGCCTCGGCGTTTGAATCACCGATGTCTGGATAATTGCAAATGGGCTGCCAGTTCGCTGATACTTCTCTTAGTATTCTCCTATCCTTCGCTTCTTCATGGTCTATCTCGTTGATTTGTATTGACCGAACGATATGATCCATAAAAGCGAAGGGATCACGAATATAAAGGCGAAGAGGAAACGAAGCCTGCTTTCCAGAAGCTCATGAGAGATCCTTAAGGCAGAGATTAGAGGAAGTGAAGTAAAGGCGAAGATTGAGCGATGCGGAGGCGAATACAGATTGTTCATCTGAGAAGCACTGGATACAGCCGTGAGAAGCATACTGGCGTGGCAATGATGTTGCAGAGGAGTCTAAGCCAGTGACTCTGATGGGATCACGGTGGGTCACAGTTCTTGAAGGTGTGTAGCCAGTCCGAGCAAAGAACAGGTCTCTCCACTTCGCAAGATGAAGAAGCTGTCTCGCTTCAGTCGAGATCACACTCTATCATCAACAAGAACACGTCCCTAACGTGAAGCTCGTCCAGCTGTGAGAGACTCCTACGAACGGGGCCGTCGGCGGATGCGGATATGGGATCGGTCGATCTCGGTCTGATCCCCGCAGAGGATCGTCGCGCGCTCCAGCACGTGCATCAGTTCACGCACATTTCCGGGCCAGCGATGGGAGAGGAGTTCTTCAAGAGCGTCCAGGGTGAGCTGCTTCCGGGTGGATCGCTGCGCGAGCCGATCCAGAAAGTGTTCGGTGAGCGCCGGAAGGTCTTCCATACGATCCGCCAGGGCAGGAATCTCCACCGGAAACACGGCAAGGCGATGATAGAGATCCAGCCGAAAGGCGCCTTCTTCCGAGCGCTGCTCAAGCGGCTGGTGCGTCGCGGCGATAACGCGGACGTTTACATAGGAAACGGTATTTTCGCCGACGCGCTGGATTTCGCCGCACTCAAGGAAACGCAGCATCTTGGCCTGAAGGCCGAGGGGCATCTCGCCGATCTCATCCAGAAACAGGGTTCCGCCGTCAGCGGCTTCGATACGGCCGACACGGGACTGCGTGGCGCCGGTAAAAGCGCCGCGGGTATGGCCGAAGAGCTCGGCTTCGAGGAGGGTCTCGGGAATAGCGGCGCAGTTCAGGATCGCCATCGGCCGCTCGCAGCGGGGGCTGAGCGCATGGACGGCTGCAGCGACGAGTTCTTTTCCCGCGCCGGTCGGGCCTTCGATTAGAACGGTCGTCTCACGAGGGGCGACCAGACGGATAATGCGGGCAAGCTCGCGCATGGGAGCGCTTTGACCGATCATGCCGGGAAGTCCCTCTCCGACCGGATCCGCGACGCAATCGACTGGCGATCCCCCGAGGGCAGGCCGTTGAGCGTGCCGTGCTGGAAGCGTATCGCTCTGCCACTGCGCGTTGCGAATAGCGGCGAGCAACTCCGGGCGGCGAGGGCTGCGGATGTCGCGGGTGAGGGCCTGGCCGTCGCAGCGGAGGAGATCGACGGAGGGAAACATGGACTGTACGAGCATGGCAAACTCGTTGACCTCGATATCCGGCAGCCAGCGATCCACCATGAGGGCTTCGGGCAGATGCTGCTCCAGTGCGGCAAGCGCCTCCGCGGCGCCGCCTGCTTCGCGGACATGCCAGCGCATGGCTGCCAGCGCCGTTCGCAAGAGAGCGCACACGGCAGGATCCGCCGAGGCAAGCAGCACAGAGCGCAGCTGTGTCTCGGACTTTGTGATCGCAGGGCGAGCAATCGTGACGGTAGTCATAGATATTTTGTCGATCTCGATCGAGTTTCAGCGTTTACAGAGAGGCCACCTGCAGCATGGGAACGCTTCTCTGGACCAGCGGAGCGCTCGTTCCGGCGGCTATCCGATACCCTGAACCGCGGACCGTTTCGATGATGGCCGGAACGCCCACGAGGACATCCGGCGCGAGCTTGCGGCGAAGGTAGTTGATGTAGACCTCGACGACATTGGTAGAGGAGTTTTCAGGAAGCTGAAAGACCTTACGCAGCAGATCTCCGCGGCTGGTGCAGCGTCCCCGCTGTTCGAGGAGGTGCTCCAGCAGCGCGAACTCCTTGGTGGTGAGCTCAATCGGAACACCTTCGCGGCGGACGGTTCTATCGCGGCGATTCAGGATGAGTCCATTGTGTTCGAGTGTGGCGCTGTTGAGGCGGGCGCGTCGCCTAAGCTGGGCGCGGCAGCGGGCGATCAGCTCCTGAAGGCTGAAAGGCTTGGCGATGCAGTCATCGGCGCCGGTATTGAGGCATCGAACACGAGCCTCGGCGGACTCTTCCGCCGTGAGGATGATCACAGAGCAACTGGCATGCGAGTGCTGCATGCGTTCAAGAACCTCCAGTCCGCTCAGCTGGGGCAGCAGAAGATCGAGCACCATCAGGTCGAAGTCCAGACTCTGGATTCGCTCGAGTGCGGTCTCCCCGTCTGCTACCCACTGGGTTTCGTGATTGTCTGTCCCGAGGGATCGTGCAAGAAACTGCCCAAGTGCTGCGTCCTGTTCGACAATGAGTATGCGCATCGTTCCACTTCCTGACCCATACCTGCTCTGGCTCTACCGGTCTATGGGGAGTTGCCGCAGGCGCTCGAATGAGGAGCGATCTCCCGCGGCTGCATGTATCATTGCGCCTGCAAGTTGTTCTGGCTCTGCAACTTTCGGATCAAAAAGAGACCAGAAGAGAAGGACCCGCCCCGGTTGGGGGAGATGGTGTATCAAATTAGTTAGTCCAGTTCGCTTTTTATTCGCTAGAATGACGCCATGGCGATCACGCGGCGGCAAAAAGAGGTCATCGACTTTCTCTCGAACTTCACCCAGAAGAATGGCTATAGCCCATCGTATGAAGAGATTGCGAGCGGTCTGGGGCTGAACTCGCTGGCGACAGTGCACAAGCATGTCACGAACCTGCAAAACAAGGGAATGCTGCAGCGAGCGCATAATCGCAGCCGGTCGATTGACGTGCTGCCGTCGCGGCCCGGCAAGAAAGGGTCTGACCGGATGCCGCTGCTCGGACGTATTGCCGCGGGCCGGCCGGTTGAGGCGATTGAGAGCGCGGAGAGTATCTCGCTGGGGGACATCATCGGCAATCGAGAGGTCTTTGCGCTCGAGGTGCAGGGAGATTCGATGCGCGATGAGCACATCGTCAGCGGGGACTATGTGCTGGTGGAGCGCACACGAACGGCGCGCGAGGGAGAGATTATCGTAGCTTTGGTGGACGGCACGGATGCGACCCTGAAGCGGTTCTATCGTGAGGGCAATATGATCCGACTCCAGCCCTCAAACGCGGAGATGGCGCCGATCTATGCGCCGGCGGCTAACGTTGCTATTCAGGGCAAGGTTCTTGGAGTGCTGCGCAAATATGCCTGAGTGGGTTGCGGCGAGGGTCTGCTTCTTACTGCAGAAGACTCTCTTCACTGGAGCGAAGGCGCAAGGTGCGGTCCACAGCATACGGTGCACGATGGTTCGCGGTGTGAAAGTGGCGAACCTGGAGCTCTCCGAGAAGGCCGATGCCGAGCATCTGGATGCCGGCCAGTATGAGAACGCCCGCAATGATGAAGATAGGGCCGTGCTGATCCAGAACATGGCCTCGCGTGACGATCTTGAGGATCAGCATCCATGTTGCAAGCGCCATGCCGGTGACCATGCCGATCGCTCCCACGGTTCCGAAGAAGTGTAGGGGGCGTGTCATGTACTTCAGCAGGAATCGGATCGTGAGCAGATCGAAGAAGACGCGGAAGGTCCGCGAGATGCCGTAGTGGCTCTTCCCTGCCGTGCGGGCCGGGTTTGATATAGGAATCTCGCAGATGCTGGCGCCGTACCAACTCGCCAAAGCAGGGATGAAGCGGTGCATCTCGCCATAGAGCGGAATGTTCTGGATGATCTCGCGCCGATAGGCTTTGAAGGTGGTGCCAAAGTCGTGGATTTCGACGCCGGAGAGTGTCGCCATAAGTTTGTTTGCGGCGCGTGAAGGAATGCGGCGCATAAGGAAGTTATCGCCGCGCTGGTAGCGCCAGCCGCTCACAACGTCGTAGCCCTCTTCGAGCTTGGCGAGGAAGCGTGGGATTTCGTCGGGATCGTGCTGCAGATCGCCGTCCATGGCGAGGATGAAGTCCCCCTGCGCGTGATCAAAGCCGGCTGCGAGCGCGGAGGTCTGACCGAAGTTGCGGCGGAGTTTCACAACCAGAACGCGAGAGTCGACAGCTGCAATCTCTTCGAGCAGGCGATAGGTGCGATCGCGCGAACCATCGTCAACAAAGACGAGCTCGAAGGTCTCACCGACCTGCTCCATGACGGCCTTCAGACGATCATAGAGGGCGGTTACGTTGTCTTCTTCGTTGTGAAAGGGAACGACGACAGAATATTTTGGCACGCTTAGATGATACTCCGGAAGCAGCGGTCCGGACCGCGATTTGGGCCCTGATTGTTCCTTCTGTTGATCGGGCAACAGGGGCCATCTGCTTCTAAACGTTACCCTGTTGCGTGGAAGGGTACTTGGCAGGGAGCGGCGGACGCCTCAGAATAGGTGCAGCGGCGATGAGGACCGGTCATGGGACGCGCAGGCAATCAATTGGAACACCGAGCCGAGGCGCATCGAGGGGCGATGCGATGCTGAGGACTGTTCTGATTGGTCTGGGAGTCCTAGTTCTCTGTGTATTCGCATATGTCGGTTACAACAGCTATGCGGTTGGAAGACACGCGGCGGGAGACGATGTCTACACGGGCGCAGCCGTAAATTCTTCAACCGAGGCGAAGCCCGCCGCGGATGGAAGCTCAGCCTTTCCGGCAACCGCCACCACGGGAGCGGGCCAGGGCGGCAATGCCGAGGTGACGGCGCAGGGTGCGCCCATGGCGGGTGGCGTCGCTGCTCCGGCGACGGACAGCATCATGCCGAATCCACCCAATGGCGAGACGTTTGGCGGGTCGGGTCATTATCAGCTCTATCGGCAGGGCGACCTGACATGGCGGCTGAATACGGACACGGGCGACACGTGCGTGATTTTTGCCACCGATGAAGAGTGGCATAAGCCGAAGGTGTACAAGGCAGGATGCCGCGGCAAGTAGCCCCGTGGGCGAGCTGAGACGGACCGACCGAGACAGCAGGCCGGCGTAGCCTGCTATGGGTGGCGTCACGATGACTCTGATTGATCTCGGTACTTTGCTGATGTCGCTATGCAGCGGTACTTCGCTCCACGTATTGTTTCGCGGTAGGCGCATTCAGCCGGAGGAGTAATCGATGACGTGTGTGGTGGGTTGCAAGCTGTCTCTCAGTCTTGATTGGATGGTGGTGCGACGAGATGCTGGGCTGCAGATCTTTCGGATGCTTCTGCTGGTCGGGCTGCTTCCAGTCCTTGGCCAGCGCCTGTGCGGGCAGACGGCACCGATCCGATTCGATGAGAGCAGCCGGACGTTCCGCATTGATGCCGCCGACACAACGTATGTGCTTGGGATCAATGCGGAGAAGCAGGTCCAGGCGCTCTATTGGGGCAAGCGGTTGGGCGCGGGCGATCAGTTCCCTGCTGCCACGCAGATGCCGCCGGCGGCCGCCTTCGATCTGCCGATCACGACGACGCCGCAGGAGTTTGTGGGATGGGGTGGCGGCCTCAACGTAGAGCCGGATCTGAAGATCACGTCTCCGGACGGCAACCGCGACCTGGCTCTGCAGTACATGTCGCACACCATTGCGGGACAGACGCTGCGGATCGTGATGAAGGATATGTCGCGTGAGGTGTACGTCACGCTCGACTACACGGCGGATGGCGCGACCGGGATTCTGCGGCGATCGGCCGAGATTCAGAACCGGACGAGTGGTCCGTTCACGATCGAGCAGGTCTCAGCCGCGACGTGGAATCTGCCGCGCGGGACAGACTACCGGCTGCGCTACCTGACCGGGCGCTGGGCGGCGGAGTGGACAGTGCAGGAGCGGGCGGTGCAGCCGGGAAAGACGGTGCTGGAGAGCCGGCGAGGAACGACGGGCGCGCAGAACAATCCGTGGTTCGCGATCGACCATGCAGGGACTGGATCGGAGAGCGGGAGCGTGTGGTTCGGAGCGCTGGGATGGAGCGGATCGTGGCAGATGACGATCGAGCAGGATCAGTTGCAGCAGGTGCGGGTCTCGGGTGGGCAGAATAGTTTTGACTTCAGCTATCGTCTGGGGAAGGGTGAAACGTTCAAGACGCCGCCGTTCTACGGTGGATTTTCAAACGAAGGCATCGGTGGGGCATCACGGCTGCTGCATCGCTTTGAGGTGGATACGCTGCTGCCGCATGCGCCGAAGCCGAGGCTGAGGCCGGTGCTCTACAACTCTTGGGAGGCAACGGAGTTTCGCGTGGACGAGGCGGGTCAGATGGCGCTGGCGGAGAAGGCGGCCAGCATCGGTGTCGAACGTTTCGTCATGGACGATGGCTGGTTCGGGCAGCGGAAGGACGACCATGCCGGGTTGGGCGACTGGTATGTGAATAAAGAGAAGTTTCCGAACGGGCTGAAGCCGCTGATTGACAAGGTGCATGGTCTGCACATGGACTTCGGCTTATGGGTGGAGCCGGAGATGGTGAACCCGGACAGCGATCTGTATCGCAAGCATCCGGACTGGGTGCTGAACTTTACCGGGCGGCCGCGAACCGAGGCACGCAACCAGCTGGTGCTGAATCTTGCGCGGCCGGACGTGCGGGCGTACGTGTATAGCTTTCTCGACAAGCTGCTGGCCGAGAATGACATCGCCTTTCTGAAGTGGGACTATAACCGGAACTGGTCGGAGCCGGGATGGCCCGCTGTCGCACCGGAGGACCAAAAAAAGGTGTACGTCGACTTCATTCGCAACCTGTACTCCATCCTGGAAGAGCTGCGGGCCAAGCACCCGAAGGTAGAGATTGAGAGCTGCTCCGGCGGAGGCAGCCGCGTGGATCTGGGCATCCTGCAGGTCACAGATGAGGTCTGGCCGTCGGACAACACCGATGCCTACGATCGTCTGCTGATCCAGAATGGCTTTACCTATGCGTATACGCCCGCCGTCATGATGGCGTGGGTGACGGATTCGCCGACGTGGGTGAACCAGCGGACGCTGTCGCTTGAGTACCGCTTTCTCTCGTCGATGCAGGGATCGCTGGGGATCGGCGCAAACCTGAACAAATGGGGACCGGAGGACTTCGCCACGGCGAAGACAATGGTCGCGCAGTACAAGACGCTCCGCGAGACGGTGCAGCGCGGTTCACTCTACCGGCTGACGACGCCGGAGCACGGGAGCGAACAGTCTGTCACCGAGTCTGTGTCGCGCGATCGCGCGCAGGCTGTGGTGTTTGCGTTTCTGCACTCAAGCCGGGAGATGTACCCATTTCCGCGAGTCTACCTGGAGGGGCTTGATGCCGAGGCGACGTACACAATCGCAGCGCTTATTGGAAAGCTGGCGGGCGACACGCCGGTCGTGGCGAGTGGGGCGTACTGGATGTCGCGGGGCGTGGACGTCTTGCTGCGGGGGGATTTTCAGGCTGCGGCGTTTACCTTGGAGCGCCGATCCCGATAGCGATGACGAAACTGCACAGGTCTGCCTCAGATACAGTGGATCGAAGCGCTCCCCGCTCGGCCACGCAAGCCATGCCCTGGACAGCGCGGTGAGACTGCCTCCCCTCGCGGAGATGCTTCGTCAGCTGGACACGTTCCAGAGCAGCAGCAGGGATCTTGTCGAGGCGTGTCTTGCGGCGATTGATGACCCTGGGGGAGAAGGTGCGCAAACTTTTCTAGCCGTCTATGCCGACTCAGCGCGGTCGAGTGCAGACGCGGCGGATGCGCAAAGACGACGAGGGGAGGCGGGTGGGGCGCTGCTGGGCGTTCCAATTTCAATCAAAGATCTCTTCGACGTTGCGGGGGAGACAACCAGGGCTGCGTCGGTGGTACTGAGCGATGCAGCGCCGGCGAAAGAGGACGCCATTGGTATCCGGCGACTGAAAGACGCCGGGGCGGTGCTGATTGGGCGCACCAACATGACAGAATTCGCCTACTCGGGGCTTGGCCTAAATCCGCACTATGGAACGCCACGCAATCCGTATGACCGGGCATCAGGGAGGATTCCAGGGGGGTCATCGTCCGGGGCCGCGGTATCGGTTGCGGATGGCATGGCCGCAGCAAGCATCGGGTCGGATACGGGTGGATCTGTGAGAATTCCGGCGGCTCTGTGCGGTCTGACGGGATGGAAGCCGACTGCTCGCCGCTTGTCCACAGATGGGATGCTTCCGCTCGCACCGAGCCTGGACTCCATCGGACCGATCGGCTGGACTGTGGACTGCTGCTCCCGGCTCGACGCAGTTTTGGCCGGAGATGCTTATGTACAAACGCCGGTGGGACGGGATATCTCGTCTGTACGGCTTGGCGTTCTGCAGGGGTATGTACTGAACGATCTGGATACGGCTGTGAGCAGTGCCTTCGGTCGAGCGCTCAGGATGCTTACTGGAGCCGGCGCTCACATGGAGGAGGTGAGCCTTGAAGGACTTGAACGGATTCCCGCGGCAAACCAGTTTGCCTCGGCCGAGGCGTTTACCTGGCATCGAACTCTGCTTCAAGCGGAGGGCCACCGCTACGATCCTCATGTCTCGTCGCGGATCTGGCAGGGCGCAGCCATGATGGCGGCAGACTACATCGATATGCTGCACGTCAGGCGGGAGATCGTTCTTAAAGCACAGTCCGCCTTCGCAAACCTAAACGCAATTCTGCTGCCGACCACTTCCAGGATCGCACCCTGCATTGACACTTTGATAGCGAGCGATGTGGCCTACTTTGAGGCAAATGGGGCAATGCTCAGGAATCCAAGTCTATTCAATTATTTGGACGGATGCGCTTTGTCCATACCGTGCCATGCTCCCGGGGAGGCACCTGTTGGGCTGATGGTCGCGGGACTTCATGGGCGGGATGCTTCGGTTTTGCAGGTAGGTGCCATGATCGAAGCTGTGCTTGCGTCACTGCACTAACGAGCAAGAGAGGAGAGGCCAAACGCCATGGACTCTCCTCCACTACCGCTCGTGGTTATTGATTTGCCTTCCCACGACGAAACAACTCATTCACGGTTGCGACGAAATGCTGGGCACTGGCTGGGGTAGGAACACTGCCGCTCAGAACCTTTTGGTACGTTACATCTTTTCCGTAATACTCCTGCGTATCCTTGTTATTTTGATTGACCACATCGCCGGTGAGATCGATGCCGGCGAAGAGACCCTTGCTGCGGGAGTAGGTGAGAAACTCGGCGTTCGCGAGTTCAGTTGTTGAGGCCTGTGAGTCACGGCCGACAGGGCCCGCGGCAGCGGCGATATCGCCGCCGAGTTTGACCTTGTCCTTCAGCAGATCATCCAGGCTCTTGCGATTCATGCCGACCAGAACCAGATCGGTTGACTGACCACCGGCCTGTAAGCCAAAGCTGGCACCGGTCATCTGAAGAAAGACTGGGGCGCTCCAGCCGTTTGCGGTGCGGCAGGTGGCGACGCCCTGGCCATATTGCGCTCCGACCAGGAAAGCACCCTTCTTAAAGGCGGGGACGACCGCGACGCACTGGGCTTTCGCGGCGATATCTAGAGGGACGCTCTTGTCCGGGGTGGCCATGAGCTCATGCAGGACGGCATGTGCGGCGGAGATGCGGCCGTCAAGTTTGGCGTTGCTGGTGTCCGCAGCCGAGGCAATGCCGTTAAGGGAAAGTGCAATACATGCCGTTGCGATGAGGGTTTTCATGGCGTTCCTTTGCTTGAGCTAAATGTCTTCCCAAAAGATAGATTCCATTTACGGGGAAAAAGGTGTGAGAACGTCTTACTTTTTGATTGATGAGGTTGGTTCGGCACGGCCAAGGGACTGCAGCGGCAACCTCCTTGGCCGTTCGAAAAGCCTGTATCAGCTGGTTTGCAGCGAGGGACGAAGGTCCTTTGCGGCGGTAACGAGGTTGGTGAGGGCCTCGGTGGTCTCGGGCCACTGTCGCGTTTTGAGACCGCAGTCCGGGTTGACCCAGACCTGATCGGGACGAAGGACCTTGAGCGCGAGTTCGAGAAGCGACTTCATCTCGGCGGTGGAGGGTACGCGCGGCGAGTGAATGTCGTAGACGCCGGGACCGATCTCATTGGGATAGCCGTGCTGCTTGAAGGCGTCAAGCATCTCCATCTTCGAGCGGGCGCTCTCCATCGAGATGACGTCGGCGTCGAGGGCGGCGATCGACGGAAGCACGTCCTCAAACTCGCAGTAGCACATGTGAGTATGGATCTGGGTGCCGTTCTCGACATCAGTGGTGGCGAGGCGGAAGGCTTTGACGGCCCAGTCGAGGTAGGTCTGCCAGTCCTTGCGGCGCAGCGGCAGCCCCTCGCGGAGGGCGGGCTCATCGACCTGGATGATACGGATGCCGGCCTTTTCGAGATCGTTAACCTCGCCGCGGAGAGCGAGAGCGATCTGCCAGGCGGTGTCCTTCTCGGGGATATCGTTGCGGACAAAGGACCATTGCAGGATTGTGATAGGGCCGGTAAGCATGCCCTTCATCGGCTTGTCGGTCACGGAGCGGGCGAAGCTGGACCATTTAATGGTCATCGGCGCGGGGCGTGAGACGTCGCCGTAAATAACAGGCGGCTTGACGCAGCGGGAGCCGTAGGACTGAACCCAGCCGTTCTCGGTAAAGGCGAAGCCGTCGAGGTGCTCGCCGAAGTACTCGACCATGTCGTTGCGCTCGAACTCGCCGTGGACGAGGACGTCAAGGCCAATTGCCTCCTGCTTGCGAACGCAGTCGGTAATCTCTTTCGCAAGATAGTCGTGGTACTCGGCGTCGGAGAGATGGCCTTTCTTGTGCGCGGCGCGCTTCGAGCGAACCTCAGCGGTTTGCGGGAAGGAGCCGATGGTGGTAGTGGGAAGCAGGGGCAGGCCAAGCTCCTCGCGCTGGACCTGAGCCCGTTGCGTATAGGCGGCCTTGCGGCGGAAGCTCTCGTTCTGCAGCTCGGCAATGGCCTTGCGGACGATCGGGTTGGTGCTGCTTTCGGCAACGAGGCGATCCTGGTTGCGCTTGCGGTTCTCGGCGAAGATTTCCTGAGCGGAGTCCGGGCCCTTCGCGAGCGCGGCAAGCTCCTCGAGCTTTTGCTGCGAGAAGCTGAGCCAGCTCTTGATGCGCGGATCGAGCAGGTGCTCGTCTTCAGTGGTGTAGGGCGTGTGCAGGAGCGAGCAGGAAGTCGAGATCTGCACGCGATCTGCGCCGAGCTTCTCGATGATGCCAGTGACCGTGTGGTAGAGGGATTCGAGATCGGCCAGCCAGATGTTGCGGCCTTCGATGACGCCGAGAGAGAGGATTTGGTTTGGTGCGAGTTTGCCGGCGACGTCTTTGAGCTGCTCCGGCGCGCGAACGAGATCGATGTGCAGCCCAGCCGTGCCAAGCGACGTGGCAAGCTCAAGATTATCCCCAAGGCCGCCGAAGTAGGTGGTCAGCATGAGCTTTACCGGCAGCTTAGCGAGCGCGGCGTAGGCGGTTTTATAGGCCTCAACATAGGCAGGCTCGAGATCGGTGACGAGGTGCGGCTCGTCGATCTGAACCCAGTCGGCGCCGGCGCTGTGCAGCTCGGTAAGGATCTTCGTGTAGGACGCCAGCAGCTTGGGAAGCAGTGAGAGCGGGTCTGTGCCGTCCTCGGACTTGCCGAGCAGCAGCAGAGAAACGGGGCCGATAACGACCGGGCGGGTGTGGATGCCGAGGGCCTTTGCTTCGTTGAACTCACTAAGTGCTTTGGTGGTGTCGGGCTGGAACGAGAGATCCGACGTCCATTCGGGCACGAGATAGTGGTAGTTGGTGTCGAACCACTTGGTCATCTCCATGGCGGTCTGCTCGTTGGAGTTGCGAGCCATCTTGAAGTAGCGATCAAGTGTCACAGCGCCGCTGCCGAAGCGAGTTGGAGTGGCGCCGACGAGAACAAGCGCGTCGAGCACCTGATCGTAAAAGGAAAAGTCGTTGGACGGAATCGAGGTGATGCCGGCAGCCTTCTGCTGCTGCCAGTGACGCGCGCGCAGCTCTTTTGCGGTCGAGAGCAGCTGATCCAGCTTTTCTGCGGTGGCCTCACCGCGCCACAGATCTTCAAGTGAAGCCTTAAGCTCGCGGCGGCGGCCGATCCTCGGGAAGCCGAGAACGGCGGTGGACAGCTGATGCGATGACATGGAGATCAGATCCTCTCTGTGATAAAACGCGATTGCTTCCGGCGAGCGATTCAAGCGATGTTCGCTGCACGGGCGGATATGGGAGGGCAGGTGTGCCAGAGGCCCGGACGAAGGAGTCCCATCCGCTTAGAATACATCGCCGCCGGTCTGCTGACGGAGGTGCCGGTGCCGTTCACTGGACCGCGATGACGTGATTGCGAGCGTAGAGCGCCAGTCCCTGTGCAACCGAGGTAAAGGCCTCACCGATGACGACGCGATCGGGGTTGAAGCGATCGTCAAAGATACGGCGAACTGCGGGAACGAAGCTGGTGCCGCCGGTGAGGAAGATACGATCGACGGCCGAGCCTTCGGTGGAGGTCGCCTTGAGAAGTGAATCGATCGCATGACGGATGGCGGCGAGTTCGGGGCTGATCCATTGCTCGAAGTCGGAGCGGGTGACGGTGGCCCGAAGATTCAGACCCGAGTCGCGAAAGCGGAACTCGGCGCTGGTAGAGGACGAGAGGGCAACCTTCGTCTGCTGAACGGCTTGGTGCAGGGCATAGCCGAGGTCCTCGTCGACAAGAATGATGAGAGCGTCGATCTGGCGCTCGGTTGCGGGCTGGCCGGCGGCGCGGAGACGGGCCGTGGCGAGGATCTGTTCGACGTTGCGCGTGCGCAGAAAGGATAGATAGTGCCAGCGCTCAAGATTGGCGTAGATCCACGCTGGAACGGCCGGCAGCGGCTTTCCAAAGGAGGTGACTGATGCGGTTGAGCCAAGAGCGGGGGCGACAAGATGCCGCACGAGCCGGGCGTCCAGCGCGTCGCCGGCGAGACCGACGCCCGAGGTGCCGAGGATGCGCTCGGCGGGAGGAAGCTGACGGGCGCCGGGGCCGACGCGGACAAGGCTGAAGTCGGAGGTTCCGCCGCCAAAGTCGCAGATGAGCACGAGCTCGTCATGATCGAGGGTGACCTCGTAGGTGTAGGCGGCGGCGACCGGTTCGGCGAGAAACTCGACCCGGGTAAAGCCGGCGGCGCGGAGAGCGCCTGAAAGCCGTTCGACTGCAAACGCGTCGTCACTATCTACCTCGGACGAGACGAAGTGCACGGGTCTGCCGACGACCGCGTGGGTGATGTCAGCGCCGAGCGTTGCGGAGGCTGCGGCACGGAGATCGGCCAGGATGCGGCTGATCAGATCCTCCAGCGTATAGCGGCGGCCGAAGACCTCTGTGCCATTGAGGTTACGGACGGCGAGATAACTTTTGAGCGACTGGATGAGGCGGCCGGGACGCTCGATCTCAGCAGCGTGACGATGTAGGTACCGATCGATAGCAGCCGGACCGGTGAAGGCTTCGATCGAGGTGCGGCCGGCAGTCTGGTGCTGTTCAAGGTAGAGCAAAGAACGGAAGGATGGACTGTTGCCGGCAAACTGGATCAGCTGGGTGCCTTCAGCCGAGGCAAGCGCGATAGAGCTGTTGGTAGTGCCGAAGTCGAGCCCGATTACTGGCGAACGCATCCTCTCAGACTAGCTGAGATTGCGTCGAGGAGGACGGCAAAGCGACTCAGCGCGCAGGCTCCGCGGGACAACTTCCCGGCGAGGGCACAAAGGCAACTCCGGCAGGTAGGGTAAAGCTGTGCAGCGAGCGGCAGATCCGGGGCAGAGCCGACGGCTCGGTGGCGTAGAAGCCGACGGTACGATCGGCGAAGACGATGTTGCGAGCGAGCTTCCACTGTCCAACGGCGATCCAACCGGGTGGCAGCAGGCGCTGGATATAGCCCCAGTCGGTCTGCAAGATGGCGACAGGAGCTCGCTGCGCGGCGGCCCAGGCGGCGAGATCGGCCGCAGTCATGGGGCGGCCTTCATGCAGCAGCTTTGAAGGAAGTTCACTGGCGAGACCGGCGGCATCCAGCAGATGAGACTGCGAGTAGAAGGCGACGGCACCCACATCATTCGCAACGACAGCATCGTGATCAAAGAAGCGCGCGACAAACCATGCCATCTGAATATGCTCGTTATAGCGGTCGAAGGAGGCCATGGGGCCACGCACGACACCCACTGCAATGCGATAGCCGAGAAAGGGTGTGACGGCAAGGGTCAGAATCGCGGCCAGGGAGAGCAGGATCTGCCGGTCTCTGGGCAGCGCGAAGAAGCGGCCGCGAAGAGCGCGGGATTCGCCAAGGAACGGCATGGCGGCCAGGCTGGAGAAAAGAAAGAGCGCGATAAAGTAGGCGTCGTAGCGCATCAGCCAGCGTGTGGGTGCAAACGCGAGATGCAGCGCAGTAACGATGGACGATAGCACCAAGAGCAGCTGCGAAAGAGACCATAGACCGCGCTGCGGACGCCAGCGGAAGGCGAGCAGGACGAGAGGTAAGAGGAGGGCCGGGCGAAAGGTGCCGCCAGCGGTCTGCTCCCAGAGGTGGCTCAGCCAGCTTCCACCGGATGGGCGGTTGACGCTGGCCTTCATCATGACCGAGAACGGCAGCCACATGCCACTATGCCGGTAGGAGAAGAGCCCAAAGGCAACTGGCACAAGCGCGGCTGCGGTTGAGACAAGCATGGCGAGAAGAAGTCGACGACGGACGAGCAGAAGAACGATTATCGGCAGGATGCCGAAGACGGCCTCGTAGCGGAGCGCACCGGCGAAGAAGGCTGCTGCACATAAGACGAACGAGAGGCGCGGGGTGATGGGCTGCCCCCAAGGCACAACCAGGACCTGCGCCGCAAAGAGCAAGAGGAGGAGCATAGAGAGGGTTTGGGCTACATGCTCCATGCCGATAAAGGCGAGGTTCGTAATCGGCGCGGCGAAGACGATCAGCAACAGACCAAGCGCGCGAAAGAGCGGCGAGGAGCGAGGCCGGACCAGCCGCAGACCGTAGTCGAGTGCGAAGCACAGGGCAATGCCAAAGAGAAGATTGAGCAGGAGCGGCGTGATCAGATGCGTGCCGGTCACGGTGGCGATGGCGGCCAGGAGAACGGTCCAGCCCGGAGAGGAGGAGGCGCTGGCGAACTCGCCCGGATAGAGACCCCACGTTCCTGATGCGGCCAGAGTACGCGCCAGGGCGAGGTGTATGTAGCTGTCGTCAAGCGGGTAGACGAAGAGGCCATGTGTGCTGTGGACGATAGCCGCCGCCATACACGCGAGGGACAGGACGAAGAGACTGCTTACCAGAAGGACCGGAACTCGTTGCGCGAAGGGCATGGAGATGACGCGAGTATAGCGGAGGTCGCTGCGCTCTACCGTGCTGGGGCGGAGCAGGTGTCGGTAGTGAGCGGCGGCACCTGCTGACAGAGGTTCTTCGCCCGCTGGAGCAAGGGGCTGCCATTTCGAATGTAAAGACGATAGGCGGGAAGCTGACCGTTGTCCGTTCGCGGCGGCGTGCCATCGACCGAAAAGCTGCGTGAGAGAACGGCGGTGTAGTTGGCTTCGAGGTCGTTGCGAAAGAGCGGCCAGGTGGCGACCTTCGCGTAGGTGTTTTCACCCTGAAACCACTGGTTGCCGAAGACGATGACCTCAAAGGGGCGGCTCTCAAAGATCTGCCAGAAGCGATCACGATAGTAGGTGGCGGCGGCCGACGGTGTGGGCGAGAAGAGCAGCAGATCTCCGGTGTAGCCGGTTGCCTGCACTATGCGGTCGTGATAGAGAGCGCTGTAACAGCCGTAGGTGAGATCAAAGCATTGCACCCTGGACTCGAGCGAGCGTGCTCCGAGCGAGGCGAGATCCTGCGAGAGCCGGGCAGACATGACCTGTGAGAAGTCCATGCGTGTGTTTCGCCCGGTCATACGGACGTAGTGCGGAAGGCTGAGCGCGCAGGTCAGCAGGAGGCCAGCCGTTGCCAGAGAAGCGGAGAGCTTGTCGCGGCTGAGACCCGTGAAGAACTCTGTGCCCAGCAGAAGCAGCAGAAATGCGAGAAAGGGATAACGATGGTATGGGTAGCCTTTGCGCTGCGCAAAGTAGGAGATAGCGCCGAAGGCAAGACCGGTCAGGATGAGCCAGTGCTCGTGGGTCCAACGCCGCCGCATCGCCAGCAACAAGCCGAAGGGCATGAGCAGAAGCAGGTTAAGGGGCAGAAGGAGGCGGGCAAGAGTGCCGAAGCCAAGCTGCTGTAGGGCTACGTACGACGGCAGAAGACGTCTGAGGACAAAGAAAAAGGATCCTACAGCCTGAAAATGAAGGAGGAACAGAAGGGCGAGCGCGGCAGCAAGTGCGAAGCCGGCGGCGAGGGCTGCGACCGCCTGCAGCGCCAGTTTGCGCCGGCGGTAGAGAACCCATACAGCCGCGACCCCGAAGCAGGCGGCGAGCGGAAGGACGGTTGGCTTGATCGTGACCGCAAGGCCAAGCAGCAGGCCGGCGGGCAGCATAAAGAGCGGACGCGACCGGCGGAGTGAGCTCAGCAGCAGGGCCAGCGCGGCGAGGAGCAGCGTGGTCATGACCTGCTCCCGTTCGCCGGCGAATTTTGGGCCGTCGCTCGCATGCAGCACAGTGAACATGAGGCCGCCGTAGAGGCCGCCACGCCAGTCATACGGGCGAGCAATGACGACCATCGATGCCGTCAGCAGCAGGTCGAGCGAGATGTCATAGAGGCGCCAGGCGAGATTCCCACTGCCGAAGACACGGATAGCGAACTTCTCGGCCAGATAGGCGCCGGGCATGTTGCTGTCAGTGATGTCGGTGTAGGGCCGCATGCCGTGATCAATGAGGAAGCTGACATAGTGCATGACGGCTGCGTCCCAGGTGATGATCCAGTGTCGTGAGAACCAGCAGCTGAGGAGGGCGGCTGCGATCAGCAGAAAGACGGCAAGCGTGCCGACGAGGCGGATGGCGCGGTTGGCATCAGGTTGGGTCAGGGCTTCGTCGGTCATGTGGAAGTGAGTGGCTCTAAGCAGAGTCTCGGCGGGACTTATACCTTTATTCTCAAACAGAGATGCGATTCACAGTGTACGGGTTCGGCTATGGTGTGGAGAGAGGCGCGGGAGGAATCGATGACTCTAGATGACGAGATTAGGATTTTAGAGATGCAGCAGGCCGAACTGCAGTTTTCAGTCTTCAACGCCGACGTGGCCTGGCGTCTCGGCAGCCGCATGCGCGAGCTTGCGCTAATGGCGCCGAAGCCGGTCGCTATCGGCATCTGGATGGCGGGAGCACTGCTGTTCTACGCCGGAACGCAAGGCATGACGGCGAACAACGAGGACTGGCTCCGGCGCAAGCGAAATACAGTGATGCGTCTCGGCAGGAGCACGATGCTGGTCGGCACGGAGCTGGCCAGGACCGGGAGCACGCTGGAGGCAAAGCAGGCGATGCTACCCGCGGACTATGTGGCGCACGGCGGCGGTTTTCCCGTGCTGCTGCGCGGCTCCGGCTGTGTCGGCGCGATAGTGGTGAGCGGCCTGACGCAGCGGGAGGATCATGCCCTGCTTATCACTGCGCTCAACGAATACCTTGGTCTGACTGTATCGTCACTCCCCTGAACCGCATTACTCACCGACGATGGCGAAGAGTGGGTCCGGAAGAAGTTCGAGAGCTCCACGCTGTATCAGCAGCGTCGCGGCGCGCTCGCCAAGCGTCTCGGGAGGCAACGAGGAGATGCCTTCGACTCGCTCCGTCAGCATGGTCTCGCCATCTGGAGAGACGACCTGGGCGAGCAGTGTGGCCGATCGGCCATCGACCGTGCACAACGCGCCGATCGGCAGCATGCAGCCACCGCCAAGCCCATTCAGGGCTGCGCGTTCCGCCGTGACAGCGTAGCGCGTAGCTGCGTGATCGAGCTCCTGGACGGCCCTGAAGATCGCCGGATCGCGCTCGCGGTCCTCTGTATCGAGCGGAAAGCGCGGGGAGCGAGTCTCAAGCGCGATGGCGCCCTGCCCAGGCGCGGGACACAACTCATCCGGCTCAAAGCGCTGATGGACGTTCTCCGTGCGGCCAAGCCGATCGAGCCCGGCCGCCGCCAGCACCAGCGCGTCGCACTCGCCCTCTTCGAGCTTGCGCAGACGCGTATCGATATTGCCGCGAATCTCAACGAAGGTCAGGTCAGGCCGAAGCGCCAGAAGCTGTGCCTGGCGGCGCGGACTGGTGGTGCCAATACGCGAGCCGCTAGGCAGCGTATGCAGGCCCCAGTACGGCTCGCAGACAAAAACATCGCGCGGGTCGGCACGCTCCGGGATCGCGGCCAGGATGAAGCGGTCGTCCAGGGTCGTGGGGAGGTCCTTGAGCGAGTGAACCGCCAGATCGATCTGACCGGCGGCCAGAGCCTCTTCGATCTCCTTGATAAAGATTCCCTTGGCATCGAGCGGTACGCCATCGGGCTCGGGCGGGGGCACAAAGCCCGGCTGCTGCATGCGGTCGCCGACAGTCCGAATGACTTGGATCTCTACCGTGTGGCCTTTGGAACGCAGCCGATCGGCAACGTGATTGGTCTGCCAGAGTGCAAGCTGGGATCCGCGGGTGCCGATGCGTATGGTCGTCATAACCTTCTAAGAATACGGCAGCCGCAGCGATGTATGGTTGCTGGTGATGACCGAGGATGAGCAAGAGAGGGCGACGCAGCAGGATTGGTGGCGAAGGCTTGCCGCTGACAATGTGGGTACGCTTTTGTTCGAGACGGCCGGCGACGATGCGACGAGCGTTTCGTATCTCTTTCGGCAGCCGCTGCGCGTCTTGCTGGCGGAGGATGAGGCTTCGTTAGCAGCTCTTTTAGAGCAGATCGATGAAACCCTTAAAGCCGGTTTCTATGTTGCCGGCGTGCTGCGGTATGAGGCTGGATATGCCTTTGAACGCGTTCGCAACCGAAAGCCGCGACGCGAGCCGCTGGCGTGGTTCGGTGTCTACTCCGAGCCGGAGCGCGCGACATTTCCGCAACGCGCAGCCACTTCCCTGCTGGCTCATCCGTTATGCGTCAGCATGGATACCCCATTGCCGCAGTATTTCAAGCAGGTAGCGGCGGCACAGCGCTACATCGAGGCGGGTGACACTTATCAGGTGAATCTCACCACATCGATGACCGGCAGCTATCGCGGTGAGGTTCTGCCGCTCTATGAGGCGCTTGCGGCGCAACAGCCGGCTCCGTACTCGGCATTGCTGCATCTGCCCGGCGACGAATTTGTCCTTTCCTTTTCGCCGGAGCTCTTCTTTTCTCTCGATGCGGATCGCACCATCACGGTCCGGCCGATGAAAGGCACCGCTCCGCTGCGTGGATCGATTGAAGCCGATCAGCAACAGATGGAGTGGCTGGCGGCTGACGAGAAGAACCATGCGGAGCATGTGATGATCGTCGATCTGCTGCGCAGCGATCTGGGGCGGCTCTGTATGTCCGGCAGCATTCGCGCCGATCGTCTATTTGAGGTGGAGCACTATCGGACCCTGCTGCAGATGACCTCAACGATCCAAGGACGTCTGCGACCAGAGGTGAGTGTGGCCGAGGTGCTGCGGGCGCTGTTTCCCAGCGGATCCATGACCGGCGCGCCGAAGCCGCGCACCATGGAGATTCTCGCGGAGCTGGAGACTCCGGCCCGAGGCGTCTACAGCGGCGCGATCGGCTTTGCCTCGCCGCATGGCGCGGCGGTCTTCAACGTGGCCATCCGCACCGTTGTTCTGAAGGATAAAGCCCTGCGGATGGGCGTCGGCTCCGGCATTATCGCCGACTCGACGCCGAAGCAGGAATATGACGAGTGCTGGCTGAAGAGTGAGTTCCTGCTGCACGCCTCGCCTGCGTTTTCTCTCTTCGAGACGATGCTGTGGGATGACGGCTTTACGTTCCTGGATGACCATTTGAAACGGCTCAAAGCCTCCGCCGAGCAGCTGCACTTCTACTTCGATCGGACCTCGATCCTGAAATACTTGACCCGATTTGCAGCGGAGCTTGCAGGCAGGCAGCGCGTTCGCCTGCTGCTTGAGCGCAGTGGCGATGTCCGGTGCGAGGCCATGGAGGCCGCAGTCTGGGCGAGCCAGCTCCATCTCTGGCTTTCCCCGCGGAGAAGCTGGTCGAAGGACAGCTTTCTGCGGCATAAGACGACGTTCCGGCCTCTCTATGAAGAAGGTCTCCGCCACGCGCACGAGCTCGGCTTTGATGAGGCCATCTTCACCAACGAGCGTGAGGAGCTCACGGAGGGTTCCATCAGCAGCCTGCTCGTGCTGCTCGATGGAGTATGGATCACGCCGGCGCTCGCAAGTGGGGTCTTGCCCGGAGTCGCGCGATCGCGGCTGCTAGGACGAGGCCTGATCCGTGAAGGTGTGGTCGCGCTCGCAGACCTGGAGCGGGCGCAGGCGATCGCGGTGTGCAACGCGGTGCGAGGGATCGGGGCCGTGCGGTCCATTACGCTGCGCGATGGCAGTCTGCTGCGGTTTCATGCGGAGATCGAGCTACCGGCATTCGAAGGCCTGGCATAACTCCTCCGTCTCGGCTCAAACCGGCTCCTCCTCATCGCGGCGCGCAGTCTGATCGCGCCTGCGGCCGGGTGCTTCTGTGTAGAGCGCTCGCAGCTGGCCAAGAAGCACGGCATCTCCATCACTCGCGGCCGAGCGGATCGCGGTCATGGGTGCATGCAGCAGCTTGGCTGTGAGCGAGCGCGTCATGGCCTCGATAACCACCTGCTGCTCAGACGAGAGACCGCCGCCAAGCTTTGCGATGGAACGCGTCAGCTCGGCCTGCCGCAGCTCTTCAGCCTGCTGCTGCAGCACGCAAATCGTGGGTACGGCGTCGAGAGTATTGAGCCGCGCGTGGTAGCGTTCTACCTCGCGGCTGACGATGGCCTCCGCGGCGGCGGCTTCTTTCGAGCGGCTCGCCAGGTTCGACGCGGCGACCTGCTGCAGGTCATCGATATCGTATACGAAGCATCCATCGACCGTATTCAGACCGGGATCGACGTCGCGGGGAAAGGCAATATCGATGAAGAACATAGGCCGGTTGCGTCGGCGCTCAAGAAAGTGGCGGCCCTGGGCCGCGGTAAAGAGCTTCTGCGAGCCGCCGGCGCCGGTAGACGTGATCACGATGTCGGCCCTGTGCGCCTGCTCGGCGAGGCTCTCGAACGGGATGATCTGCGTGGGAATCTTCGTGTCGAGGTCGGCGGCGAGCTGCCGCGCACGCGCTTCGGTGCGGTTCGCAATCAGCACGGTGGAGGCTCCATGCTGAATCAAGTGCCGAGCCGCAAGCTCTGCCATCTTTCCCGCGCCGACAATGAGAACCTGCTTGCCGTGGAGGGTGCCAAAAATCTTCCGCGCGAGATCGACCGCTACGGAGGCTACCGAGACTGAAGACGATCCGATCTGTGTCTCTGTCCGAACTCTTTTCGCGACGGAGAAGGCTCGCTGCAACAGCGGATCGAGCGTCTCCGCAATCGCGCCCACCTGACGCGCTACGGTCCAGGACTCCTTCACCTGCCCAAGGATCTGTGCCTCGCCGACGACGAGCGAGTCGAGAGAGCTGGCGACCCGAAAGAGATGGCGAACGGCCTCCCGCTCGTGGAACTCGTAAAGATGCGGCACTAGGCTACCCGGCGAGACCGCAAAGAACTCCTGCAGGAAGCGCTGCAGACGCTTGCCGACTGCTGGCGACTGGGCGGGATCTGCGAACGAGCCCTGGGGCTCCATGCTGGTAAGCAGCTCAACCCGATTGCAGGTTGAGACGATCATGGCCTCTCGAACGCCGGGCTGATGGACCAATGCGTTTGTCGCCTCGGCGAGCCGCGCACTGGGAATGGCCAGGCGCTCGCGAACCTCAAGCGGCGCGGTAATGTGGTTGACGCCCAGAAGCACCAGGTTCGGCGTACTCACGCCGCGACTCTCCTGCGTTTCACTGCCAAGTATGGTCTTCATGGCGCCGTGAACCGATGAACGCCGGAGAACTGGTTCGCCGCCCAGACACCAAGGACGACCAGGAAGACGAACGACGAGAGATACACAGCGCGGCGGCCGCGCAGACCCGAGTGTCGGCGAATAAAGATTATTGACCCATAGGCTACCCAGAGCGCAAACGAGAGCAGTACCTTAGGATCCAGAAAGAAGCTAGGGCCAACGGTCTGCTCCGCCAAGGCCGACCCGATCAGAAGACCGCCCGTCATGCAGGGCATGCCGAAGAGCAAGGCCTTGAGTGCAATCTGATCGGTTGTTTCAAGCGGTGGGAGGCTGCGCAGCGCAGGCTGTTTCCGCTTCAGACGGCGTTCCTGCAGAAGGTACAGGACAGAGGTCAGCAGCGAGACCAGCAGGGCCGCATAGGCCGCAAGCAGCAGAATGATGTGCAGCAGGATCCAGCCGGAGTTCACCAGCGGCAGCTGTTCGACGCCAGGGCGGAAGGCAGGCACAAGCGTCAGCAGCACGGCAAGGGGAAGAAGAAAGATACCCGGAGCTACCGTCCTATAACGAAGGAAGGTAAGCAGGAACGCTCCGGCAAATAAAAGCGCCAAAAGCGACTGCGTCTCATGCCGATCCACGGGCAGGGTGTGATGCGCGGCATTCAGGGTTTCAGCAAGTGAGACGAAGTGGAGGAGCATGCCGGTCAGAGCGGCAGGCACAGCCACATGACGCCAGCGCGGACGGTCATAGAGCGCCGCGGGCAGGACGGCCAGCGCGGCCACCGTGTACAGCAGAACCGCGATTCTGAGCCAGAGAAGAGCCATAGACGGTGCACTGGGAGCGAAGCCTGCTCCAAAGATAAGTATATGCGTTTCAGTCTTTCAAGCGGTCTCTACGTGGTCAGCCAATCCTCGATGCGGCGTTCGCAGTAGGCTCGTGAAACGAAGATAGGCTTTTCGATAATGTGCACGGTCAAGGTGTCATTGGCGTGGGTGTAGCCGGCAGTGACGCCGTCCTTCGAGACCTTACCTACCGGACCGGAGACGCATATCCCTTGCAGCTGCAGGAGCTCGGCCGCTTTCAGGCGGAACTCCTCGTCGGTCATCTGGACCAGAAGCATCGTGCATTTCCCTCAGTCCGGGTTAGACGGCATTTGGGATCGAGAGGTTTGAGGTGAAGGTGTCGTATTCTGAGGCATCTGCTCATGCATACTTCATCCGGAGACAACAGGGCTGCAGCAGTGAGTACGGACGCCCCGCTCACGCCCGCAATGCGCCAGTACCGGGCAGCTAAGCAGGAGTATCCCGATGCCCTTCTTCTCTTTCGCATGGGTGACTTCTACGAGCTCTTCTTTGAGGATGCGGTGGTTGCATCGCGTGAGCTGCAACTGACGCTGACAGCACGGGATAAGGCACGCTCCGTGCCGATGTGCGGGGTGCCGTATCATGCGGTTGAGGGCTACCTGCAGCGGCTGCTGCGACGAGGATACCGGGTCGCGCTCTGCGAGCAGATGGAGGATCCGAAGCTCGCGAAGGGAGTCGTCAAGCGAGAGGTCACCCGAGTCCTCACGCCGGGAACCGCGGTCGACCCATCCTTGGGCTCAGGTGAAAGCTGCTGGCTGGCGGCACTCTCGGCGACGACGGCCCGCGATGGAGTGTGTCTTGGCGTCGCGATGGTAGATCTGTCAACGGGCGAGTTCAGGGCGACAGAGTTTTCTGGCCGGGACGCCTGGTCGCAGGCTGTTGACGAACTCGGACGGCTGCGGCCGGTGGAACTCCTGTACAGCCAGACTCTGTTCGACACCGAGGCGCCGCGCGGTGTGGCCTCGCAGCTGAGATTGGACCACGGCAGTGCGGGCGCGGACGGTCCCTTGCAGGGGCTTGAGGGAATTCGCACGAAGACGGCGATGGAGAGCTGGGTCTTCCATAGTGAGCACGCGGTGCCGCTGCTGCGAGCGCACTTCCGGGTGCACTCCTTGGACGGCATGGGATTTGCCGGGCGGGAGTCGGCCGTAACCGCGGCTGGCGTCGTTCTCGAGTATCTGAAGCGGACCAAGCAGGGAGCGCTTGAACACCTGGACAGCCTGCGGTACTACGAGCGATCGACGTGTCTCGAGCTCGATGCGGTGACCGTGCGCAACCTGGAGCTGGTCGATCCGCTGTTCCTCGCGGACGACACGCAGACGACGCTGCTCTGGGCGATGGACGCGTGTCTGACGCCGATGGGGAAACGGCTTCTGCGCGCGACGCTGCTGCGGCCGGGAAAGAGTGTGGCGCAGCTGCGCACCCGGTACGATGCGATCGAGGAAGCAACCGGCGAGTTGCGGAAACGCGCGGAGCTGCGCGGATCGCTGGACGGCCTGCTGGATCTGGAACGGCTGCTTGGCCGGGTTGCGGTCGACTCGGCAGGGCCGCGGGATCTGGTGGGGCTTGCCCGCAGCCTGGCTCGTCTGCCGGCGCTGCTGCAGGCGCTCACTGCATTCCACGCTGCGCTGTGGCAGGATCTGCGGCTCGGCTTCGATGCCCTGGGCGATGTCGAAGAGCGGATCTCCCAGACATTGACGGAGGAGCCGCCGCTCTCGATCGGCGATGCGGGGGCGATTCGGAGCGGTGTTTCAGCCGAGCTTGATGAGCTGCGCGAGCTTGGGCAGAATGGCCGGCAGGCAGTGGCGGCGATCGAAGAGCGGGAGCGTGCGCGGACCGGTATAGGCAGTCTGAAGGTGCGGTTTAACAACGTCTTCGGCTACTACATCGAGGTGACCCGGGCGAATGCGAATGCGGTCCCAGGCGACTACGAACGCAAGCAGACGCTGGTCAACGCGGAGCGTTTCACCACGCCGGAGTTGAAGGAGCTTGAGACGAAGATCCTGCATGCGCAGGAGCGGTGTGGAGAGATCGAACGGCGGCTGTTCGCAGAGCTGCGGTCGGCCGTGCTGGCGGCGGCGGGGCGTCTGCGAGCAACGGCACGGCGGGTGGCTGAGATTGATCTGACGGCAGCGTATGCGGAGCAGGCGGTGCGCTTCGGGTGGGTACGACCGGAGGTGGACGACACGGGTGTGATCGAGATTGTGCACGGCCGGCACCCAGTGGTGGAACGCCGGATGGAGCAGTCAGGCGTCGGCCGCTTTGTGCCGAACTCGTTGTACTTAGAGGCCACCCGCGAGAACGCGGGCGGGCCGACAGTTGGGCTGATTACCGGCCCTAACATGGGGGGCAAGAGCACATATCTGCGGATGGCTGCTCTTCTGGCGATTATGGCGCAGGCAGGAAGTTTTGTGCCGGCGGAGCGCTTCCGGCTGGGGCTTGTTGACCGTGTCTTCACCAGGATAGGCGCGAGCGATAACGTAGCTCGGGGGCGATCAACCTTCATGGTGGAGATGACGGAGACGGCGTCAATTCTGAATCAGGCAACGGAGAAATCGCTCATTCTGCTCGATGAGATGGGGCGCGGAACGGCGACCTATGACGGTCTGTCGCTGGCCTGGGCGGCGGTCGAACACCTGCATAATTCCGTCCAGGCAAGGACACTTTTTGCCACGCATTATCACGAGTTGACGCTGCTTTCGGCGACTTTGGCGAAGGTCACAAATCTGCGGGTGACGGTGAAGGAGGTTGCCGGTGGAATCGTGTTTCTGCACACGGTTGAAGCTGGCGCGGCGAGCAAGAGCTACGGCATTGAGGTCGCGCGGCTGGCGGGGCTGCCGCCGAAGGTGATCGAGCGGGCGCGCGAGGTGCTGCGGGCGCACGAGCGGGCAGAGGCCGAGGGGATGCGGACGGCTGCCGAAACAGATGTGAGCGAGACGGGGCCGGCGATGCAGATGACCATGTTCACGCCACTCTCGCAGACGATTGTGGACCGGATCGGAACAGTGGATCTGGATGAGATGACGCCGCGCGAGGCGATGAATCTGCTGGCCGAGCTGCAGCGGGAGATGCGGGCGTGATGGGCGCGCAGGGCGAGAACATGGTGGTTGCCGGCGTGATGAGTGGAACCTCGGCCGATGGGGTGGACGTAGCAATTTGCCGGATCGGTCCGGGAGCTGAGGGTGCGCCAGCGATTGAAGTGCTGGGACATCGATCGTTTCCCTACCCTGCCGCGGTACGCGAGGCGGTGCTGGGCGCGATGGCGGCTGAAGCGATCAGTGTGGCGGAGCTGAGCCGGTTGAACTGGCGATTAGGTGCTTTGTACGCGGATGCCGTCGAGGCGGCGTGTGCGTCGTTGGGAGTGCGACCGGAGCTGGTGGGATGTCATGGACAAACGATCTACCATCAGGCGACGGCGAGTGAGTACCTTGGGACTCCGGTGCGGGCGACGTGGCAGGTAGGCGAGGCAGCGGTGCTGGTGGAGCGGCTGCGCTGCTCTGTCGTGAGCGACTTCCGGCCGGCGGATCTGGCGGCGGGCGGCCAGGGAGCGCCGCTGGTATCGATGCTGGATTGGGCGATCTTCCGGTCGCCCACGGTGGGGCGAGTGCTGGCAAATGTTGGCGGGATTGCGAATCTGACGGCGATGCCGGCCGGAGCAAATCTTGCTGAAGTACTGGCGTTTGATACAGGGCCGGGCAACATGGCGATTGACCACTCGATGCGGCGGCTTTATGGCCGGGAG
This sequence comes from uncultured Acidobacteriaceae bacterium, assembly GCA_964246835.1. Taxonomy (GTDB): domain Bacteria; phylum Acidobacteriota; class Terriglobia; order Terriglobales; family Acidobacteriaceae; genus Edaphobacter. The sequence continues at coordinate 71,309 of CAXTRT010000002.1, read as the reverse complement.
TTTGATGAAGACGGTGTGATCGCGCTTAGTGGACGTGTCCTTACAGGCGAGGTAGAGCGGGCGCTCGAAGCAGCGTACTTTGAGGCGGCTCCACCAAAGAGCTGCGGGCGCGAGGAGTTCGGGGCGGTGTTTGCTGACGGCCTGATTGCGCGATGCCACGCGGCCGGAGCAGGAGATGCCGATGTAGTGGCAACGGTGACGGCTTTGACCGCTCGCTCGATGATTGCAGCGTATGAGCGGTTTGTAGCGGAGCGGATGGCGAACATGGGCGGCGTGGACTTTGTCGTGGCCGGGGGCGGCGCGAGAAATTCGACGTTGATGGGTATGCTGCGGAATGGATTTGCGGAGCGCGGTGTTGCCGTGCGGCAAATAGAGGAGCTGGGTGTCGCGGCGGAGGCGAAGGAGGCGGTGGCGTTTGCGCTGCTGGCTTGGCTGACGTGGTGGGGACTGCCGGGGAATGTAGTCGGAGCGACGGGAGCGGCGCGGCCGGTGGTGCTGGGCAAGGTCTCGTTCGGATGAGGACGTCTGGCGAGCAGAACCGGGGATGGAGGCGGTCGGGATGGCACAACAGCCTTGCATGCGGCGGCATCCTTCTGCTGGCGTCTTTGCTGGTCTTTCGCGGGAGTGTTTCCGATGTGTGCTGGGGCCTGTCGCATGGCTGGACGATGAGCCATGGCAGTGGAGCCTTCCGCGTGCCGTTTGGCTGGCGTCCGGAAGAGCTCTCTCCGGGGCAGCGCGGGATTGTGTTGCGCAACAGGCTGAGAGTATGGCCGGGCCGAGTGCCGGATCGAATTCAGATCTATGAGGCTCAGGAGCCGTTCGACGCGGAGGAGATGGCGGTTCGCTGGCAGCGGCTGGAGACGCCGCGGATGACACCGGGAGATCGCCTGGAGCCGACGCCGGCGGATGCCTTTCTGCGCGACAAGTATCGCTGTACCGATGTTCTGCGGTCGCGCGATGGACGGGTAAACGTGACGTGCTTTGACCGGGCTGGCCGGTGGGTCGGAACACTGCGAGGCGATCAGGGAGAGATCCTCGATCTCTCGAAGATTCTGCGAAGTCTGGCAGCGATCGGACCGCAGTGATGGTCCGCCCTGGTGGTCGCGCCCTTGTACTGTGGAAAGCAGCGGTATCACTACTTGCGAGCTGCTGTGTTCTGGGTGGCTGTCGGAGCCGTAGGCCGGAGCCGGGTGTGGCGGTTATGGCGATCGAGTCCAGCCCAAATAATCTCGACCTGCGGATAGGCACGGACGCGCAGTCGGAGAGGGTGGGCGGGCTGCTGTTCGACGCGCTGGTGAAGAAGGATGCGCATTTTGAGCTGCGGCCCTGGCTGGCGGAACGGTGGGAGCAGCCGGATGCGCGGACGTGGGGCTTTCACCTGCGGGACGGGGTGCGGTTTACGGATGGGCGGCCGCTCGAGGCTGAGGATGTGGCGTGGACGATTCGGTCGATGACGGACGGAACGCTAGTAACAGCGAAAGGTGGAGCGTTTGCCTCGGTAGAGCGCGTCGAGACGCCGGATCGGCTCACGGTGGTGGTGCGGTTGCGCAGGCCGGATGCGGGGCTGCTGTTCAATATGAGTGACGGTTTGTTTGGCGTGGTGCCACGCGGGTCGGGCAAGGAACTGGGGCAGCATCCTGTAGGCTCGGGGCCGTTCCGGTTTGTGAGCGCGGTGCAGGATAAAGAGGTAATCATGGAGCGCAACCACGCGTACTGGGCGGACCGTGTGGCGGGGCCTGACAGCTTCGGTATCGCTCGCTCACAGACTCCAGGCGGACACCTGATTGAGCGGCTGCGATTCGCCGTAGTGCCGGATGCGATTACGACGGCGCTCGAACTGAAGAAGGGGTCGGCAGATGCAGAGAGCAATGGAATTACGCTCGATATGGTGCATGCGCTGCGGGACACACCCGGCCTACGAACCGAGACGGGGCCGAGTTCGGTGGCGATCTACATGACCTTCAACGTGGCTGACCCGCTGCTGCAGGATAAGCGGGTGCGGCAGGCGGTGGCGTGTGCGCTCGACCGGCAGGCGATCCTCGACGCGCTGTGGCGAGGCAAGGCGCGGCTGGCGAACAGCCTGTTGCCGCCGGGGCACTGGGCGCGGGCGGCGGATGCGGAGATGGCGAGTTATCCGCATGCTGCGGCGCGGGCGCGGGGGCTGCTCGAGGCGGCGGGCTACCGTGCCGGAAAAGATGGCGTGCGGCTGCGGCTGACGATCAAGACCAGTACAGACGAGACGACACGCCTGATGGCGACAGTCATGCAGGCGCAGCTGCGCGCGGCAGGGATCGACCTGCAGATACGGTCGGCGGAGTTTGGGACGTTCTACGCGGATGTGACGAGGGGGGCGTTCCAGATCTATGCGCTGCGATGGATCGGCGTGAATGAGGATCCGGATATCTTCCGGTATGCGCTTCAGACGGAGATGATGCCGCCCAGGGGTGGGAACCGGGGGCACTACTCGAACGCGCGGGTAGATGCACTGCTGGCGGAGGCCGGAGCTGCAACGGATCGGGAGCTGCGGCGGCGAGACTACGTGGAGGTGCAGACGATTCTTGCCGACGAGCTGCCGGTTCTGCCGCTGTGGTATCCGGATAACGAGGTGGTGCACTCAGCGAGGATGAGCGAAGTGCGGCCGGGGGTGAGTGGGAACTTTGACTGGCTGCGGGAGGCTCGTGTGGAGTAGATGCGACTCCTTAGAGGCCTTGCCGGACCTCGACCTTAGCGACACGCTCATGCAGATCAGTCATAGTTTTCAGAATAGACAGCGCATCTGCATGACTCTGTACCTGTACTCCTTCAATGCGGGTGCTCATCTGGTCCATACGGGTGCTCATCTGGTCCATGCGAGTGCTGATTCTATCTATCTCAGACTCAACGCGACTAAAGCGCATATCGACGGTGCTTTCAAGCCGGCTTAGGCGAACGTTGTTCTGTACCCAGCTCATAGCGACCAGAACACTTGGAATCGATGCTGCCAATAGCTCAGATGCAACCATCGTTCACCCTCCACATGGCCCCACGATAACAGACGAGTAATGATAATTAGCAAAGCTTAGCAAAGCCGGATCTGCCGGCCTTTACGAAATGTTGGAATATGATTGGTTGCCCCCCAGGGATTCGAACCCCGATTGAACGATTCAGAGTCGTCGGTCCTACCATTGAACGAGGGGGCAACACAGGCAGTGCAGGGCCACGAGGTGCAACGCGTCGCCACCTTTGTGAGTGTAACGGGTGGTCCCGGCTGGGTCAAACGTTTGGGCGGCTGCGGCGCTCGTAGAATAAAGCCATGGCAACGACGGCGATACCGGCAGTTTTGAGCAGTGGGTGGACGCGGTCTCGTGCACTGGCGACGCGGTATGCATGGATGGTGGTTGGCTACAACGTGCTGGTCATTCTGTGGGGCGCACTGGTGCGGGCGACGGGGTCGGGCGCGGGCTGCGGGAATCACTGGCCGCTGTGCAACGGGCAGGTCGTGCCGCTGGCGCCGCGGGTGGACACGATCATCGAGTTCACGCATCGATGCATGACGGGTGGAGCGACGTTTGCTGTTATCGGGCTGCTGGTGTGGGTATTTCGATCGACGGCTAAAGGGCAGGCGGCGCGGGCTCTGGCGGTTGTCTCGGGCGTGCTGCTGCTGAATGAGGCTTTCCTCGGGGCGTTGCTGGTAAAGCTGGGATATGTCACCGGAAATCAGAGCCTGGGGCGGGTGGTCATGCTGAGTGTTCACCTGTCGAATACGCTGCTTCTGCTCGCCGGGTTGACTTTGACGGCGCGGCTGCTGGGGACGGGCCAGCGTTGGCACGAGATGCGAGCCGACGGGCGCCGGCTGGTGTGGGCCGTTGCCGGGCTGGGGGCGACGCTGCTGGTAGGGGTAAGCGGCAGTCTGGCGGCGCTGGGCGATACGCTCTATCCGTCGGTGAGCTTGCGTGCGGCGATTGCGGCGGACTTCTCGAAGACGGCGCCCATGCTGCTGCGGGTGCGCTGGGTGCATCCGGCAAGCGCAGTTATAGCCGGGGCGTTCGTGCTCTGGCTTATCGCGACGGCGTGGCGCCGCAAGCAGCATGGATGGGTAAAGGTGATCCTGGCGCTGCTGGCAACGCAGTTCGTGCTGGGAGCGGCGGACGTGCTGCTTATGGCGCCGGTTTGGCTGCAGCTCGTGCATCTGCTGGGGGCGGATCTGTACTGGGTGGCGCTGGTGGCAGGCGCGGCGATGATGGTTTGGCCGGAGCGATCCGCGCAGGCCGCCCTCGCCTAGCAGAGAGCTTTGCTTCTTTGCTAGCAGCAGCGGCTACTTCGTATTCGGATTGCCGTCTACCTTGTGATAGGCCTTCTTTGTGCCGTGCTTGGTCTTACGATAGCCCGTTTTGGTTCCCTTGCTGATGCCATGACCGGCGGACTTTGTGGCGTTCTTGGTGTCGGAACCGGCGTTCTTCATATCCTGTCCCGCAGTCTGGGCATGAGCCGAAGGAAGGGCGAGAGCCATGGCTGTCGTGAGGGCGAGGGACCAAAGTCTACTTTGACGCATTGAGCATCTCCTGATGTGGACGCGAGCGGCGCGGCCACGCTCCCTCAGAGTCGCTGACGCACGGACTTGTTGTCAAAGCGGCTGCGGATGGACCCGTGTGCCGGAAGAAAGCAAGAGCCGGGGATGTGGTGTAACTGGTATAGTCAAGCGGTTTATGTTGCCAAGCGAAGGCGAAGCATCAAAGACAACGTTTCCTGCGCTTGTCGTCCACCTTCGAGATCGGTCATGGGTTAGCCATACGTTCCAACACCGCCTAGGAGTCCAAGAGCTTCTCCCGTCCCCAGTTCCGGCGATGCGGACAGCATCCACATCAAGCGCAAGAGTTCGATTCCCGCTCGGCGCATTCCTGCAGCAAAGCCGCTGCGCGCGGCTAGAAAGTGATCGTCCTCACGCATGGCAATGACTCCCGCAGGCAAGAGCCCCGCCTTCAGTAATGCTCCCGGCACCACGAACTATAGCGCGATGGCGATGGTCGCCACACTCTTTTTTATCTGGGGATTCTGCACGGTTCTGAACGATGCGTTGATTCCCCACCTTCAGTCCATCTTCTCCTTGAACTACGTGCAGGCATCACTGATCCAGCTCGCGTTCTTCGGCTCCTACTTCATCTTTGCCCAGCCCGCGGGCAAACTGGTGGAATGGGTCGGCTACCAGCGCACAATGGTCATCGGCCTGCTCACGATGGGCGCTGGAGCCCTGCTCTTTGTGCCGGCGGCCACGGCGATCTCATACGCTTTTTTTCTTGCGGCGCAGGTTGTGCTGGCGGCTGGTGTAACGCTGCTTCAGGTCGCGGCCAACCCTTATGTAACCATCCTTGGTCCGTCGGAGACGGCCTCCAGCCGGTTGAATCTCACGCAGGCCTTCAATACGCTTGGGGATACCGTGGCTCCATACGTCGGCAGCGTTCTTATTCTGGGTGGGACCGCTGCGGCCTCAGCAAAGCACATCCAGGTTCATGCCTCAGACGCGCTGGCCGACCGTATGCAGCAGGCTGCGAGCGTCAAATTTCCTTACATCATGCTGGCTATCATCCTCGGCGTTCTGGCTCTGGCGATCGCGCTCTATCGCTTTCCGCGCCTGGAGGTTACACGCGACTTTCGCCCCAGCAGCCTGAACGTGAAGGAAGACAGTGTCTGGAATCACCCGCACCTTTATCTCGGCGCCGTCGCAATCTTTATCTATGTCGGCGCGGAGGTCTCGATCGGCAGCTTTCTGGTCAAGTACTTGGCCGATCCTTCGATTGCTGGCCTTCCGCTGCAGCAGGGGGCAAAGCTGGTTGCGCTCTACTGGGGCGGCATGATGGTTGGGCGCTTCATCGGTTCTGCCGTCATGCAGCGGCTGTCCGCCTCGAAGATGCTGGCCTGGAGCGGCGTTGGCGCGGGTGTACTCGTGCTGTGTTCCTTGCTGGGCACGGGCTACTTCGCGGCCGTCACAATTCTCGCCGTCGGCTTGTTCAACTCGATCATGTTTCCGACCATCTTCACGTTGGCGGTTGCCGAACTTGGCCCGCTGACCGGTCGCGGATCCGGCTTGCTGGTACAGGGGATCGTCGGCGGAGCGTTGATCCCGGTGCTGATGGGCTTTCTTGCCGATCGCTATGGGATTCACCACTCGCTCTTCCTTCCGTTGCTCTGCTATCTCTTTGTGATCTATTACGGCTGGAGAGGCTACCGGATCGCTCCGACCGAACCGCACGCGCATATACAGGCTGTGACTGACTAGTGCCGCGGACTGAGCAAACTGAACCAGACAGATTGACAGCACAAGCGAAGAGGGAGTGGAGATGGGCAGGCAGATGACGTTCGGTGTGATCGTTGGCAATCGCGGCTTCTTTCCGAGCCACCTGGCGACGAGTGGACGGTTGGAGATGGTGGCGGCGCTCGAGGCTGCCGGCATACAGGCCATTGTGCTCTCGCCGGACGAGACGGCGCATGGCGCGGTTGAGACCTACGAGGATGCCAAGAAGTGCGCGGCGCTCTTCCAGAAGCATGCGAAGGAGATCGACGGCATCATCATCACGCTGCCGAACTTTGGCGAGGAGCGTGGGCTGGCCGATGCGCTCAGGCTTGCGGACCTGCGGGTGCCGGTGCTGATTCAGGCGACGCCGGACCATGCGGGCAAGATGTCGATCGCCTTCCGGCGCGACAGCTTCTGCGGCAAGATGTCGATCGCGAATAACCTGAAGCAGTACCGGATTCCCTACTCGCTGACGCGGCTGCACACGGAGGCTCCTGACTCGGACGAGTTCCGTGCCGATCTCCAGTGGTTTGCCAGTGTCTGCCGTGTGGTGAAGGGTTTCAAGAATCTACGGATCGGCGCGATCGGCGCGCGTCCCGCCGCGTTTAACACCGTCCGCTACTCGGAGAAGCTGCTCGAGCGATCGGGCATTACAGTTGACACACTGGACCTGAGCGAGGTCTTCGGCCAGATCGCCAAGCTGCCGGACAGTGAAGCGCGCGTGCAGGAGAAGCTGGCTACGATCAAGAGCTATCTGCCGCTGAACAATACGCCGGAAGAGGCGCTGCTGAAGATGTCAAAGCTGGGTGTGGTGATCGACGGCTTTATGACCTCGCATGAGCTGACGATCTCAAGCGTTCAGTGCTGGACCTCGATGGAGGAGTACTTCGGCGTGGTTCCCTGCACCGTTATGAGCATGATGAGCGAGAACCTGATTCCAAGCGCGTGCGAGACGGACACGATGGGCACGCTCAGCATGTATGCGCTCGGACTGGCGAGTGAGACGCCGAGTGCGCTGCTGGACTGGAACAACAACTACGGCGATAACCCGGACAAAGCGGTCTGCTTTCATTGCTCAAATCTGCCGAAGCACTTCTTCAAAGAAGGGGTGAAGATGGACTTCCAGCAGATCATCGCGGGCACAGTCGGAAAAGAGAATACCTACGGAACGCTCGATGGGACGGTAAAGGCTGGCGCGATGAGCTTTGCGCGGTTCTCGACGGACGACTTCAACGGATGCATCACAGGCTATGTCGGCGAAGGCAGATTTACGGATGACCCGCTGCAGACCTTCGGCGGCGCGGGCGTGGTCGAGATTCCGAAGATGCAGGAGCTGCTGCGGTATATCTGCGAGAACGGCTTTGAGCACCATGTAGCAGCCAACTTCTCAACAGTGGCAAGTCCGGTGATGGAGGCCGCGGAGAAGTACCTGGGATGGACGATGCACCGGCACCAATGAGCGCGGTCCACTATGGAGTAGAAGACGGCAGCCTCTTGGGGCTGCTTTCTTTCGATACCGGCGTCCAGGCAGAATGATGTGTGTGGGCTCGTCAAGAAATACTCGCGGCCTTAATATCAGTGTCGTAGGCTCATCCAGGTCATGAGTCAAGACCCTCCACAAATTGCCAACCAGCAGGACGCCGTGACGAAAACAGCGAAAAAGCAGACGTCAAAACGGAAGGCAAAGGCCAAGGCTGTAACGCCGCCGCAGCCGGCCGTGATGACGCGCTTCCTCAGTCGGGATGAGAGCTGGCTGCGGTTCAACGAGCGTGTCCTTGAGGAGGCGGTGGATGCGACAAATCCGCTGCTCGAGCGGGTAAAGTTCCTGGCGATCACGGCCAGCAATCTCGACGAGTTCATCGAGATTCGCGTGGCCGGAATGATGCAGCGGATCGAGGACGGCGACAATCAAGCGCAGGCCGCGGACGAGGGTGGCATGACGCTCGAGGAGCGGCTAAACGCGCTCACCAAACAGATTGATTTGTTTGTGCGGGCGCAGTACCGCTGCTGGAATAAACAACTGCTGCCCGCGCTCGCGGCCGAACGCGTTCGCGTGCTGCGCTGGAAGGAGCTGGACGATGCGGCGAGAAAGGCCGCGCTGCAGTTTTACGCCAGCGAGATCGATCCGCTGCTGACGCCGGTTACGATCGATCCCTCGCATCCGTTTCCGCGCGTGCTCAACAAGGCTCTCTGCATCGCGCTGCTGCTGCGGCATAAGCGAAATCAGACAACCGGTCTGAAGACGGTTCCGGTGCTCGGCGTCTTGACTGTGCCGCGATCGCTTCCACGCCTGGTCAGCCTGCCCGGCAAAGACGGTACGAGCGACTTTATTCTGCTCCATGAGCTGATCGAATCGCAGGTGGAGCGCATGTACAGGGGCTACCAGGTGCTGGAAAGCGCCGCCTTTCGCGTGACCCGCAACAGCAACCTGTACATGCAGGAGGAGGAGTCGCGCTCGGTGCTCGAGAGCGTTCGCGCGGAGCTGCATAACCGCCGCAAGGGCGACGCGGTTCGGTTAGAGATCGAGTGCTCGGCAACAGACGAGATCACGCAGCGGCTGATGATGAACTTTGAGCTGGAGGCGTGGCAGGTCTTCCGGACTGACGGACCGGTCAACCTCTCACGTCTGATGAACCTGTACTCCGAGGCCAAGCGGCCGGATCTCAAGTACCCCGTCTTCGTCGGCAAGGAGTTCAAGTTGGGGCCAAAGTCGGCGGATCTGTTTGACGAACTGCGGTCACAGGATGTGCTGCTGCATCATCCGTTTGACAGCTACAAAACGGTCGAGGGATTTGTGGGATCGGGTGCGGCGGATCCTTCCGTGATCTCGATGAAGCAGACACTCTATCGAACGAGTGCGGACTCCTCGATGTTTCGCGCGCTGATCGAGGCGGCACAGAGCAAAGACGTCACAGTCGTTGTGGAGTTGATGGCCCGATTTGATGAGGCCTCGAATATCCGCTGGGCGCGCGAGCTGGAGGATGCCGGGGTCGGTGTGTTCCACGGCATCTTCGGTCTGAAGACGCACTGCAAGCTGGCGCTGCTGGTGCGCCGCGATGCGGACGGCGTGATTCGGCGGTATGCGCATCTGGGAACGGGAAACTACAACCCGGTAACGGCGCGCTTCTACACCGACATCAGCCTGCTGACGGCGCGGCCGGAGATTACCTCCGCGGTGCAGGCGGTCTTCAACTATCTGACCGCGGAGTCTGAGGGCGATGCGGTCAGGCCACTGCTGGTTGCGCCACTCACTTTGGCGGCTGATCTCGAAAAGCTGATACGGCGCGAAGCGGAGCACGCCAGGGCCGGCCGGCCGGCCGGGATCGTCGCAAAGATGAACGCGCTGCTCGATCGCGGCTGCGTTGAAGCCATGTACGAGGCGAGCCAGGCAGGCGTGGAGATAGACCTGATCATCCGCGGCATGTGCTCTCTGCGGCCGGGGGTGCCGGGCCTGAGTGAGCGCATCCGTGTGCGATCGATCGTTGGCCGTTTTCTGGAGCATAGCCGGATCTTCAGCTTCGCAAACGGAGGAGCGCCGGAGGTCTTCTGTGGAAGTGCGGACTGGATGCCGCGCAACCTGCATGAGCGATGCGAGGTCGTCTTCCCGGTGACGCAGCCGGAGCTGAGTCACCGGCTGCGGGACGAGATTCTGGCGACATACGCGAAGGACAACGTCAAGGCGCGTCTGCTACAGCCAGACGGAAGCTACATACGGGCGCTACAGGACGGGAAAATCTGCTCGGCACAGGACGCTTTTATTACTCTGGCACAGACGCAGCGTAGCTCGGTTGAGATAGAGCTGGATTAGTCACCAAGAGCCGCGCGAGAGGCACGGCTCTTGGTAGGGAGATTACACCGTATCAGTTGACGTTGAGCGTGAGAACGACTGTGTGCACCAGCGCCTGACCTGCGCTGTTGGTTCCGCTTGCGGTCACGTTGACAAGGTAGGTGCCGACCGCGGTCGGAGTTGTCGTGCTAGTTCCAGTCGTAGTGCCGCCATTGATCGGGGTCGCGCCGGAGCCACACCCGCTGAGACCGAGAGCAGACACCGAGAGGATCGCAGCAAGCAGGCTAAAGACTCGTCTCCGTTTAGGAAGAACAAGGAATAGAACAGAGGCAAGCACGGCAGTTCCCGCGCCCGTTCCAAGCAGACCAGGGTGTTTCAGACCGGCGCTTGTAGAAGCAGGAAGACGTTTAAGGCCGGAGGATCCAATCGCGCTCCCGGCTGCTGTCGTAGTAAAGGCCGAAAAGCTGAGTGTAGTTGTGCCCGCCGCGGAGGACGACACGGTCACGGGCGAAGCAGAGAAGCTAAAGCCGGCCGCCAAACTGGAATCCGTACTAGCAGTGAAGGTTACCGGACCACTGAATCCGTTGAAGGACGAAACAGTGAGGGTTACGGGCGAACTGGTCGCACCGCCTTTCACCGTAACTGCGGGAAGGCAAGGTGACAGCGCAAAATCCGGCGTTGTGGATGAGACGACGTCGATGATCTTGGTCGGCTTCAGGGTGTTTGCGAGCACCGTAGCGGCGAGGTAACTCTTGGACGGCGCGAAGGTTGCACTGCCGAGATACACAGCAGCAACGTTATGCGCGCCCGAGCTCAGACCTGTAGTTGGAGCTGTCATGGTGGCAGAACCATTCGTCAGGACAACAGGAGAGCCGATCGGCGTGCCGTCTATCAGCATCTGTACCGATCCGGTCGGAATGATTCCCGTCGATACGGCGTTCGGTGAAGTAGTGGCGGCAACCGAAACTGTAATGGTGATTGAACCGCCGCTAATGCCACAGCTCTGCGCGCCAGTAGGGAGCGTAACCGTGGTGACCGTACCGGCTGAGCCCGTTGTGCTCGCGCCACCTGCGGGAATAGCAGATTGCCAGGCGTTCGCCAGATTGTAGGCGTCAATGCTTCCCCATCCGGTGGTGAGATCGTATCCGGGGGTGGCGCTGAAACCGATGCTGTTTGCGGTCTGGCAGTCCGGTGCGCCACTCACACAAGGGCTGCTGTTGCTTCCAGAGGTGACGTCATGGAAAGCAGAGCTGCCGCCCAGACCGTAGAGAATCGGATTGATATTACCGAGGCCGGAGGTCGCGCCGATCTTCTGCTCAACCAGAGCCAGAACGCTCGCGAAGGATGGAACACCCGCACTGGTACCGCCGACGACAGCCAGCCCACTCGAAGCATCACGGAAGCCGTTCGTACAGGAGGCAAGCGTCGTTACGCCCGTGATGACAGGAACGCAATAAAGGTATCCGTCGTGACCGGAACCCGCGTTGAGAGCGATATCGGGAACGTCGCGCGAGAGATCGGAGGGAACGCCATTGCCGATCTGCCAGGTGGGCTTTGTGAAGTAGACGCTGGCTCCGCCGCCGCCTGCGACCACGCCGCCAAAATAGGCATATTCATTCCACACGGCCTCCGGGATGTATCCGAGAGCCGAAATAACTTGGTCCGTGGTGCCGCTGGCACTCTGCCAGTAGCTTATGGGCGAAGCGATATCGGAAAACATGGTGCCACCCACACCGGTCACGTAGGGAGAGCTGGCCGGGAAATCGACTGCCAGGCCGTCCGCGGCGCTCACTGAGCCGTTATCGCAGTCGGTAGCGCCTGCGTCGCCGGCGGGAGCAATGATCGTCTGACCCTGCGCATTGGCCTGCTGGAAGAGAGCACTGAAGCTGGAAACGAAAGCGGCGTCGAGGGCCGGCTCACAATTTCCGTAGCTGATGGAAAGAATGGGTGCAACGTTCTGAGTTATTGCATACTGCAGCGAGCTGAAAGCTCCATTTGCTGTCGTGGAGGAGCTATTGACATAGACGATCGTCGCGTTGGGCGCTGAGGCCCCGGCCCATTCCACATCAAGCTGCGCCTCCGGTATGTCACCCGTCTGGCTTCCCGGATCTGCGGCAGTTGCAGGAATGATGGTCGGAACCTGGGCGGGCAGGCCGGCGGCCGCACGGAAGGCGGCGACCTCAGGAAGCGAGATGTCCGTCTGCCCCATGACCGCGATCGTTGCTCCGGCGCCATTAATCGCGGCCGCAAGTAATGGCTTCGAATCGTAGATCGTTTGGAAGTCGCCGGGAGCGAGATAGTGCGATCCTGACAGGCCGGACGTAAAGGCCGGTGTTGCTTCACTGGCCGGAACAACCCGCGGTCGCGCATGGGAGACAAGTTTGAAGTCGTTCAGGCCGCCGATGCCGGAGACGACAGTCGCGATCGCGGCTGGAAGCACCGGATCGCTTACGTTGGCGATGTGCTGCTCACCATGGGACATCACCGAGTGCATGCTGGTGCCGAAGGCCTGCTGGACCTGCGCTACCGTGCCGCCAACCGTGATGAGGGAGTTACTGGGCGCAACGTAGGTGACGGTCAGGCCCTGCGCGGTGAGCCAGCTCGTCACCTTGGCCAGGTCCGCCGCGGAGAGGCCAAACTGCTGACCGAACTGCACCGGCGTGAGCCACTTATGGTACTGGGGAGAGCCCGGCGTCTGCTGGGCCGCCAGCAACTGGTCAAGCGCGGCCTGCTGGGCGGCGGTACGGCTGAAGAAGAGGGTTACACCGTCAAGCCGGCGATCGGATGGGGCCTGGCCAAGGTCGGTCGCTGCCTTTGTTCGGCCGGCGACGCTGTGCGCGATGGTTCCGCGCGCCGCGCCATCCACCGTGGCAATGCGGTTTTGCGGACTGAGAGCGAGACTAGCTTGAGGCAACAGCAGCAAAGCGGGTGAGAGAAGCAGAGCGGCGACGGAGAGAGGGCGACGGAGGCAGCAGGGGAGGCTCGGCATAGACAGTCCTAGAATCTCAGGTCTCGCGCTCGGACGGAAGGCTAAAGTCCATTGCATAGTTATCCTCACGCAAAGCCGGGGGAGAATCTCTGCGTGGTTAAACCAGGTGTTTCGGAAAAGTTGCGCCATCGCGCGAAGCTTCTATATCCCGGACTCTACGGCTCTATTGAACCGTGACCTGATACTGATACGTGTGACGAATAGTGTTGGCGCCATCAGACCCCGCCGCGGTAATCACGAAGTTCTGGGTGCCGAGCGGAGTACCGTCGTTGGCCGTGGAGCCGGATGAGCCGCTGCTCGTCCCTGAACTGGAAGCTGCAGAGCTGGACACACCGAGGCCGCAGCCGAGGGTGGCGGAGACCAGACCGGCAGCGACGAGGACTGTCAGCAGACTCGGGAGGAGGCGCCGCCGGCCGGGAAGCACGATCAGTAGAAGAGCGGCCAGAGACGCGCCGGTTCCCGCGGTCCAGAGACCCGTCTCGCGTTCGTGGCTGTTGCGCGCTGTTGCGGCGCTTGCCGCAGTCGTCGTAATCGTCAAGATCGTTGAGCCGCCACCCGTGACCGAGGCGGGAGCGAAGTTGCAGGTGGCCAGGCTTGAGGAGGGCGGCGTGCAGCCAAGGCTCACTGTTCCGGCGAAGCCGCCGCTCTCTCCCACGAAGACCGTGACCTGCTGGCTCTTGCCCTGCGCGAGCGAGAGCGAGTTTGGAGTCATCGTGAGGTTGAAGTCCGAAAGGGAGAGGACGAGAACGGCGCTGATGGCCGAGGCGTAGTTGTCGTCGCCGCTGTATTGCGCGTAGATGCGGTGCGTTCCGGGAAGCAGCCCGGTTGTGGTGAAAAGTCCGATCGAGGCGGTGGGGCCGTTCGCGACAAGCGTTGCGGGGTTGCCGAGCTGCACAACGGAGCCGTTGAAGGTATCAAAGAAGGTGATGGTGCCGGTCGGACCGGTGCCATAGGTGATGGTGGTCGTGGTCGTCGCGGTGAAGATGATGTTGACGCCGGCAAGCGAGTTGGAGCTCGTGACCGTGGAGGCGAGGGTGAGCGAGTCGGGCAGAATCGTAGGGCTGACGGAGACGGCGCCGGAGGTGCTGGTGTTCCAGTTGGAGTCTCCGGTGTACGTCGCCGTGATGGTGTGCGTCCGGTTGCCGGAGAGGGCCAGGCTGATGGTCGCCTGATTCGTAGCCACAGGCGAGGTGGCTAGCAGCTTGCCTGAATCATAAAAGCTGACGGAGCCGTTGTACACGTAGGTGCCAGTGCCATTGCCCGCATTGGCAACGACCGCCGTCAGCGTAATGGGCTGTCCGGCCTGCGGCGCCGCGGGGGTCACCGAGACTGTCGTGTTGGTGTATCCCTTGACCGTGTTCAGCGAAAGCTGCGTCGGTGTCTGGCATTGGAAGTTGGTGGTTCCCTGGCAGGTGACGTCGAGCTCGTATCGTCCTGGGGAGGGAATGGAGACAACGATGTTTGCCGTCGCCGTATTTCCGCCAGGGTTCGGACTGAGAGTCGCCGTGTAGAAAGCTCCCGTGATGCCCTCGATCTGTGCAGTTACGGGCCCGATAGGCGCGGCGTTCGCACCCGGAAGGGCGACCGTGGCCGTGACGGTTGCCGTGGCTCCGTAGGGAACGTTGGTTGCGGGAGCGACCGATGCCGTCAGCTTCGCGTTGACGGGACTAATCGTTACGGTCGCTTTGATGGTGCTGGCCGACCCGGTGTAGCTGCCGTCGCCCGAGTAGACGGCGGAGATGGCGTAGGTACCGGCGGGCAGCACATCCGGGATGAGCGTCGCGTTGCCATTGCCGTCGATCGTGGAGCTGCCCAGGGTTCCCTGCGAAGAGGCCGTGAAGACCACGGTTCCCGTCGGATTCGTCATGCCGTAGGCGTTCGGAACGACCTTCGCGGTGAGCGTAAAGCTGTCGCCATAGCCGACGGCGTAGCTGGACGACTGCACGCCCGTTATGGTGCCAATAGCGGCGGTCGCGCGCGGGAAGACCTTGAGCAACGTCGCCAAGTTAATCTTGCCCAGACCCGACGCGGGCTCCCAGCTTCCTGTCCCGGAGCTGGCTGACATTTCCAAGCTGGCTGTGGCTTCTACTCTAGCTGTTGTGCCGGAGGCCGACGCCTCGGGCTGCGTGTAGAGGCCGGGTGTCTTGGCCAGCGCGTATAGAGTCGCATTCACGTTGCCGAGCCGTTGCCCGGTCTGCTGAACAAGGGTTCGGAAGGTAGTTGCGAGCGCCTCGGCTGAATCGGTGGTGAGGTCGGGTTCGTGGCGCAAGGCATCGGCTGGCAGACCGGGCGCTGCCTGCCATGAGGGACGTGCCTCGGCCGCCATGGAGGCGGCTACTGCGACGGGAGTAGGCGTGAGGATGACTGCTGTGACCTCGCCCAGGGCAGCCGGAAATCCCGGGAGCTCAGCCTTGGGGCTAGAGGCGTTCGCCGCGTTCAACGAGCAGCCGCTGGTCGATACGACAGTCATGCCCTGCGCGTTGGCCTGACGGAGCAGCGCGCGATAGTCGGCGATCTCGGCCGCGGAGAGATCGCTCAAGCATGTCGAGGACGAGAGCGTGACGACGGCGCTGGTATTCGCGTCTACCAGCTCGGTCAGCGCGGCAAAAGAATCGGCGGCTGGTGCCGGAGACAAAGGGGAGCCCGGAACTGGCTCGGGTGTCAGCATGCTTTTGGAGCCAAGCGCATGTGCTGTCAGAGCTGCCGAAGTGATATTTGTTCCCGTGCTGAGAGTGATCCGGTCTGCGGCTGAGGGAAGATCGTCGAGGCCTGAGATGCTCTCGATGAGAGTCGTAAGCTCCAGCGGAACAGTAGGTTGGCCTATAGTCGCGAAGTAGAGAGTGCCGGCGGAGACCATGCGACGTAGCGGAGCCGCAAAGGCTCGCTGGGTCTGCCCGGCGGTACCCGAGACCGTGATCCGTGTGCGCGCGGCTGAGACAGAGTCAACGCGAAGCCCCTGCAAGGCAAGCCACGCGGTAAGCTGCGCCAAATCCGGCTCCGTCGCGCCGAACCGATCGGCGTACTCAGCCGGCGTGAGCCATTGATGAAAGCTTGGAGAAGTGCTGTCGATCTGGTCGGCCAGCAGCTGATCGAGAGCCGCGGTCTTCTCCGGCGACTGCTTGAGGCGAAGCGACAGGGTAAGCGGCTGCGAGTCCGGGAGTGACCCCGCGTCGACAGCCTCTAGGCGTTGCATAGTGAACTGGGCCCGAGTGGCAACAGCCTGCCGCTGCGCCGCCATCGGCGAAGGAGTCAACAGCAGGGCGGCGGCGGCACACAAGATCGCAGCAATAATCAGACGATAGGGCCGGCGACGGGACAGGCAAGGGCTTGCGAAGGTGGGCGGTATCTGCAGCATCGACCCGATACTTACAGGCGGCCGTGGCGGTCGCAAGAGCAGATCTGTAGCCATCGGAGGGAGTGACCCTGCGAGATTTGGGGGATTGACGACCGGCTTTGCGTCTGATCTTCATGTCAAGGCTCACGGGCACACAGCTGATTCACCCTGCACCGGCGTGCTAGGTTTGGATATGGGCGGATATCTCGAGCAGGCAGTTGCGACCATCAGGGACTTTGAGGGTTCAGTTCCGTGGATGTACCTGGATACTGCCGGCAAGGTTACGGTGGGCGTCGGCCTGATGCTGGTCAACGAAGTCGCGGCGCATGCTCTGCCGTTCACAACCGGAGATCGGCCGGCAAAGCTGGACGAGATCGCCCGTGAGTTCGCGCGTGTAAGCGGCATGAGGCCGGGTCAGATCGCTAAGTTCTACTTCAGCAAGCAGGGACTGCAACTATCGGACGATGCTATCGATGCGAAGCTGCGCGACACGGTTCAGGGCTTTGAAGGCTATCTGCGCTCGCACCTCCACGGCTATGAGGAGCTTCCGGACGCGGCGAAGCTGGCGCTTCTCGATATGATCTACAATCTCGGACCCGGACGCCTCTTCGCCGAGTATCCGCGCCTGATTGCGGCGGTGGAGCGCGCCGACTGGAAGGCCGCGGCGGCTTCCAGCCTTCGCCGCGGTCCCTCGGCCGCGCGCAACGCATGGACTCGCCAGCAGTTTCTGGCTGCCGGCTCGCTCGTGCAGATTAAGGCGGAGGCGGAGCAGACTACGGGCAGTGTGCTGCTCGGTCTGGTCTTCGGTTTGGTCTCGGGTCTTGCCGCGGCAGCAATCCTCTTTGGCGAGCTGGACCGTCTCGCGGCGCGCATTCACGCCCGTCGAAGGCTATAACGGGCGTCTACGATGGTTAGTCGGGCGCGGCGGTCTATCGAGTCTCCGGCTGCGTCTTATAGTCTTACCGTGCATAAAAAGTGAGGTCCAGGTTTGCAAGTAAAGCGATGTGCAGGACGATGGCTGGCGATCGGTGCTCTGGCGGTAGGAACGCTGGGCGTGGCGCAGGATCTGGCCAGCTTTGAGCGGCGCACCACGGTTAAGGTGCTGCCGAATGGTCTGACGCTGGTGCTGTGTGAACGGCCGGAGGCGCCGGTCTTCAGCTTCTACACGATGGTGAACGCAGGCAGCGCCGACGACCCTGGCGGGGCAAGCGGACTCGCCCACATGTTCGAGCATATGGCGTTCAAGGGAACCGATCAGGTAGGCACAACCAACTATCCCGCGGAGAAGGTCGCGCTTGAGAAAGTTGAGACGGCCTGGGCGGCTTACGACGCCGAGTACCGCAAAGATGTCGGACAGGATCAGGCCAGACTGACGCAGCTCAAGAAGAGCTTCGACGATGCCGTCGCCGCGGCACAGGCCTTTGTCGTTCCGAACCAGTTCTCACAGATCGCCGAGCAGAATGGCGCGGTGGGCATCAACGCCTCTACCGGAGAAGACTCCACGCAGTACTTCTGGAGCATGCCTTCAAACCGGCTGGAGCTGTGGGCCTATCTCGAGAGTGGCCGCATCGGCCACCCGGTCGAACGCGAGTTTTATAAGGAACGCGACGTAGTGCAGGAAGAGCGTCGCATGCGGTCGGACTCGTCACCCACCGGCCGCATGGTGGAGCAGTTTCTCGCCGCGGCCTATGTTGCGCACCCCTATCGCGTTCCCGCTGTCGGTTGGGAGAGCGAGATCAGTCAGGTGAATGCGACCGAGGCGGAGGCCTTTCACAAAAAGTACTATGTGCCTTCCAACATTGTCGTCGCAGTCGTCGGCGACTTCAAAACGGCAAGCACAATGCCGATCCTCGAGAAGTACTTTGGAGCAATCCCCTCCGGGCCGAAGCCCGAAGAGCTGACCACGGTTGAGCCAAAGCAGTTTTCCGAGAAGAGCGTGACTATCCATGAGGCCACGCAGCCCTTTTACATTGAGGGCTACCACCGGCCGGACTACCGGGATCCGGATGATGCCGTGTATGACGCTATCGCCGATCTGTTCTCGAACGGCCGGACAGCGCGCCTCTATCGCAGCCTGGTGCGGGATCAGAAGATCTCCGCCGAGGCCGAAGGCATCCCAGGCTTTCCCGGCGACAAGTTTCCTTCGATGTTTGCCGTCTATGCGGTTCCACTTCCAGGGCACACGCCGGAGCAGATGCGTACGGCCATTCATAAGGAGCTCGACCTGCTCAAGACGCAGGAGATCTCTGATGCCGAGCTGGCGCGCTACAAGACGCGGGCGAAGGCCGATCTGCTGCGAGGTCTCGGCAACAACGAGGGTCTGGCGCAGCAACTCGCCGAATACCAGACAAGGTTTGGCGACTGGCGCGAGCTGTTTCGCCAGTTGAACAAGGTGGATGCGGTGACCAAGGCGGACGTGAAGCGCGTGGCGAACAAGATTTTCGTTGAGGGCAATCGAACCAGCGCGCGGATCGAGTACGTCGCGCCATCGCCGAAGCCGGGCGCAAAGCCTGCCGCCGCGGCATCGACGGGCGGTGGCCTATGATGCATCGCTGCCACGCTTCCCTGCTGCCCACGGCACTCTTGCTTGGCTTTGGCTTGTTGTTGCCCGCGTCGCGTTCGACTCATGCACAGGCGCCATCTCCCGGCACGGCGCAGCCTTGGAGTCAGATCCCGATTCCACCGCTGCCAGCGTTCAACCCCCGGCAGCCGAAGCGTATTGAACTGCCGAACGGGCTGGTGATCTTCCTTCAAGAGGACCACGAGCTACCGTTCATCGATGGATCGATTCTGATCCGTGGCGGCCGGCGGGATGAGCCCGCTGCGAAGACCGGTCTGGTCAGCCTCTACGGGCAGGCCTGGCGCACCAGCGGCACTGCCAGTCTGGATGGCGACACGCTGGATGACCAGATGGAGAATAAAGCGGCCAAGATTGAGACGGGTGGCGGCCTCGCCTCCACCTCGCTCTCCTGGTCCAGCCTGAAGGGTGACTTCGACAGCGTCTTCACCCTCGCAACGGACCTCCTGTTCCATCCGGCGTTCAAGGAAGACAAACTCGATCTCGCCAAGCAGCAGATCGCCACCGGCATCTCTCGCCGCAACGACAGCGCGGAGGCGATTGCAGGCCGTGAGGTCAGCCAGCTCGCCTACGGCAAAGAGAGCCCGTACGGCCGGCAGACCGAGTACGCAACCATCGATGCGGTTAAGATCGCCGATCTGCAGGCCTGGCACGAGAAGACGGTTGTTCCAAACGGCATGATCGTCGCGCTCTCGGGCGACTTCGACAGCATGCAGATGGAAGCTAAACTCAGGGCGGCGTTCAGCGGTCTCAAGCGCGGCGCTCTCCCGGCTCCAGTGAAGAGCGAGTTCTCCGGACCGAAGCCGGGCGTCTTCTTCGTCGAGAAGAGCGACGTCAATCAATCGAGTGTGAACGTCTTCGGGCTCGGAACCGAGCGCAACAATCCTGACCTGTACGCGCTGGCTGTGATGAATGAGATCTTCTCGGGCGGCTTCGGATCGCGGGTGGTGCAGGAGGTTCGCACCAGGCTCGGCCTGGCCTACTCCGTCGGCGGCAACTATGGGGCTGCCTATGATCATCCCGGTCTCTTCGTCGTTGGCGTTGGCACGAAGAGTGAGAGCACGGTTCCGGCGACGAAGGCAGTGCTCGATGAGATCGGCAAGCTCAAGTTGCTGCCGCCCAGCACGGACGAGCTGAAGAGCGCGAAGGATCAGGTCCTCAACTCCTTTGTCTTCAACTACGACTCCCCGGACAAGATCCTGAACGAACAGGTCACGCTGGCCTTTTACGGCTACCCGCTGGATTTTCTGGATAAGTATCGCGCGGGGGTGGAGAAGGTCTCTGCTGCGGACGTGACGCGCGTCGCCAATAAATACATCGATGTCTCGAAGCTGGCCATTATCGTGGTCGGCAACGAGCAGCAGATCAAACCACAGCTAAGCGGACTTGGTGCCGTAACACCGGTCGATATAACGATTCCAGCACCGCCCGGCGGAGCACCACCGCAGGCACAATAGCTCAGGCCTCGTTGAGAACCGCGAAGACTGCAGAAATGGGAATCGCAATCGGGGTGCCCTCAAGCGTCAAGGTTCCCTCGCTGCGCTCCGTTATTATGTCTGCGTCGCAGATAAAAACAGTGCGTGTAGCAGGATCGACGATCCAGACCTCAGGGACTCCCATGAGAAAGAAGTCTTCAGCACGCTTACGGGTACGCTGAATGGTGTCCTCCGGAGAAAGAATCTCGATGCAGAGCAGCGGCGGTGTCACGACGATCTGCTCGCGTGGTGCACGAGGATCGAGCACACAGATGTCAGGGACGCGGAAACGGGTGGCCGGACCTGTACACGCAGTTCGACAACAGCCCTGAGGGATCACTGGTCGTGCCGTGTATTGATGTAGCTGGCAAAAAAGTACTGCAGGTCTCCGTGGTCGCGTTCGCCCAAACTTCTCTCTTCTAGGTGGCCGTCGACATAATCAACATCAGGACGGAAGGAGTGGCCCAGATACTTGCTGAGAGGAACAAAAAATGTCGCCGGCATCGGTGTGGCCTCCGCCACCAGTATGCCTCGTCGGAGGGAGTGCTCCCTTACAGACCGCGTGAGAAGATCGTGAGCTATGGACACGAACGAATTTGCAATCGCCATCATGGCCGCCGGCAAAGGGACGCGGCTGAAGAGCAAGAGACCCAAGGTATTGCACGAGATCGGTGGGCAGGCGCTCTTGCTCCATGTGATCGCGGCCGCGAAGTCGATCGTTCCCGCCGGGCGCATCCTCTGCATCGTTGGGCATGAGGCCGATCAGGTCCGGTCTGCCGTCGAGCAGACCGGTGTGCGCTTCGTGCTGCAGGCGGAGCAGCGTGGGACCGGGCATGCGCTCCAGCAGGTAAAAGCTTACTTCGCCGGTCAACCCGCGATGCCGCTTCCGGAGAACCTGCTTGTGCTTTCGGGAGACGTTCCGCTTATCCGGCCGGAGACAATCGCGTCTATCTGCGAGATGCATCTGCGGGAGCACGCTTCGATGACCATTCTCACAGCCGTTCCTGCGAATCCTTCCGGCTATGGCCGTGTTCTGCGCGTCGCGGAGGGCTCGGCCGAAGTGATCGCGATTATCGAACAGAAGTCGCTCACGCCCGAGCAGATCTCCGCGCCAGAGATCAACTCCGGCATCTACTGCTTTCGCACCACATCGCTCTTCCGCAAGCTCGATCTGCTCTCGACAGAAAACGCACATGGCGAGTTCTATCTCACCGACGTCGCGGCCCTTCTGGTAGCGGACGGGGAGCGAGTCGTCGCGGTGCAGGCGGAGAGCGTGGATGAGGTGCTGGGCGCAAACACCATCGCCGAGATGATGCATCTCGATGCCGCCATGCGCCTGGAAACAGCGAGGCGGCTGATGGCGCGGGGCGTCACCATCCTGAGGCCCGATACCTGCGTGATCGACGCCGCGGTCGAGGTCGGTCCTGACACCATCCTTGAGCCCTTTGTGCAGCTGCTAGGGGCGACCCGCGTTGGTTCCGACTGCCGCATTCGGTCCTTCTCCGTCGTGCAGAACTCGACACTTGGCGACGGCGTGCTGCTGCGCAACGGCTGCATCCTCGATGACGCAGAGGTCGCGGACGGTGCGCTGATCGGCCCCTACGCCCACCTGCGGCCGGAGAGCCAAATTGGGGAAGGAGCGCACGTCGGAAACTTCTGCGAGACCAAGAAGATGCGCCTTGGAAAGGGATCGAAGGCCAATCATCTGAGCTATCTCGGAGACGCTGAGATCGGCGCGGGCGTCAACGTGGGGGCCGGTGCCATCACCTGCAACTACGATGGCGTGCACAAGCACCTGACAACGATCGGGGATGGAGCCTTCATCGGCTCGGACTCAACGCTGGTCGCGCCGGTGACGGTCGGCGCTGGGTCCTACGTGGCTGCTGGCAGCTGCATCACCGAAGATGTGCCGGAGGAGTCGCTTGCTCTAGGCCGCAGCCGACAGGTGACAAAGCCAGGATGGGTCGCGGCGCGGCGAGCTGCAGGAAATCCCGAGTAGCAGCTGGCCCGCACGATCTATCTCTTAGGTTTGCGGAAGCCTACGCTGCGCAGCCTCTGCCTTCCGCGGCTGCCAGAAACCGAGCCGCAGGGCCGGCATGGAGATAGAGGCGAGTTGGAGGCACGTGGTCGTCACCAGAATGCCGTAGAGAATCTCATTGGCGAGAAACATCTTCGGTCCCGGTGCTGCCAGCGCCGTCGTGTAGAGATAGAAGAAGCCCATAATGTATCCGAGCCCCGGCAGCAGAGGCAGAAGGGTAAAAAATGGAACGAGCCAGAGAATGTACCAGGCATAGTGCGGGCTGAAGAGCAGCATCAGCGCTCCCGCGAGCGCAAAGGTCGGAGGCAGAAACGCCGCAGCCTGGTGAGGCTGTATCTGCGTTCGCAGCGACGTCGCAGCGGAAGCTTTCTGCTCAGGTTGCGTTGAGGCGGTCTGCCACGCCCACCAGGAGATGCCCGCGAACGTAGCCGCGGCAAAGACAAGAAATGCTGCTGTGGGGACCTGTCGCAGCCCAGGCAGGTGATGGACGAAGTCCAGCAGGAAGTAGCGTGTGCCGGAGGCCATTCCCTCCTCTTCCACGTAGCCGCCGAGAAATCCGAAGACGAGCCGACCGACGGAGGAGTACGCCACGTAGCCAACAACAATCAGCAGCGCCATGATCGCGGGCATGCTCCACTCCACTCCGCGCTCCGTCGTTGCCGTCTTTCTATTGAACGGATGCCGCATGTAGAGCGCGGGAAAGAGGATCAGCGGATACAGCTTGGTCAGTACAGCAAGCGCGAGAAAGACGCCCGTCACAAGTGGCCGGCGCTGGTAGCGGGCCACCATGGCCAAGCCAATCAGCGCCATGGCGAGGGAGTCAAGATGGCCCGACCCGGCGATCTCCCAGATCAGAATCGGCGCCCATGCGTAAAGGATGATCTGCTCCCGCGGCCGGCCGAACGCCTGTAGCAGCCACAGCAGCGACCACACCGTCACGCCTTCGCACAGCACGAGCGCGCTCTTCATCATTACCAGCGTCGGTGAGATAAAGGTCACGAGCCAGAAGAAGAGCTGGGCAAAGGGCGGGTAGATGGTGTGCGCGTAGGTTGCCCGATTGATCGCCGGAAAGATGTTCCCCTCGGAGGCCTCGCGAAGTGCTGCAATCGCCGGATCCGCGGGGACGTAGCGATAGGGATTGATGCCGGCGTGCTGCACGATGCCGTCCCACACATAGCGGTAGACATCCGACGAGAGAAAAGCGTCGCCGAAGAGCGGCGTGAGACGGCACAGGACGGCGATGCCAAGAATGATCGGCAGCGTCCAGCGATCCTTCGGCTGTGTCAGTACGAGGAAGCTTGCCAGCACGTAGCACCACACCGACCAGCCTGACGTGCCGGAGAAGCCAATGATGTAGTCGTCGTACTCGACCACAAGATGACGTGACAGCAGGAACAGGAAGAACCCGAGCAGAAGGAGAGCCCCATTGGTCTGCCACGCGCGTGCCTGCCACCAGCCGGCAGTTCGTTGAGAATCCCTGGAAGGTAAAGAGGCTTGCTGCTGCGGCAGGATCATCGCGGCGTAAGTTCCCGCCGGTCGCGTTGAGTACTAGGAACCGACGCAAGCTCCTCAAGAAACGCTTTGGTTGCAGGCGCAGGATAGCCATCGAGTGTGCCCGAGATCGGCCGCTTGCCGTCGAAAAGCTCCGCCCGCAGTATGTCGAGGGTCGGCTCGTCGTCGACGTCGTACCAGAGCGGCAGCTCAACCACTTCGAGCGAAGCATCGCGGCAGCGCTGCCTGGTCTCCTGCGCGACTGTCGCAGTAGACCAGGTGATGTCGTCAAACGGCGCGGCATGCGCAGCCTTCAGGCCGATGAGATAGTAGCCGCCGTCGTGCGACGGGCCGAGGACCACACGATCGCCGGGCTGGGCCAGTGCCGCTACTGCGGCCTCATACGCCGCGGCCGGAACCGTGGGCGAATCCGAGTCGATCAGGCAGACACTGCTGAAGCCGCAGGCAAGAATGTCCTCTGCCGCCGCATGCAGTCGCTCCCCGAAGGCGTCTCCACGCTGCGCGATAAGGGCGAAGTCATGCGGAAAGAGTTCGTCGAAGGCTGCCTCTTCCCCTACCGGCGTATAGCAGATCAGCCCCGCCGCGCCGCCGATGCCATGCAGGTTCGCGGCGGTATCGCGCAGGAAGCAGATGTTCAGCGCGGCAGTTTGAGCCGGGGCAAGCGGCGGAGAGAGACGAGTCTTCACCTTGCCTGCGCGCGGGGCCTTTGCCATGATGGCCAGGGCACAGCGGCTCTTTTGAAGCGGGTCAGGAGATCTGGGATCGAGGATTCGATAAGGCATGGGACTGAAGAAAGCCTAGCAGAGAAGACACCGGTATCGCCCGAAGGGCACGATGTCTATGCGTGCTGCAGGTTTCCATCGCGAAAGGACGGCTTCTGTGTTGCCGGGCTTGTCTCGCCCTCAGTTAGCGCAGCTGCGGGTTCGGCTCCGGTCTGAACGTGTAGCGCCTCTCCCCGTATGCAGACCGCGTATTGATACCAGCCATCCGCCTCGAGTGTTGCGCGCGACCACGGCTGTGTCCGCACCAGAGCTTCAAACGCCTGGGGGCTCATCACGTCCGCCTGCTGCGGCTCGCGATACTTCCCTGCCGGTGAGGTCGTAAGCCGAGCCAGCAGCCACATCAGCGCGAGCGGCAGGCGCGTCCTGAATCCCGAAGTCGGCTCCGCGATGAAGCAGCGGCCCGCGGGCTTCAGAACCCGGTAGATCTCTCGAACGATGCCTTCCTTATCGGGAACGATCAGAAAGAGTCGCGAGACGACGATGCAGTCGATCGACGCAGAGGGGTATGGAAGCGAGTGAGCGTCAGCATGCTGAAAGCTGCAGTTTGAGAGCTGGCGCGCAGCCGCACGGTCCTTGGCGCGGCGGATCAAGGTCTCTGAAAGATCGACGCCTGTGGTTCGCAGGGCCGGGTACTCCGCGGAGAGTCGACAGGCATAAAAGCCCGGCCCGCAGCCTAACTCCAGAAGCCGTGTGCCGCTGGCAGGCGTCTCGTCCGGAAACAGGCTTTGGATGATCTCCTGGGTGTGATCACGGAAGAGGTACTCCCGGCAGAGCGCATAGAACCATGCCACACGCTCGAACAGACTATCGGGCCGGGTCTGCGGTCTACAGGAGGAGGTGTCCGCGTTGCTCTGATTCATTGCTCAAGCCCTGTTCTGCCGTCATGAAGCAAGCCGCAAAAGCAGTAACGCTTGCTCTGCTCGTGATTGTATCTCTATCTCTTCTGATGCCTGTGACATGGTTCGCGAGCGTTCCGGCCAATTGTGCTGCGACCCTCACGCAGTCCAGTCCAGAACGACCTTTCCCGAGTTGCCCGAGCGCATCACCGCAAAGCCTTCTTCAAAGTCTTGCCACGGCAGACGATGCGTAATTACCCCGGAGATGTCCAGCCCACTCTCCAGCATGACGCTCATCTTGTACCAGGTCTCATACATCTCACGGCCGTAGATGCCGCGGAGCGTCAGTTGATTGAAGATGACCTGGTTCCAATCGATGGCGATGGGTTCGGCCGGTATGCCGAGCATCGCGATCTTGCCGCCGTGGCTCATCGTGGCCAGCATGTCGCGAAAGGCATGAGCATTGCCGGACATCTCGAGGCCGACGTCGAACCCCTCTGTCATATGCAGGTCGGTCATCAAGGAAGCTAGCGGTGTCGTCCGCGGATTGATGGCGCGGGTGACACCGACCTTCTCCGCCAGCGCGAGCCTGTACTGATTCGGGTCGGAGATCACGACATGGCGAGCGCCCGCATGGCGAGCCACAGCGGCAGCCATGATGCCGATCGGGCCTGCTCCCGTGACCAGCACATCTTCGCCGAGTACCGGAAAGGCCAGCGCAGTATGGACCGCATTGCCGAGCGGATCGAAGATGGCCGCGATCTCACGAGGAATCCCGGGCGTGTGCCGCCAGACATTGGTCATCGGCAGCACAATAAATTCGGCAAAGCAGCCATTACGCTGCACGCCTGTCCCGAGGGTATGTGCGCAAAGATGTCGCCGGCCTGCCAGACAGTTGCGGCATCGCCCGCAGACGACGTGGCCCTCGCCGGAAACCAGATCACCGGAGTGGAAGTCCGTAACGTTTGAGCCTACCTCGACAATCTCACCAACGAATTCATGCCCGATAATGAGACCCTGGGGAATCGTCTTCTCCGCCCAGGAGTCCCAGTCGTAGATGTGAAGATCTGTCCCACAGATTCCGGTCGAAAGCACGCGAATCTTGACGTCGTTGATACCGGGAAGCGGCTCCGGAACCTCTTCAAGCCACAGACCACGAGCGCTCTCCCTTTTTGTCAAAGCCTTCAACGCGATCTCCTTACAAAGCGAACGCCTGCGTGACGTCCTCTGCCGTTATTCTATCTATCTGCCTACTGCGCTCCAGTACACGCCTTCGCTGGATATCGCCGAACGCATGCGGGAAGCGGTATTATGCCGTCATCTACCGACTTTTCATCTGCAGATACGCGATCCTTCAGCGCTAGATGTCCTGCTTTTTCAGAAAGATTGCGCATATCGGGATAACTCATCGCGATCTTTGAAGCAACCTCAAGGATCAACATGCCTTCCTATAGCGAGAGTTGGACATAGATTGCGGTAGGAGTACCTGCACGAAACTCCTTGCAAGCCCAATCAGAATCAAGCAAGTCACTGGGACGGCGCAGCAGCCTTGCGCCGTCTGGCGTTTCGAGAGGGGCTGTATGGTAGAAGCTGTCGTGCTTTGGAACGAGCCGAATAACCTGTCGCACTGGAACTTCCATCTGGATCCTGGGTGGGAGCGCTTTGCGGATATGGTCAAGCAAGCTTCCGCAGCGATTCGCCAGCAAAATCCGGATCTCCCTATTGTTCTTGGCGGTGTATCGTCCGGTGATCCTGACTTCTTGCGGCTAATGGCGAGCTACGGCGTCATGGATGCGGTCGACGCGGTTGGCGTGCACGGCTTCCCGCTGGACTGGAACCACTGGCAGTTGACGGAGTGGCCGGAGAAGATCGCAGAGGCTCGAGAGATCAGCAGGCTGCCCGTCTGGGTGACGGAGGTCGGGGTCTCATCCTTTGGCGCCGACGAAGTTCAGAGCTTTGGCTTTGAGCGCACACTAGACCTGATCCGGGGCAAGGCCGAGCGTATTCACTGGTACAGCCTCTTTGATCTTCCGCCAAGCTGGCCTGCGGAGACGCGTCACAAAGAAGCCGAAGGATCCTCCTACTACCGTCACTACTATCTCGGCCTCGTCCGCCACGATGGCTCAGAAAAATCAGCTGCGAAAGCCTTCCCTACGGATGGCAGCGTTGGACTCTGCCAGTGGTTCCACTTTGAAGACCCTCGTCTGGACGATGCGGTCGCCTGGATGAGCAGCCATCATGTGCAATACCTGCGCACCGGGCTGAGTTGGGCGGACTCATTTCGGCCCGGCGCGACAGAGTGGTTTGACCGTCAGATGCAGGTTCTCGAGCCCTTCAGAGTTGCGCTTACGTTGTGCTTCACACCCAGCCACCTTGGTTTGGAAGAACACCACACCAGCCCACCGCGGAATAATGCTGACTTCGCAGATTTTGCTGCCTGGGCAGTCCATCGGTATGCTCCAGCGATGAGGAAACATCAGAGGCAAGGTCGGGATGTTCGAGTAGAACCTGAGGAGGTCGTTACTCAATGACAACGGCATCGAAACAAATTCTGATTACCGGGGGTGCGGGCTTCGTTGGCTCTCATTTGGCCGACGGTCTTCTGCGTGCCGGGCACAAGGTTCGCGTCATAGACGACCTTACCCCTCAGGTACATAAAGAGGGACCTCCCGACTACCTCTCTCCAGGTGTCGAACTCGTCGTCGGAGATGTGCGTGACCCTAACCGCATGCGTGGAGTGCTGCGCGACGTCGATGTGATCTACCACTTCGCTGCTACAGTTGGGGTAGGCCAATCCATGTACGAGATCAGCCGCTACATGAGCGTAAACACGCAGGGCACTGCGGAACTCCTGCAGGCAATGCTGGACGCCAAGGTCTCGCCCGAGAAGCTAATCGTAGCCTCCTCTATGTCGATCTACGGGGAAGGCCGATATCAGTGCTCAAAGTGCTTGCGGGATGCGACCCCGCCCGTGCGCCCCGTGAGCCAACTCAAGGCCGGCCGATGGGAGCTTCACTGCTCCTTCTGCGATGGCGTCCTGAAGCCCCTTCCAACCAACGAGGCTAAGCCCTCCGAGATCAACTCCGTCTACGCGCTCTCGAAACGAGATCAGGAAGAGCTCTGCCTGATCTATGGCCGGACCTACGGCGTTCCGGTTACGGCGCTGCGCTTCTTCAATATCTACGGCACGCGACAGGCCCTCTCAAATCCCTACACCGGCGTCGCCGCAATCTTCGCAGCACGGCTTATTAACGACCAGGCGCCGCTCGTCTTTGAAGACGGCGAACAGATGCGGGACTTCGTCAGTGTGCACGACATCGTGCGTGCCAACATGCTCGCCATGGAGAGGCCGGAGAGCGACGGACACGTCATCAATATCGGCTGCGGGAAGCCGATCTCCATACGTCATGTGGCGGAGATCCTTGCGCGCTCGCTGGGCAAGGATATAGCGCCGGTCATCACACAAAAGTACAGAGCTGGAGATATCCGCCACTGTTACGCCGACTTGACTCGCGCCCGCATGCTGCTGGGGTATGAGCCGCAAGTCACGCATGAAGAGGGTTTCCGCGAACTGGCAGCCTGGCTTCAAGGCCAGGAGGCTGAAGATAAGGCCGAAATCATGCTCCGTGAGCTCAATACCTATGGATTGACCGCTTGATGGAACACCTTACCACGCAAGAACACGAAGGAGGCCCACACCGTGATTGAAAGACCGCACGAAGACCGCACAGTTCTAGTCACAGGTGGAGCCGGCTTCATCGGCTCAAATCTGGTGGAGCGCCTGCTGCGGCAGCCGGGAACACAGGTTCGTGTCTTTGACAATCTTTCCCGCTCCGGCGTCGCGCATAACATCCGCTGGCTGCGATCGTTACCTGGCGCCGCACGACTCCAGGTCGTCGACGACGACGTTCGTAACGCCGCCGCTGTGGCTCTAGCAGCCCAGGATGCAACGGAGATCTACCATCTGGCGGCTCAGGTCGCGGTTACAACTTCTGTGAACCAGCCGCGACAAGACTTTGAGGTCAATGCAATCGGTACCTTCAATGTGCTCGAAGCGGCCCGCCGGTCCGGTCGCCGACCATTTGTCCTGTTCACCTCTACGAACAAGGTATACGGTGGCCTGCACTCCATTCCCGTCACGGTGCATGGCACGCAATACCGTGCCACGGACCCGATTTTTCGCGGCGTAACTGAACAGGAGACCCTTGATTTCCACTCACCCTATGGCTGCTCCAAGGGTGCCGCCGATCAATACGTCCGTGACTACGCGCGTATCTTTGATCTACCTACCGTCGTCTTTCGAATGTCGTGCATCGCCGGCCCGCGGCAATTTGGAAACGAGGATCAGGGCTGGGTGGCGCACTTCCTCTACAGCATCCTCGAGCGCCAGCCGATTACGATCTACGGCGATGGCTACCAGGTACGGGACGTGCTTCACATCACGGATCTGCTCAACGCAATGGAGTCCGCGCGCCTTCACTGCGATCGCACCACAGGTCAGATCTACAACGTCGGTGGTGGTCCCGATCGCGCCGTCTCCGTTCGAGAGATGCTGGCTACAATGGAGGCTGCCACTGGCCTGCAGCCAGAGCTTCGCAACAGCAACGTCCGTCCTGGTGACCAGCCGCTGTACATCTCCAGTACAGAGAAGCTTCAGAGAGATACGGGATGGAAGCCGTCCCAAAGTCTGCGCGACATCATCGCGTCCATTCAGCAGTTCTGGCATGAAAATCGCAGTCTGCTCGAAAGACAGCGCAATCCAGTCTCCACAACCGAACTGGTTCCCGAGGAGGTCGCATGAGGTTCGCCCTCGTCAATCCGAAGTGGACCTTTGAGGGTTCTACCTACTTTGGCTGCGCAGAACCGCATTTTCCACTGGAGTTGCTTTCTGCAAGAGAGATGTTGCGAGCGGCAGGACAAGAGGTGCTGCTGATCGATGCATGGATGGAAGGTCTGACTGTCGAAGATGTTCGCGGCCGTCTAGATGCGTTTGATGAGGAATTTCTGGTCCTGCCGACTGCACCCTCTTACCTTTTTTGGAGATGCCCGCAGCCGGAACTCCGCGTTCCTCGCCAGTGGATAGACCAGCTTGGTCGTCACTCCAAAAAGGTAGTGATCGGACCGCATGGGTCAGTTACGCCGCGAGCAACCCTGCAGAAGACCGGTGCCGATGTTGTTCTACGAGGTGAACCAGATCAGACCCTTTCACAACTTGCGACTTCATCGTGGGAGATGATTGCCGGTTGCTGCTGGACGGATGTAGCCGGAGCTTTCCACAGCAGCCCAGGTCTGGGTGTGACAGACATGCGAGCACTCGGTCCACTTGACTACTCCGACTATCCTGTCTCAAGGCATAAACACCTGCACCATATCTTCGCAGGAAACGGCGCCGATCACCTCCGTCAAGGAGCTGAGGTGGAGTTTGCTCGTGGTTGCCCATACGCCTGCACTTTTTGCAATAAGACGCTCTTTCGCAACAAATATCGTGAACGGGAGCTGACGTACGTTCTCGCGGAGATCGATCAGCTCATTGCTAGGGGCGTGGACTACATCTATTTTATTGACGAAATCTTTGGTGTCGGGAGGCAAGTACGCGCCTTACTTGAGGCAATCGCGGTGCGGCCTATCTCGATAGGCTTCCAGACGCGTGTTGATCTGTGGGACGAAGAGTCACTCGACCTTCTTGCGCGAGCTCACTGTGTCTCATTTGAGTGTGGCATTGAATCCATCACGGATGCCGGACGGGACGCAATGAATAAGAACTGCCGTGTGACAACGAACCGCATCAGCGAACTCTTGATGTATGCTCGGCAAAGAATTCCATGGGTTCAGGCTAACTTAATCAAAACCTCCGCTGACGATCCCATGGAGGTTGCGGTCTGGCAGAATCATCTAAAATCAAAGGGTGTCTGGGTCAGCGAGCCAGTACCCATGTTCCCTTTCCCTGGCAGTCCGGAATATGTAACAACCTTTGGAGAACAGCCGGACGAAGCGGCTTGGGAGCGCGCCCACTCCTTCTATCTACAGCTCTTCTCGGAAAAAGGATTCAGCGATATCCAGGCACAGATACCCGTTTCACTTTCGGAGCTGGAATGCGTGTGCTCCTAACCACCGATACAGTGGGCGGTGTGTGGACCTATACCAAAGAACTCACTGAGGGCCTTCTTGGCAAGGGCTGCAGCGTTGCTCTTGTCAGCTTTGGTGCTTCTCCTACAATTGAGCAGTTGCAATGGTCTACTCGCGTTGCTGGAGCAGCAGGAGAGAGCTTCCGCTACATCCCTTCAGAGATCCCTTTAGAGTGGATGCCCGATAATGAGGATACCGTGCAGCAAGGCGCAGAACTTCTCGAGCAGATCGTTCGGGATTTCAAGCCTGACCTGCTTCACTCAAATCAATTCTGCTTTGGACAGCTTTCCACAAATATTCCAAAACTGCTGGTAGCTCACAGTGATGTCCTTAGCTGGGCTGATGCCTGCATACCGGACGGTTTGAAGTGGAGTCCATGGCTGTCGCGCTATGTGGACATGGTTCAGAAAGGGCTGGATGGCGCGACTTGGCTCGTCGCTCCTACACAATGGATGATGCATGCGCTAGCGGAACACTTTGTACTTCCCGTTGCTCAGACAGTCATAGCAAACGGCCGCACACTTCCGGGCTTTACCAAACCCCAGGATCGCGTTCTGCAAGCTGTCTCTGCTGGCCGTATGTGGGATCCATCAAAAAATCTTTCTATCTTGGATAAAACAACCGTGTTGCCTGTGCTGATTGCAGGCGACAACAAAAATACTTCTTCGTCAGTACCAGACACTGCAAATGCAAGTCTCGTCGGATTTCTCCAGGAACGCGAGCTGCTCGATCTCTTCCGTAAAAGTCATATCTACATCGCAGCTTCCCGGTACGAACCATTTGGTCTCGCTTCACTCGAAGCTGCACTTTGCGGGTGTTCGATCGTTGCGAACGACATACCATCCCTCCGCGAAGTCTGGGGCTCTGATGTACTTTACTTCACCACGCACGAGCAATTAGACCAACAACTTACGATTCTTTCAGCTGATCCTGCATTTCTCTCCTGCATGCAGGTAAAGGCTGGCCTTCGTGCTCAGCGATATAGCGCGGAGGCGATGACAGAACGGTATCTCACCCTATATAGGCAGATCGTATCTGCATCAGGATTTGAGCCTGACACTCACTCTGCATTGGTGTCGCATGTCCAGTAAGCTTCGCCTCGCCTATTTCGCTCACTCTATTCGCTCCGATTGGAACAACGGAAATGCTCACTTCATAAGAGGTCTGCTTCGCGCCATGACCGCGCTCGGCCACACAGTTCAGATCTTTGAACCGGAACAGGCTTGGTCTACACGCAACCTGCTTGATGAGGTTCATGGTACACATTCTCTCCAGCAGTTTCATGACGTTTACCCCGAGCTAAACGTAACTACCTATCTCAAAGAGGATGACGTCGATAGATGGAGCGATTCTCTTGCTAATGTCGATGCAGTCATTCTGCATGAATGGACAACGTCAGAACTTGCGAATAAATTGCTGACACTTCGACAGAAACTCGGATTTCCTCTCTTATTCCATGATACGCATCATAGGGCTTCTTCCTCTCCGGACCAGATCGATCGCTTGGGAATTAGACATTTTGACGGAGTTATTGCGTTTGGAAATGTTCTACGGGATGTCTACAAAGAAAGGTTTTCCATCACGCGAGTGTGGACGCTGCATGAAGCAGCTGACATAACAGTTTTCCACCCGGCAGAATCTCCGTTTACGGAACAGGAGGTAGTCTGGATTGGAAACTGGGGCGATGAGGAGAGATCATCGGAGATTAAAGACTTTCTGCTAGAACCAGCTACTCTCAGAAAACCCGATCGGCGCGTAAAAATCTATGGAGTTCGCTATCCCGAAGCAGGCCTTATTGCCCTGAAAAACGCTGGCGTGCATTACGGCGGATATCTTCCAAATCTTGAAGCTCCTGCAATCTATGCCCGCTCCCGTCTTACCGTACACATTCCGCGTCAACAGTATGCGACCACAATGCTTGGTATTCCTACCATTAGGATTTTCGAGGCGCTTGCCTGCGGTATTCCGCTTATCTCAGCTCCGTGGCAAGACACGGAACATTTATTCGGGCCAGGCGATCTAACCTTTGTTCAGACAGGCAAACAGATGAGGACTGCAATTGATGAATTGCTTTCCGATCCCACGCGTGCCGAGGATCAAGCCGTACAGGGTCGGGCAACTGTGCTATCCCGGCACACATGTGATCATCGTGCCTTAGAACTGACGGCGATTTGCAGGGAGGCTTTACAGTGAAAATTTTCGCCTTCGGCTCCAGCATTGTCTCCTCGTACTGGAACGGTGCAGCGACGTACTATCGTGGCTGCTACAAATATCTGAATCGTCTGGGCCACACGATCACCTTTGCAGAACCTGATGCCTACAATCGGCAAAACCATCGTGACTCTGATAACTTTGAATACGTTACTTCAAAGGTTTATCAGCCCGGTATAGATCTTGATGCGATGCTTGAGCTGGCTAGTGAAGCCGATATTGTTGTAAAGCATTCCGGAATCGGTGTTGATGATGAAATCTTGGAACAACGAATAAACGAGCTAACACGACGCTGCATCATTGTGTTTTGGGACGTCGATGCACCGGCTACGATTGAGCGCATGCATGCAAATCCAAGTGATCCATTTCGTACGTCAATGCCTCAATACGATGCAGTTTTGACCTACGGTGGTGGACCTTTCTGTGAACGCGAGTACCGGTCCTTTGGTGCCCAATCCTACTTCAGTATGTACAACGGTTTAGACCCTGAAACACACTTCCCTGTTGCTCCTGATCCGGCTCTTTCCTGCGATGTTGCTTTTTTAGGAAATCGCCTGCCGGATCGAGAGGCTCGTGTGGAAGAGTTGTTCCTGCGAGCTGCATCGCTCGCGCCCGCTATGCGTTTTATTCTGGGCGGTGAAGGCTGGGGCGACAAACAACTTCCATCAAATGTCAGGTGGATTGGGCATGTTCCTACAGTTGACCATAACCGCGTAAACTGTTCAGCCGGTATGATTCTTAATATCAATCGGGCTTCCATGGCCAGTTCCGGCTTCTCACCACCGACCCGCGTCTTTGAAGTCGCAGGAGCAGGTACGTGCCTTCTTTGCGATGAATGGCCCGGAATCGATGACTGTTTCCAGCCAGGTAGGGAAATACTTGTCGTTAGAAACGCAGAGGACGTGGTTCACGCCCTACAAACACATAGCGCCGCGGACCGCCGCCAGATCGGCCAGGACTTTCAAAAGCGAGCACTCAGAGATCATACCTATGCACAACGAGCACTCCAGGCGCAGCTGGCGTTCGATTACTGCCTGAACGCGCGAGGAACAACGGCGAGTACTAAATAATGAAAATTACGATCTATGGTTTGACGATCACGTCTTCTTGGGGAAATGGTCATGCAACCACCTTCAGATCTCTTTGTAAAGCTCTTCACCGAAGAGGACATCAAATAGATTTCGTCGAGGAAGATGTCGAATGGTATCGAAACAATCGTGACATGCCGAATCCGTCTTTCTGCAAGGTACATCTCTTTCGCGACTGGCTTTTAGAAGTACCTGATCTCCTTTCCGTCAGTTCAGGTGCCGATGTCATCGTAATTGGTTCCTACTTTCCTCATGCAATTGATCTTACATATCGGCTCAAAGAAAGGGCGCAACAACCAATTTTCTTCTACGATATCGATACACCCATAACGCTGGCACAACTTCGAGCCACCGGGCATACACAATACTTGCAAGATCGTTTGATTCCTGAATATTCAGCATACCTGAGTTTTACTGGTGGGCCGCTTCTTCAAGAATTAGAAGACTGTTTTGGCGCGAAACGGGCAGATGCCTTCTACTGCTCTGTCGATCCTGAATTGTATAAGCCGACGCAAGCCATGGCACATTTCTGTGCCGATCTAAGCTATCTTGGAACCTATGCTCCAGATCGTCAAAAGAGTCTAAACTCTTTTCTAAAAGACCCTGCGCTTCTTAGGCCAGAAATGCGTTTTATCGTTGCTGGTCCTCAGTACCCTGACACAATCTCGTGGGGACCGAATATACAACACCTAATTCATCTCTCCCCGTCACAGCATGCAGCTTTCTACTCCTCGGCTCGATTCACCCTTAATCTCACACGATCCGAAATGATTGCAGCAGGCTGGTCACCATCTGTTCGTCTCTTTGAGGCCTCCGCTTGCGGAGCTACGATCTTTTCAGATCAATGGAACGGATTAGATCAGTTTTTTACCGAAGGCGAGGAGATTCTGCTGCCTACAAGTTCTTTAGAGATTGCAGAACTTCTCAATGATCTAAGCGATACAGACCGGAGAAACATTGGTAGCCGAGCTAGGCAAAGAGTTCTCGATGAGCATACCTCTATTCATCGCGCAGTTCAATTCGAGAAAATCCTGTCTGAGTGCACTACTTAAATTTCTAGAAGTGAATATCAACGTATCTGTCATAGATCAGATATCGATATAGGCAGAACGGATACATTGGCTAGAAGTTCTGTAAGCGATTTGCAGCACTTATTCGGATGTTCCGCTAAGAGTTCCTCAAAGGTGTACACGCCTGTTGCTACAGCAATCATGTCTTCTCCGTTACACTTAGCGGCGCGGACGTCTTCAGGAGTGTCTCCGATAAAGCATACCCTACCCTTACTCCCTATCTGCTCCCGTACAGACAGAAGTGCATGTCGAAACACATCCTTACGGTGCTCATACCGATCGCTGTAACTTCCAGCCGTAAAGAAATCTAGGATCCCGGCAGAGGCCAACTTCAATCTTCCAATGATCTTAAGATTACCGGTGGCCACCCCCAGAATTGCACCTCTCTGCTGTAGATGATTGAGAATATTATAAACTTCAGGAAGAAGTCGGACACGAAGCTCCTCTTTGTGTGCCAAGACAAAACTCCCCATTGCTGCACATGCCTGATCCAAGTTCTGTCGCCATCGCTCTTCGTGAAACCCTCCTAATGCGAGAGCATCCCGAAGAATACCAATATCGGTGTTTCCATGAGTAGTGACTCCATCCAGATTCATGGAGCGTTCCGAGAGAATTTCTAGAGCATGGCAGAATGCCAAGTAATGCACCGCATCATCGCTCACAAGCAGAGTGCCATCAATATCGAACAAATAGGCATCATATGCATCCCAAGCTCTGTTGAGAGTTGAGCGGAAAACATCACTCATAAACAACCAAGAACTCTCGTTTGCAACTCACTAGATACATTGTCGATCACCGTTGACCATTCATTAGGAAAGCTTTGCCTGAATATGCGCATCGATGGATACCACGGACTTGTATCAGCGGCATGCATCCAACGCCAATCAGCGATGAATGGAAGCATGAGCCACACAGGAATACCAATTGCACCGGCTAAGTGCGCAGCCAAGGTGTCTGTGGTTATCACTAGGTCCAAATTAGCAATAACTGCCGATAAAGGAAAGATGCCCTCGCCAGCCATGTTAGCATCCTTCATAGAAGTTCCGATCCTGAGCTCATCAGTCTCCTGTCGTTTCTCACGATCCACTAAACTCCAAAAGTCAAAAGGAAATCTAAGCAGCGAGCTAAAAAGCTCGGGCGGTAATGCGCGCCCTGGATTCCACTCTCCTGCACTCCAAACTAGACCTATTCTTAGCTGATTGGTCTCACCCATAACAGCCTGAACTCTCGTTATTTCATTTGAAGGTAGCCGTATATAATTTGAAAGAATTGGAAGATCTGAGGTTTGCGTTCTAAACAGATAAGGAAACTCCATAATTTCGATCTCAACATCCCACAACTGCCTCTCCAAGGGAGAACTTTTCCCCCAAGTTATCACTTTCAACTTCTGGTCCGCAGCAAAATTTAAGGAAGTGATCAGCGGCACTAGCTTTGGTGGTACCTCAAGAATAACTTTCTCGGAAATTAGAAGAGTCTGGGGAATATAACGGAGCATTTGTACAGTGTCACCATACCCGTGCAGACAACGCACAACAATCCTTTTGCCGCTCAGTTCTGAACCATCCCACAAACGATGCACATCTTTCCTGCCACGTAATCGGATTGCATCTGCCTCCCTCCATGCCGATACCATATCGCCTTCAAGCATAGACAGTTGCCAACGCCCGCCCGAGCACTCGTCTGCATCTGCCCCGAGGTATTCTGCTAGGTTATAAGCATCCTTAGCCTCTGCCGTTCGACGACCAGCAAGCAATCGCCCAGCTCGCAATAGCTCATCTTTACCTTTATTGTGAATGAAAGTTTTAGCCATATCACCCAGACGTAACCCGAAACGCGGGGTAAATGCTATGTGAACCATCTGGAGGAATAGAAAGTTCTTTTCGCTTGCATAGGTATACTTCTCGTTCTGGCTGCACCTGTATATCAAAACCAGATGAACGCAGCATAGCCTCTACGCCGGATCGATTTGGAATCCACCAGTTCGTTTCATCATGCGAATAACTATTCTCGATGAAGTACATCGCTGGAAAAGATGCAGCTGAAAAGATGTCAGTATCATTGAAGTCGTAGTCCATTGCAGTCTGCTCGGATTCTTCGGATCCTCTTTGCATGCTTTGAAACAGCAATAAATCGTTTGCAACGTGCTCATGAATCAGATCCAGGGCGAGAAGCGGATGGCGCAGATGGTAGAAGACACCCATAAAAATAACCAGATCAAAACGCTCTTCGAGCTTCGCGATGTCCCAAACCGTCATACGAGAGAATTCAATATCGAAACCTGACACCTCGGCAGCAAATCGCGCCTGTTCGAGGTATCGTTCGTCGGAGTCGATTCCAAGGACTCGGCGAGCGCCCCTCCGTTTCATTTCTATGGAGTAGAAGCCTCCGTTACATCCAATATCGAGGACAGAAAGTCCACTCATATCTTCCGGCAGACAGCCTCGAAAACTTTCATATTTCACCTGCGGATAATCCCCCAAGAAGTGGTCGGATGCAGTCTGAACCCCATTAAGACGGAGATTGTGAAACCATGGCCCCAGTGCGATGATACGTGCTTCGAGGGATTGGACGTCACGTGGTGTTGAATCAAACATCGCTCTCGCTCCTATTTCGCTATAAGCTTGGTGCTTCTGAATCAGGCTTTTGATCCAAGAGACGGATCGCAGAACGATAACCATTTAAGGTACCAACGTCAACATAGGCCAGACCTGCAGGTATACCACGTGCTCTTCCGCCTGCTGCAAGCCATGCATTGACGAGTGAACCGAGGTATTCATCCCCACGATCCACACGAGACCACATTTCTCTTAGCTCGTGGAAGACTTTTCCAGACATACGGACCCCCCCCCAAATCCAAGATGTTGACGGTAAAGGCTGCTTGACTTCTATTCGTTCTACTAAGCCATCAGGTGTAGTTACGACGGCATCAAAGAACTCCGGATGTTCCACTGGAAAAAGCAAAAACGACAAAGGTCCCTCTAGGAGATGAGCATATCCATCACTGGGCATCCAAATAGTGTCTGGAAGTCCGATCAGGACCGAATCATTGTCTGAGATCAGGGATGAGGCTCGGAAGACCGCGTCACAAAGCCCTGCTGGATATGACTGCACCACATAGACAATATCGGCTCCCCACAATCGGGACCCAAAATATTCAAGGATGTCTGTCTTACCGGGAGAGATAACAAAACAAAGCTTATCCGCCCCTCCTAGAATCATGCGTTCAATAAGGTATTCACAAACAGCACGGGGGCGCTCGGTTGCACCCTCAAGTCGGCTGCCCACAGGTAACAATTCTTTCGAGAAAGCTAACGGCTGAATGCGGCTTCCGTGTCCAGCCGCTGGAATAATGCCCCACATAGTTATTATGTCCCCTGCTCTTTATTATTCCTATCTCTTCATGCTCGAAATGAAGAACAAATAGTTTCTAGCTCAACAGCTCGAGACTCTCCAGTATGTTCTGCAAGAGCTCTAGCCCGAGCAGCTTCTCCTATCTGCCGAAGCTCTTTTTTGTCTCGACGCAGGGCCGTTCTAACATCATCCACATCTGCTACAACAACAATTTCCTTGTCAGGCGTAAAGAAAGTGTTCAGTCCTTCCCACCAGTCCGAAAGTATCACTGCTCCACAAGCCGCCGCTTCAAACAACCTCCCTGAAGGACAGTACCCATAGTTCGACATTACTCCCCGTGTAATGTTGAGAGTAGCACTTGAGGAAGAGAAAAGAGCTGCATGATCCCGGGGTGGTAAATGTTCAATACACACGATATTTACAGACCACTGAATCGTAGCCGGATAAAGAGACCCGGCTATCAAAAACACGCTGTCTGGTTCCATTGCTGCTGATGCGATAAAGAGACGCTCTAACTGGTGCTGGCGATCTGCAGCATATGTTCCTAGGTAAGATAGGCTTGCGCTGAGTTCTTGCCTGCGCGGTACGGGTCTGTGAAGTTCTGGATCAACAGAACCATACAATGGAGAGACCTTGCGCGCTCCCATCTTTGTCTGCAGCTCAGTAAGAGCACGGCCGCCTGTATAACTGAGAACGAGATCGAAGGATTCAAGCCCAGTTAAAGGCAGATAGTCTACTGGTGAGTTCGTGGCGAGGGCATCAAGGGTCACCGGCGTATCCAAATCATAGAAACACTTAATGCCAGCTTTCGACTGAAGAATCAGTTTCGCCGCAAGCCGTCCATCCGGACAATAACTTGTACAGATTGCCAGATCGGCTCTGTTCAATTCGAGCAGAGCCGATCTCCGGACAGCCTGAAAATCTGTATAAATCTTAAGCTGTCCTCCGGCACCAAGTTTATAAATATCCCTAGTATTGGCATAATACGGAGTGTCCCTTTCATAGAACGAGACTTGATGGCCACGTCGTAGTAAGGCCTTAATCAAGGAACGCCAGAGAGTAGCGTGGCCGTTCCCCCATGATGAGGAGACCGTCAGCCCAAAAACAACGATCTTCATACATATCCCCGCATCTCAGCACCCAGCAATAGTTCGGGTGAACGACGTGATTTCAAGGATGCACCCGGTTCTCCGTCATGCTTCACAAGCTTATCCTTCATAGCATAGTGAATCAGTTGATTTGTTCTCTGCATCACGTCGCTGGCATTCGAGCACTGGTACATCATGTCAGATCGTGCTATATTCTTAGATGGACAGAGGAAAGCTCATTGCTACACAGTGCTCATTGCTTCTATACTGCAGCCCGAATCGATTCTTACATCTAGCGAGAGCATCACCACATGAGCAACGGCCGCCGCGGCTTTGTAACAAGTCTTTGCCGAACAGCATTAGTCCTTTCACTTGAGGATGTTCTCTCATTGGTAGCGCCTGCCCAGGTGTCTTCATCAAACTCTCGTCCTACGTATGCGGCACCTTCGAGGTCGGCCCCTAAGGCTCTTCCGTCGCCAGTTATTGGAACTCCTCTCGGATTTTCCTTTGTCGATGTTGCGAAGTCCTCCGGCCTTAATGCCAGAACGATCTATGGTGCCGAACACAAGAATCGGTACCTCCTTGAAACCACTGGGTGCGGTGTTGCCTTTTACGACTACGACCACGATGACTGGATCGATATCTTTCTCGTAAATGGTACTCGGCTCGAGAGCTTTACATCCAGCGAAAAACCAATCTCTCGTCTCTTCAAAAATAACCGTGATGGAACATTTACGGATGTTACAGCAAGAAGCGGGATGACGCGCTCCGGCTGGGGACAGGGCTGCTGCATCGGTGATTTCGATAACGATGGATTAGATGACCTCTTTGTAACATATTACGGCCAAAACATCCTATATAAGAATCATGGCAATGGGACTTTTACCGATGTCACCGCAAAAGCAGGCCTGTTGCAGGAAACACAGCGATGGAACTCCGGCTGTGCATTCCTCGACTACAACCGTGATGGACATTTAGACCTCTTCGTTTGCAACTACATTGACTTTGATATCAAAACTGCTCCCCTGCCTGAAGCCGCCGGTTGCGCGTACAAAGGAATCCAGGTTGCGTGTGGACCTCCCGGCCTGAATGGCGGCAGCAATCTTCTCTATCGCAACAATGGTGACGGCACTTTCACCGACGTCTCTGAAAAAGCCGGTATTCGCAATACAGTAGGAACCTACGCGCTCTCCGTCGTTGTTGCAGATTTGGACAACGACGGCTGGCCTGATATCTATGTGGCAAACGATTCGACTGCCGCAACCTATTATCTCAATCAAAAGAACGGCACCTTCAAGGACGAGGCGATCGAAGCAGGCATTGCATACTCGCCCGATGGTAAGCCACAGGCGGGTATGGGCGTAGCAGTAGGCGACTTTAATCGCGATGGTCTACTGGACATTGTCAAAACGAACTTTGCAGGAGATACAGACTCGCTCTATCAAAACCTGGGTGATGGAAGCTTTGAAGATCACACCTATCTCTCCGGACTGGGAATTAACACTCGGTATTTAGGATGGGGTGTTGCTTTTATGGACCTCGACAACGACGGCTGGCTTGATCTCTTCATCTCGAATGGACACGTCTATCCGGAGGTAGATGGATCGCACATTGATGCTCCCTATGCCGAGCACAAATATGTGTACAGAAACCTTCGCAATGGGCAATTTGAAGAGATAACAAGCATTGCAGGTCCAGGCATGACGACGCCAGTTCCAGCCCGTGGATGTGCGCTCGGGGACTACGATAATGATGGCGACCTCGATATCGTGGTGAACTGCGTCAATACGACACCGCAGTTGCTGCGCTGCGACACAACTATTCCGCGAAATTTTATCAAAATCCGAACTGTTGGGACAAAGAGTAACCGAACCGGGATTGGCGCGCGCGTTATCGTAAGCGCAAAGACTAATTCCGCATCAAAGGATGCTTTACGGCAGATCGATGAGGTCCGCAGCGGCGGTAGTTACTTCTCGCAAAATGACATGCGGCTGCACTTCGGTCTGGATCGTGCGGAAAGCGTTGACAGTCTTGAAATTCTTTGGCCTTCGGGCACGCATGATCTATGGAAGGATCTGCCTTCGAATAGCCTGTATGTTGTCGAAGAGGGCGGAAAGATTCTTAAGACGATACACATGGGCAGGGCTGTTCCAGTAAGTAAAACCGGAGTATAGCTTGCGCACCTCTTCTATCTCTTCTCAGCCTTCATGAGAAGTTTCTTAAACTAAAGTTCTATCGCGATAAGCTGGCGAAAGGTATTCTTCCGCGAAAGCGATCCTCACTTTATTGGTATAAGCTTCGGCCCAGGGTCTGTCTGAAGAGTATGCGAGAGATCAGCCTCTCGATGTGCTTCTTGGGTTCGTCCCATCAATTGATACGCCTGCCCTAAAAGACTGTGAGTCATAAAGTTTGCGGGATCCATCTTCTCGGCTCGCTCAAGGTAGCCAGCAGCACTCGCCGCATCTTGGCGTTTCAACAAAACTTTTCCGAGAAGGATGTACGGCCCTGTCGAAGTCGGCTCGAGAAGAAGAGCACGCTCGAGCATCTGCTGCGCTTTCGGATAATCACCAGCTCGCGCGTACGCATCGCCTAGGCGATCATAGTTAGTTCCATCGAGCGGATTGCGCAATCGCTCCTTTTCAAACTCGGTAGTTGCCACGTCCACATGCTCTCCGGCCAGCGCAACTTCGCCAAGCAATCGATGCGCCAGCGGAAGATTGGGATCGAGTTCCAGAGCTTTCCGGGCTTCTTCCTGCGCGATCTGCGCGTACTCCCGACGGAGCAGCATGCGCGCCGCGAGAAGATGAGCAGACGCACTGTCGGCCGGAAAACCATACTGCTCGGCGAAGGCATGGCGAGCATCCTCAAAGCGGTGGCTATCGATGTAGCACAGGGCGAGAACGTACGCCGGATCCGTACGCGTCTCTGCTGTCCATGCGTGAGCCCTTTCTAAAAGCGGGATAGCATCGGCGTCACGGCCGAGACGAAAGAGGACCAGACCTTGAAGCTGGATTGCAGCAAGATCCTGCGGGTCTTCTCCAGATGCTTTCGCTAACTCAGCCTCTGCTTCGCTAAGTCGTCCGAGAGCGTAGAGTGCCTCCCCGCGGAGCCGGTCCCGGCCAGCTTGCGCAGGAAGAGTGTCTGTCATCTGCAACGCAGCCTCTGGATGACCAGTGTTGAGATTATGCCGCACTTGACTCAGGGACCCAGCGCTCGCAGGTCCGCTTACTGGTGTCCCGTCCTGTGCCCAAGCTGAAAGCTGCACGCCATGGTACAGCCACGTCACGCTCATCAGGATTGTCAAAACCATGCAGCGCCATTTTGCGCGAAAAGAACAAGCAAACATCTCAGATACCATAGTCGTCGATGCTACCTGAAGCAACGGGCTGCAATCTGTCGTCCTAATTGGACGTCGTTCCTTTCAGAAATACCTCTGCCTTCGAGGAGAACAGCAGAAGGAATCTTTCAAGCAGCATAGGTGGTTATCTCCTTGACGTAGGTCTCCAGAGCAAAGTGGCGGCCTCGAGCATCTGCATAGCGGTATTGAAAGTATCGTGCCAGAATGCTTCCGCACTCGCTAGGTCGTTTCTCCCCAAATTACCAGGGGTGGGACTTTGATCTCCAAAAGTACGCTGGAACGTGGGATAGAGGTTTACATTGTTCGCGTAATCGAGAAGTAGGTCCAACTGA
Organism: uncultured Acidobacteriaceae bacterium; assembly: GCA_964246835.1. Classification (GTDB taxonomy): domain Bacteria; phylum Acidobacteriota; class Terriglobia; order Terriglobales; family Acidobacteriaceae; genus Edaphobacter. Next base: position 27,086 of record CAXTRT010000002.1, on the reverse strand, counting down.
ATGTCCATATTGCCGGACGAGCAATCATTCCGGCATCAAGCGTATAGCCCACCAGTCTATCCCTCAGGATAGGGACGTCCTCTGCATGTGCGATCGCTGTCGACTGTATTTAAACGCTTGACGCAGAACTTCCCGGTTCTGAGCAGAAGGCTCTCTTCCAGTAGCGCTGGATCGGGGCCCATGCATTCCCAGACCCCCTTCGTACGCCTTCCCGTTTTTGCGAGACAATCGCCCGACCCGCTCTAGTCTGCCGTAGCAAGCCGGAAGCCAGTCGGGGCACCGTAGTTGAATACCTGAAGCGTGTACATTTCAGTTGCATACTTGATAAAGGCAAGCACCGTCGCAGCCAGAGCATCGTAGGTGTAGGTGTAGGTGTAGGTGTAAGTGTATCGCGTGGTCTGCGGCATCTCTTTGTTGAAGCCCGGTAGATTAGGCGAGATCACTCACTATCTTTAAGCCAGCCTTGAGATAAGCTCTCAATACTGGGGTACTGAACCGACGAGGCCGGAGTCATGCAGCAGGAGAACGACCGGCACACGTGGTCCGGCCTATTAGGCTTTCATCCAACCTGATTCGCATGTCACTATGGGTCGCCATCTTCTGAATCCTTCAGAATGTATGGCGGGGACGACGGGGCTCGAACCCGCGACCTCTGCCGTGACAGTGAAATGTCAACACGTAACTGATTGGAAGCAGGAGGATTGGATGGCTCCCTCAGCACCCTGCGTAATGGTTGCTAACAGTTATTTGTGCCCTTATCGTGCCCGCGCTTTGGCGGAGCGTTTCAGGGCAACTTCTGCTTTGCAGCGGCAGAGGCCGGGTGTACGCTCTTGGTCCTTTGCTCTAGTTCACGATCATTACCAGTACGGGGGATCGCTGCTCTTGAGAGCGATGCGCAGTAAAGGGGAAGGTGCAGGAGGGGGGAACGTCTCCTGCCGCCCCGTACAGGTAAGTGCGGAAGCATCCGGCGACGACACCCGGCCTGTGTTCTATAAAGACGGAAAACAGGCGAAAGCCGCTATAACTTCCGCCCATAACGCTATGCGGCTTCTTGGGAGGTTTTCGCCTCCGGCTTAGCCGTCTCGGCATCAATTTGGTAGGTCTGCGCCGCTGCGGTGAGCGCTGTTCCGCTGTGACACCTCTCCGAACAGAAGCAGCACAGTAGCTTCGATGAGCAGGCGTCGGAGTGTGCCTTCATCAGCCTTTTTGGCAAACGTGGAGAGCATCGCACCGATGTTCTCCTCCTTCTTGGCCCGGATGCCCCGGCCTAGCCCGATGATCTCCAGACGCCGTTCATCCAACAGCAGCAAGAGTCGTTCGACGGTGACGAGCAGGTCGCGTTTCATCAGACGCACGGGCACCGCTTCGGCAATGGCCGCAAGTACCCGCAGCCCTGCCATGGTCGCGATGGCTTCATCGCGGCGACGCTTCTCCTGCTCCGCTTTCCAAGTATCATCCCGGCGATTGGTTGCGTTCTTCGGGTGATGGATGGAGCACTCGGGGTTGGCGCATATCTTGCGCACCTCGCCTTTGTCCAGCCCATCCGTGATGAGGGCATCCTTGGTGAAGCGGCACGTCTTGTATTCCGGCCACTTCGCCTGTTGTGGGGAGGTCGGCTTCTCCGGATTGATGGCGACATACTTGGTTCGAGGAAGAGCAGTTGCGACCTCCGGCTGTTGACCGTAGCTGGTGCTGATGCACCATCTCCGGTTTCGCGGCAAGGGTGATCTGCACGTACGCTTCTACCTTGACGCTGTAGCGAGCCGGGTCGGTGCAGGTGTCCTGCTTGATGTCGGAGAAAAGCAGGCGGTTATTGCCGGTCCGCTTGGGACAGTCCACGCAGGCACCGGCGGAGGGCACAAGCGCGGCGTCTCCGCGAGGAAACGGTGCCTGTGCGAGCAGGAGCATAAGGCTGTGCTCGATAAAGTGATGGAGATGCTTCACGGGAAGCAGGATGCGCTTTTGCTTGTTGCTGCCTCCAGCCCATTCCTCGCGGAAGCACTCCTTCAACGCCTGTTCCTGCTGTGCGGGTTGCAGCTTCGCAAGCAGGAGTGCATGACCCACACCGATGGCTTCGGCATAGAAGGCCTCGACCACCGGCTCGACCAACTCGGTGAGCCTGAGCCGCTGCGCTCCGTAGCTGGGTGCTTTGCCGACCTTGGCCGCAATCTGCTCGACACTGTAGCGCGGCTCCTCCAAATTGAGCAGAGCGCGGAAGCCCTGCGCCTCCTCCAGCGGGTGGACATCTCGGCGTTGCAGGTTTTCGATCAGTTGGGCCTCCAACGCTTCGGCATTGGAAAGGTTGACGATGCGGACCGGAACGGCCTCCGCTTCGTCAAGCTGGGCTGCGCGAAAGCGTCTCGCCCCGGCGACGATCTCGAAGCTCTACTCGGTCAGCGGACGAACGAGCAGAGGCGAGAGGACACCCTGCACCCGGATGCTTTGGGCAAGTTCCTGCAAGGGGCCATCCTCGAAATGGCGGCGCGGGTTGCTGGTAGATTCGTTGAGAAGCGAGAGCGGAAGATTGCGGTACTCGTTGGCTGCGGTGTTCAACATAACGGCCCTCCTTGGGCGTGGTAGTGAGGCGTGAGGTTGTGGAGCGAGCGCATCGCTCTGGTTTGCTCCCGGATGGGCGAACTCAGGGGCGCTGGCGCTCGAAGGCTTCGGCGAAGCCTTGCTGCCGTAGGTTGTTGTCCCACAACTCCGCGAACGCTTGGTGCTGCCTGTGTAGTTCGCGGTGATAAGCGTAGTGACCATCTCGAATGAACCCGAGCACTGCTCGATACCGGCATAATTGTTGCGCCAGTAGTGGATGGGCTTGATAGCTCTCCGCTCCGCCGTTCTTCTCTTTACTCCGGCTTCTGTCTGCGGGCTTTGTTGGTTAGCGCCGGCTCGTGCGGCTTGAACGGGTTCAGGTGCGCCCCATCGGACAAGCCAAGCTCGAACAGCATCTCGAGATCACACATGGCATCGCCGTAGTGTGCGACCGAGAGTGCAGGTAAACCGCACGGGCCGGACTCGTCCACTGCCTCGATACACAGTGGCATGAATGGCGGGTTGTCGATGCGGAGCGAGAGGCCGTGGTGCCAACCTCCCGCCGCTTTCAGGATGCGGAGAATGGTCTGCATCACGCCGCCTCCGCAAGTTCTGGCTCTGCGGCGTTGGCCTGGGCTACTTCCGTCTCAGCAATGGGCGGCTGCAGGGCAGCAAGGATGACGGCAGAGGTACGCTGCACCACCTCCAAGCTCTCGGCCAGCAACGACGCATTGCCGTGGTACAGGTGAATGTAGTCAGCTGATGCGCTCCCGCTCTCCAGCCCTATAGCCTTGCCGGTGCTGAAGGCGACGGCTTCGGCTTCGGTCTCCTTCACAACCTTGGTGGTCGTGGTACGACGCTCGGCCTTATGCAGCATCTCGTGCGCCAGCTCATGCACAAGGGTGCTGAACTCCTCGGCCTCCGTCTGGCCGGGCTGGATGGCAATGCGTCCGCCATAGCTCACACTAAAGCCGGGCCGATCTTCTCGGTGTAGACAAGCTCGATGTTCTGCACGGCGAGGAACGCCAGCAAGCGGTCGCGGTTCTCTCCCACCGTGCCCGTTACTTGCCGTAACGCTGGCAAGGGTGCGCCCTCGGTCTGCTCGACATCGAAGACATAGGCATTGCGGAAGCTCACAAGAGTGCGGGTGTTCTGCTTGGTAAGGTCCTTCTCGGCCTCCTCGTCCTTTTTGCGCGTAATGCCGACGATGGGAGCAAGAATGCGGATGCCGCGCTCGCCCTTCTTCACCTTGCGTCCAAGCTGGTTCTACGCATACAGCCCCGCAACGCGGGTGGCGTCTGGTCGCTGCCGTGCGATTTCCAGGATGTTGCCAAGAGAGTAGTTGTGGAAGCGGCTCATCGCGTTCAGGTAGGCGGTGAGAGCGCCGGAGTGTCCGGCTTCCAACTGTTCGATAAGGGCCTTGACATGGGCCGCGATTACTTCTTTCGCGGTCTATGGCTATTAATTTGGCTGGGGTTGGTGATGGCTGTGCTGTTCATGGTAGTTCGCTCTTTTGCCGTTGCTGTTGCTGTCGCTGTTCCTGTTGCTCTTCCGCTGGTGAGCCAGCGGCATGCGTACATGCCGCAATAAGCGGAAAGGGTTTAGCCGGGCGGCAAAGGGCAAGGGGTGGGGTATCGCCCACCCCTTGCGCTGCGCCAGGGTGCAACCCTCAGGGTCGGATCTGCACGCGTTCACCGCGTGCCGGTGTTTTAGGGCCGGCGTTGCGGGCAGGAACGGGCCCGCTGAGGTGAGTGGGTGGCGGAAGACGCGCCAGCGGCTGCAGACAGGGAGGAGACTTCCTCCCCTTACTCAGCAACGCCTGTTTCAGGCGTTAGCTGGCACCCAGCGGTCTTAGAATGATCCAGGATGAAGAACAGAGCAAAAGGATCCGGTCTGTCGTTCAGTGCTGTCGTGCTGTAGTCTGTGCTTTCTTTGTGGCGATGGCGTTGGAAGATCGGGGTGATCTGGACGCTACTAGCCAAGCAAGTTCTTGCGCAGGGTATCGTTGCGTGTTTGCCGGATGCTCGCTCACGGTTTCTTCTCGTGTCAACTGTCGCGCTCATGCGTGAGCGTGGCAAGTCAGGCAGCTGAAGAAAGATGCCATCAACCGCGCCGGGCTTTTGATGACGGAGCGAGTCACAGAAGCTTTTTCCGCGTCAGCTTAAGAGTTGCATCAACACTCACCACAGGAGTTCGTATGGCTTTCCGTTAGAGCAAAGCTGACAGCAGGCTCTGAAGCGGTCGTTTCTAAGAGTACAGAGTTGAGATTTGTCTCAAACCTTTGCTGTTCGCAATCGAAGAGAGTTCGCGATGACGGAGACTGAACTGAAGTTAATGGCTCCGGCGGCGATCATGGGATTTAGTAGTAAGCCGAAGGGGGAAAGAGCACTCCGGCGGCCAAAAGCACACCGACACCGTTATAGATGAACGCGAAGAAGAGGTTCTGCCGGATGTTCCTCATCGTCGCCTGGCTTAAATGACGCGCTCGTAGGATTCCACGAAGGTCGCCGGTGAGGAGAGTGATTCTGCCTGCTTCTATCGCTATGTCGGTTCCGGTTCCCATGGCGATTCCGATGTTGGCCTGAGCGAGCGCTGGAGCATCGTTCGCGCCATCGCCAGCAATAGCTACAATCGAACCCTGCTGCTGGTACTTTCTGACGATATCGGCTTTCCTTTGAGAGAGAGAACGTCGGCCTCGAACTCGATGCCCAGCTTGTACGCGACTGCCCGAGCCGTGGTCGCGTTGTCTCCTGTGACCATGATAATGGTCAGGCCTGCTGCCTTTAGCTCTCGAATCGCGTCCGGTGTCGATGCTTTGATCGGGTCGGAGACACTGACGAGGCCTGCCGCCTTGTTCGCGCGGAAAGAAGGTGCTGTAGCGGCATAGATGGAATGAGATCGGAAATCATGAGTGTCAGCAGTGGAATGGCTAGCGCGACGCTGATCCAAAATCGCCTGGTCATATCAACCAGCTCTGGATTGACCTCCTCGGCCGTAATCTCCCGTGGTTCGAGCGTCATCCCGCAAATGGGACAGTTGCCCGGTTCCGAACGAACGATCTGCGGGTGCATCGGGCAGGTGTATTCAGTGCGTGTTGCCGGTGGAGCAATGACCCCGGGTTCGAGCGCCATCCCGCACTTTGGGCAGGCTCCCGGCCCATCTTTTATACTTCGGGGTCCATGGGGCAGATGTACTCGGTCTGCTGTTCGGCATGCGTCGGTGGCGCGGGGGTAGATGTAGGCGGCTTGGGCGCAAGGTACTTCTCCGGATCGGTACAGAACTTGGCCGCACATCCCTGGCTGCAGAAAAAGTACCTGGTGCCCTCATGCTCTACGGTCGCGGCCGCTTTCGCGGGATCGACCGTCATCCCGCATACTGGGTCCTTCATCGTGCCTCCGACTTTCGTTGGTTCGCTACAGCAGCACATAATCTTCTCCTAAGCTTCCAATGCTGCTGACGCATAGGTCGTCCGGTCTTACAGTTGGCTCCGGCGGCAGGTGCAATCAGGCATTTGTGTTCCGCGCAGGCCCCACAAACCACCGTGAGCTTCTTGGCGAGGTCCTTCCGTGCGCGATGGAGACGGACGGAAGCGTTGTTAGCCGAGGTTCCGTGCGATTCGGCGAAGGCTTGCATTGTCCCGCCGTCAAGATCGATCTGCTGAATGGCATCTCGATACTCGCTTTTCAGGTCCTGGATCACATCGCCGACGCAAGCGCAGACGGTCTGCTCCAGCTCCGGTTCGTGGCTGAGCGGGGTTTCGGCTGCGTAGCTTTCTTGTGCTTTCGTCCTGGCTGATTGGCGGCTATAGCTGTCGGTGATGGCGTTCCGCAGAATGCGGTAAAACCAAGCGACGGTGCTTTCGTTATCTCTGATCTCCCCGCCATGTTCGATCGCCTTGATATAAGCGGATTGCAGGATGTCCTCGGCGGTGGCGGGGTCCACGCGAGAGGAAAGAAAGCTTAGGAACTTGCGCGCTGGGCCATGACTCGGCCCAGCGTTGCGTCGCCTGACGGTTGAGTTTGTGGGTTTGATGTCATGTGCTCGTCTTTTTCGGAAGCTCAATGCGCTGCTGACGGGCCAGAAGCGCCCATCTTCATGCCCCTCATGTCTCCGTGCATTCCTTTCATCGCGCCGACCTTCACTTCGGCGGCCGTGAGCTGACCGTTTTCTTGGCAGCATGGATCACGATGTGATCGCCCACTTTGATGTCCCTCAGACTCACGGCTGCGTCGCTCTTGAGGTACTTCGTGTCGCCGGAGACGGCGACGGTTTTCGTTTTTCCGTCCATCGCCTCACAGAGATGCTGTTGGCGGTTATCGCGGTGACAGTTCCCATGACGTGAATCATGCCGTTGTGGGCGTAGGCCGCTCCAGCGAAGCGGCCAAAGGTGAGTATGAGGAGAAGTAGCCGTTTCATTGTGTGTGTCCTTTCGGGTGAGTGTTGCTGGTGGGTTTGTCGGTAGCGTCGCTACCGTTCAGAAATTGCTCTTCTTCTTTTTGCTCCTGGTACTCGTCCGGTCCCTTCGGGTTCAGCTCCTCCATCTCGCTCTCCTCAGCACTAGTCAACTTTGGAAGGTGCCGGATGAAAGCCACCAGCTTCCAGCTGTCATCAGCCGTTTCCGGCCCGCGGAACGCCGGCATTCCCGACATCCGAATCGATGTCATAAAAAATCTCTCCATCACTCATGCTGTGGGTTTCGCCTCGGAGGTCCGGTGGTTTGGGATACATGCCCTTGCTGAACATCGACTGCCCGCTCCCATTGTTGTCATGACACACGGCGCCGTGATCGGCGAAGTGGGCCATCGCCTCATGCTGAATCGCGGGCGTGAGTACGACGGGGTTTTTCATACTCTTTGCAGAGGCAGGCATTGCGGTCGTCCGCGCGTGTTCGGCCATCATCGCTTCCATGTGTGAGGGCTCCGCACGGGCACTGAACCCGTGCATCGCAAACTTCATGTATCCGTAGGCACTTGCCGCACCAGCAGAACAACTCCGACCACAACCGCCGCAATTTTCGGTGCTCGTCTCATTGGGACTCCTTTCCGGCGTTGCTTCTACTGATTGGCTCCGGGTGCGGTCGGCAGGTTGATCGTGGTCGAATCCGAACCGGTGCTGATCGGGTCGTCCAAGCCGTTCATCAGGGCGTAGTTCTGCAACGCGATGGCCGCTCGCCACTCCTGGTTGAGTGCCTCGGTGTATCCAAGCTGGAGGGTAAAAACCATGCGCTGCGCCGCGAGAACGGGTGGGTACTCCTGAGACATCTGTTGATACTTGGTCACCTCAAGCTCGTAGGCACGACGGGCTCGCGGAATCATCTCTGTCCGATAGCGCTCCGCGGTGAAATGCGCGGTTTGATGCCATGGCAGCTCGGCAATGTCTCAGCGAGTTCGCACTTGATCTCACAGTTTGAAGCAGCCGACGAGATGGACAGCAGGATGACTGTCAACAAGCTCACCAATGTCGCCCGAAACCGCATAGAAACAGTCTTTACCCTTTGCCGATTCATGCAGCGACATTGAAAGGGTCGATCCTGCCCAACACAGGCACGAATGATAAGGGACTAAGTTCTGGATACGCTTAACTTCCAGTAAGGGCACAAGGTCTGGGGGATCAACTACGGAGATCGAGTGAGATACAGGCCGGGAGCGTGATGCAGCACTGAGCGCCATTCACGATGGTCTTGTCGAAGAAAATGGTGCCGTGGCTACGGTCGATGGCGAGTTTAGCGATCGATAAACCCAGGCCAGCTCCGGACCAGGCGACGGTTTCTGGGTTCCTGCTGATAAAAAATCTCTCCAGGATTCTCTCGTGCTCGCCACTCGCAATACCTGGGCCCGCGTCATGAATGCAGACCTGCTCCATTGCGCGTCCGTTCCGGAGGAGCTTTGAATAGTTGATGCGCAGTGTGGAACCAGGTGGAGAGAACTTCAGGGCGTTGTGCAACACGTTCAGAAAGGCGACCCGGACGAAGCTGCGGTCTGCACAAATCTCCTTCCTGGAAGTATCGTCGTGGATCTCTAGTACGGTGACCCGTCGTTCCTCAATGAGAACTTCCAAAACATCCAGGACTTCGCGCACGAGTTCAGGAAGAAGGATCAGCTCCTCCGTTTCACCTGTCTGTCGAGATTCTGTCCTCGCTAAAAGCAGAAGGCCATCAATGGTCTGGTTCAGACGAACAGTCTCTTCCAGCATGCTACTGATCGATTCCCGAAACCCAGCCTCATCATTCGTCCGCTCGATAGCAATCTCTCCCGTGGCACGCAAAGCGGCCAAGGGGGTACGAAGCTCATGAGCAGCATCGGCGGTGAACCGCTGCAGCTCTCCAAAAGCTCTTTCGAGCCGGTCGAGTAGAAGATTCAGCACCCGAGCCATGTGCCCCAGTTCATCGTTGTCGTTGTCTACCGTCAGGCGCTCGCTGAGATTGCTGGCCGTAATCTTCTCTGCGCGACTGGCCATAGTGTCGAGCGGCCTCAAAGCTCGTTTCGCGATGGCATAGCCCGCAAAGCCTGCTGAGAGAAGGGCGATCGGCAGGGCCAACATTAACAGCACGAAGAACTGCATCATGCGGCTGGTAATGGGTGCAAGGCTGTAACCGAGTCGGATCAGGACCGGGCGCCCTTCTACCGGGTGCACATGGCTGATCAGGAAGACGCGAGTCTTGTCAGGCAGTAGAACTGTTCGTTCGTTGAACGAATCCGCACCTTCGCCGGGAAATATCTCGGCTCCCAACACCTGGCCTTTGAGGGTTGCGCTTCGATAGAGAACCGATCCTGAAAGATCCCGGACTTCCATGTAGCGGTCCACAAGAAGGCGATTCTTAGGCCGGGCGAAATAGCTCTGCTGAAGTTCCAACTGACCTGTCGACGTTACACTCAGCAGGCCCTCAACTGTTTCGACATCCTGCACTTCATCGTGGTACATCTGCCGTTGAAGAAGCGCATATTGGAAGGCGAAAACGGCAGCAACGTAGAGGATCAGAATGCCGGCGAGCACGGCTACATACCAGACCGTAAGCCGTGTTCTTACACTTCGAAATATCGGGCTGGTCATGAGTGCGGCTCACGGAGCGTGAAGCCCACGCCCCGTATCGTCTGCAGGAGTTTGACCGGAAAGGGATCGTCGATCTTGCGTCGAAGACGTTTTATTTGAACGTCGATCACATTGTCGATGGCCGTAAAACGTGATGTTTCCCGCCAAACATCACGCGAGAGCATCTCACGCGACACAGTGCGGCCACGGTTTTCGACCAGATAGAGCAGCAGATCGAACTCCCGTTGCGTGAGGACCACCTCACTGTCCGCGCGCGTGACCTTACGCGCCTTCACATGGACGATCAGGTCTGCCATCTGGAGAGTCGAGGCTTCAGCGGGCGGAATAGTCCGACGCAGCAGTGCCTCTATGCGCGCGAATAGCTCCGTGAAGGAGAATGGCTTTCCGAGATAGTCATCCGCTCCAGACCTTAGACCTGTCACGCGGTCTTCTACCTCGTTATGCGAGGTGAGGACCAGCACGCGCAGATCATGGCCTTGCTCCCGAACCTGCCGCAATATCTCAAGTCCATTTCTGCCTGGAAGGATGAGGTCCAAGATGATGAGGTCCGGGCGGAAGCTGTAGACCAGAAAAAAGCCCTCTTCCCCAGAGGAGGCGACTTGAACCTCATACCCGTTGTTCGCAATCTCTGCCCGCAAAGCCTTCGCCAGCTTCAAATCGTCCTCGACGACGAGAATGCGATGCCGAACTGATTCAGTGGACAAGACGGAATCCTCATTGCAATGATGGCCGACACGAGCGCAACCGACAAGCCGTCCAGTAGTTTTGTCAGGAACTTGTAAGGCAATGTCAGGCGATCTTTTGGTCAACTAAGGAAGTTCGAAGGCGCGGTGGATTGTCCGCTCCATTACGGAACGGTCGCTACCTCGTGAGTTCGTTCGATGATCCTGAGGCCGGAGAGTTCGAGTTGAGAGAAGGATCGAAGAAGCGCTTCAGGCGCCTGCTGATCGCCGCCACGTGCTGTCTTGCGGCTGTACTGCTGATCGTTTTCTTTGTCCGCCGCGGGCGCAAGGATCCGGATGCGAGGGAGACCGCTGCGGCCCCGCCCGCCGTTGCGACTGCAACAGCACAGCGAGGTGCAATTGCGAATCAACTCACGGTGGCAGGCGTATTTCAGCCATTCCAGGAGATCGACGTTCACGGTAAGGTGTCGGGATACATCCGTCGCATCTATGTCGATATCGGCGACCGCGTGCGCCAAGGTCAGACTCTCGCAGTGCTGGAAGTGCCGGAGCTTCAAGCGCAGGTAGCCGGTGCGCAGGCGGGAGTTACACAAACTCAGCAAAACATTCAACGGCTTCAGAATGAGGTCGCGCGTGAGCAGGCCGGCTATGTTGCCGTGCACGCAAGCTACGTCCGTCTCAAACAAGCCTCGGACCAGCAGCCCGGCCTTGTCGCGGCACAGGAGTTAGACGACGTAAGGGCGAAGGACCAAGCAGCGGCAGCTCAGGTAGATGCCGCAAAATCAGCAGTGGCATCCGCCCAAGGGCAGCTCGGTGTGTCACGCGCAGAGAATCTTCGCGTGAGCAGCATGGAGCAGTACGCCACCATCACCGCACCCTACAACGGGGTGGTCACCATGCGCTATGCCGACACAGGTGCTCTTATTCCAGCTGGAACTGCAGAGGGCCTCAACCAGGCCGTCTTAAGGCTTGCCCAAAGCGACGTTCTTCGGTTAAGAATGCCGATTCCGGAGCGGGACGTACCCATGGTTCATGAGGGCTCTGTCGTGTCAGTCCATGTGCAGGCGACCGGCCAGCAGTTTTCAGGAACCGTGATTCGCTTCACCCGGGATGTTTCAAACGCAACACGGACCATGATGACCGAAGTCGATGTAAAAAACCCTACTCTAACCCTGACTCCCGGAATGTACGCAGACGTGACTTTCAATCTTGAGCAGAAGAGCGATGCTCTGATCGTTCCAGCCAGCGCCATCATTCAAGGCGATCAGCCATCGGTCATGTTGGTCGACAGTGGCGATCTGGTACAGAAACGGCCTGTGGTTCTTGGGATCGGCGGCGCGAATGCACAAGAGATCACCTCCGGTCTTCAGGCCGGAGACCGGGTCATCATTGGGGGACTGTCCGCATTGCAGCCTGGGGAAAAAGTGACACCACAAGCCGCTCCGAACAACTTGGCAAATTATCAAAAAGAGAACGCTAAGGGTGGTCAGTAGCCATGTCTTTCTTTGCAATCCGCTATCCCTTTTTCATTCTCATGGTGTGCCTGATCATCGTGGTGGTTGGAGCCGCTGCCATCGTCGGTATGCCGGTCGACCTTTTCCCGCCCGTGAAAATCCCCGTGGTTGTCGTCGCCACGTTCTACTCCGGTATGCCCCCAGAGCAGATTGAATCTGACATCACAGACAGCGATGAGCGCTTCTTCACCCTGGGAAGCAACATCAATCACATTGAATCCCGCTCGATGAGCGGTGTGAGCCTCATCAAGATCTACTTCCAGCCTGGAACTGATCCGACTGCTGCTGTCAGCAACATCTCTAATCTTGCCATGGCGAATCTTCGTCGCCTGCCACCTGGCACGCTGCCGCCGGTCGTACTAAGCTTTGATGCTGCGAACCTGCCTGTCTGCCTCATCACCCTGAAGGGGGCAGGGATGAACCAGACGCAGCTTAAAGATGTGGCGCAGTTCAGCGTCCGTACCCAGGTTGCAAACGTACCGGGCGCTTCGGTGCCTCAGCCTTATGGCGGAACCTACCGGCAGATTATGGTCTACGTCGATCCTTTGAAGCTGCAAGCGTCGCAGCTGGGCGTGATGGATGTCGTCCATGGCATCAACGACTCCAATCTCATCCTTCCTGCCGGCGACGTTCGGATCGGGCCGAAAGACTACAACATCTACGCGAACAGTCAAGTGGCTACGCCGAACGACGTCAACAGTATCCCGCTCAAAACGGTAGGAAACGCCTCCATTCTCGTCGGGGATGTCGGGCATGCCGTGGACGGAGGCCAGCTCCAGACGAACATCGTGCGGGTGGACGGGCAGCACTCGGTGTACATCCCGGTGCTCAAGCAGGGTGGCGGGTCAAACACCATCACGATTGTCGATGGCATTCGCAAAGCCACAGCCCGTCTGCTCGACATTCCGCAGGCCTTGCGGACCAGCGTCGTCTTTGATCAGTCGGTCTTCGTGAAGACGGCGATCAAGAACGTCATCAGCGAGGGCGCGATCGGCCTTGCCCTTACTGGCATCATGATCCTCCTTTTTCTGGGCAATGTGCGCGCAACGATCGCCGTTCTGCTTTCGATCCCCATCTCCTGCATTGCCACATTCCTCATCCTGAATGCCTTTGGTGATTCGATTAACACCATGGTCTTGGGCGGAATGGCCGTCGTACTCTCACGCCTGATCGACAACTCCGTTGTGGTTCTTGAGAACATCTTCCGTCACTTCGAAATGGGTGAGGATAGTGTTAAGGCCTCGCAGGAGGGCGGCAAGGAGGTAGCACTGGCAGTCTTGGCTGCGACCTTCAGCACAGCCATCGTCTTCTTCCCCGTCGTGCTGCTTACCGGCGTGAGCAAATACCTATTTACAGCCCTTGCTCTGGCCGTCGTCATCGCTCTGTTCTGTTCCTACGTCGTTGCCATGACCGTGGTGCCGCTGTTCTGCTCCCGCTTCATCCAGCACACAGGGACATGGCAACGAGCACGAAGCCGCAACGGCAGACGATCCGGTGCCGGAGCATATAAGCGCCACCCACGGAAGACGAAACCTCTTTGCGCGTATCGTCTACGGCTTCAACCGCGGCTTCGGCTGGTTGCAGGGCCGCTACGATAACGCCATTCATTACTGCCTCGGCAGGCCGGGGCTCGTGGTCGCGGTGTTCTCGGTCTTTGTTCTACTCAGCTTTGCGCTTTCGCCGTTCCTTGGCCGCGCCTATTTTCCACGAACCGATCCCGGTCAGTTCGTCATCAGCGTAAAAGCTCCTACCGGAACCCGCATTGAACTCACAGACCAGTACATCGCGAGGGTGGAAGACGACGTAAGAGCCGTCGTTGCTCCCAAAGACCTCAACATGATCGTGTCGAACATCGGAGTGACGCCGGACCTTTCAGCAATCTACACGCCTAATTCCGGAATGCACACGGCATTTGTACAGGTGAGCCTGAACGAAGAACACAGTCTGAGCAGCTTCGAGTACATGCAACGAGTGCGCACGAAGCTGGCGGCGGACCTGCCTTCGGTGCAGACCTACTTTCAATCGGGCGGCCTTGTCGACTCGATCGTGAACCAGGGCCTGCCTGCGCCCTTTGACATTCAGGTCAGCACCAACAACATGGAAGGCGGCTACGCCGTCGCCGAACAGCTTGCACAAAAGCTGCGGGCTCTTCATGGCGTGAGCGATGTACTCATCCCGCAGGACGTGGACTATCCAGGCCTTGCGCTCAACATTGACCGTCAGCAGGCCAGCCTGGAAGGGCTGACGCCAAAGACAATCGTCGACAGCGTCATTACAGCCATGACCTCCAATGGGCAGGTTGCTCCAAGCTACTGGATCGATCCGAAGACCGGCAACAATTACATGCTCACGGTGCAATACCCTGAGACGCAGGTCCAAACGCTGAACGACTTCAAGCAGATTCCCCTACGCTCTGCGGATGGCAAAAACACGACACCGCTGGAGTCGGTAGCCTCGATCAAGTCGATCAACACGCCCACAGAGGTGGATCATTACCAGCTTCGCCGGGTTTTCGACGTGTATGTGATGCCGAAAGCAGAGGACCTTTCGGTGATCGGCAAAGACGTTCAGAAAATCGTAGATGGGGCGAACCCGCCGAAGGGGACGAAGCTCACCATTCGCGGCTCGGTAAATAACATGAACGATTCTTTCAAGTCGTTCGCCATCGGCCTAATCCTGTCCATCGTTCTCGTTTTTCTGATCCTGATGGCGCAGTTTGCGTCCTTTGTGGACCCGTTCATCATTCTGCTTGCGATTCCGCCAGGCATCTCCGGCGTCATCCTCTTCCTTTTGCTGACCCACACCACGCTCAACATTATGAGCCTGATGGGCGTGCTGATGATGACGGGCATCGTGGTCTCCGACAGCATCCTGATCGTCGAGTTTGTCGGTCAACTGCGAGAGCAGGGACTCAAGCTCGAAGACGCCATCATCACGGCCTGCAAGGTGCGTCTGCGGCCGATTCTGATGACAACGCTTGCCACCGTTCTTGGACTGATTCCGATGGCGCTGGCTCTCGAGGCGGGCAGCGAGCAATATGCCCCGCTCGCGCGCGCGATCCTTGGCGGTCTGACAGTGTCCGGTATCGTCACCGTCTTCTTGGTGCCAAGTGCCTACCTGATCATTCACCGGCGACTTGAGACGCGGAAGGGCGCAAAGGAGAGAGCTGAACGCCTGAACCCGCCCCGGGGATCAGAGGTGCCGGCATGAGATACAAAACCGTCATTCTGCTATTCGGTTTTCCTTCATTTTCTCTCGCTCAAACAGCAATCGCGCCTCTTCCTACCGCGCCCACAGCTCGTCTGGAGATCTCCCAGCTAAATCGGCAACCAGCTTTGTCCACTCAGACGCTCTCACCTGCTTCCGCACAGGTCGCTGGGCAGAGCCAGAAACCCTTGCTGACGACAGGTACTTCAAGCGTGCCGATCACGCGATCTGAGGCTGAAACCATGGCTCTCAAGAACAATCCCCGGATCACCGCCAACCGGTTGCTCTCGCTTGCAGCCGGTCAGGTGACTCGCGAGACAAGGGCCGGCGAGCTGCCACAGGTATACGGAGCTTTGACAGCAGAAAAGGCTGAGGACGCGAGCCGTATCGGTGCCGCTCCGGGGCTGCTGACGAGTTCACGGCTCTACACCCATGCCGCTGCCGGCGGCTCTTTCTCTCAGTTGCTTACCGATTTCGGCCACACCAGAGACCTGATTGCAACCAACCGGCTTCAGCAGAAGGCTCAGGACCAGACCACATTAGCCACACAGCAGGATGTGCTGCTGGCGACGGACGAGGCGTTTTATCGTCTGCTAAACGCGCAATCCTTGCTGCAGGTCGCGAGGGCTACCGTCGAAGCTCGCGGCAGCGTTCAAAACCTCACCCAGGCTCTGACTACCAGCGCGTTGAAGAGTGATCTGGACCTGAATATTGCATCTGCCGATTTATCTCAATCCCAACTGCTGCAGTTGGACGCCGAAAATGCCGTCGCTTCCGCTAGCGCTGCCCTTGCGGAGGTGCTTGCCGCACCGCCCGACACGGTGTACCAGGCAGTAGAGGATCAGAGTGCGGCTCCCCTGCCGCCGCCAGAAGCCGAAAGCTCAGCGGCGCTAAATGTCAGCGCTCAGGCGCAACGACCGGACCTGCAATCACTTCGCCTGAACGCACAAGCGTTTGGGAAATTCGCAAAAGCTCAGCAACTGCAACATCTACCATCCATCTCCGCTTTGGCCATCGGCGGAATCACACCTGTCGGTGTCGACGGCGTATTTGTTCCGCACTGGTTCGCTGCGGGTGGAGTAAACCTTTCTGTTCCGCTTTTTACGGGGTTTCGGATTGATGCGCAGGCCGAAGAAGCTCGATTACGGCAGCGCGCAACAGAGAAGCAAGCGCAAGAACTCTCTGACAGCATCGCCCGGGACGTACGAATCTCGGTCCTGAATGCACAGACCGCGTTCCGGCGAATTGGTGTGGCCGATCAATTTCGCGCTCAGACCGCGCAGGCGCTCAGCCTCGCCCAGACCCGGTACAAGCTGGGGCTCAGTTCCATCGTTGAACTCAGCCAAGCGCAACTGCAAAGCACACAGGCGGCTGTATCCGCGGTAAACGCTAGATATGACTACCTTCTCGCTTTGCGTGCGTTGGACTACTCGCGCGGCGAGCTCGCCCCGTAGGTATTTCGTGCTGGAGCAAAAACGGATGTATTCGCCGATCGGGCGGGAATGCTGAAACGAAGCGGGTCCATATGAAGCCAGAATTGAAGATTGAGAGAATCCTCTTCGCCACAGACTTCTTTGAGAGCTCTCGTCTTGCATTAGACTACGCCGTTGCCTTCGCTCAGCACTTCGGTGCTTCGATCATCATGCTTCATGTAGCCTTGCTGTCGCAGGCGGCGCGCGAAGCAGAGTTGGAAATCTCTGGCCCAAGCATCACTAGGAAGGGCGCGGAACAACGCCTGCATACACTGGCGGAGGGCGTCCGGCATCTCGGTTTGCCCGTCGAGACGCATGTGGTGGATGGATTTGCCTGCGAGGTCATCCTTCAATCCATCAAGGCCTACAAAGCTGACCTGCTGGTCCTCGGTATCCACGGAGTCCATCGCGGTCTGGGCCATTTACTGATTGGTTCCAATACCGAGAAAATCCTGCTCGGTGCCGACTGTCCTGTGCTGACTGTAGGAGCCCATGTTCTTTCAGGCTTCAATGCAAAAGACCATTTGCGGGAAATTCTCTACTTTTCCGACTTCACCGCCGAGGCGACCGGCGCTGCACCCTACGCTCTTTTCCTGGGCAGAGAGTTCCATGCTCCAGTCGACGTCTGTCTTCTTTTGCCACCACTGGTGGAAGGCAACGATCGCCTCAAAAAGCAGCTTGCAGACGAATACTGTCAGAAGATGCGATCGTCTATTGGGGACAATGAGCAGGAGTGGTGTACACCTGCCTATCAGTTGGATCGCGGCCTGGAACTGGACCAGATTATCGAGAGAGCGGAAACTCAAAGCGCTGGGCTGATTGTTCTCGGAGTCCACACTGAATCGCAGCTTGGAAGACATTTGCATACCAGCTTCGCGTATCAGGTGTTGGCGCGAGCCACATGCCCGATCATCACTGTGAAGCATAAAGAGCCTGCTCAGCCGGCGGAGATCAGATGAGTATTCTCTTGTTTTCCCTTCTCCTCTTCGTAACGTCGGTCCTGGCGGGTTTCTCGGATCGCTGACTGGTCTTGGGGGAGGTGTAGTGATCGTACCCGTGCTCACGCTCCTCTTCAAAGTAGACATCCGCTATGCGATCGGCGCTTCGCTCGTTTCCGTCATCGCGACCTCTTCCGGTGCCGCCATCGCGTATGTGCGCGAAGGCTTGTCCAATATCCGCATCGGCATGTTTCTTGAGGTCGCTACGACTCTTGGAGCTCTACTGGGAGCGTATTTGACTGCGAAGGTCTCAAGCCACTGGATCGCAATCGTATTCGGCGCAGTTCTCCTTTACTCTGCTGCTGCCTCCTTCCGAAGGAAAGAAGAGGGCCTCGCGTCCGCGGCGCAGGTCATCGATCCGCTCGCCCAAAGACTCGAACTGGCTGGGACGTATCCCGGCCTGAATGGTCCTGAGCTCTACACCGCTCAGCATGTGCCGTTAGGCTTCGGCATCATGTTCGGCGCAGGCACGCTCTCCGGCCTTCTCGGCATAGGCTCAGGAGCCGTTAAGGTCCTGGCCATGGATCAGGCGATGAAGCTGCCGTTCAAGGTGTCTACGACGACAAGCAATTTCATGATCGGCGTAACGGCTGCGGCAAGCGCCGGGATCTACCTGTCTCGGGGTTATATCGACCCCGGCATCGCGATGCCGGTGATGCTCGGCGTTCTTGCCGGCTCAGTCGTTGGCACGCACCTCCTCATCAAGGCTCGTGTCGCGACGCTCAAAATCCTCTTCGCCTTTATCATCGCCGCGCTTGGCTGCGAGATGATCTACAGCGGCATCGCGGGAAACATTTAATGAGCAAGCCAAGCGATCAGGAAGTTGACCTTTCCGTTGCCGCGATGCTTCGCATCGGAATTACCCTTGCTGCCACCGTCGTCCTCACGGGGGGAGCTATGCTCTTGTGGCACTCCGAAGGAGCAGCGCCGAACTACACCTATTTCCGGTCGGGAGATCCGGCCCTTCGAAACGTCGCTGGAATCCTTCAAGGAGCAATCGACCTCGCACCCAGGAGCGTCATCCAGCTCGGGTTGCTTCTCCTCATCGCCACGCCTGTCGCTCGTGTCATGTTCTGCATCATTGGTTTTGCTCGGCAGAGAAGTCTTTTGTACGTCACCGTGAGCACCATGGTCTTAGCGGTGCTGGTCTACAGCTTGACCGAGGGAGGACGGTAGCGATGAGGTTGCCCTGTGCAATGCGTTTTCAAACGGCGAGGCACCGCCGGTCCTTATTTCCTACTCAGGTTGCTGGAGCCTGGCTGTTCATCTCTCTGCTGCTTGGGGCAGATTCTTCATGGGGGCAGAACTCAGGCTCTCAGCCGTCTCATAAACCGAGTACAGAGCTGCTCGCATTTGATGAAGAATTACAAACCCTCGCAGCTCATGTCGAACCGTCGGTCGTGAAAATCGAGGTGGCAGGGCTTGCGGAAGTCTCGGATCCCAATGCACCTCGCAGTTCTCTCATTGCACGCCAGCAGGGTGTCGGATCCGGAATAATCGTCGACCCCAACGGCTTTATTCTTACCAATGCACACGTGGTCGAACATGCCGTGACCATTTCGGTCGCGCTGAACTCCGGCAAACGGGATAGCGAGGGTCTTCTCATTGAGTCGCGCCGGCTCACTGCGAAGGTTGTCGGCAGGGACGCTCTCACAGATGTCGCCCTGCTTAAGGTTGAAGCGACGGATCTTCCTGCCCTCGTGCTCGCGAAGTCTGATTCAGTGCACGTCGGCCAAGTCGCGCTTGCATTTGGCAGCCCGCTGGGCCTAGAGAACTGTTACCTTCGGAGTGATCAGCGCGACACAACGACAACTCGACCTCAGCAGCCCTGTGAATTATCTCCAGACTGACGCCTCAATCAACCCCGGTGATTCCGGGGGGCCGCTGGTGGACATCCGTGGTGGCGTCATTGGGATGAACACAATGATTGCCTCGCAATCTGGAGGCAATGAAGGCGTTGGGTTCTCTATCCCGTCAGACACACTTGAATTTGTGTACCAGCAACTGCGGACCATCGGCCACGTGCGACGGGGAACTATAGGAGTCATCGCGCGTGCGATCACCCCTGAACTGGCAATGGGCTTGCGGCTGCCACAATCCTCTGGAGTCATACTTGAAGATGTCATTCCAGGCTCTTCGGCCGACAAAGCCGGTCTTCAGCCAGGTGACGTGGTGTTGACGTTGGATAAACGACCCATGTCCGACCCCCGCCTGCTGTCCGTCCTTCTCTTTCGCAAGCAGATCGGGGATGTAGTCAACTTCAGCGTGGTTCGGAGAGATGGACCGGTTCTAAACGTTCCCGTCACGATCGTGAGACGCCCCCGGGACGCGAACAACTTGTTAGATCCCGATCGTTTGGAAGGAGACATCGTAGTGAAGCTCGGGGTGATCGCTGTACGGATCGACGCCGACATCACCAAGCTAATTCCGGAGCAGCGACAATCCGGAGGCCTCCTCCTAGTCGCGCTCACCGCGGGCGGATCTGCAGCTGCGCTCGGACTCCAGGCTGCGGACATACTTTACGAGCTGAACGGAACAACGGTTAGATCTACCAAGGCCCTGCGCCAAGAACTTGCAGCCCTCGGTCCAAATGCACCGGCGGTCTTGCAGATTGAAAGAGATGGCGTTTTACGCTACATCGTGTTTACGAATGCCGAGTAGCTATTCTTCCGGAGCAGGGATGTGAGTTTCGGTCACGTACTTGATGGCCACGCTCTGCTCTGCCGCATACTCCGTATACCGGTCGAAGTCGCGCATTGGGCCGATGACGATGGCCTATCCCTCAGACGAGAGAACATACGAATACTGCGCCAATCCAACGCGGGGTGAAGAATCGGGAACTCGCTGTAGTCGAACGCGAACCGCGCGACGTTGTTCCCCAGCTTTAGATAGGCGTGCTTCTCGGTGAGGCCGGCGATTTCGGAGTTCATCACCAGCGGCTCCACTTGGCGGTCCTGCACGAAGTTTCGGCCGCTGCGTGAGCCGTCGAACTTCGTCTCGCGCAGGCGCTCGATCTCGACGCTGCCGATTGCCTTCGATACCCACTCCGCCGCGTTCGGCTCGGATGTCTTCATGAAGATCTTCGTTGCTGGCTGCAACATCATCACCTCGGCCAGCCGGTCGTAGATGTAATCGACCTGGGCCTTGCCCTGGAAGCCAAGAACAATTGGGTTCCCGCTCTTGCGATTTCGGTGATGGCGGTGTGAAGCTGCGGGAGTCGCTGAAGACTCGCCAGCTCGTCGATCATAAATCAAACCTTCTTCTGCCCGGCTTCCGGCTTGCTGAGCAGGCGAAGATCACTTGGTCTCCACACATCCCGTAAGCCTTGTGGAATGTATGGCGGGGACGACGGGGCTCGAACCCGCGACCTCTGCCGTGACAGGGCAGCGCTCTAACCAACTGAGCTACGTCCCCACGTTGTAAGTGATCAACATGGTGGTAACACATAGAATATAAGAGTTCGCAGCTTTCGCTTTACTCTTGATCCTCATGTTCGCTGCTTTGAATTCGTTTTGCCTCTTTGTGGCCACCGAACGGACACCAAGACGATACCGAATCTGTCACCGCAGCGACAGAACGAGTTTATCAGAAGAGGAGTACTTTTGGTGTCCGTTCTCCCCCAATCAAAGGAATTTTCAACCCTATCCGTGACTCCACTTGCGGCTCACGCTCAGGGCGGCTCACCGTTCGACTCAAGGCCTTACCGCAGTGCAGATGCTGTTTACCGGCGTGATTGCTAAGGTCATAAGCCTGATGCAATTGTGCTGGGGAAGATTTTTGCTCACGGTGAACCCGGGGCGAAGAAGACCATTGCCGGACAGCGGCAAGCAGCGGGGTTGCAGTGCTGGCGACGCTAGCGGCTGTTTTCCGAATGCCTCCGCTGTGTAGGCCAATGTGTTCGACTTAGACAGTATTCCTCATCGCTCAGAAAGCGTAGCACCACTCCATGTTTCGGCGGATTGCGAACCTTCGTTAAGAAATCATGTTTTACGTAATTTCGCTGGATTCTAACTACGATATTGCTGCCCCGTCCAGAATGAGATCCAAGAATGTCTACACGAACTTAGCGGTCAATACGCAGTGGACGAGTTCTTCGCCCTTTATCCGGCGGGGTATTTCAATTGCCGGCGCAATACTCACCAAAGAAGCGATGGAGATCATCCCACTCGCTATGGCCAGAAGAAGGCCGGCCTTCGCGCGTTCACGCGATGCCTTCGCGTTAACGCTGAAGGGTTTTGAATGTCGCCGTGGTCGAGCTGGCTCATCCACTGGTCGACACGAACCTAACCGCTGGTAAGTTCAACACGGAATAAAAGGGCAGAAAGGGAAGGCTACGGGTGTCGTGGCTCGAAAGGCGATCGCCGGGATTGAAGCCGGTAAAACCGAGATCCGTCCCGGCCTCAGCAACGTCCTCTACCTCATGAGCCGTCTGCTTTCCTCACTCCCGTTCGGGCAAAGGGCCAAGGTGATGTGTATCGCGAACTGATTCAAGGCAGAAACCGATTGATCCTGCCAAGTGGCACCGTATTAGGTATTTTGTAGAATCCTTAGTCAGCAACAACCTTCAAGGTTGACATTGTCAACTAATGTGTGTAAGTTATGAGTTGTTGGAGGTGAGCTATGGAAGCAACGAGAACCTTTATTGTTACGGGTGGCAACACCGGTTTGGGCTTCGAATGTGCGTCCGCCTTGGCAACGGACAAGAGCGTCTGGGTAGTGGTCGCCTGCCGAGACGTTCAGCAGGGCGAACAGGCCGCTCGGCACATGAGTGAAGCGGGGAGCCGTGTGACGGTGCTGCCGTTGGATCTGGCGAAACAGGGATCGATCCACGCCTTCGTCGAGCAGTTCCGAAACCGACACTTACCTCCTTTGGCAGGTCTGGTCTGTAATGCGGGTATTCAAAACGTCGGTGCTCCCACGAAGACTCAGCAGGGGTATGAATCGACCTTTGCTGTCAATCATCTTGGCCACTACCTGCTAAGCCGCCTGCTGCTCCCTGATCTGTCGCCGGGAGCGACAATCACCTTCGTGGCGAGCGGAGTGCATGACCCCAAGCAGAAGACTGGCATGCCGGAGCCGCATTACGTCAACGCCGAGATGGTTGCACACGACTTCGAGCCCACTCCACTGGCGGGACGGCGCCGTTATTCAACTTCAAAGCTGTGCAATATCTACTGCACATACGAATTTGCGCGGCTGCTTGCTGAATCGCAAGACCCGCGACTCCAATCGCTGCGAGTCAATGCCTTCGACCCTGGATTTATGGGAGCGACAGGGCTGGCGCGCACCTACTCCGCACCCCTCCGCTTCATCTCGAAATACATTCTTCCGCCTGTGCTGTCTTTGTTCAAGAGCAACATCAATAGCCCGGCCAAATCTGGAAAGCGTCTAGCGCTGCTCGCGTCAGGCAGCGAGGGATCGGTAACAGGAAAGTACTTCTCCGACGGGCGCGAGGTGCGATCCTCCGACGATTCGTACAACATTCAGAATGAATTTGACCTGTGGAGCAGTAGCGCACGCATGACCGGCCTGCCGTTAGCAATTTAGCAAAGGACAATGGTGAAGACGAGTGAACGGATCATAGAGTCAGCAGCTGCGCTCCTCGACTCAGGAGGAGTCGCAGCGGTGACGCTCCGGGCCGTGGGGCGTTCGAGTGGCGTCTCCCATAACGCGCCGTACAAGCACTTTGAAAACCGCGACGCGCTCTTGGCTGCGGTAGCGACGCGAGATTTTTACAAACTGGCGGCGGACTTTACGGCGCTTGGGCAGAAGCGATCCAAGCCCTTAACCAAGCTAAAAAAAGCGTTGCACGCCTTTTCGGCCTACGGCCGCGATTACCCCAATCGGTACTATCTGCTCTTTAGCAGTCCTGACCTCGCCAAAGAGGAAGGCGATCTGCAGCAGGCAGCCTTAGCCTCCTTCTCTGCATTCGCGCTCCTCGTCGCGGAGTGTCAGAAGACCGCGGTCTTGCCGGATACACCCACGCCCGCGCTGGCTGGACTGATGTATGCGTCGGTTCACGGATTGATTGATCTTGAGGCCAGCGGCCGCATGAAAACCGAAAAAGGCTTTACGAATGTGACCAAGGGTATTGCTTTGCTCTTGAATCTACTCTCCACCGAGAGCACAAGCTGATGCGAGGGTCATGGACTATAAATGCGAAGATCTCGACGAGCCCCTGGACGCGCTCTTTTTGACGACTGCGCGGCGTTCGCTTGGTTCGTGTGAGATTGGCAATGCCGTGAAGGCTCGCCCAAAATAGTTTCGAATAGTTTCGGACTTCGAACCCTGCCCCTCAAAACAACTCCAGAATTTGGGTAACGCGCATCTCATCTCCGGAGATCACGGGCGATGCCGCTTCAGCCAGGTCGAGTTCGCCATTTACTGCACCTTTCCCTGCGGTCGCAGGCTACGCATTCCCAGCGCGCAATCAATCGCATTGGCCGCCGCGATCTTCAGATTATCCGCGGCGACGCATAGCCAGAATCGAGTGTGGCCGTCGCCCTCGCCATCAGCGGCAACACTGATCAGCAGCTCACGACGGCCGGCCGCCAGAAGATTGCTCGGTAGATCAGCGTCGCCGGCAATCTCGATCCGTCCGCTCCCAAGTGCCTTGACCACCTCCGCCTTTGACACTGCCTCACGAAACTCCAGGAACACCGAGCTTGTATAGCCATGAAAGACCGGCGCCTGCAGCAGCTGAAGAGAAAGCGCCGGCAGTCGATCGTTCGCCAGAGCATCGTAGTGGGCAGAGATCGTGCGCGTGCTCCGTGCAAGCTTTTGAGGAGCGTCCTCCCCCAGATCCGCCAGCACATTAAAGGCCGTCTGCGCGTCGAACACCTCCTGCGGCAGATCCTTGAATGACAGCAGATTGACCGTCTGCTGATGGAGTTCATCCAGGCCAGGGCTGCCAAACTCCGATGCCGGCTGCAGAACAGTCGCCGCCAGAGTTCTAAGCGGCCGCGCTCCTGCCACCAGGCGTGCCGCAATCAGTGCCAGCATCGTCGCCACCGGATGCGCGGGAACGATCGCAGCCGTCTGCAAATCCGGCGTGCGCGCCGCAACGCCGTCTTGTCTGCTGCCAGTGGCATGCAGCGGCGCAACCCACGGAGACCAGACCATGACCTCCGGCTGATCGCTCAAGGCATACGTGAGATCGACGACAGTCGCTCCAGCCTGCCGCGCATTCTTCCAGTACTCGCGCGTCTGCTCCTCGGAGCCCGCAAAAAACGCGAAGGCGGCACCGTCAAAGGAGCTCGCACTAACCCGGCGGATAAACGATGCTTCCTCGCCCAGCGTGGTGACCTGTCCTTCAACCGCCTCGCTGTCAAACAGCAGGATCTCGGCCGTTCCAAGCGCCGAGTCGGCAATCTCCTCACTCAGCTCCTTACCGAGCAACGAAGACGCACCGACAAGAACGACTCTCAAAGCATGTACAGGCATATCGTCTCAGATGCTCCAGGAAGGCTGTCTGGCTTGTTCAAACCCCGGTAATCGCGCGTCTTCGATTTCGTCCACGAGAGTACGCCAACCGCGCCAGAACACCCGATACAAGATATCCCAGCGAGATCACCATCAGCGCATACTCGGAATACGCGACGACAACTGCAATCACAAACGCGAGCATCGCCAGAAATTGAAACGGATGCTTGCCCCGCAGTGTCAGCTCCTTTCCGCTCCAGAACCGCCACGAGCTCACCATCAGCACCCCGGCAAACAGAATCAACCCGAGCCACACCAGCGAGATCCACGGACTGTCGATCGGAGAGCCGCGAAAGCCGTGCACGATAGAGGCCAGCACCCCCGCACCCGCGGGTATCGGCATGCCGACAAAATACTTGCGGTCTGGCCGCCCCGGGTTCCGTGGCTGCGGATTCACACTCACGTTAAAGCGCGCCAGCCGGCTTGCCCCGCAGATCAGAAAGAGAAAGCACGCCAGCACGCCGAAGTGCGCCACCCGCTCTCGCAGATACGGGCTGACCGTAAGCGGCAGCATGCGAAATCCCCAGATGTACGCGAGGATCGCCGGTGCGACGCCAAACGTGATCACATCCGCCAGCGAATCAAGCTCCCTGCCGAAGGCGCTGGTCGTATGCGTCATGCGAGCGATCCGCCCGTCCAGCCCATCAAACAGCACAGCAAAACCAATAGCCAGGGCCGCCCGGTCGAAGTAGGCCGGGTCCGCCACCGAGCCTTGCAGGCTCTGTGTCATCGCATAAAAGCCGGCTGCGATATTACCCGCCGTAAACAGCGACGGCAGAACATACATGCTGCGGCTCGGCTGCCGCCGCGGTCTCGTATCCTTCACTGCCGCAAGCTCCTGTTCCATCAGCGGCTCTGCGCTCCCGCGGCTTCGGTTTGCACGGTCAAAGATGTAGGCACAACGGCAAGAACGGTCGAGCCGCCAACCACGCGCATCCCTGTCTTAACCCTCAGGTCCGCCTCGGCAGGCAGCAGAACATCGCAGCGCGAGCCGAACTTGATCAGCCCGATCCGCTGCCCACGTTCCACGCGATCGCCAGCCTTCAGGTTGCACACGATTCGTCTCGCCAGCAGCCCGGCGATCTGCTTGAAACCGACCTCATACGCTCCCGCGTCGATAACCACCAGCGTCTGCTCGTTTTCAAGCACCGACTCGGCCTTCATGGCATTCATAAAGCGGCCTTTGCGAAACTCGCAGAGCTTCACCACGCCGCTCACCGGCGATCGGTTAACATGCACATCGAACACGTTCAGAAAGATGCTCAGCCGCAGCCGGCTGCCGCTCGGCAGTTCAATCCACTCCGCTTCCGTCACGAGACCGTCCGCAGGCGAAACAATCTGCCCCGGCAGCGACGGAATAGTGCGCGCAGGATCGCGAAAAAACCAGAGAAAGAAGCCGGCCAGCAACACCGGAAGCAGCACCAGCCACACTACGTGAGTAAAGAGCCAAAGAAGCACGGCGACCACGCCGAAAGCCAAACCGTAAAGATACCCGTCACGCACCATGATTGCCGCAATTATAGATGTGCCCCGCAACTCCCCCGCGTATCGCTCACAACACACACGACATAAGGACAGCATCATCCGGCGGATCCGCATAGTACCGCGACCGCCTGCCCACACCGCGAAACCCCAGCGAGCGATAGAGTTCGATTGCCCCATCGCTTGCCGAGCGAACCTCCAGCTCCAGAGCGACAGACCCACGTTCCCGGCACCACTCCATCACGCGAAGGCACAACAAGCGCCCGAGCCCGCGCCTGCGTGCGGCAGGCAAAACCGCAAGGCTTTCAAGCTCCGCAGGCGCCTCCGCGTCCGTCCTCACAGCCATTGCGGCGGCAAACCCCAGCAGAGCTCCTGTCCCCGCATCCTCAGCCACCAGCAAAAGCCGCTCCCGCCCCGCTTCGCCCGCGAGATACAGTTCGTACTCGCCTTCACTCCAGTGCGGCAGCTCCGGCGTAGCTCGCTCCATCGCCACAAGTCCGCGCAGATCCTCCGGCAGTGCCGGCCGAAGACGCCACTGCACTAAGCTCCAGCCTCCATCGCCCGCGCAGCCCGATGCCGTCGCTGCCGCTCAATCGTCTCCTGCTCCGTCTTGTGCAGATACAGCGCATCCAGCAGTAGCGGATCGTCAAACGTACCCTCGGC
>CAXTRT010000001.1:0-177597 GCA_964246835.1 uncultured Acidobacteriaceae bacterium | reverse complement strand
ATTTTGTTTATAAGAGAATGGGACGGTTTGTTGTTTATGGAGGTGCCGCGGGTTATGGTGCCGGGGTTGAGGGTGGTGCGGGGGTCGGCGGGTAGAGGGAGGTCGGCGAGGGCGGTCAGGATGCGGGAGAGAAGAGTGATAGGGTTGGGCGTGCCGGAGTCTGTCCAGGAGTGGCCGCCGGGGCCGGAGACGGTGAGGCGGAAGCGTTGGCTGCCGAGCGCGCGGGTGACGATGGTGGAGTCGCCGGCACCGTCCAGGATGATAGCGGCGGCGATGCGGCGGGCGTAGCGGCCGCGGGTGAAGAGGTGGCGCATGCCGCGCAGATTGCCCTCACCCTCCTCACCGGTGTTGGCGCAGAAGAGGAGGGTGACGGGCGAGGTAATGGCGGCGAACTGCAGGGCGGCGGCGAGGCCGAGCAGAGCGGAGAGGCCGGCGGCGTTGTCGCAGGCGCCGGGAGCGAGGATGCGGGCGCCGTCTTCGACGGGGGTACAGGGGGTACCGGCGGGGAAGACGGTGTCGAGGTGGGCGGAGAGGAGGAGGACCGGGGAGTCGGCGCGCGTGGAGGCGGCGGGAAGCTCGGCGAGGGCGTTGCCTTCGTCATCGAGGTGCGGGTCAGCGAGGCCGAGCGAGGCGAAGAGAGCGAGGACAGCCTGGGCGCGATCGTGTTCCGCGAAGGGGGGTGCGGGAGTGGCGACCAGATGGAGGAGCCACTGGCGCAATTGGGGCTGGTGCAGGTGCAGCCAGTGAAAGGCGCGATGGACGGGCGTGGCGGCGGCGAGATGGGCGATGCGGCGCTGCGCGCTGGCGATGGGGTTAGTGGTTGTCGGAGTCGTGGGGGTCATGCGTAGTGGACCTCGACGAGGAAGAGACCGCGTGCCGGGGCGGTGGGTCCGGCGGCGGAGCGGTCGTATGCCGCGAGGATGGCGGGGATGCACTCCGGCGCGAGGCGGCCGGAGCCGGCGAGGACGAAGGAGCCGACGAGGTTGCGAACCATGTGGTGAAGGAAGCCGCTGCCGGTGACGCGATAGATGAGCAGGCCGTCCGGCGTCTGCGTCCAGCCGGAGGTGAAGATAGTGCGGCAAGGGGTGGGTGGCGACTCAGGATAGCTGGGCAGCGGATCGTCGGGCGGGCGGAGGGGACTCGCCGGATCGAGCGCGGCGGAGCGGGCGGCGGCGAAGCTGGTGAAGTCATGGGTGCCGAGGATGTGGGCCGCGGCCTGTTGAAGGGAGGGCAGATGAAGCGGGAAGGGGCAGTCCCAGACGAAGGGAGCGAGCATGGGGGAGCAGATGCGGTCGGGCTCTGGGGAGACTTTTTGTTGGAGGATGGGCGGATCGAGAAGGAGAGGGCGGCCGGGAAAGATGCGGTACTCGTAGGTTTTGGAGACGGCGGAGTGGCGCGCGTGGAAGGGCGGGGCGGCGGGCTCGACCGAGAGGATGCGGATGGAGGGCGGCAGGATGCGATTGAGGGCGCGATGCAGATTGACGGCGGGAATGGGCGCGGCGAGGGCGAAGCTGGCGACCTGGCGAAGGGCGTGGACGCCGGCGTCCGTGCGGCCGGAGCCCTGCGGGAGGACGCGCTCGCCGGTGATGCGGGCGAGAGCGCCGGCGAGGTGGCCCTGCACGGTGGGGAGCGAGGGTTGGATCTGCCAGCCGTGAAGATGCGTGCCGTCGTAGCTAAGGATGGTCTTCCAGAGCGGCATGGGCTCGACGGTACCACGGAGGCTTGGGCGGGACGATGCGGGTATACTTTTCCGGACTGCAGATAGTCTTTGCGGATACTCTTTGCGAAAATTCTGGAACCAAGGGGAGCGAGGGCGCGTATGTGACCCCAGCCGCGTGCATGCGCGGGGGCATGGAGCGAAAGAAACGAGTCCTTGCCCAGCCGTAGCGCGTCTAGTGCTGTATTCGTAGAGTGCTGCATTCAGGGATGCTTGGGGTTGTGGGCGTGGTTTGCCTGTGACGTGGATGGTAGAGACAGGGAAAGGCCTGTGCCGCGGACGGAACGGTGTGCGGCAGGGCGGGAGTTGGAGAACGTATCGTGACGATTCGAGAGTTGCAGGCGACGGCGAGCAGCGCCCTTCTGGTTATGAGTTTGACGACGCAGCCGATGCTGGCACAGGTGACACCGCCACAGACAGGGGGTGCGACGCAGCAGCAGGGCACCACACCGCAGCAGCCGCCGCAGACGGGAGTGGGACCGCAGCAGGTGAGCCCTACGGCGCCGACGCAGGCACAGCCGTCCCAGACATCGACCGCGCCGACCGAGAACGCCGAGACGGGGCGGACCGGACTTCCGCAGACACCAGAGCCGAAGGCGACGGAGCCGTTTGGCCTGCGGGACACGGTGAAGGATTACACGCAGCCCCGCTCGCACTTTCGGAACCCGATCGCACCCTATACGGCCATCGGCTATCCTTTACCGAAGCTGACGAACTCGCAGCGTCTGGGGACGCTGCTGCGGGACGGCAAGATTTATTTGAGCCTGGCGGACGCAGTGACGCTGGCGGTGGAGAACAACTTCGATATCGAGATTGCACGGATCAATCTAGACATTGCAGACACAGACATTCTGCGCACAAAGGGTGGATCGACGCTGCGCGGTGTCTCGACCGGTCTGGTGACGGGCACGATCGGCGGAACGCAGACGGCGGTGACTGGCGGCGGCGGGCCGGGCGGGACGACAACGGCGACGGGCGGCGGCGGCACGGGCGCTTCGGGGTTGGTGCTGAGCACGAATGGCGGCGGGCCACAGCCGTACAGCTTCGATCCGGCGCTTACGGGGACGATCCAGTATGAGAACGCCAGTACACAGCAGACAACTAATTTCATTACTGGAACAAACATACTGGCCAACAAGACAGAGACCTATAACTTCGGTTATCAGCAGGGATTTAAGACCGGAACTCTGCTTAACGTGACCTTTGACCAGAGTCGGCAATCGACAAACAGTATCCGGACAAGCTTCAGTCCACTGCTTCAATCTGCCTTCCGTGTTCAGGGGACGCAGCACCTGCTGCAGGGCTTTGGTGTCGGCCTGAATACTCGATTTATTTTGCAAGCAAAGAATGATCGCCGGCTCACCGACTCGGCATTTCGTCAACAGGTTATTTACACCATCTCTCAGATCGAGAATATTTACTGGAGTCTGGTGAGCGCGTACGAAAATGAGCAGTCTAAGGAGCGGGCGCTGCAGCAGAGTACGCAGCTGTCCTCCGATAACCGCAAGCAACTCGAGATTGGGACGCTGGCTCCGCTCGACGTGGTGAACTCCGATGCAACAGTGGCGAGCGATAAACAGGCGCTTATCACTGCACAGTCACTTCTGGAGTATCAGCAGCTGCTGATGAAGCAGGCGATTGCGCGGGATCTGGCAGATCCACAGCTTGCGAATGCTCCGGTGGTTCCGACGGACCGAGTTGGACTCGATCGTCTTCCCGAAGAGGACACCTCTGTTGAAGATTTAGTTCAGCAGGCATTTGTGAACAATCCTCAGATTGAGCAGGCCGTGCTCAGCCTAAAGAACAATGAGATAACAATCAAGGCTTTCCGAAATGGCCTGCTGCCGGTTATTGATGCCTTTGGCTTCTATGCGAGCGGCGCGGTCGGGGGCGCGTTGAATCCTACGCTGCAGGTGACGAATGCGGCCGGTCAAACCGTCCCGGCAACGCCGCAAAATAGTGGTATTACACCAAGCGGTTTCGGGACTGTATTGCAGAACACCTTCAACAATAATTTTCCTGATTACGGCGTGGGAGTAAATATTACGATTCCGCTGCGGAATCGGCCGGCGCAGGCGGATCAGGCTCGGGCGCAGATGGAGTTGCGGCAGACGCAGCTGCGGTTGCAGCAGCTTTACATTCAGACGCGGATCAATGTGGTCAACGGGCAGTATGCGTTGACGAACGACCGGGCGAGCGTGCAGTCGGCGCAGGCGGCGCGGGACTTCGCGGCGCAGAGTCTGGACGCCGAGCAGAAGAAGTACCGGCTGGGGGCTTCGACGACGGCGAACGTGCTGACGCAGGAGCGCAACCTGGCCTCGGCGGAGAATAACCTGATCACGGCGACGGGGACGTATGCGACGGATCGCGTGGCGCTGCAGCAGCTGCTGTCGAATACGCTTGATCGCTATGGGATCAGCCTGGTGGATGCGGCGTCGGGTGTTGTGAGCCAGCAGCCGGCGATTCCGGGGCTGACGGCGCCGAAGGCTCCGGCGCCGCCGAAGCCGATTTCGGCTACGCCGCCTCCGGCGTAGAGACTGATTGTTTGGTGAAGGGCTCATCGTAGCTCCTGAGAGGAGGGCGGTGAGCCTTTTACTTTTGTGGTTAGGGTGGTCTGCCGGAGTTTGTTGCGGCCCGAGGCAAGGTGCGGGGATTCTTCGCTGCGCTCAGAATGACAAACAAGGAAAGCAAGTACGAGAAGCAGGTTCTTCGCTGTGCTCAGAATGACAAACAAGAACAGCAAGTACGAGGTGCGGGGATTCTTCGCTGTGCTCAGAATGACAAATCAAAGACAAAGGCGGAAAGCAGGTTCTTCGCTGCGCTCAGAATGACAAAGCAAAAAAAGCTGCGTTCGGATGACAAACCGAGTGCTTGGTGAAATCTGGGAGCTGATTTCGGTGTGCTTCAGGGCCGAGGTTCCGCGGCGCGTAAACTTGTAGGTCTATGAGTCAGATTCTTCCTTCTGTTGATGGCAAGCTGAACGCGCTTCGGACGGCCTCTTCCGCGTATCTGCGATCGGCGATGCACCAGCCTGTGCGGTGGGAGCAGTGGAGCGAGGCGGCGTTTGCGCGGGCGCGGGCGGAGGATAAGCCGGTGCTGCTCGATATTGGCGCGGTGTGGTGCCACTGGTGCCATGTGATGGATCGGGAGTCGTACGAGAATGAGCGGACGGCGGAGATCATCAATGAGCACTTTGTCGCGGTGAAGGTGGACCGGGACGAGCGGCCGGATGTGGATACGCGCTATCAGGCGGCAGTAGCGGCGATTAGCGGGCAGGGGGGATGGCCGCTGACGGCGTTTCTGACGCCGGACGGCAAGCCGTTCTTTGGCGGCACATACTTTCCGCCGGATGACCGGCATGGGCGGCCGAGTTTTTCGCGTGTGCTGCTGACGATGGCGGAGGCGTTTCGCGACCGGCGCGACGAGGTGAGCGAGACGGCGGGAAGCGTGATGCAGGCGATCGAGCATAACGAGACCTTCTCCGGGCGCGGGGGCAGCCTGGGGCCGGAGCTGGTGGCGAAGATGGTGGCGTCGGCGCTGAAGCAGTTCGATGCGCGGTCGGGTGGCTTTGGGTCGCAGCCGAAGTTTCCGCACTCGTCGGCGATCGACCTGCTGATCGACGCGGCGTGGCGCGTGAGCGTTGGGGAGAAGACGGAGATTGCGGAGGGAGCGCGGCAGGCGGCGCGGTTCACGCTCGAAAAGATGGCAAAGGGCGGGATCTACGACCATCTGGCGGGCGGGTTTCATCGCTACTCGGTCGATGAGCAGTGGGTGGTGCCGCACTTCGAGAAGATGGCGTATGACAATAGCGAGCTGTTGAAGAACTACGTGCACGGCTACCTGACGTTTGTCGATCCGGCGTTCGCGGCGACGGCGAGGGAGATTATCGGCTGGATGGATGCGTGGCTGAGCGATCGGGAGAAGGGCGGGTTTTATGCCTCGCAGGATGCGGACTTTTCGCTCGACGACGACGGCGATTACTTTACGTGGACGCGCGATGAGGCGGCGGCTGTGCTGACGCGGGACGAGATGCAGTTTGCGGGGGTGTACTTCGACATCGGCGAGGTGGGCGATATGCACCACAACCCGGCGAAGAACGTGCTGCATATCACGGGAACGCTGGAGGCGGCAGCGCGTGCGACCGGCGCGACAAAGATCGACCCGGAGGGCGCGGCGAAGATGCTCGAGACGGTAAAGAACAGGCTGTATGCGGCGCGGCTGGAGCGGCGGACGCCGTATGTCGATAAGACGATGTACACGGCGTGGAATGCGATGTGCATCTCGGCGTACCTGGAGGCGGGGCGGGTGCTGGAGATGCCGGAGGTGGTGCAGTTTGGGTTGAAGTCGCTGGGCCGGGTTCTGGAGGCAGCGTGGGGGAGCGATGGCCGGGTGAGCCATGTGGTGGCGTATGGTGAACGGGGCGGGGCGGACGAGCCGGTTGCGGGGGTTCTGGACGACTATGCCTTTCTGGGCCATGCGGCGCTTGATGCGTGGGAGACGACGGGCTCAGGGAAGTTTTACAGGGTGGCGGAGGGGATTGCGGCGCAGGTGCTGGCGCGTTTCAAGGATACGGCGGGCGGCGGGTTCTTCGACACCGAGACGCCGGCGGAAGGAGAGCGGCGGCTGGGCGCTTTGAGTGCGCGGCGCAAGCCGCTGCAAGACTCGCCGACGCCTGCGGGCAATCCGGTGGCGGCGTTGCTGCTGCTGCGGCTGGAGACGCTGAACGGGCGCGCGGACTACCTGATTGCGGCGCAGGAGACGATGGAGGCGTTTGCCGGTATCGTCGAGCACTTCGGGCTGTATGCGGCGACGTATGGCCTGGCGCTACAGCGCATCGCGCAGCGGCCGATCCAGGTATGCGTTCTGGGGGACGATGCTGAGGCGCGGCGTATGGAAGCGGTAGCGATGGCTCGGTTTGCGGTAAATAAATGCGTGATCCGGCTGCGCTATGACCAGTTGGCGGAGCTGCCGCCGGCGCTGGCGGAGACGCTGCCGAATCTGCCCGGGATCGAGAGCGGAAGGGCCATGGCCGTTGTGTGCAGCGGCAATACATGCCAGCCACCGGTAGGAACGGTGGAGGATCTTATGGCGATTTTGAATGGAGCGCTGTAGGGATGTGGTGATGCTGTACAGGTTGAGGGGGTCCGGATGAGGCGGCTGCGATGGGTGCTGGCAATGGCGATGGTTGGCGCTGTGGGGAGCGCGCCGATCGAGGCGGGACAGGCCGGGACATGGGCGGCGCCGGGTGCGTCGCAGGATCGGCCGTTCGATCCGAACCATCGCCAGGAGCCGCCGGATCCGGCGCGGGTACGGCTGCAGGAGGAGCAGGCGAAGAAGATCAATGAAGAGCGGCAGAAGAGGCTGGAGGGCGACACAGCCAAGCTTTACGAGCTCGCGGGGGAGCTGAAGGAGCAGGTGGCGAAGTCGGACAAGAACACGTTGTCGGTTGATGTCGTGAAGAAAGCGGAGGAGATCGAACGGCTGGCGAAGAGCGTGAAGGACAAGATGCGCGGGTAGAGCCGGAGCCCTACCCACCTATTGGAAAAGCAACTGCCCAGAGGTTAGCGGGTGTGGCGATGGTGGCGGTGGTGACGGCGATGGTGGCGCTCCTGTGCCCCGGCGGGCGTGACGGAACCGGCGAGAACGAGGAAGGCGACTGCAGCAAGAACGAAGTGGCTTAGCTTCATGGCGATTTCAATGACCCCTGTCAGCCGGCGGAGCTTTGTGAGTCTTAGGCGATCCGCTGCGGCGTTGGTTGCAGCTTACGTGGAAGATCGGCTGGCGACAGGAAAACTTTTCAACAGCCAGGAGGGGGAACCTCGCTGGGTTCGGCGGATGAGCTTTCCTGCACTTCGATGAGAACCTGATCGCCTTCGGTGCGAAGCGGGAAGACGTCAACTCTGGCGCGCTCGGGCGGGTCTGCGATACCGGTCTGAAGGTTGAAGGCCCAGGCGTGCCACGGGCAAAGAACGGCGTTGCCCTCGATCCAACCCTGACCGAGCGGCCCCTGGCGGTGCGGGCACACGTTATCGAGCGCGGAGAGCGTGCCGTTGTGGCGGGCGAGACAGATGGCGATGCCTTCGATCTCGGTTTCGATGACGTTGCCCTCGACGGGGGCATCGCTGAGGCGGCAGAGCTGGACCCAGTGCGGCATAAAAACGATCTCCTCGGGGCGAAGAGCGGCGTGCGCGGTGGAGGCGCGGACCGCTGGGCTCGCTTACTCTAGTGATGATAGCGAGAGATGCGCCAGCAGGTGTGGTGCGGGTCTTGCGCAGGAGAGATACGACGGATGGCAAAGCCTGTACCGCCGCAGCAGCGCGGCCGAGATGAGCGAGTGGCGTCGCCTTTCGATGAGGACCTGCCGATCGTTGTAGAGCCGCAATGGCTGTTGCGGGCGGCGCTGGTGGTGCTGGCAGCCGCGTTTCTGTGCGGGTATGCGACGCTGTGCGGGCTGTTCTACCAAGGCCAGTGGCAGCTGGTGTTGCATCCTGCGCGGCCGGCGGCGCGGCCGGCCAGTATCGGCGGCGAACCATTTGAGCTGGTGCGGTTCGGGCCTGACGGATCCGGGATTCCGCAGCGAACGGCGTGGTGGATGCCTGCGGGGACTGATGACCGCTATCGGCATCTGGTGGTGCTGTACATGCCCTCGGGCGATGGGTCGCTGAACGATGCCGTTCCTTTGCTCACGACCTTGCGGCAGCTGGGGATTGCGGTGTTTGCGATGGAGTATCGGGGGTTTGGCGAGAGCGGCGGCGGCCATCCGGGTGAGGCGACGATGCGCGAGGATGCGGAGGCGGCGTGGGTCTATCTAACGCAGGAGCGCTCGGCGAGCGCGCGGGATGTGATTCCGTTGGGGACGGGCGTGGGAGCGGCGCTGGCGCTCGGGCTGGCGGAACGGCATAAGGAGATCGCCGCCGTGATTCTGGATGCGCCGCGGTTCGATGTTGTGGCGCGTGTCAAGGCGGATCCACGGGTGCGCTTTCTGCCGGTTGAGATGCTGCTGCATGATCGGTTTGCTCTCGAACCTGCGTTGGCCGGAAGCAAGCTGCCGAAGTTGATCGTGTCGCAAGGGGCGGTTGAGAGCCGGGAGATCGCGCAGGCCGGCGAGCCGAAGATGACGGTCGAGATGCCCAGCTTTGACGGAGCAGAGTATGACCAGGCGCTGCGGCGATTTCTGGATGCCTATGCGCCGCCGACGCCACCGGTGCGGCTGATGCCGATGGGGGCACCCCCGTCTGCAAAGTGACGAGCGAGGCCGGCAACGGGCGATAGGCTGACGGTGGAGGATACTCGATGTCTGGGTGGCTAAGCAGTTTAGAGCCGTGGGGAGCGACGCTGCTGCGGCTGGTGCTGGGAGTCGCGCTGGTTTACTACGGTCGTGGCAAGGTGATTCCGGCGCACGGATTTGCGGCGCATCCGCTCAGTGCGATCGAGACGTATAACCATTACATTGCGAGCCTGGGAATACCGGGATGGCTTGGATACGTCTCCGCCCTGACGGAGTTCGTGGGCGGAGGCTTGCTGGTGCTCGGATTGCTGACCCGCTTTGCGGCGTTCATGGCGGCAGGAAATATGCTGGTCGTGCTGTGCGCGGTGACGCTGCACCGAGGGTACGAGGCGTCGCAGTATGCGCTGGCGCTGCTGGCAATCGCCGTGATGCTGGTGTTTAGTGGCGGGGGAGCGGCGGCGCTCGATCGGCGATTTGGGCTGCGATAAGGGGTCCGCTGATGCTTACTTGTGAGCAGAGATGGCGTAGTTAGTAATCGCTGCTTGAGGTGTGTCCCAGTGTGAATGCGGGGATCTCTTCACTCCGCGTTGCTCCGGTCGAGATGACGGCTTTCTTCTTTGGCTCTGAGAACTTCTCTCAAGGGCCTCGCAGAGTTCTTTAGACAGAGCTCGTCGAGAGCTTCCGGTAACGGAGTGAAGGCTCCCGATGGTTTGGGAGCCTTACGGTCTTTAGGTGGGGAGGGTTGTGCGGATAGGGGAAACCAGACGGAAGGAGTTTGTGTCTGGCGTTGTGAACTACACAGAGTATGACGCAGGACGAAGCGAAAAGTTGTCCTGTTTTCTACGACCTTGGTGTTAGTGAATCCTGATCGTTGACTATCTTTATGCGGCGGTGCGGGATCCTGACAGTATCGTGAAAGGCGCGTGAATGCTGATTAAAGCAGAGCTCTTGAAGGTGCAGAGCTAAGACGCACACACTGCAGGTCTCTCCACTACGAGAGACGATACGACCATCTCGCTTCGGTCGAGATGACACGTCTCTACCAACGGGAACACTTCTCTATAGCAGGTTGAGAAAGGTAGACGGGGATAGTTCGGCGTGAGGGAAGACGGCAGCGAGATTGTGTGCGCCAAGTGTCTTATAGGAGGCTTCGGCGAGGACACGGCGAAAGTCTGTTGTGACGGCGAGATCGCGGCCCTCGTTGAGCTGCTCGGGAGCGAGACCGGGCCAGTCGCCGTAGACCTTGCCACCCCGGACGTGACCGCCGAGGACGAACATGACGTTGGCGTGGCCGTGGTCGGTGCCGCCGGTTCCGTTCTGGCGCGCGGTGCGGCCGAACTCGCTCATGGTGACGAGAGTGATGGTCTTGGCGTCGTCACCCATGTCCTGCCAGAAGGCGGCGATGGAGTCGGAGAACTCTTTGAGGCGGTTGGCGAGCTGTCCGGTGGCGGCGCCCTGGTTGACGTGGGTGTCCCAGCCGCCGATGTCGGCGAAGGCGGCTTCGACGCCGAGGTTGGCCTTCATCAGCTGCGCGATTTGCTTGAGGGAGTTGCCGAAGGGGGCATTCGGATAGGTGACGCCCGGGGCGGGCTTGTAGTGGGCGGGGTCGGCGGACTTGAGCATGCGGACGGCCTCAAAGGTCTCCTGTCCGGTGCCGTGGAGGACGGCGTCGGAGCTGTCATCGTAGAGCGCCTGGAAGGCCTGGGCTACGGGCGTGCTGTTGGGACTTTTGCCGCCTACGGAGAAGTCAGCGAGGTTGTTGAGGGCGATGGCGGGAAGCCTGCCCTGGAGCGTGCGCGGGAGCTGCGGGCCGAGAGCGACGGCGCGGAAGGCGGATGGCTTCGCCGAGAGACCTTCGGCGGCGAGGGCGCGGTTGAGCCAGCCATCGTTGGTGGCCTTGACGCCG
Organism: uncultured Acidobacteriaceae bacterium; assembly: GCA_964246835.1. Classification (GTDB taxonomy): domain Bacteria; phylum Acidobacteriota; class Terriglobia; order Terriglobales; family Acidobacteriaceae; genus Edaphobacter. Next base: position 166,746 of record CAXTRT010000001.1, on the reverse strand, counting down.
GGGGTGCCGGACTCCATGTAGTCCTGCGCGTCGAAGTGGGAGCGGGTGGTATCGGGCGAGCCGGCGGCGTGGACGATGGCGAGATGGCCCTGATCGTAGAGAGGCTTGAAGCTGGCGAGCGCGGGGTGCAGGCCGAAGGTGCCGTCGAGGTCGAGAACCTGATCGGGCTTGACGGCGATGGCGGGCCGCATGGCGAAGTAGTTGGGATCGCAATAGGGAACGACGATGTTGAGGCCGTCGGCGGCGCCGCGCTGGAAGAGGACGACGAGCTTCTTATGCGAGGCGGCGGCGGTGGTGGCTTCCGCAAGGACGGAGCGCGTAAGGAAGGCCGGGATGGTGGAGGTGCCGATGAGGGCGAGCGCGCCACCCTTCATGAAGCCGCGGCGGGTAATGCGGCGCGGCGCGAGATCGCGGCCGTGAAGATCGCAGCCCCAGTCGCTGGTGTCGTGGATAGCGGTGCGGAGGGTGGTCATCGTGGGCTCCTCGGCTGGCGCGGTCGAAGCCAGCAGTTTTGTTAACGCGGGCTGGAGGGTGAAGTTGCTGCGGCTACGGCTTGTTGCGGCTTTGAATCAACTGCAGGTCTCTCCAGTGGAGAGAGGACGGGTCTTAGGACGAGAAGGCCGGGGGAAGAAACTCTCAGCGGCGCTGGAACTCAGGGGAGCCGAGGAGCAGGCCGATCTGTGTTGTCGCTCTGGTGTCTGCCCCGGAGACTTTGTTGTGTGGCGAGGCGGAGATCAGCTTGCTGACTGCGACGCCTGAAGGAAGAAAGTTCTGCGCTGCCTGAGCGGGAAGGGCCGAGTTGGTGGATTGATCGAGGATGATCGCGCGTGTCCGGTCACTGACCGGCTCGCCCAGGATGGCGTACTCCAATGCAAGTTCCTGTTCCGCCGCAGCCTGCTGCGGCGCGGTGTTCGAGGGTGAGGTGGCGATAGCCTGCGGATCGAGAGCGACTCCGGTGAGGTGATTGCCGGCGAGGACCAGGGCAAAGTTCATCCGGGTCACGAGAGCGGAGGTGGAGATCCAGGGCTCGGAGAGCCAGGAGTAGCCGTTGGGCGTCTGCATGCCGTAGAGGGGCATGCCGAGGCGGTCTAAAGATCCGACGAGAGATGTGGGATTTGAAAGATCGGCGCCGGTTGCCCGTACGGCAGAGGCGACAAACTCGAGCGGGGTCTTGACCTTCTCGCGGTAGGCGGAAGGGGCCCAGAACTCGGGCGAGTGGAAGAGGGTGCGGAGAACGATGCGCATATCTCCGTTGCTCTTGAGCCAGGCTGCGGTCATTCGGTCTATAAGGGCTGATGGAGGGTCGTCGGAGACGAAGCGGACGGCGAGCTTGGTCGAGATGAAGCGAGCGGTGGCCGGGCTGGTGGCAAGGATATGAAGCAGTTGAAGACCTTCACGCTCGCCGCTGCCGGGGATGGTGGTGCCGAGGACGTGCTTGTCGCCGGGCTGGTGGCGGCGATCGTCGTAGAGGGCCATGCTGCCGAGGGCGGGACGGTCGACGGTCCAGCCGGAGAGGACCTTGGCGACCTCGGTGATGTCGGCCTGGGTGTAGCCGGCTCCGCAGCTGCGGTCGGTGGGCGTGTGGTCCTTTGAGACCTCGCAGCGGACGCCGAGGGTGTGCAGCTCGAGCAGCTCGCGGGCGTAGTTCTCGTTGAGACCGCGATCGCCTGCCGCCGGCTTTACCTTCCCGCTGGCGAGGACGACGACGGGTCGCTTCGGCCGGCCGGCTGCCTGGGAGTCGGGGCCGATGCTCTGGGCGTTGTCGAGGTAGACGAGCATGGCGGGGCTTGAGGCAACGGCGGTGAGGAGGGTCTCGAAGTGGCCGAGGGCGTTGTGGCGGATGGTGTCGCGCTCGTAGGCAGGAAGGAGATAGGGCTCCTGCTCATCTTTGTGGAGGAAGACGTTGAAGTGGTTGAGCCAGAAGTCGGTCATGACGGCTTCCAGCTGGCGATCGGAGTAGATGTCGCGCTCGAGGCGGCTGCCGAGGACCTCCGCGGCGACGACGCGCTGCGGGCTTTCGAGGGCGGCGAGGGTCTCCTGCTGGCCGGGCGTGAGATTGGCGGAGAGCTGCTTGAGTTCATCGGCCGAAAGGGATCGGCGGAAGGCGATGAGATCCTTCGGTGAGAGCTGCAGCAGGCGGGTGACACGGGCGTCGGGCCGCAGAGCAAGGATGGCCGTGGCGGCTGCCTGAGGATAGAGGTCATCGTGATGCTGGGCCGCGGCGGGGCGCGGACGCACCGGCGCGGAGGCCTCGGCCACGATGTTGGCGACGTCAGAGAGCGCGGCGGCGGTCGGCTTCTTGGGGCCGTAGGCGATGGTGTAGAGGGAGTTGGGGCCGAGGAGGTCGGGGCGAGGAGCGCGTTTTGGGGCCGCGGCGGCATCGCCGGTTGCCGCCGCCTGATTTGCGGCCGCGATAGGCTGGGCCGCGGCCTTGCGCGCCTGATCGTCGTTGTAGAAGGCGATGGCGTCGGTGTAGATGGCGTGGGTGACGGGGTCAGACGGCAGGGCGAGATCGCCGTGGGCGGCTACGCGAATGAGCTGATTGGAGGGGAAGCGGGAGACGAGCTCGGGCTGCGGCAGACGCATGGCGGGAAAGACGTTGAGGCGGGCTTCGAGGGCGGAGTCGTTGATGGATTGCGGGTTGAGCTGCTGCTCAAACCAGCGGTCGAGACCTATGCGGGAAACGGCGGCAACATCGCCTGGCCGAGGCCCGAAGGTAAAGCGATTCAGCGCATGTAGGGTTCGCTCCTGGGGCGTAAGCGGGGCGCTGCGAGGACGGTGCGCGCCACGTGCAAGCGGGGATGGCGAAGGCTGAGCGCCGAGCAGGGACGTGCACAGCGAGAGAACCAGGGCGGATCGAACGATGCGGTGCAGGGAAGCAGTGAGAGGCATGAGAACTCTCCAGGCGACGATGCACGGTCGCTGAAGATGCAGACACGGACTTGCGTGGAGTGTTGCGGAGTGATTGAACAGGGTGTCCGCATGCCGGGGATTATGTGGCGAGACGCGGGGTCCGAGAGCCTAAGCAGGAGCTTGCAGGAGGATCGTCTCGGAGTGACGCGCGAAAGAAGATGTACGTCGCTTCGCTCCGCCGTAAAAGCGAGAAGCAGGCTTCTCGCTGTGTTCGGAATGACAAACAAGAAGGGCAAAGGCGAGAAGCAGGTTCTTCGCTCCGCTCAGAATGACAAGCGAGAAAGACAAAGGCGAGGTCTAATGTGACTTTAAAAGGCGGCGAGGTCGGCCATGGCGCGGTAGAGGTGGTCGGGCTGGGGTAGGATGGCGTCTTCAAGCAGGGGCTGGTAGGCGACGAAGGTGTCCATGGCGCCGATGCGGCGGACGGGGGCGTCGAGGTCGTGGAAGAGCTCGTCGGCGATGCGGGCGGCGATCTCCGCGCCGTAGCCCCAGCTGAGCATGTCTTCGTGCGCGATGAGGACGCGGCTGGTCTTGCGGACACTCTCGGCGATGGCCTCCCAGTCATAGGGGGAGAGGGAGCGGAGGTCGATGAGTTCGACGTCGATGCCAGAGTCGCGATGGAGCTTGACTGCGGCCTGCAGGGCACGGGGGACGACGGCGCCATAGGTGATAACGGTGAGGTCCTTGCCGGGGCGGACGATGCGGGCCTTGCCGAAGGGGATGGTGAAGTCGGGGCCGGGATAGACGGCACGGCCGAAGGTCTCGCGGTAGAGGCGCTTGTGCTCAAGGAAGAGGACGGGGTCGTCGCAGCGGATGGCAGTGCGGAGCAGGCCGAGGGCGTCTAAGGCATTCGAAGGCAGCACGACGCGAACGCCGGGAGTGTGGGTGAAGATGGATTCGCCGGACTGCGAGTGGTAGATGGAGCCGCCGGTGAGATAACCGCCGATAGGAACGCGCATGACGAGCGGGCAGGTGAACTGGCCGTTTGAGCGCCAGCGCATGACGGAGAGTTCGTTGCGCATCTGGTGCATGGCGGGCCAGATGTAGTCAAAGAACTGGATTTCGACGACGGGTTTCATACCGCGTACGGCCATGCCGATGGCGCGACCGACGATGTTGGCCTCGGCGAGGGGTGAGTTCCAGACGCGGTCAGAGCCGAACTCGGTCTGCAGGCCGGAGGTGAGCTTGAAGACGCCGCCCTTGCCTTTGAGCTTGCCCGTGCGAAGGGCTTCGTCGCGGGTGGCGTCGGCTACGTCTTCGCCGAAGACGACGATGCGCTCGTCGCGGCGCATTTCGTCCTTGAGGCAAGCGTTGATGAGGTCGGCCATGGTGCGCTCGATGGCGGGGGCCGCGGGGCCGCTCTCGCCAGGAACGGGCTGAGGCTGTGTGGCAAAGCGAGCGTCCGTGGGGCGAAGGTCTTCGGAGTAGACGTGGGTGAGGATGGAGGCGACTTCGGCAGGGGCGGCGGCGAGGGCGCGCTCGGCGGCTTGCTGCACTTCGGTCTCGACCTCGCGCTCAAGCTGACTGATTTCGGCCTGATCGAGGATGCCTTCCTGCAGGAGCTGCAGCCTGAGGCGGGCAATCGGGTCGCGCATCGCATCGCCTTCTATCTCAGCTTCGGAGCGGTAGGCACGTTCGTCGTCCGAGAGGGAGTGCGAGTAGGGCCGGATGACGTGGCCGTGAACGAGGGCGGGGCCGCGGCGATCGCGGCAGTACTGCACGGCTTCGACCATGGCCTGATAGCTGGCGATGGCGTCGGTGCCGTCGATCTCGGCGAAGTGGAAGTTGGGGAAGTTGGCGACGAGACGTGAGATGTTGCCGCCGGGCGTGTTGGCCTCGACCGGTGTGGAGATGGCGTACTGGTTGTCCTCGACGACGAAGAGGACGGGCAGTTTGCCGTTGGAGGCGGTGTTGAGGGCCTCCCAGAACTCGCCCTGCGAGGTGGAGCCTTCGCCGATGGAGACGTAGACGACCTCGTCGGCGTGGAAGGTGACGTCCTTGTACGCGCGGTAATCGCCGGTATCCAGTGCGGGCCTGGCGGCGGCTTCGGGATGGTTTGAGAAGAAGCGGCCGGCCTCCGCGCAGCCTACGGCGTGCAGGCACTGGGTTGCGGTGGAGGAGCTGGGGCTGACGATGTTAAGGCGCCTTGAGGTCCAGTGTGACGGCATCTGGCGGCCGCCTGAGGCGGGATCGTCCTTTGCGCCGACGGCTTGGAGAAGCTGGTCTTCGACGGTGTTGCCGAGGGCGAGCGCGAGGGCGCGGTCGCGATAGTAGGGGAAGAACCAATCGTAGCCGGGTTTGAGCGCGAGGCCGGCGGCGACGAGCAGAGCTTCGTGTCCCGCGCAGGAGATCTGGAAGAAGATCTTCTGCTGGCGCTTGAGGATAATCTCGCGATCGTCGGTCCGGCGGGAGAGGAGCATGAGCCGGTAGAACCGGATGAGATCTTTGTGAGAGAGCGTGCCGCGAGCGCTCGTTTGATCAAGCACGCCGGTTCCGTTTTCCGTTGCTGCGGTCTTCGCCATCCAGTCCTCACCGATGGGGTCGATTGTACTGCGTTGAGGGTCGATCAGGCACGGGTGTAGGATGCGCGGATGGATCTTCTGGACGGGCGCAGCCGGGCGGTACTGCAGTCGATTGCGGCGATCGTGCCGGTACGGGATATGGCGCGGTCGGTGGAGTTTTATCAGCGGCTGGGCTTTGTCTGCGAGCCTTACGAGGAGGGTTCCAGCTATGCCTTCCTCTTTCGAGACGAGCAGTCACTGCATCTGACGCGGATGGAGGCGGCGGAGTGGACCTTCAACCCGATGAGCGTCTACTTGCACGTCAGCGATGTGGATGTGATCTATGACGAGCTAGTCGCGGCCGGGGTGGTGTGTCTGGGGGCTCCGGAGGATAAGGAGTGGCGGATGCGGGAGTTTGCGGTGAGCGACCCGGATGGGGCGCTGCTGCGGTTTGGCGAGCGGAGCCCGGGGCGATAGGCGATTTGGACTTGAGGGTTCATGGGTGCTCTCCAGAAGGTGTCATAGGCAGCAGCAATACGGGGATCTCTCCACTTCGCTACGCTTTGGTCGAGATGACGGTTTCTGTTTTTAACACTCCGCAGCTATGGAGATCCCTCTCAGACGAAGAGCGGCGCGAGCACGAGAGTGATGGTGGCTAGCAGCTTGATCAGGACGTGGAGCGAGGGGCCGGCGGTGTCCTTAAACGGATCGCCGACGGTATCGCCGACGACGGCGGCCTTGTGGGCGTCGGACTTCTTGCCGCCGTACTTGCCGGTCTCGATGAACTTCTTCGCATTGTCCCAGGCTCCGCCGCCATTGTTCATGAGCATGGCAAGAAGGACGCCGGAGATGGTGCCGACCATGAGCAGGCCGGCGACGGCTTCGGCACCGGCGAGGTTGACTGGGACGCCGGCGATGGCGGGGACGTTGAGGATGATGTTGCCGGCGGCGTCGGTGGCCGTGCTGGCGGTGCCGGCCGAGTAGCTGGGGCTGAAGTTGCGGAAGATGAGGCCGACAGCGACGGGCAGGCCGACGGCGAGCAGGCCGGGCAGAACCATCTCGCGCAGGGCGGCGCCGGTGACGATTGAGACGCAGCGGGCGTAGTCGGGTTTGGAGGTGCCGGCCATGATGCCGGGGTTCTCGTGGAACTGCGCGCGAACGTCAGCGACGACCTTCTGTGCTGTGCGGCCGACGGCTTTGATGGCGAGCGAGCTGAAGAGGTATGTCAGCATAGCGCCGAGCAGAGCGCCGACGAAGACGGGGATCTGGGCGAGGTTGATGTTGGTGAAGCTCCAGTGCGCGGGAAGGAAGCCGCCGGCCGCGGTGACCTTGGCGACGACGATGGAGCGGACCTCTTCAAGGTAGGCGGAGAAGAGCAGGAATGCGGCGAGCGAGGCGGAGCCGATGGCGTAGCCCTTGGTGAGGGCCTTGGTGGTGTTGCCGGCAGAGTCGAGCTTGTCGGTGCGGTCGCGGATGCCTTCAGGCTGCTCGGACATTTCGATGATGCCGCCGGCGTTGTCCGTAATAGGACCGAAGGTGTCCATGGCGAGGATGTAGGCGGCCGACGAGAGCATGCCCATGGTGGCGATGGCGGTGCCGTAGATGCCCTTGGCGTAGTCGGAGATGTTGGCGACGCCGGCGAGACCCTGGACGCCGAAGTAGTAGCTGAGCAGAAGCGCGGCGGAGATGACGATGACAGGGAGCGCGGGGGTCTCCATGCCGACGGCGAGGCCGGAGATGATGTTGGTGGCGGGGCCGGTGAGCGAGGCTTCGGCGATGGAGGCGACAGGGCGGTACTTGGCTTCGGTGTAGTACTGGGTGATCCAGACGAAGAGGAAGGCGGTGACCATGCCGACGATGCCGCAGCTGAGCAGCCAGATGGGCTGAACGAGAGCGCCGTTGAGCATGGTGTATACGGCGACGGCGAAGCCGACAAGGGCGAGGGCGCTGGTGACGTAGAAGCCGCGGTTGAGGGCGGACATGGGGTCCTCGGTCTCGCGAGTTTTGACGACGGCGACGCCGACGACGGAGGCGATGAGGTTGATGGCGTGGACGATGAGCGGGAAGAGGATGCCCTTGATACCGAAGACAGGATAGAGCGCCGCGCCGAGGATCATGGCGCCGACGTTTTCGGCGGCGGTGGACTCGAAGATGTCGGCGCCACGGCCGGCGCAGTCGCCGACGTTGTCGCCGACGAGATCGGCGATGACGGCGGGGTTGCGCGGATCGTCTTCGGGAATGCCGGCTTCGACTTTGCCGACGAGGTCGGCGCCGACGTCGGCGGCCTTGGTGTAGATACCTCCGCCGAGCTGGGCGAAGAGGGCGACGAGCGAGGCGCCGAAGCCGAAGCCGACGAGCTGATAGGGCACCTGCTGCGGATGGTCAAGGCCGCCGAAGACCAGGAAGAGCATGCCGACGCCGATGAGCGAGAGAGCGATGACGACCAGGCCGGTGACGGCTCCGCCACGGAGGGCCATTTGCAAGGCGTTGTTGAGGCTGGTGCGGGCGGCAGCGGCGGTGCGGATGTTCGCGCGGATGGAGCAGTACATGCCGGTGAAGCCGGCAAGGCCGGAGCAGATGGCGCCGACGAGAAAGGCGATGACAGTCTTGAGCGCGTAGGGCGCGGTGCGCGGGGAGAGCTCGTATCCGCCGAAGACGACGACGGCGAGGACGACGGCAATGAGGGCGATGGTGCGGTATTGGCGGCGGAGGAAGGCCTCGGCGCCCTCGCGGATGGCGTCCGAGATGAGGCGCATCTCTGCGGTGCCGGTCTCGGCAGCGAGCACGGAGCGGACGAGCAGGGCAGCGGCAAGGAGCGCGAGAAGGCCTACGGCCATGGCTCCCCACAGCCAGGGCGCGCCGTTATCGGCTGTTGAAAGAGGGTAGCTGGTCTGCTGTTCCTGAAGAAAGAGGCCGAGGCTGGCTACGAGCTGCATGCAGAGAATCTCCTTTGACAAACACGGAAGGTGCAGGAGTGCTGAGGCGCGCAATTACAGCATGTGTTTAGAGCCTCGTCAACGTCGACGCTCGGCCTGGCAGCGAAAGCAGCAACGCACGCTGGTCTCTAGCGCCTAAAGCGGTATCCGAAGTGGGCGCGGCGCTGCCTGATAGAATCAGTAAAATCCACTCCTTGAAGGAGAGGCAATGCAGGCAATGCTTGCGCTCGAAGACGGGCGCATCTTTCGCGGTAAGAGCTTTGGCGCCCAGACGGAAGCTCTGGGCGAGGTGGTGTTCAATACGTCGCTGACCGGCTACCAGGAGATCTTTACCGATCCCTCGTATGCGGGGCAGATCGTGGTTCTGACGAATCCGCACATTGGGAACTATGGGACGACGCCGTCCGATGCCGAGGCGAAGCGGCCGTACATCGAGGGCCTGGTCGCGCGCGAGTTCTCGCCGGTGAGCTCGAACTGGCGCTCGACGCAGGTGGCGGACGAGTACCTGGAGCGCTACGGCGTGCCGGTGATCGCGGAGGTAGACACGCGGGCGGTGGTGCGGCATCTGCGGGCGAATGGTGTGATGCGCGGCGTGATTGCATCGGGCGAGTCGCTTAAGACGGATGACCTGGTGGATCGGGCCCGGTCGATCCAGAAGATGGTCGGCGCGGACCTGGCCAGCGTGGTGAGCACGAAGACGGCATACACGTGGGACGCACAGGAGCCGCGCAACCAGACGGGCGATGCGCTGCTGGGGGCGGGAATTGAAGGCACGCAGCCGATGCACGTGGTGGCGTATGACTTCGGCATTAAAGAAAACATTCTGCGCATGCTGACGCGCGAGAACTGCCGGGTGACGGTGGTTCCGGCGAAGACCTCGGCCGAGGAGGTGCTCGAGATGAAGCCGGACGGTGTGTTTTTCTCGAATGGGCCGGGCGATCCGGAGCCGCTCGACTATGCCGTCGAAACGATCCAGAAGCTGCAGGGCAAAACGCCGATGTTCGGTATCTGCCTGGGGCACCAGCTGTTCGGACTGGCGCTGGGCGGCAAGACCTACAAGCTGAAGTTCGGCCACCATGGCGGCAATCATCCGATTAAGAATCTGGAGACAGATAAGGTCGAGATCACGTCGCAGAACCATAACTTTGCGGTCGATCCGGAGACGCTTGATGCGCGGCAGGTTGCGGTGACGCATGTGAACCTGAACGATCAGACGTGTGCGGGATTGAAGCATACGAGTGATCCGATGTTCAGCGTGCAGTATCACCCGGAGGCGAGCCCTGGGCCGCATGATTCCCATTATCTGTTTCGGGATTTTCGTAGGATGATGGAAGAGTGCAAGAAGTAAAAGGAGGAGTGTTATGCAGATCGAGTTTCGAGCAGATCGAGAAGCACACCTAAAGAAGCTTTGTGAAGAGATGGGTCGAACTGTAGATGACTTTGCAGGCGAGGCGATCCTGACGTTTATGGAAGATTACGAAGATCGCCGGGATCTCGAAGCCACTCTTGCGGAGGGTGGTCCGACCTTTACACAAGAAGAAATGGAGCGAGAACTTTGTGTGGACCGTCGAGTACACGAACACCAGCAGAAAACAGCTTAAGAAGCTGGATCGGTCCGTCGCAAGCAGAGTTCTTCATTTTTTTGAAGAGCGTGTGGTTCGGGAAGGTGCTCCCTTCGCTCTTGGTCATGCGCTGACGGGGGAGTGGCTCGGGTACTGGCGCTATCGGGTGGGAGACTATCGCATTATCTGCAAGATCAGAGAAGAGAGATTGATCATCGCGGTCATCCGAGTCGGTCATAGAAGTAATGTCTATGACCGATGACGGCTAGAGTTTCAGACGATTTTTCTTACAGCAGCAATCAGCGTTTCGTTCTGCTCCGCATACGCGAGCTGTTCCAGGCCAGTACAGAGGCAAAAGGGGAGAGATGCCACGCAGGAATGACATCGCGAAGATTCTTGTGATCGGCTCCGGGCCGATTGTGATTGGGCAGTCAGCGGAGTTCGACTACTCCGGCACGCAGGCGTGCAAAGCGCTCAAGGCCGAGGGCTATGAGGTGGTGCTGGTGAACTCAAACCCGGCGTCCATCATGACGGACCCGGAGGTCGCGGATCGGACGTACATCGAACCGCTGACGCCAGCGTATGTGGAAGAGATTCTGCGGGTTGAGAGCGCGATGCTGGCGCCAGGGGCGGGCGTGTTTGCCATGCTACCGACCGTCGGCGGGCAGACGGCGTTGAATCTGGCGGTCGACCTGGCGGATGCGGGTGTGCTCGATCGCTACAACGTGGAGTTGATCGGGGCGAAGCTGGGGCCGATCAAGAAGGCGGAAGACCGGCTGCTGTTCAAGGATGCGATGACCAAGATCGGTCTCGACATGCCGCAGTCGAAGCTGGTGAACAATGTTGGCGATGGGCTGGCGTTTGCGGCAAAAATCGGATTCCCGGCAGTGATTCGGCCGAGCTTTACGCTGGGCGGCTCGGGCGGCGGCATTGCGTATAACCGCGAGGAGATGACGGAGATTCTATCGCGCGGGATCGACCTCTCGCCCGTGTCGGAGTGCCTGATTGAAGAGAGCGTGCTCGGTTGGAAGGAGTACGAGCTCGAGGTCGTGCGCGACCTGAAGGACAACGTCATTATCATTTGCTCGATCGAGAACTTCGATCCGATGGGAGTGCATACGGGCGACTCGATCACGGTGGCACCGGCGCAGACCCTGACGGATCGGGAGTACCAGGGGATGCGGGATGCGGCGATTGCGGTGATTCGCGAGATCGGGGTGGAGACGGGCGGCAGCAACGTGCAGTTTGCGGTGAATCCGCAGAACGGGCGCATGACGGTGATCGAGATGAACCCGCGGGTGTCGCGGTCGTCGGCGCTGGCGTCGAAGGCGACCGGGTTTCCGATTGCGAAGATCGCGGCGCGGCTGGCGGTCGGGTACACGCTCGATGAGCTGCAGAACGATATTACGAAGGCGACGCCGGCGTGCTTTGAGCCGACGATCGACTATGTCGTGGTGAAGATTCCGAAGTGGCAGTTCGAGAAGTTCCCTGGTGCGGACGAGATTCTGGGGCCGCAGATGAAATCGGTCGGCGAGGTGATGGCGATCGGCCGGACCTTCAAGGAAGCGCTGATGAAGGCGGTGCGCTCGCTTGAGACGGGCAAGAAGGCATCCGCCAGTGACATTGAACCGCGCCGTCTGACGCAGCGGCTGGTGACGCCGCATCCGGAGCGGCTCTCGTATGTACGGTATGCGTTTGAGCGTGGCATGACGGTGCGTGAGGTGTCGCGGCTGACCGGCATGGATCCGTGGTTTCTGCACCAGATCAAGCAGATCACGGATGAAATCCAAGCCATGTGTGAGACGACCGCCGATGCGGTGACCAAAGACGCGCTGCGGTCGGCGAAGCGAATGGGGATTTCCGATGAGCGGCTGGCGACGGCGTGGGGGCTGACCGGTGACAACGGCACGGCTACCGTGCGCGCGGTGCGGAAGCGCAAGGGCGTGCTGCCGGTCTACAAGCTGGTGGATACCTGCGCGGCGGAGTTCGAGAGCTTTACGCCATACCTCTACAGCTGCTATGACGAGGAAGATGAGGCCGCGCCAACATCGCGCAAGAAGGTGATGATTCTCGGGTCGGGTCCGAACCGGATCGGGCAGGGAATCGAATTCGACTACTGCTGCTGCCATGCGGCGTTCGCTCTGAGAGAAGACGGCTTCGAGACCATCATGGTGAACTGCAATCCGGAGACGGTCTCGACCGACTACGACACCAGCGACCGGCTGTACTTCGAGCCGCTGACGCTTGAGGATGTGCTGGCAGTGTACGAGCACGAGGCGTCCGGCGGCGCGGAGATCGGCATGATCGTCCAGTTCGGCGGACAGACGCCGCTGAATCTTTCGCTGCCGCTGAAGAAGGCCGGGGTGCCGATCATTGGGACGTCGCCGGAGTCGATCGATCTGGCGGAGGATCGGAAGCGCTTCGGCAAGCTGATTGAGGAGCTTGAGATTCCACAGCCGCAGGGCGCGATGGCGACCAATGTGGCCGAGGCGACGGCGGGCGCGGAGCGAGTTGGATATCCGGTGCTGGTACGACCGAGCTACGTGCTGGGCGGACGGGCGATGGTGATCGCCTACGACAATGCGGCTGTTGTGCAATACATGAGCACGGCGATCGAGTACTCCCAGGAGCGGCCGGTGCTGATCGATCACTTTCTCGAAGAGGCGACTGAGGTCGATGTGGACGCGCTGTGTGACGGCAAGGACGTGCTGATTGCCGGGATCATGCAGCATATCGAGGAGGCCGGCATTCACTCGGGTGACTCCTCTTGCGTGTTGCCGTCGGTCGATTTGAGTGCCGAGGTGCTGGAGACGATCCGCGCGTACACGCGCAAGCTGGCGCTGGCGCTTGATGTGCGCGGCCTGGTGAATCTGCAGTTCGCGATTCAGCGCGGCACGGTGTACGTGATTGAGGTCAATCCGCGGGCGTCGCGGACGGTGCCGTATGTGTCGAAGGCGACCGGTATTCCGCTGGCGAAGATCGCCTCACGCATCATGACCGGAAAGAGCCTGCGCGAGCTGCTGCCGGAGCAGATGGCGGCGGGCAAGGATCTCGAGACGGGATCGCGGTACTTTGTGAAGTCGCCGGTGTTTCCGTGGGGCAAGTTTCCGGGGGTCGATCCGGTTCTCGGACCGGAGATGCGATCGACTGGCGAGGTGATGGGTGTTGCTGAGACCTTTGGTGAGGCCTTTGCCAAGGCGCAGATCGCCGCGGGGCAGATGCTGCCGGTTCGCGGCACGGTCTTCCTGAGTGTAAACGATCACGACAAGGCCAGTGTGGTTGGATTGGCGAAGCACTTTATGGAGCTGGGCTTCCATTTAGTAGCGACGCATGGAACGGCCGACGTGCTGGAGCTCGCCGGACTGCGGTCAGAGCGGGTCTACAAGGTGAAGGAAGGGCGGCCGAACGTGGTCGATCTGATCAAGGGCGACCGCATCCAGCTGATCATTAACACGCCGCGCGGGCAAGATACGTTCTTCGATGAGAAGGCGATACGGCGGGCGGCGGTGCTGGCAAGGATTCCGACGATCACGACGATTGCGGCGGCGCGCGCGGCGGCTGAGGGCATCGCGGCGTTGCAAGGTGGCCGGGTGGATGTGGTCTCTCTGCAGGAGCTGCACGCGAAGCAGGCCGTGAGCGTGTGATGGAGTGCTACTCTTCGAGACCGAAGTGCGATCCGACCGCATAGCCGATCATCGAAAGCGGCAGCCAGGTGCCGATGATGAGGCCATCGCCGCCCATCAGGCCGCTGCCGTTGCTGATCGAAAAGAAGGTGCGCCACAGCCGTTCCATGACGTGGCCGGCGCAGTCCTCGCAGAGGCCATTGCCGGTCGGCAGATCGATGACCCAGACGCAGATGACGGAGAAGAGAAGCAGGCCGGAGATCCAGACGTAACGCGCGATCTCATTGTGGTGGAGGCGTGAGAGAAGAAAGCCGCCGACCATGGGAACGAAGAGTGAGAGGACGGTTGCCAGCAGCTTGGGCGATGTTGCATCGGGATCGGGATGCGCGAGCGACATGCCGCCGATCACGAGCGCAAGCACGACGACGGCGAGCAGCGTGTGGGTGAGAAACCAAAAGGCCTCGCGGCCGAGCTCGCCGACGGACTTGTCTTTCGAGATGTCGCGCGTGTTCATCGGCTCAGCGTACTGGAGATTGCGGCGGCGCGATCGAGTTTCCGCTACATCTTTCGCGTCATGGTCCCGGGTTGGTCACGTTTTTTCTCCGGAGTTGGGAGGAGGGTTTGCGGCTGGGTAAGATGGAAGGATGCTGCTTGAGGGACTCTTTTTGCCGCTGACCACGCCATTCTATGCGGATGGCCGGCTCTATCTGCGGAAGCTGGAACATAATGCGGAACGGTACTCGCGGACGCTGGCCGCCGGCTTGGCGGTGCTGACTCCGATTGGCGAAGCGGCGCGGCTGAGCGATGAGGAGCAGCGGCTGGCGTTGAAGAGTGTGGCGGAGGCGGCGGCGCGCGAGACAGTGCTGCTGGCTGACATCTCGCGCGCGGGTGTGCGGGGGGCGCTTGAGCTTGCGGAGGCGGCCGCGGCGCTCGGGTACGATGTCGTGCTGCTGCGGCTGCCGCGGCAGGCGAACGGTGTGTCTGCGAGCGAGCAGCGGACGCTGGCGCAGGCTGTGGCGGATCGCTCGCCGCTGCCGCTGGTTCTGCTCGAAGAACGAAACGAGGCCTTGCCGGTGGAGTTGATTGCGTCGCTCGCCGGGCATCCGCAGGTCATCGGCTGGGTTGCGGCCGCTTCCGGCGTCGATGCCGTGGGCGATGTGCTGGCGCGAACGGAGAGTGTAAGCCGTGACGTTAGGGTGACGCCGGTGTTTGCCGCTGTGACCGGTCGGATGCTCCAGCAGCGGATAGCCGCAGGCGGCGCGAACTACATCGCAGCGGAGAGTCTGGCCAGTGGAGGGATGACGGTGCTGGCGGCAGCGGCCCCCGAGCCGGCGATCAAGACGCGGGTGCGGCGGGTGGGATTTCAGGTGTTGGCCGGGCGCACCGAAGGCTCGCTGGCGATGCTGCGTGGTGGAGCGAAGGGGGCGATGCTGCCGTTTGGAATCTGCTCGCCGCAGGCCTGCCATGAGGTTTTGGCGGCGTGGAAGGATGAGGATGCGGCGCTGGCGGAGGAGAAGTATGAGCGGATCGGGCGGGCCGCTCGAACCATTGAAGAAGAGATGGGCGTTGCGGGCTTGAAGGCGGCCTGCGACCTGAACGGCTACTTCGGTGGGTCGCCGAGACTGCCGGGTTTGCCGCTCTTGCGAGATCAGCAAGTCGAGGTTCAGCGGCTGATGAGCGGGATGCGGAACTGAAGCACTCATCGCATCAGGGCAGGAAGCAAGCAAGACAGAAGCAGATCCGCGCGGTATGACAACACTTAAGGGTCAGCGTGACGCTTGGAGTTTGCTACTCGTTTGCGCGCGGCTTGACTGGGACGCCAAGGCCGCTGAGTTTGCTGCGGGCCTGCAGGGCTTCGGGAGAGTTGGGGAAGCGCTGGATCAGAGAGCGGAGTTCGCGGACGCCGGCGTCGTTCTGCTTGAGCTGGATGAGGGCCTGGCCTTTGTGCAGATGGGCGGCGGGCACCTTGTTGCTCTCCGGATACTGTTCGAGGACGCGGTCGTAGTCTTTGATGGCAGCGCCGTAGCGTGCGCCGCGGTAGTCCATCTCACCTTGGTAGTAGAAGGCATTGCCGGAGAGCGGATTGTCCGGGTAGGCGCGGGTAAGGTCGGTGAACTCCGCTTCAGCGAGACCGTATTTGGCGGCCATGTAGTCGCCAAGAGCCGTTTTGTAGAGCTGGTCGGCGGGAGGATTGGAGCCGGTCGAGGCTGCCTGAGGCGCGTTCAGGCTGCCGTCGTTGGGAACGGCCGCGGAGGGCTTGCCCCCGCGGCGAACGGGTGCTGTATCGGTTGGGCCGGCCAGGACTGAGCTGCTTGGGGCCGGGCCGGAGGGCGGGGGGGAGACAGCCCCTGGATCCGCGAGAGCCGGGGAAGGAGTCGTAAGGGGCGCGGTCGATGTAGTGGCAGGCGGGCTGCCCAGCGATTGCTGCTGGCTCTGCACCTGCTGGACGAGCTTTTCAAGGCGCCCGAGACGGGTTTTGATCTCGTCGAGGGAGTCGTTCAGGGACTGGACCTGGCCGGAGACCTGATCGAGCTTGCCGCCGCCAGCCTCCTGCTGGGTCTGCAGCTGGCGCTGCAGAGAGTCGACGGTGCCGGCCATCTTGCTGGTCTGATCGGCGGTCTGCTGCACCAGATCCTTGAGCACGCCCATGCGCTCATCGTTCGATTGCTGCAGTCGCGCGACGGAGTCCTGTAGCTGCTGGATCTGCGTCTGGAGCTGGATCATGTCCTTGCTGACCGCAAAGGCGGGCGAGGCCGGGAGGAGGGCGGCGGAGAGCAGAAGCGGAGCGAGCCGGGAGAGTCTGAGGACCATGCGATCAACCTTTGGGACAGCCGGAACAGGCGGTTACGAGGAAAAGCAAGGCAGCCGCGCTCAGGAGAGACGCGGCTGCACTGGCGGACCGACCTTAGCGATCGAGCGAGAACTGAGCCCGGCGATTCTGCTGCCAGCAGCTTTCGTTCGACTCCGAGCAGAACTGCTTTTCCTTGCCGTAGGAGACGACGCGCAGCCGCGAAGGGGCGATGCCAGCTGACACGAGCGCCTGCCGTGCGGCGTTGGCGCGGTTCTCGCCGAGGGCCAGGTTGTACTCCGCCGAGCCGCGCTCGTCGGAGTAGCCGCCAATGACCACACGGATCGATGGATGGCTTGCCAGATAGGCGGAGGCGGTGGAGGCAGCCTGCTGCGCATCGGGACGGAGCTCAAAGCTGTCGTAGTCGAAGAAGGCGTCCGGCACGGCCTGGTGGAAGGCAGCGTCCGAGCCCATGTCGCCGGCGTTATCTGCGGTCGGAGCGGTGGGCGCCGAGGCGACGCGAACGGTGACGCGGACGTTGGCCTCGGTCGAGGTACCGGCATCGTTCTTCGCGACGAGATGGAAGTTGGTCGAGTTAGACGGCGAGACGGTCTGCGTGCCGTTGACGGGCACCTGGCCGATGCCGTCGATGGTGACGGCGGAGGCACCAGTGGTGCGCCAGTTGAGGACGACGGACTGGCCGAGATCGATCGAGAGCGGATCCGCGCTGATGGTGGCGGTCGGCGTGGCTCCGGAGGTGTCGGCGGTGGGGCCCAGGGTGGAGGGATTGACGCCACTGGATTTCTTGTGGCAGCCGGAGAGGGCAGCCATTGCGGTGACGGCAACTGCCGTGGTCAGAACATTTCTCCATCGAGCGGACAACATCATCGAACTCTCTCCTGCTCTGCACTCGGCAGAGGTCATTTATCTGTGCCGGCGTGGCGGCGGTACACGGTATAGCTTACTTCCAACTCCAGTTTGGCATGTCCGCACCGGCTCCGGTGAGGGCCCGCCGCTGGGTTCCGTCGGCGAGCATGGTCATGACGGTGGTGTCCCCGGCGCGGCCGCTGCCGGAGTTGGCGAAGACGAGATGGCGGCCATCGGGCGACCAGGACGGGAAGTCGCAGCGGCCGATATCGTGCGTGAGCTGAATCCAGCGCTTGCTAGCGACCTCCATCACATAGATGTCCTGGCCGCCGGGCGCGCCCGGACCGTACTTGCGATTCCAGGCGAAGGCGATGAACTGGCCGTTCGGCGACCACGAGGGTGAGGTCGCGTAGCCGCCGTCCGTCATGCGCTGCACGCCGGAGCCGTCGGTCTCCATGATGTAGAGCTGCGGCAGACCGGTGCGGCCGCTGATCCAGGCGATCTGCGCGCCGCTCTTCGGGTTGTAGGTGGGCGAGACGTCGGGTCCGTGAAAGTTCGTGACGCGGCGGGAGGAGCCGCCGTTTGAATCGGCGATCCAGATCTCGGGGTCGCCCGAGCGCGAGGAGGAGTAGGCGAACTCGCGGCCGTTTGGCGACCAGGCGGGCGAGAGATTGGTGCCGCCGGCAATGGGCAGGGTGACCATGCGGCCGAGCAGGAGCGAGAACATGCGGATCTGGAAGCCGTCGCGGCCGAGTGAGGAGAAAGCGACGCGGGAGTTATCCGGTGCGACGCGCGGCGAGATGGAGACGGTGCCGAGGCTGGTGATGGCGTGTGGGTTCGCGCCGTCGTAGTCCATCGACCAGACCTCTTTGTTACCGCCGCCGAACTTGATGTAGAAGATTTTGGTCTCGGCGATGCCGGGGATGCCGCCGCCCAGACGGAAGATGATCTCATCGGCGAAGCGGTGGGCGATCTGGCGGGCGGAGTCTTCGCTGGCCTCTTCGCTGTACTGTTTGGCCAGCACTTGCGGAAACTGCGCGTTTTTGGCGTCGAAGAGATAGCTCTGCACGGTGACGCGGCCACCCTGCGCGGCGAGTGAGCCGAAGGCTACCATGGCGGCGGAGGAGGGCGACGCGGACCACTGCGGCAGGCTGATCTCTTGAGGAGATCCAGGTGTCGCCTGCGGCTGCAAGCTTTTGGAGACGATGTCGAAGATGCCGGCGGCGGTGAGATCGCTTGCGAGCGTGGTGTCAAAGGCCTGCTTGAGCGGGCCAGTCTGGGCGTCCGCCGAAGCCGGCTTAAAGTCCGCTACGGCGATGCGGATGCGATCGGCGCCGCTCGAGGTTTCGGTGTGGAAGGTGTCCTGCGCCGGCAGACAGACTGCAAGGACGACAAGGGTGATAAGGCCGGAAAAGACTCGGCGCAAGTGCGGGACGGATCGGGACACTCTGAACATGCACACCCATGGTAGCCGCAAAGTGTGCGGGAGCGAGCAGGAAAGCTGAGGTCTACTGCTGACGGTAATCAAAGGCGTAGTCGACCGTGATGTGATCGCCGGCGGGAAGGGGGCCAAAGCCCTCGTCCTGCACGCGTTCGACGGCGCGCCTGGCGGACTGATCGAGCGAGGGCGAGCCGCTGGGGCCTTCGACACGGATGTTCGACGGGATGCCGTCGCGGTTGATGTCGAAGACGATGGTGACGCGCTTGCCTTCGCTGGCGCGCGGGTCGGCCTCCTGGGTGAACCAGTTTTGCGCGACCTTGCGGTTGACGATATTGACGTAGTAGGCGAAGCGCGCGCCGAAGGCACGGTCTTCGACACTGATCGAGGCTGTGCCGTTCTTGAGCTGCATGGTGGCCTGCGCGATGCGGATGCCGGCGGTCTCGCCGGAGGTCGCCTTGGTGGGATCGGGACGGACGGGCTGGGGATGTTTGAGCGGCTCGGGCGTGGGCCGGTCAGCTACTTTGGGCGGCTTGGGCTGCTCTTTTTTGAGGAGGGGGATGTCTTTCGGGGACGGCGGCGGCTCAGTGCGTTCTTTGGGCGGCGTTGGCGCTGGGCTGGGTTTCTCCGAGGTGAGCACACCGGTGTCGAGCGAGCGCTGGCGGGGCGGGAGGGGAAGCGAGCTGACCATGGTGGCCTGGATGGCGCCGGCGGCCATGTCGTGCTGGCCCCAGGTCTGGCCGTGGTGGCGGAAGGCGAGAGAGCCTGCGACGACTCCGCCGAAGAGCAGCACGTGCAGGAGCAGAGAGCCGGCGAGGCCTGTGCGCTCGCTCTCGCCGTTGGCGACAGCGGTAGAGCTCCATTCCTGTTGAGTTGCGGCCATGGTGTGGTTACTTATCGACCGGACGCGTGACGATGCTGATGTTAGTGATGCCGGCCTGCTTGACGGCATCCATGACGGAGGCAAAGGCCCCGAAGGGTACCTGCTCGTCGGCGCGGACGTAGATCACGCGGCGGGCGGGGTCGCCGGTGACGGTTGCCTTCAGGCGGATGGGAAGCTCATTGATGTTGATTGGCTTGTCCTGCAGGAAGACGTTCTGGTCCTTGTTGATGGTCACGACCATGCGCTCTTCAGAGAGGGCGTTGACGGTGCGGGTCTTGGGGATGGCGACTTCGACGCCGGACTGGAGGACTGGCGCGCTGATCATGAAGATGAGCAGGAGCACCAGGACGACGTCAACCAAGGGTGTGATGTTGATCTCGGCGAGGGCGGTCTGGGTGCGTGCGCCGGAGCCGTTGCGGGCGGTGAAGGCCATGGCTAGAAGCTCCTTCGGCGGGGTTCTTCAGGGATGACGGCAGGCGGGGCGGACGAGGCAGGCGTCATCATGGCGGCGTTCTCGATGGCGTTCAGGAGCTCGCGGCCGAAGTCGTCCATGCGGGCGCCGAAGTCTCGCAGGCGGGCGGTGAGCTGGTTATAGCCGACGACGGCGGGAATGGCGACGACGAGGCCGGCGGCGGTGGTGATGAGCGCCTCCGAGATGCCGGGTGCGACGGCGCGCAGGGTGGCCGAGCCTTGCGTGCCGAGGCCATGGAAGGCGTCAATGATGCCCATTACCGTGCCGAAGAGGCCGATGAATGGTGCAATCGCGGCGATGGTGGCGAGCCAGGTCATGCGCTGCTCCATGACGGTGAGGGCTTCACTCGAGGCGGTCAGCGCGGCGCGTTCGAGGCCGAGCGGGTTGCGGGGAAGACCGCGGCCGGCACTTTGGCGGATGTACTCGTCGTGTATTTCGGTGAAGACGGTGACGAGCGGGCTGGGCTTGAACTGTTCGGCGACGGAGGCGATCTCGCTGAGACGGCCGGACTTGCGGAAGGCGCGCACGAAGCGGGTTCCCTGGGTCTGGGCGCGGCGGAAGTAGGTCCACTTCGAGAGCATGACCGTCCAGGAGAAGATGCTGGCGATTAAAAGCACGATGAGCACGGCAAAGGCGAGCGGACCGCTATTGTGGATCATCTCAAGCAGGGCGCTCGAGCTGGCGGGAGCGGCCGGAGCAGCGGCAGGCGCGGCGTCGTCCTGGAGTAAGAGCAGAGCTAGGGAGAGAGTAGGCAGCATAAGGGTTGATCTGGCGTTTAGTGTACTGGTTTTGCGCGGCCGTTGGAGGCAGGAGGCGGTCTTGCGGGGGTACCGCAGGGTGCCTGACGCGTGACAAGCGGCGGCCGCACAGGCGCGTGACGGCTTTGCTATGCTCGCGATACGGGCCAGCCCCGGCCCGCGCAGGAGGAGACCGAATGCTGCTCGAACTACGCGCGGAGAACTACACCGTGATCGATCGGGCGGAGGTGCAGTTTGGGCCTGGACTCAATCTGCTGACGGGTGAGACGGGCGCGGGTAAGTCGATTCTGATCGATGCGCTGGTGCTGCTGCTCGGCGGCAAGGCCTCAAGCGATGTGGTGCGGCATGGACAGGAACGGGCGACGCTGGCGTGTGTCTTTGAGGCGACGCCTGGAGCCGAGGCGGTGCTCGAGGCGAACGGCATCGACGCGGAGGAGGGTACGATCCTGCTGCGGCGCGAGATCACGCTCGCGGGCAAGGGACGGGTGTTTGTGAACAATCAGCCGGCCACGGTGGCGGTACTGCGACAGTTGGGGCCGGAGCTGGCCTCGATCCACGCTCAAAGCGAGACGACGAGCTCATTCGACGGCACACAGCAGCGACTGCTGCTCGATCGCTTCAGCGGCTCCGGGCTCGATGCGGTGCGATCGGCGTTTGCGGCGTGGCAGGCGACGTTGCGGCGGCTGGAGGAGATGGAGACGGCGTCGGCGGACCGGCTGCGCGCCGCGGACCTGTGGCGGTTTCAGAGCACTGAGATCGCGGAGGCAGCAATCGCGAGTGCGGATGAGGATGCGCGGCTGGAGGCCGAGAAGCGCATCCTGAGCAATGCGGAACGCCTGTATACCGCGGCAATGACGGCGCATGAGCTGCTGTATGAAGCGGAGCAGTCGGCGGAGACGACGGTGGGCTTGGCGCTGAAGCAGGTGGAGGAGCTGGCTCGCTTCGACCCGCGCTTTGTCGAGCCGGCGCAGCGACTGGCGGAGGCAAAGGCGAGTATCGAGGATGTGGATGCCGGTGTGCGGGACTTTGCCGAGGGCGTGCAGGCGTCGCCGGACCGGCTGGCGGGGATTGAGGATCGGCTGGCAGCGCTTGAGCGATTGAAGCGCAAGTACGGCCCTAGCCTGGCTGAGGTGGTCGCGTTTGGCGAGGAGGCAAGTGCGAAGCTGAATGAGGTAGAGAACCGGGACGAGCTGCTGCGTGAGCTTGAAGAGACACTGGCGGCGCAGGCAGAGGCATATCAGGCAGCGGCGAAGGTCCTGAGCGATGCGCGGCGTACGGCGGCCGAGCGGCTGCGCAAGCGCGCGGAGACGGCTACGGGCGAGCTGGCGATGAGGGCACGGCTTGGGATCACGGTCGAAGCGCATCCCGAGGACGCGCGGCTGTGGACAGGACACGGCTATGACGCGATCGAGTTCCTGATTGCGACGAACACGGGCGAGCCGCTGAAGCCGCTCGATGCGGTGGCTTCGGGTGGCGAGATGTCGCGCGTGATGCTGGCCCTGAAGGTGACAGTGGAGGATGAGGTTCGCGGGAGACGGCGCAAGGGCGAGCTGGAGCGGAGCCTGATCTTCGATGAGATTGATGTCGGCATCGGCGGCCGGGCGGCGGAGGCGGTGGGGCAGAAGTTGAAGGCGCTGGCCAAGGGGCAGCAGGTGCTGTGCATTACGCATTTGCCGCAGATCGCGGCCTTTGGCGACCGGCATTACCTTATTGCGAAGACGGAGACGCGAGGCCGGACGCAGACGACGATTCGGTCGCTTACCGATGAAGAACGCCGGGAGGAGATTGCGCGGATGCTGAGCGGTGCCAAACTGACGGAGACGAGCCTGCGCCACGCGGAGCATTTATTGGCAGCTAGCCGGTAGGGCGGCTTCTCATGCGGTGCAATGGTAGTCATGCTGGACCGCAACCGGTGGCCCTGCAGGTTCCTTCTCCGGAGCGAACAGCCGGTGAACGCGGTATACTTTTCATGTGAGTCTTTCAGCCTTGGTACCCTTCTCCGCAAACCCGGAAGCGCTTGAAACCACAGACGCTCAAACCAAGCAGGTCCTCTTGCTCAAGCCTCGAGGCTTCTGCGCCGGCGTCGTCCGGGCCATTGACATTGTTCAGATCGCGCTCGACACCTTTGGGGCGCCGATTTATGTACGGAAAGAGATCGTGCATAACAGCCATGTGGTGAACGATCTGGCTAAAAAGGGCGCAATTTTTGTCAGCGAGCTGGATGAGGTGCCGGAGGGATGCCGGGTGATCTATTCCGCGCATGGTGTCTCGCCGGCGGTTCGCAGCCGGGCGAAGGAGCGTGGTCTAAAGGTGATCGACGCGACCTGCCCGCTGGTGACGAAGGTTCACGTTGAGGCGATCAAGTTCGCTAAGCAGGGGTATTCTCTGGTGCTAGTGGGGCATCGCGATCACGAAGAGGTCGAAGGGACGCAGGGCGAGGCGCCGGACGTGACGCAGGTGGTCTCGACGGTTGAGGAGGTTCGAGCGCTGGTGGTGCCGGACCCGAACAAGGTGGCGTACCTGACGCAGACGACGCTGTCGCTCGATGAGGCACGCTATATGATCGAGGCGCTGAAGATTAAGTTTCCCAACATCGTTGGGCCGCACGCGCAGGATATCTGCTATGCGACGGAGAACCGGCAGACGGCGGTTAAGAATGTAGCGCATGATGCCGATCTGGTGCTGGTGGTGGGATCGCGGAACAGCTCGAACTCGAACCGGCTGGTTGAGGTCTCGGAGAACCTGGGCACAAAGAGTTTTCTGATCGATAAGGCAGAGGATATCCAGCCGAAGTGGCTGGATGGGGTGACAAAGGTCGCTGTGACCGCCGGAGCCTCCGCCCCGGAGGTGCTGGTGCAGGAGGTTGTGACGTTTCTTCGGGAGCGCGGGTTTGGCGATGCCACGGAGGTCGAAGTCATGCCTGAAAACGTGCGTTTCGGCCTGCCGCCAGAGATTGTGCAGGCGATTGCGTCCGCTCCGGCGGTGGCGCGCTAGGGCCCAGCCCGCACATCATGAATGAAGTTCCTCACACTACGCGAGTAACGCAGGCCAGTCCCGTCCAGCCGCGCTTCGGCCGGATGGATCTGGGTCTGGACCGAGTTAAGGCCGGTCTAGAACGGGCAAAGGCATGGCTGCTCGGGCAGCAGCACCCGGACGGCTACTGGTGCGGCGAGCTGGAAGCGGATGTGATGCTCGAAGCGGACTATATCTTCATGCACACCTTGCTGGGAACAGGCGATCCGGGCAAGATGCAGCGCGCCGTTAATGAGATTCTGCGGCACCAGAACGAAGATGGCGGCTGGAGCCTGTACCCGGGCGGCGTCTCGAACGTGAGCTACGGGGTCAAGGCCTATCTTGCGTTGAAGCTGATGGGCTACACCACGGACGATCCGTTGATGGTGAAGATCCGCGAAAACGTTCTGGCGCTGGGCGGCGTGGTCGAGTGCAATACGTTCACGAAGATCTACCTGTGTGCGCTGGGCCAGTACGACTACGACGCGGTGCCCGCGATTCCGCCGGAGATTGTCCTTTTCCCGAACTGGTTTTATTTCAATATCTACGAGATCAGCTCGTGGTCGCGCGGCATTCTGGTGCCGCTCTCGATCATCTACGCGAAAAAGCCTTTCAAGAAGCTGGCGTCCGAGCAGGGCATCAGCGAGCTTTTTCTTGGCGGCCGGGAGAACGCCGATCTTCGCCTGCGCTGGGATAAGAAGAAGCCGGTCAGCTGGCGCAACTTCTTTCTGTTCTGGGATCGTCTGTTTCATCTGTCGGAGCGGGTGCACATTCGGCCGCTGCGCAAGGCAGCCCTACGCAAGGCCGAGACCTGGATGCTCGAGCGGTTTGAGAAGTCGGACGGGCTCGGGGCGATCTATCCCGCCATGTTGAACTCAATCGTGGCGCTGCGCTGTCTGGGGCGATCGGTAGACGATCCGCAGATGATCCGGGCGCTTGATGAGTTTGAAAGGCTGGGGATCGATTGTCCCGATGGCACGCCGGACTACCCAGTGCCGACCTTCCGCATGCAGCCGTGCTTTCCGCCGGTATGGGATACGGCGCAGGCGATCTACGCGCTAGGCGAAGCCGGTCTGGCGAAGGACGATCCTCGGCTGCTGAGCGCGGCGGACTGGGTTCTATCGAAGGAGGTCCGGCACAAGGGCGACTGGGCGGAAAAGGTGCGGAATGTTGAGCCGGGCGGCTGGTACTTCGAGTTCAACAACGAATTCTACCCGGATGTTGATGATACGGCTCAGGTTTTACTCGCACTCAAGAACGTCGCAAACCCTCGCGAGCGATACCAGGATGAGGTCTGCCAGCGGGCGCTGACGTGGATCTGGGCGATGCAGTGCAAGAACGGCGGGTGGGCGGCCTTCGATAAGGACAATACCAAGAGCATCTTCCAGTACATTCCATTCGCCGATCACAATGCGATGCTCGATCCGCCGACGGTGGATATCACTGGGCGGATGCTCGAGATGTTGTCCTTGTACGGGTTTACGCGTGAGGATCCGCGCGTTGAAAAGGCCGTGCAGTTCATCCTGAAAGAGCAGGAGCCGGACGGCAGCTGGTTCGGGCGATGGGGCGTGAACTATCTGTACGGTACCTTCCTGGTCCTGCGCGGGCTGGAGGCGATGGGTTTCTGGAACCATGAGCCGGCGGTACAGCAGGCAGCGGAGTGGATTCGCATGGTGCAGAACGGAGACGGTGGATGGGGCGAGAGCTGCGGCACCTATGACGATCCGGCACAGCGCGGGATAGGACCAAGCACACCGTCGCAGACGGCATGGGCGGTGCTGGGCCTGCTGGCCGCTGGGGATACACGGTCGGACTCGGTCGCGAAGGGAATCCGGTGGCTCATCGAGCGGCAGCATGACGACGGCAGCTGGGATGAGTTGATGCCGGGAAGAAATGGTGAGAGCTATTACACCGGGACAGGGTTTCCTAGAGTCTTTTACCTGGGATACCACCTCTATAAACAGTACTTTCCACTGCTGGCATTGACGATGTACACGCGTGCCATGGAACGCGAAGCGAGCGCAGCCTGAGGGCCGGCGCGAGATACACTTGAAGGGGTGACCGATGGCAGTACCTATCTCCCAGGCATGGACCGTTGCTTCGTACGTAATGAAGCAGAAGCTGAGCGGCCGCAAGCGCTATCCGCTGGTGCTGATGCTGGAGCCGCTGTTCCGCTGCAACCTGGCCTGTGCCGGCTGCGGCAAGATCCAGTACCCGGCGCACATTTTGAAGGCGGAGCTTAGCCCCGAGGAGTGCTTCCGGGCGGTTGAGGAGTGCGGGACGCCAATGGTGGCGATCCCCGGTGGAGAGCCTCTGCTGCATCCGAAGATGCCGGAGATTGTCGCCGGACTGGTCGCGCGCAAGAAGTACGTCTATATGTGTACGAACGCGCTGCTACTGAAGGAGAAGCTTCATCTTTTCAAGCCGTCGAAGTACCTCTCCTTCTCGGTGCATGTGGACGGGCAGAGGGAGCACCATGACTTTTCGGTCTGCCGCGAGGGCGGGTATGACGTGGCGATGGAGGGTGTACGAGAGGCCGTGGCGGCAGGATTCCGTGTCACCACCAACACGACGCTATTTGACGGGGCGGACCCGAACAGCGTGCGGCTGCACTTCGATGAGTTGATGGAGGTTGGCGTCGAGAGCATGATGGTCTCGCCGGGTTACACCTACGACAAGGCTCCGGATCAGAAGCACTTTCTCGGTCGGGCGCGGTCGAAGAAGCTGTTTCGCTCAATCCTGTCAAATCGGAAGAAGACGTGGCGCTTTAATGCGTCGCCCATCTTCATGGAGTTTCTGATGGGTAAGAAGGAGCTGACCTGCACGCCATGGGGGATGCCGACCTTTTCGATCTTTGGCTGGCAGAAGCCCTGCTACCTGCTGCAGGATGGGTATGCCGACACCTTCCAGGAGCTGATGGAGTCGGTCGATTGGGCGAACTATGGGACGGAGAGCGGGAATCCTCGCTGCGCGAACTGCATGGTGCACTCGGGATATGAGGCGAGCGGCGTGAACTATACGTTCGGGTCGCTGAAGGGACTGCTGCAGACGGCAAAGGCGATCTTCTTCTCGACCTACAATGACGAGGGCGCGGAGAAGCTGCTCAACGAGTGGAAGCCGGCACATCCGGCACCGCTGGTGCAGATTGCTCCCTCCGGTACAGCGGCTTCAAAGGAGCACGCGGCCGTCGAGATGGTCTCGGGAGATTAACGATGGCGACCGATCAGCAGGAATCAGCGAAGCTGGCGCAGCTCTCGCGGGCGAATCCGGATGATATTGAAGTTGCCGCAGGCCGGGAGCGGGAGCAGCTGGAGGGGTGGATTCCTGAGATGGCGTCTGACGGCGAAGTTCGCGAGGCGCTCGAAAAGGCGTTCGACTATCGCGGCGATGTAACGCTGACAAAGAAGGACGGGGCCGTGATTGAGGGCTACCTCTTCGACCGGCGATCGGCGGCGACGCTCTCCGACTCGTATGTTCGGATTATTCCCAGCAAGGATCAATCGAAGGTGAACATCGCCTACTCAGAGATTGCGGCAGTGGCATTTACCGGGCGCGACACGGCGGCGGGCCGGACCTTTGAAGCCTGGGTGAAGAAGTATTGGGAGAAGAAGGCGGCCGGGGAGCGGAACATCCAGATCGAACCCGAGCGGCTGGAGTAGTACATGCCGCTCAGCGGATCGGCTGGGCTGCGGGGGACAATGCGCATCTTTCTTACCGGGGCGACCGGCTTTATTGGCGGGCATGTCGCACGCGCCTTCGCAGAGCATGGCGCGCAGCAGCGTGTGCTGGTGCGAGCTACGAGCAATCTAAGCGGCTTGCAAGGCATCAGCGGGCTGGAGTTTGTTAAGGGCGATCTGCGGCAGGCGGACCGGCTGCGCACGTCCCTGACAGGCTGCGACGCTCTGGTGCATGTGGCTGCGGACTACCGGCTTTGGGTGCGCGATCCGGACGCCATGTATGCCTCCAACGTGGAGGCGACGTGTACGCTGCTTCGCTTGGCTGCGGAGGCCGGGGTGCCGCGGGTGGTCTACACCTCGAGTGTTGCGACGATGGGGTTCGATGCGGACGGAACCATCGTTGATGAAGAGACGCCGGTTGCGCTGACGGACATGATCGGGCACTATAAGCGATCGAAGTTCCTGGCCGAGCAGGTGGCGATTGAAGCGGCGCGGCAAGGGCAGCACATTATGATCCTCAATCCGACTACACCGATTGGCGCGAGCGATGCCAAGCCTACGCCCACCGGACGGATCATCGTCGATTTTCTGAACCGGCGCTTTCCGGCGTATGTGGATACGGGGTTGAATCTGGTGGATGTGGAGGAGGTCGCGCGCATGCATGTGGTGGCGCTGGAGCGCGGACGCCCGGGGGAACGGTACATTCTGGGCGGGGAGAACCTTTCGCTGAAGCAGATCCTGGACCGGATGTCTGCGATCACGGGCCTGCCCTCGCCGACGATCAAGGTTCCGCATGGGGCGGCGCTGCTGTTTGCCTTCTTCGATGAGTGGATAACGGGGCGGCTTCGCGGGAGGGAGCCGCGGGCGACGGTTGAGGCGGTGCGGATGGGGCGCAAGATTATGTTTGCGAACTCTGCCAAGGCAGAGCGCGAACTCGGCTTCAAGGTGATGCCGGTCTATGGCGCGCTGCGGTCGGCGATCGAGTGGTTTGTGAGGCATGAGTATGCACCCGTGCCGCCTTCTTCCGCGGGGAGCGATCGTTGAGGATTGCAGTCATTGCGGCGCTGCCGCGTGAGTTGGCCGCATTGACGCGGGGCTGGCGGCGGATCGACACAGCGGAGCGAGGCGTATGGCTCGCCGAATCGGAGTTCGGGGTCGCGGCCTGCGCGGGCATGGGATGCAATCGGGTGAGCAAAGCGGTTGCAGCAGCTTTGGCGAGTGGCGGCAGCGGTATCGATCGGCTGCTGTCGGTTGGTCTTGCCGGTGGCTGCGGGCCGACTGTTCCTGCCGGTGAGGTTCTGCGGTTTCGCACGGTGGTCGATGTGCGATCGGGTGAACGTTTCACTTCGGACGAAGGCGACGGCGTGCTGGCGACGGCGGGCGTGATTGCGGGTGTGGCGGAGAAGCGGCGACTCTTCGAGAGCTACGGAGCGGCCGCGGTGGATATGGAGGCAGCCTGCGTGGCGCGTCTGGCGCGAGCCCATGGTCTACGGTTCAGCGCGATCAAGGGGATCTCCGACGATGCGAGCCTCTCGCTTGATGGACTCGATCGTTTTGCGACGGCAGACGGCCAGTTTCGGGAGATTGCCTTTGCGCTGCACACGGCGCTTCGACCCACGCGCTGGCGGGCTGCGATGCAGCTGGGCAGGAACAGCGCGGCGGCTTTGCGGTCTCTGACTACAGCACTGCAGGACGAGCTTGCGAAGCAGGGGTCGGAAAGGTAGAGAATCGGAGAGATGGCAACGATGGTGGAAGGCAGGGTGGAACGCGGCACAGAGGTTCCGGCAACCATGCGTGCGGTGGTGTATCGCGGGATTGACGACGTGCGGGTCGAAGAGGTGCCGGTGCCGGTTATCGGGCCGGGTGAAGTGCTGGTGCGGATCGATACGTGCGGCATCTGCGGGACGGACCTGAAGAAGATCCATACGGGATCGCACAGCGCACCGAGGATTTTCGGGCATGAGATGGCGGGAACGATCGTGCGGGCGGGCGAGGGCGTCGTCGGCTTCGCGGTTGGGCATCGGGTGATGGCGTACCACCATATTCCGTGTGGCTCGTGCTACTTCTGCCGCAAGCAGACGTACGCGCAGTGCGAGGTTTATAAGCAGGTAGGCTGTACAGCCGGCTTTGCGCCGGCAGGTGGCGGCTTTGCCGAGTACATCCGCGTCATGCCATGGATTGTCGGGGGCGGTCTGGTGAAGATTCCCGATGACATCCCGTTCGAGCAGGCGTGCTTTCTCGAGCCGGTCAATACCTGTTACAAGGCGATTCGTCTGCTCGATCTAAAGCCGGATGAGACAGTGCTGGTGATTGGGCAGGGGCCGATCGGTATCCTGCTTGCCGCGTTGGCGAAGCGGACCGGGGCGACGGTGCTGACGAGCGATCTGTATCCGGAGCGGCATGCGATCGCGGCGACATTTGGTCTGAATCGCCCGCTCGATGCCAAGGGCGATGTAGTGGGTGCGGCGCGGGCGGCGACCGAGGGTCGCGGCGCCGATGTGGCGCTCGTAGCGGTAGGCGGCAATGGGTTGATCGGCACGGCCATGGATGCCGTACGGCCGGGCGGGCGCGTGATGCTGTTTGCCCAGACACAACATGGTAAAGCCCCGTTCGATCCGGGGGCGGTGTGCATGGACGAGAAGACGCTTATGGGGTCGTACAGCGCGTCGGTGGCGATCAACAAGGATGTGGAGGAGCTGGTGTTCGAGGGGTACCGTGAGGGCTTCGATCTGACACGGCTTATCTCGCACAGATTCGCGCTTGAGGATGCACCGGCGGCGATTGCGCTGGCGTCGCACCCGCAGCCGGATTCCATGAAGATTGTGCTGCAGCCCGGACGATAGAAGGGACTACTCCAGACAAACGAAAACTTGCGAGCAGAGTGGCTCAGGAGCGTTCAGCATTCTTCGAGAATTGGGATTTGGTGCGGGAAAGCGTTAGACCAACCGTGCTCCACAATCGACATGAATCGTCTCACCTGTGATCGCCTCGTTCTGCATAAGAAGTAATACAGCCTGGGCAACTTCATCCGCGGTTACTAGACGGGGAATCAGATGTTTTTTTGTGATGTCGCTGAGCGCATGCGATCCTTTCTCCGGAAATACACTGCCCCACATCGGGGTATCTGTATAACCGGGTGCTATGGCATTGAAGCGAATGGGCGCAAGCTCCAGAGCAAAAACGCGCGCCAATTGTTCCGTCGCCATTGTTGCGATGCCATTCACCCATGCTCCACTCACGGGGCGGTCGGAAGCAAGGCCGCCGGTAAAGGTAAAGGAACCACCGGGACGCATGAGACGATGCGCGGCGCGAACCACGTCAATCGAACCCCAGAGGCGTTCATCGAATTTGTGGCGAAATTCGCTGAGCGGGTGGCCAAGCGGACCTCCTGTCTTAAAGCTACCCGCCGAAATATAGACGTGATCAACGGTCGAGAGCTCAGAAAAAAGCTCCTCGATCGAGGCGGTGTCGTTGATGTCCGCTACGCGGATGTCTAAGCCGCTCACCGCGTCTCGAGCGGCCTCAAGTTTTTGTCTCGTTCTTGAGACGGCGAGAACTCGAGCTCCAAGGGTACGTGCCGCCTTCGCGACCGCGAGCCCGATTCCTTCGGAGCCACCGATGATTACGACCTGCTGTTCAGTCATCATGAAATAGGAACCTTTCGTTAAACGTGCGAATGAGGGCTGGGTACACATACTTTGGGGCATCTGCGTACCGAGCCGTCTGTGCGATAAAGCTCTATGGTATGGCGAGGATCGTACCTATCATATCAGTGATTTTGTCCGGTACGAAAATAGTTGAAGTCTCCTTTTGCCCGCTCATCGCGCGCACTCCGGTCCAGGCGTTCCCGGTGGGCTGCCCGGTTGGTGCTGAGAGTTCTTTGGCCGACAAGGCGGCGAGCGGCGACCAAGTTCGATAGCATCGAGTTGAGAGCGATGCGAAAGGAGCAGCATGCCAGCGCTCAACGAAGAAGTTTTACCAACCGCGGAGCATTTACAGCTTGGAACGGTGTTTGCTGCTCTCGCCGATCCGGTTCGGCGCCTGATTGTCAGGGAACTGCTTAGCGAGCCAGTCGATGCGCGGCGTCAGTGCTCCAGCTTCGGCGTCAAGGTTTCGAAGTCCACGATGACACATCACTTTCGCATCCTTCGTGAGGCGGGTCTGATCGTGCAGTACAACTACGGCAACCGCGCCGAACTGACGCTGCGAAGAGCTGATCTCGATGCACGGTTTCCCGGGCTTCTCGGCCTCATTGCGAGCAGTGAAGAACAGGCCAGATAGAGAGAGCGCATCGCAAGCGCCCATCGTGGTGCGGTGTTTCTTGCTGTCTCGAGTTCTGACCTGCTGGTCTCAGTTTGTTCACGAACGGCAGCAGGTCATGCACCAACACTTCTCAGTATTGTGAACACCTTAACCGTCGTTCATTTCTGAACCGTCGATTGTTCAGGCGCAGGACTCCCTGGACAAAGTGTTAGCGTGCGATTCCTGATGTGTGGTGTTGTACGCCCTATGAGGGGGTGTCGAGAGGAGTGCCCGCACCAAGACGCATGCCATCTACTATCAGTTCAACCATTTGCCGCGCGTAGGGGGGTTCCTCCCCGTTGGGTCCGTGGCACAGGGTCGCGATTGCTAACAATAGGCCCTTGACGTTAATTCCTGGACGCACGGCCTTTGCGGCAACAGCTGCGTCGAAAAGTTTTTGGGCGGCTGCATGCATGCGTTGCATGAAGTAACCAGGCAGGGCGCTGTAAGCGGGATCGCCGGAGTGGAGCGCTGCTGCGAAGCCGCGCTTTGTAGCAAAGAAATCCATGTAGCGTTGTAACCAGCGAGCCAGAGCCTCACCAGGCTCGCACTCGCTGGCAAGGACGGACGCCGCATCCGCACACATATCCAACTGCGTGCGCATTACAGCCACAATCAGATCGGAACGCTGCGGAAAATGCCGGTAGACCGTACCTAGTCCGACGCCCGCTTTTTTCGCGATCTCTCGGACTGGAGCGTCGACGCCTGAGGTCGCAAATACCTCAGTGGCCGCCTGCAGCACCGAGCTCATCTTGCGCTGTGCATCGGCCCGCCTGTGTCGAGGTTCAAGTGTTTGAGGCTGGTCCACTCTGTCGTTTACGCTTTTTTCACGATTCACTTGCAGATGGAACAATGTTCCACTTATATTTGGGACATAGTTCCGTAGACCTTGTCAGCATAGCAGGCTCGTTCAACCCTTACACAAAGGAGATCTGTCGTGCTAAACGAACGCGGGTCGATCAGGACAAGAACACTTCGATTCCACGAGTATGGGGCACCGTCGGACGTGCTCCGACTGGAAGAAACAGAGCTGCCCAACCCCGGCGCCAAACGTATTCGTGTGCGCGTCCATGCCTGCGGTCTCAACCCGGCAGATTGGGCGCTTTGCCGTGGATTGTTTGCAGGAAAGCTCCCACGCGGCGTGGGGCTGGATGTCTCCGGAACGGTCGACACTGTCGGTGAAGGTGTGGAGGATGTCGTGGCCGGCGATGAGGTTCTCGGGCCAGCCGATTTCGCCGGCGCGCCGATAGAAGGAGCGTCAGACTTTGCGGTCCTGCACTCCTGGACGCATCGGCCAGCCGGTCTCGATCCGACACAGGCCGCAGCCTTGCCGTTGGCGGTCGAAACAGCCTTTCGCAACCTTGAGATCCTGCGCGTGAGTGCGGGACAGACCATTCTCATCCACGGTGCGGGTTACAGCCGTCGGATTTGCCGCTGTTCAGATGGCGCTGATGCGTGGTGCTCATGTACTCGCTACCGCTGGAGAGACATTTGCTGAGCGGTTACGTTTACTTGGCGCGATGGTCACCTCGTACGGCGATGGCGTGGTGGAACGAGTGCTTGCCCTGACAGGAAAAGCACCTGACCTAATTTGGACGCAGGACCAGTCAGCGGTGTGCTGCCCCTACTGATCAGCATCGCAGGTGACACATCGCATGTGCTTACCATCAGCGACTTCGCCGCGGCTAAGGAACTTGGGGTCCGCAGCAGTCTTGGAGAAGACCCTACCTTGCGCTGGGACGCTCTCCGCGGCTTTGCACAGCTTGCAGGCGAAGGTAAATTCACGGTGCCGGTCAGCCGCATGTTTCCTCTAGAGGATTGGCGCGCAGCGCTCGATCTCAGCCAAAACCAACGAGCACGCGGCAAACTTGTACTCCTGCCGTGAGCGGAGTTACAGCTTTCTGATTCGATCTCAGCTTTCGTGGAGCTTGCGCGAAGGTCTACTGTCCACGACGTCTCACCAAGGAGAACATCATGCCCAACGAACGCATTGCCCTGGTCACCGGAGCTAATCAAGGGGTCGGTCTTCAGGTAGCCAAAGAACTTGTAGCGAACGGTGCTACAGTGCTGGTTGGGTCGCGCGATTTTACGCGCGGCGAGACCGCAGCGAAGGAGATTGGGCCGGGCGCCATCCCTCTCCAACTTGACGTGACAAATGCGGCTTCGATCGCGGCGGCGGCGGAACGCGTGCGCAAGGAGTTTGGCCGCCTCGACCTGCTGGTCAACAACGCGGTTATCTCCAATACCAACAAGGGCGATCTGTCGCTCCAGGAGTACGCCAAGCTGACCCTCGCGAGCAATGCACCTCTTGATGAGGTTCGTGCAGTATGGGAGACCAACGTCTTCGGTGTCCTAGCCGTGTATCAAGCGATGCTTCCGCTCCTGCGCGAGTCGTCGGACGCCCGCATCGTCAACGTGTCGAGCGGAGTGGGCTCGCTGACGTCGAACGCGGACCCGGCTTTCTCCTACCGCATGTTCTATGGTCCGGTGTATCCGGCGTCCAAGGCAGCTCTCAACGCGATCACGCTGGCCATGATGATTGAACTGGAGGGAAGTGGAGTCAAGGTCAACTTAGTCTCGCCAGGGTTTACGAAGACCAACCTTAACGGCTATGCCGGGACGGAGTCGGTTGAAGATGGCTCTCGCGAGGTGGTGCGCGTTGCCCTGTTAGGCCCGGATGGCCCGACAGGAACATTCACACGCTGGGAAAACACCACACTTCCGTGGTAACGGACGCGTGGAGCAGAACGTTTCTCTACGTGCTGTTGTCTGTGCCATGCGTTTACCGCTGTATTGCTGATGCGCCCTAGATCATTCGTTAGTCCCGGGGGCGTTTGCGGATCTCGATGTTGAGGCGCTTTATTTTTTGGTTGAGGGTGGAGAGCGGGATTTTGAAGAACTCGGACGCCTCAGTCTGGTTCCAGTGGCAGCGCTCTAGCCGGTCGGAGATGATGCGACGTTCGATTTCTTCCATGAGTTCGAAGAGGGAGGCGTCCGGCCGATGTTCGAGTGCGGTTGCGGTGTAGCTGCTGCCGGTGATCTGCGGCGGAAGGAGATCAGGGGCGATGACGCGGGCGTTTGCCAGGACGATGCCGCGCTCCATAGCGTTCTCGAGTTCGCGTACATTGCCGGGCCAGTCGTAGTCCATCAGGATGCGCAGCGACTCAGGCGAGAGGACCTTCTGCTCCACGCCGTTTTCTTTCGCGTAAAAGTCCAGGAAGTGCTGCGAGAGCAGGGGGATGTCGGATTTGCGTGTGCGCAACGGCGGAAGCTCCAGCGCGATGACGTTCAGGCGGTAGAAGAGATCCTCGCGAAAGCGGCCTTCGCGGACGGCATTCTGCAGGTTGACGTTAGTGGCGGCGAGGATGCGGACGTCGACCTGAATCTCCTGCGTGCCGCCGAGCTGCATGAAGCGGCGATCCTGCAGCACGCGCAGGATTTTGGCTTGCATGTCCATGCCCATGGTGCCGATCTCATCGAGGAAGAGAGTGCCGCCGTCGGCGACCTCGAAAAGACCTTTCTTGCTGGAGACAGCGGAGGTGAAGGCGCCGCGCACGTGACCGAAGAGAGTGGATTCGAGGAGTTCCGACGGGACGGCGCCGGTGTTGACGGGGACAAATGGGCGATCGCGGCGCGGTGAGTTTGCGTGGAGAGCCTTGGCGATAAGCTCCTTGCCCGTGCCGCTCTCACCCTGGATGAGGACGGTCGAGCGGGAGGGCGCGACCTGGACGACTACGTCGAAGAGGCGGAGCATGGGTTCGCTCTTGCCGATGATGTTCTCGAAGCTGTAGCGCTGCTTGAGGGTGCGGCGAAGCAGAACGACCTCGGACTCGGCGCGGCGGCGGGCTATGGCGGAGCGAATGTCGAGGATCAGCTTTTCGTTGTCCCAGGGCTTCTGCACGAAGTTGTCGGCGCCGGCGCGGATGGCTTCCACTACATTGCCGACCGTTCCGTAGGCCGTGATCATGATGACTGGAAGCTGGGGACGAAGCTCGACGATGCGGGGAAGAAGGTCAAGGCCGCTCTCGCCGGGAAGAGCGAGGTCGAGCAGGAGAAGATCAAACTCTTCGCGCGAGAGCAGATCGAGCCCGGTGGCGCCTTCGGGAGCGATGGTGACGGAAAAACCTTCGAGAGTAAGGAGGACCTCGAGCGACTCGCGGACAGCGGCCTCATCGTCAATGATGAGGATTCGCGGCAGGGAGCGATGTGCCGCGGATGTTTCGACTGGCCCTACGGATTCAGCAACGGCGATTGCTTCAGACATGCAATATGGTCCTTTCACCCGCATCGGAGGCAGCGTCTGAGAGTACGGAAGCAAGGGCAGGGAACTCGAGTTCGAAGGTGGTACCAATTCCAAGAGAGCTTTCTACCTGGATCTTGCCCCCGTGCTCCTGCATGATGCCGTAGCTCACGGCAAGGCCCAAACCGGTGCCTTTGTGCTCGCCTTCGCGGGGCGCGGTCTTGGTCGTGAAGAACGGGTCGTAGATGCGATGGAGATGCTCCTGGCTGATGCCGGTACCGGTGTCCTGGATGCGAATGATCGCGCTTCCCGATCGGTTATAGGTTGTAACGGCGATTCGGCCGGCGGAGGACTGCATCATCGCGTCTTTGGCGTTCAGCAGGAAGTTCAGCAGCACCTGCTGGATCTTGCCTTGATTGCCCTGAACGGAAGAAAGGGCGGAGTCCAGATCGAGATCGACGGAGATCTTTGCGGTCTTGAGTTGATGGTCGATCAGGTTGACGGTCTCGCGCAGCAGCCGGTTGAGATCGACGCTGGTGCGTTCCGTGCCGCTGGTTCGCGAGAAGTTAAGCAGGCCATTGACGATCTCGGAGGCGCGGAAGCTCTGCTGCGTGATCTTTTCGAGTACAGGGGTCAGCTTTGCGTCGCCGGCCATCTGCTTGGTCAGCATCTGCGTGTAGGCGGAGATGACGGCGAGCGGCGTATTGACCTCATGCGCCACACCGGCGGCGAGCAGGCCGATCGAGGAGAGCTTCTCGGACTGGGTGAGCTGCGCCTCGAGCTCAACGCGATCGGTGACGTCGTCGATGAGGATGATGCGGCCGACGGGCACGGCTGACTTCGAGACCAGCGGCGCGACCGCGATGTTGGCGATGTGCGGCTCTCCATCGGGCAGCTCGATTCTGTACTTGTAGAATGCGTGGGTTCCATGGTCGAGCCGAACGCTGTCGATTTTGTGCAGGAAGTCGACTGGAAGTACAGCGGAGAGCGGCTTGCGCAGGGCATCGGCTCTCGAGAGGCCGAAGAGGACCTCCATGCGGCGATTCCAGCTTTCGATATGGTCGTCGAGATCGACCGCAAAGACGCCTACATTGATGGATTCGACGATGTTCTCGTGGAACTCCTTCAGGCGCTCGAACTCGCCAATCTGGCGCTCGAGCCTGCGATAGAGCTGGGCGTTCTGAATGGCAATGCCGATATAGCTGGCGAGGGATTCGAGGAGTTCGACGTCTTCGCTCGACAGGAAGTCCCCAAGCCGTGTGAGCCCGAGACCAATCACGGCGACGGTTCTGGTGCCGGAGCCCTCGCGCGAGGCGACACGGCAAGGAAGGTAGTAGTTAAGATCGAGGCGAGAGGCCGAGGCGCGCTCGGAGCTGGGCAGCCGCAGCACCTGGCGGGGGTTCTCCCAGAAGATGTGGTTGGTCGATTGCGCTTCGTCGAAGTTCAGGAAGCGAAGGTCTAGACCGGTCAGTTCATTCGCGGAGAGATCGGCCAGTCCGTGCGATCCGGCGAGATGGAAGGCGGGGCGGCCGATGGAACTTTCGTCCGAAAGGAAGACGGCGACGCGGGTTACCAGCAGAGTCTGGGGCAGCCGCTCGACGATGGCATCAACCAGCGTGCGAAGGTCGGTCTGAGAGTTGAGGCCGCGACCGAACTCGACGAGCGTCTCCCGGTAGTCGAAACGCTTCTGGTCAAAGAGGCGATCGACCCTGGCCTGAATGGCTCGCTTGAGTGGATCGAAGACCAGGCCGGTGATGGTGACGGCGGCCACAAGGCCCCAGAGGCGAAGATTGGGGAGCCGGCTGCGAACGGTCTCAGCCGTAACGGCGAGAACAGCGAAGTAGAGGCCGACCAGGGACGCCGTGGCGAGAGTATAGGTCACGCCGCGCTTGAAGATCAGGT
This sequence comes from uncultured Acidobacteriaceae bacterium, assembly GCA_964246835.1. GTDB lineage: Bacteria > Acidobacteriota > Terriglobia > Terriglobales > Acidobacteriaceae > Edaphobacter. Next base: position 128,872 of record CAXTRT010000001.1, on the reverse strand, counting down.
CGGTGTCCATGAGGCGATAGCGGACGATCGCCCAGCTGAAGGTGAGCGGGAGCACCACAAGCGACAGCCCGGCGATTTTCGTCAGCAGGCCCGGTATGGGCAGATCGGCCATGTACGGCATGGCGTAAAAGAGGGTGTATGGCGTGACCGCGACGAAGGTTCCGCGGGTGAGCCATTTCAGCTGCTGGCGTTCGAGGGCAAAGCTGGCGCGCTTGTAGCGGACCCAAAAGACAATTGCGGCGATGACATAGTAGAGCGCCTGATAGCCGAGGACAACCTGGTAGAGGCGATGGAGTAGCAGTTCCGTCGCAAACCAGTAGTGGATGGCGACGAAGTGGAGCGCGACCAGAAGCACGCCCGGAAGATAGAAGACGCCAATGAGAAGCAGACGAGCCCAACGCGAGCGCCTGGACGAGGCGTTGCTGTTAGTAAAGCTGACAGCGAAATGGAGGAAGAGCGCCGGTTGCACGGCATTGGCGGAAAGATTGGCCCAGTAGACGGCCGAATCGAAGCCGTCCAGAACGCCGGTGTACTTGAACGCGTAAAGGACGAACGAGACGAGGCAGAAGAGATAAAAATGCGTGGCTTTAGGGGCGGTCCAGCGGCGAAACAGAACATAGATGCCGATGCAAAGGTACGAGAGGGCGATCAGCCGGAAGCCGTCGTTGCTTGAGCGATCGAGCGGCTCAAGGATGACGGGGATCTCGACCCTAGTTCCGGAGCCGGGATTGAAGGCGGAGGGGCGGAGCACGGAGTAGGTCGCATGCGCCCAGATGCCGCTGCGAAACAGCTCGCGCTCCAGCATGGCCAGACGGGGCGAGGGATGCTCGTTGACCGCCAGCAGGATATCGCCTTTGCGGATGCCGGCGCGCTCGGCCGGGGTGCCGGAGGGGACCTGCTCCGCTCTCAGGCCGCCATGAGCCTCCATCCACCAGACACCGTCGGTTGGGACGTCAAACTGCATCTCCTGCCGGAGGTTAAGCATTGCGAAGACAGCCGCGGCAACGGTTGCGATGGCCAGCACGACGGCAAGCACGCGAGTTTGGAACGCATCTTTCATCGAGGAGGGTCTTAGGAGTACAACCTGCAATTACACGGCCAATATAGGAAAACAAGAAACGCGTGTAGCTCCGGTCAAAATTGAGAGACCAAACCTATCGTACTCACGGATCTACAAGAAATCATAGCGACGACAGCGCATCTGTGAAGGACAGAATCGGTGTGCCCTCGTTCACGGTCCTGTAACATTGGGAGATTGGGGTGAGTTGCCCAATGATCCTTGAGGAATGAGGCACGACCGTTGGCGGAGATGTTTATCCAGGCAGGAGGCATGAACCTCCGCTATGAAAGCGCCGGCTCAGGGCCGCCCCTGCTCCTTTTGCATGGGCTTGTCGGGTCATCGCACAATTGGCGGCGCAATATCAACTCATTTGCGCGCCACTCGACGGTCTATGCACTTGATATGCCGAATATGGGTAGATCCGGACGGGTCTATGGTCTGGATGCATCGCTTGAGGCCACAGCGGATCGGCTCGCTTTAGCGATGGATGCGCTTGAGATTGAAAAGGCAGATATCGCCGCGCACTCCCATGGAGGCGCGGTGGCCCTAATGTTTGCCGCTCGCTATCCGGGTCGCACGGCTCGGCTGATTCTTTTTGCGCCGGCGAATCCCTTCTGCACTCTTGGTGATCGTCTGCTGGATTTTTACAGCACGCGTCTCGGTCTCTGCTTCGCCCGCATCATTCCGTGGCTGCCGCTCTACTGGAAGCGGATCGCGCTTGAGCGGATGTATGGAGATCGGCGTCGAGTCCCGGCGGATGCCCTGACTGGGTATACCGATGGGCTGCATGTGCCGGGGACGATCGATCACGTAATGCAGATCGTAGCGCGGTGGCGGTCCGATATGGCAGCCCTCAGGAGGCATTTGAGCGGCTTGCTGGAGGCGCCGACGCTGCTGATCTGGGGCGATCGCGACAGAGCTGTAGGCGTGCAATCAGCCTTTGCGCTGCGGCAAGCTCTGCCGCGAGCCGAACTGGTGACGTTGAACGGCGTGGGGCATATCGCCTTTGAAGAGGTGCCGGAGTGGGTCAACTCCGTGGTGGCTCAATGGCTTACTCGAACTCCACAGTCCGCTCATGAGTCTCAGACGATTGAGCCTTCGTTAGCTAGCTAGGTCTGTTTAGATTGGATTGCACAAGATCTTCCTCATGGATCCACGCGGAGATGGCTTGCTGCATTTCGGTGAGCTTGACCGCCGGGGAGGACGGTGTGCCCTGGAAGAAGTGATCCGCTCCAGAGATTATGACGGTGCGGCGACCGGCTCGCGTTCCCAGAATTTGGTGCAGGATCGCCGGCGGGCAGAACTCGTCCTCACTGCCGCTCACGGCGAGTAGCGGCCCTGGGCAGGTGTCGAGAAACTTGTAGCTATAGTCACGTCCAGCGGCGCGCACGGGAAGGCCCAGAGCGATACGAGCCGTAACGCGGGGATCGGTGCAGCAGGCGCGAAGCCCGATGTAGGAGCCAAACGAGAAACCCGCGAACAGGATCGGACGCTGAAAGGTGCGGTCAAGCCAGTCGAGCGCGCTCCGTACATCCTCCTGCTCTCCGCGGCCCTGGTCGAAGCTGCCTGCGCTGAGGCCGACTCCACGAAAGTTGAAGCGCAGCACCGGAATGCCGAGGCTCGAGAGCACCTTCATGGTGTGATAGACGACCTTGGTGTGCATGGTTCCTCCGGCCGGCGGATACGGATGACAGACCACAGCGGAGAAGGGCGCATCCGGAGAGCCTGTGTTCAGCAGAGCTTCCAGGCGGCCCGCCGGGCCGAAGAGGTTCTCTATCTGCTGGACGTGCGATCGCCCCTGCACGGAAGTTTGCAGTGTATCGGGCGAATCCTGAGGCTTTGGCTGACTCATGGACTCCAGTGTACGAGGTGCGGGCCATGCCGACTCGGCCGTGACGCTGACGTATGCTGATCGCATGGAGATCGATCCGATTGCGTTGACGCGGCGTTTGGTTAATATCGAATCAACGACGTATCGCGAGGGAGCAGCAGGGACGTTTCTTGCGGAGTACCTCGAGCAGCTCGGATACGAGATCGAGCGGCAGGCGGTCAGCCAGCCCGATCCTGCATCAACCCCGGGCGGCGGTGTGGAGGAGCGGTTCAATGTCTACGCGTGCCAGCCCGGTGCGCAACCCGCGATTGTCTTTTCCACGCACATGGACACGGTCCCGCCCTTCTTCGTGAGCACGGAGAATGACGAGTTTCTTTATGGACGCGGAAGCTGCGATGCGAAGGGCATCATAGCGGCGCAGATTGCGGCGGCGGAGCGCTTGCGCGGTGAAGGCATTTTGGTCGGTCTGCTGTTCGTTGTCGGCGAGGAGCGGGATTCCGCAGGCGCGGCGGTTGCAAATCGGCACGCTAAGGGCTCACGGTATCTGATCAACGGTGAGCCGACTGACAATCGTCTGGCCCTAGCGTCTAAGGGTGCGCTTCGCGTGGAGCTGCGCGCGAAGGGGCGCATGGCGCACTCGGCCTATCCGGAGCTGGGGGAGAGTGCGATCGACACGCTGGTGTGTGTGCTGCACGATCTACAGGGCATGACGCTGCCGGTAGATCCCGTGGTGGGCGATACGACGTTGAATGTCGGCCTGATCTCCGGCGGCCGTGCGCCCAATGTGATTGCCGATCAGGCGGAGGCTCATCTTCTGATTCGCCTAGTGGGCCCGTCCGACACTACGCGCGAGCAGATTCTGGCGATCGTGCGTAACCGTACGGAGGTCGTGTTCAGCCTGGATCTACCGGCTGTCCGGATGCGCGAGATCGACTCGATGCCGACGATGATCGCCAAGTTCACGACGGATATTCCGTCACTCACGGCGTGGGGAGAGCCGTTTCTTCTGGGGCCTGGGTCGATTCACGTGGCGCACACGCCTGATGAACGGATTGCGAAGAAGGAGCTGCTGGAGGCGGTGAAGTTGTATGTCTCGCTTGTGCACCGGCTGCTTGCTGAGTAGCGGTCGTGAGCGTAGCCCTCAGCGCGAGACGGCTTAAGTTGTGTACCAGTTTTCCTCTAAAGCGAGCGAACGCGCAGCGAATAAACTTAGAGGTGGAGACTCCCCTGATGCCTGCTGCACCCGAGTTCACGCACCTTCATCTTCACTCCGACTACTCGCTTCTGGATGGGGCCTGCGATGTCGATAAGCTGGCCGCGCATCTGGGCCACATTGGGCAGACGGCCGCGGCTATTACCGACCACGGAAATATCTATGGCGCCGTGCACTTCTTCGACGCGATGCAGAAGAAGAATCTGAAGCCGATTCTGGGCTGCGAGCTGTATCTCTCGAAGACGAACGATCATCGCGAGATGGCCGATGGCTATAACCATTTTCTAGTGCTCGCCGAGAATGAAGAGGGTTATCGCAATCTGGTTCGGCTGACGAGTGAGGCGGCATTGCATGGCTTCTATCGCAAGCCGCGGATCTCGAAGGAGTTTCTGTCGAAGCACACTGGGGGGCTGATTGGTTTTTCAGGCTGTCTGGCGGGTGAGGTGAACCAGCACCTGATGGCAGGGAAGTACGACGAGGCAAAGCGATCTGCCGGCCATTTTCAGGAGATGTTCGGCAAGGGAAACTTCTTCCTGGAGATTCAGGATCATGGTCTCGCGCCCGATAAGGCGGTGTGCGATTCGCTCTTCAAGATGGAGCGCGAACTGGGTATTCCGCTGATTGCGACCAATGACAGCCACTATGTGGCGCATGATGACAGCCGTGCGCACGAGATTCTGCTGTGCGTGCAGACGGCTGGATCGATGAACGATCCAAAGCGGTTCAAGTTCGATACGCAGGAGTTTTACATCAAGTCCGCGGAGGAGATGCACCGGACCTTCGCGCATGCGCCCGAGGTGTGCACGCGCACGATGCAGTTTGTGGACCGATGCAACCTAACGATGTCTAAGGTGAAGAACCCGTTTCCGGACTTCATCGTTCCCGAGGGCGAGACGCTCGAGAGCTACTTCGAGCAGGTCTGCCGCGAAGGCCTGAAGAAACGCCTGGTCACGGCGTATGCGCAGCTGGTTGCGCGCGGGTTACAGAAGAAGTCGTTGGACGACTATCATGCCCGGCTTGATCGCGAGATCGAGTGCATCAAGCAGATGAAGTTTCCGGGCTACTTCATGATCGTGTGGGACTTCATCCGGTATGCGCGGGAGCAGAACATTCCAGTAGGGCCGGGGCGTGGCTCGGCGGCCGGATCGCTGGTGGCGTATGCGATGGAGATCACGGATGTTGATCCGCTGCAGAACGAGCTGCTGTTCGAGCGCTTTCTGAATCCTGAACGCATCTCGATGCCCGATATTGATATCGACTTCTGCATGAATCGGCGGGGTGAGGTCATCGAGTATGTGCGGCGCAAGTATGGCGTCGATCAGGTTGCGCAGATCATCACGTTCAACACCATGGCCGCGAAGGCCGCGATTAAGGACGTCGGCCGCGCTCTCGATATGCCTTATGGTGAAGTAGATCGTATTGCCAAGATGATTCCGCCGACGATCGGCATCACGATCGAGCAGGCGCTGAAGGACTCGACCATTCTGAGCACGGCCTATGAGGGCGATGCGAAGGTGAAAGAGGTTATCGACGCGGCGATCCGGCTGGAGGGCCTGGTGCGCGGCGCGGGCGTACATGCGGCCGGTGTGGTGATCGCGCCGCAGCCGCTGACCGAGCTGGTGCCGGTCACGCGGACCAAAGAGCAGGCGATCGTGACCGCGTATGACATGAAGGCGGTCGAGAAAATGGGCCTGCTCAAGATGGACTTTCTTGGGCTGACCACGCTAACGGTAATTGACGATTGTCTGAAGCTGATCCAGCAGAATCGTGGCGAGACGATTGATATGGCGATGGTGCCGCTCGACGACGCGAAAACCTATGAACAGGTCTTTCATCGCGCGCTGACATCGGGTGTCTTCCAGTTTGAGTCCGGTGGGATGCGTGATGTGCTGCGCCGCTACAAGCCTACAAGCGTGGAGGATCTGACCGCGTTAAACGCGCTCTATCGTCCCGGACCGATTCAGGGCGGCATGATTGACGATTTTATTGAGCGCAAGTGGGGCCGGCGTGTCGTTGAATACCTACTGCCGGAGTTGGAGACGCTGCTCAAGGAGACGCTTGGTGTCATCGTCTATCAGGAGCAGGTGATGCAGATCTCGAATGTCGTCGCAGGCTACTCTCTTGGCGACGCGGATCTGCTGCGGCGCGCCATGGGCAAAAAGGATGCCTTCGAAATGGGCAAGCAGCGCGAGCGCTTTATGTCCGGAGCTGCTGCGAATAAGCACCCCAAGGATATTGCCGGGAAGCTCTTTGATCTGATGGCGCAGTTTGCCGGTTATGGCTTCAACAAATCGCACTCTGCTGCGTATGCACTGCTGGCGTATCACACAGCTTGGCTGAAGACGCATTATCCGGTTGAGTTCATGGCGGCGCTGCTGACGAGTGAAACGTCGAAGCCGGAGAATGTAGTCAAGTACATCTCCGAGTGCCGCGAGATGGAGATTGCTGTGCTGCCGCCGAATGTGCAGACGTCATACGCGAACTTCACGCCAACCGGCGACTCGATTGGCTTTGGATTGGCGGCAATTAAGAACGTCGGACACAATGCGATTGAATCCATCCTGGCGGCGCGAACAGACACTCCGGGAGCAGGGAAGCCGAGCTTCGCGAGCCTGTGGGACTTCTGCGAGCAGGTTGAGCTGCGGCTGCTGAATAAGCGGGTGCTCGAGTCGCTGATCAAGGCTGGAGCGATGGATTCGCTAGGCAAACGCGCCGCTTTGATGGCGGCACTGGACAAAGCCATGGAGCGCGCGCAGAAGTCGCAGCGGGATATGGCTGCTGGACAGAGTGGACTGTTTGGCATCTTTGATGATGGGCCGGTTCCGACTTCCGCCGCTGAGTTGCTGCCGCAGGTGCCGGAGTGGGATGAGCACACGCGGCTACAGAACGAGAAGGAGGTGCTCGGCTTCTTTGTCTCCGGCCATCCCATGGATAAGTATCGCGAGAAGTTACGAAATATGAAGGTGATCGACACGGTGACGGCGTGCGAGATGAAGCCGGAGCCGCAGATCTTTCGCCGCGGGCGCGACGAGATGCCTCAGAATGAGATCTCGATCGCCGGCGTGATTACGGGGTTGAAGGTGGCCAAGTCGAAGCGGTCGGGCGAGATGTATGCGCAGGCTTGCCTTGAAGATACGGTGGGCAAGATCGATCTTATTGCCTTTCCGCAGAGTTACGAGAAGCTGGCGGAGCGCCTAAAGATCGACGTTCCCGTGGTGATTCGGGGTGTGCTGCGCGGGGAAGAAGATGCTGCGCCGAAGCTTGCCATCTCGAGCATTCAGGCGCTTGAAGACGTGAAGCTGAAGCTGCCGGAGTCGCTGCGCATCAGGGTACCGCTGCACCATCCGGATGCGGCGCTGCTCGAGAAGCTGCTGACAATTTTTCTGGATACGCCGGGCACGGGCAAGCTGCTGCTCGACCTTGAGGAACCTGGAGAGTTCTGCGCTGTCCTTGAGCCGCAGAACGTCATGGTTGCCGCGGACCGTCTCTTCATTGATCGCGTCGAGGAACTGGTCGGACGCGGAGGCGTGCGCGTCATTGATTAGGCTGCGTGGGTTTACGCGGAAGCGGCTCGGCGTCGATTACGAAGACCGGCTTGGCTTTTTTAAGCAGGCTGCGGCTTTGCACTACAATGAGGTGTAGTCCGCCAAGGTGAGCATGCCCGATCAGGATGTGAAATCAGCAGTGCAGGATCGCAGACCAGCAGCAAGTGCAGTGGCGACCGGGTCCGTCGTTCCAGAGGCGTGGCGAAAGACGGAGATCGCGCGAGATCCTCAGCGCCCTTATCCCATGGACTTTGTCGACACGCTCTTCACCCATTACAGCGAGATTCATGGCGACCGGGCCTTCGGCGATGATGCAGCACTTGCCTGTGGTATGGCGCGCCTGGATGAGCGACCCGTGCTCGTCATAGCCAATCTCAAAGGGCGCACCTTGAAAGAGCGTGTAGCGCGACGCTTCGGCAGCCCGGATCCTGAGGGGTATCGCAAGGCTCTGCGCGCGATGAAGATCGCAGAGAAGTTTGGGCATCCGGTGTTTACGTTTATCGATCTGGCAGGCGCGAATCCGGGCATCGGTGCGGAAGAGCGTGGCCAGGGAGAGGCGATTGCGCGCAATTTGCTGGAGATGTCGCGTCTTCGTGTTCCGGTGATTGCCACGATTACGGGCGAGGGCGGATCCGGCGGAGCGCTGGCGCTGGCGGTTGCCGATCGGGTTCTGATGCTTGAGAACGCGATCTACTCCGTCATCTCTCCGGAAGGCTGTGCGTCCATCATGTGGAAGGATGCGGCCAAGCGCCAGCAGGCGGCGGCGGCCCTGAAGTACACGTCCTACGACGTGCAACAGCTTGGCTGTGTCGATGAGGTCGTGAAGGAGCCGGAGGGTGGCTCGCAGGCCGATCCTGCGCAGGCAGCCGATCTTCTCGGAGCGAGTTTGCGGCGAAATCTTGCCGATCTGCAGGCGATGCCGGAGGATCTGCGGCGTCAAAAGCGATACGAGAAGTTCCGCAACATTGCACAGTTTTACGTGACGGCCTGAGCGGGCCTTCGAGGAGTGCAGCGCTGTGTTTGCTTCAAATTTTAACCCGAATCCGGGTACGAGACCGCCGCGAAGAGCTCCCAGCGGAGTTGCTCTGACTGGTTTGGCGATCCTCTGGTGGGGCGCTTGCCGCGAGGTTGCCGACCGAGCTTCGACCGGCCTGCTCAACTCGCTTTCGGCTGGTGCGTTTGTTCCACTGCTTGCGGCCGTTTTTCTGCTTTTTTTGACCATTCTTGGATTTCTTGCTCTCGACATCCTTCGTGGCTATCGCGCGTCGTCGCTTCGCGCTTTGCTCAGCCTTCCTGAGCGGGCGACGGCGGCGCGGGAGTGGTCTGTCGGCGCAGCCGTCGGATGGGGGGCGGTGATCGTCGCCGTTTTGCCGCTGGTGCTGCGGAAGGCGCTCTATGTGCAGACCTGGTTTGCGCCTCGCGGTCTGCTTGCGGCTGTTCTCTCGCTGGCAACAATCGCTGTCTCAACCGTAACGACGGAGGCCATCTTTCGCGGCTACGGGTTTCAACGACTGGAGGCCTCGATGGGGCCGAATAGGGCGACGCTGCTGCTCTCCGCTCTGTATGCCATCATCGTCAGCTTTTCCCTAAGCAGCGTGACGGCACTGTTCGTCAGCTTCGCGCTTGCGTTGCTGCTTACGACGGCGTGGAGAAGAACGCATGCTCTATGGCTGCCGTGGGGCTTACACTTCGCCTGGAATGCGGCTTTAGGTGTGCTCTTCGGGCTTCCGCTCTTTGGAGGCACCGAGCTCTCGAACGTGATTCAGGGGCAGGCACAAGGGCCGCGCGGGCTTACCGGGGCAGGCTTCGGGCCGATCGCTGCTCCCTGGACCTTCTTTGTCCTGCTCGGTGCAATACTGGTGCTTTTCCGGGTGACCCGCGACTTCGCCTGGACCTATACGCACGCACCGATCGTTGCCGGCGGATACCCCATGGACGTGGCACCGCCCCCGGCCCATACCGCGCTTGAGCAGTCTGCCCCGCCTCCTCCCCTGGTACAGATTTTGCCGAGCTCTCCGCAGAATGGATCGCGCGATGGTTTACTGCCCTAGCTGAAGCAGTTCTTCGGCTCTCGTTTGTAATGCGAAACATCGCTGGGGGGGCATCTTGCCAAAGCCTCCGCGAAGGTGCAAGCTAGCGATATTCGAGGTTGGCCATGGCTTCTGGCGCGCGCATCTTACAACTTTACGCGGCCATGCTCGCTCTGATCCCGCTCCATGCCGGGGCGCAGGTGTTTGTGGTCGGGGAACATGCCGCGACCGCGGACGTGGCGGCCGACTTTACGCCGACAGACGTGCCGCTCTCTTCAGATCGACTGACCGAACGCGGATCGCGCGATCTTGAGCGCATGCTGGTGGCGGAGCAGGGATTCGCGCACCGTGCTCTTCCACTCGGCGCAGGGTTAACTCTTCAGGCCAACGGCGCTCTCTCACCTGGTCCGCAGGAGTACCGGCACATGCTGTTCCAGAAGGGACAGGCCGCGGCTCCCGGAGATCGTGTGCAGGTGACAGCGCTTGTCGTCAAAGGGGATCGCCTCATTCTCGATCTAAACGGCGGCCCGTACGCGAAACATCGCTTTTTGAGTCATGTCCAGCTAAATAACTCCAACGTTGCCGCGCCGCAGGAGCAGGCGACGGGAGCCCGCGTCACGCTGATTTTTCCGCATGGCATACCGGACATCACGGCACCCGAGGTAAAGGCGCTGCTGGAGCCAGTAATCGACTTCGGCGTGAAGTCCTCTGAGCAGGCCTACGCCGATACGCTTCCGCCGGCGCTCCGCAATGCTATCGCCGCGCATGAAGTGCTGGTCGGCATGAATCATCGCATGGTGCTGGCCGCTCTGGGCCAGCCGGATAGCAAGGTGCACGAGCGAAAAGGAGATGACGTAAACGGATCGCACTACGAGGAATGGATTTACGGGCATGTCCCGCAGACGGTTCGATTTGTTCGCTTCGCTGGCGATCGTGTCAGTTTGCTTGAAATTGCGGAGTTAGGGAAGCCGCTTCAGATCCATGACAAGGATGAACTTGGCGGGTATCACGCTCCGACGCCCACCCGCGAGGTCAAAATGGGCGACCTGGCAAAGGGTTCTGAGGACGGGGCGGCGCCCGCTCCGAGCCTGCGCATGCCGGGCGAAGCCGCACCCACACCTGCCGCGGGAGCTGGTGGACGCGTGCAGATGCCGAAGCAGAAGGATCAGACAGCGCCTTCCGGCCCACCCACACAGCCCTGACCTGTAACCATGCTTCCTGGTGTAAGCTGAATGCTGACAGACTTGCGGCATAATGTTGCGGAGTGAAGCTTTTCCGCTTGCCGGACGACTCTGATTTCAAATATCTCTGACCGCCGATGCCGCCACTGCGGCGCGTGACAGAGCAGACCAGGAGAGACAAGATCATGGCAAAGATCGCCAAAACAGGTGACCGGAAAAAGGTGATGGACACGAACAAGAGCACGGATTGCCCAAAGTGTTCGAAGCCGACTCGTATTGTCAAGCGTGTGAAGGATCGGGAGCGCGGGACCCCGGGCGGTGTTTATATCTCCTGCTCTGTATGTGATTTCTTCGAAAAGCTGTAAGAGGCATGTCGAATTCTGGTGAATTCTCGCAGCAGAGTTCGACATCTATCCCGCACAGCTGTTGGTAGACGCTCAAAAGTTGTATCCAGCCAGTCAAACTGCGCCTTGACTACCATGCGCTCAGGTCGGCAGACTTAGTCCCTGGAAAGCAGGGCTTAGTTCTTTATGCAGACCGTTTCACCGGCACGTATCTCCCGCAGCAATCATCTCGTACTTCCGCACTTCAATCGACCAACCTACCTGATGTGTCCGCCGCAGTGGTATGACGTCAATTACGTCATCAATCCCTGGATGGCTGGCAATCTTCATCGCCCATTGCGGGATCGCGCATTTACCCAGTGGCGGCAGCTTTTTGACGCGCTTCGGGCGCATGCCGATATCCGTGTTCTCCATGCGGAACGCGGCTGCCCGGATATGACCTTCATCGCGCATACTGCGCTTGTGCAGCATGGAATAGCCGCAGTCTCCAGCTTTGCTCACGCCCAGAGACAGCCGGAAGAGGTCCATCTTCGAAACTGGCTTGAAGACATGGGATTTCTGATCTGGGAGACCCCGCGAGAGACCGCCTTCGAAGGAGAGGGGGACGCCGTCTTCGATGAGAGTGGGCTGAGGCTCTGGGCCGCGCATGGCGTTCGAACCTGTGAACGCAGCCACAATCATCTCGCCGCGGCATGGCATGTGCCCGTTGAATCGCTGTACCTCGTCGATCCCCGCTTCTATCATCTCGACACCTGTTTCACACCGCTCCGTGGCGGGTTTGTTCTGTACTATCCAGATGCGTTTGACGATGCCTCCTTATCCCGTATCCATGCTGCTTTCCCGCAGGAGCGCCGCATCGCCGTCAGCGAGCAGGAAGCGACGCAGTTCGCCTGCAACGTCATACATATCGGACGGACGATTCTGATGGGTGAGGTACGAGGAACGCTCTCGCAGCGGCTCTCCGCGCTGGGCTTTGCGGTAGAAGTTCTGCCGATGTCGGAGTTTCTTCGAGGCGGCGGGTCCGTCCGATCGCTGGCCTTGCGGCTAAGTGATTCGACGGTTCAAGCCTGAGTCATTGCCTCTTGCCGTCAAGGGCGAGGGCAATCTCCGCAAGAAGAGCTTCTAGCGCCCGCACGGGGTCCGCGGCACGGGTAATTGGCCGTCCGACAACGAGCAGGGAGGCCCCATCGCGAATCGCCTGTTCCGGAGATGCCGTCCGGCGTTGATCGTCCAACGGGCTTCCGGCGGGGCGGATCCCCGGCACGATCAGAACGGGATCCGCACCGAACTTTTGGCGCAAGGCCGGCAGCTCACGCGGAGACGCGACCAGGCCGCCGATCCCGCTTTCGAGTGCAAGCGCCGCAAGCCGGAGAACCTGCTGCTCCGGAGAGCCCTCAACGCCAATCGAGAGCAGCTGAGGCTCGTCCATGCTGGTGAGCACAGTAACGCCGGCAAGCAGGGGAGCCTGCGGCAGCATCTTTGCCTGGGCTGCCGCAGACGCCATCATGACTGGCCCGCCGGCCGTGTGAAGCGTCAGGATCTCTACACCCAACGATGCAACGGAACGGAGCGCGGCCTCGACTGTATTTGGGATATCGTGCAGCTTGAGGTCGAGAAAGATGCAGAAGCCTTGATCCTGCAGGCGACTGACCAGATCTCTGCCCTCCGCGTAGAAGAGCTCCATACCAACCTTCAGCCAGCGGCAGCGGCTCGCAAGCAGGGAAGCCAGATTGAGCGCTTCTGCCGCGGAACCGACATCCAGGGCGACAATCAGGCGATCCTGCGGCTGCAAGGACTGGGCAACGCTCGATACACCGCCAGTGAAGCATTCCGGAGACGATTTAATCTGCATAAAGCCTTTTGAAAAAGCATTGTCTCTCTGATAGTTAGAGACGGGCGAGCCACGGTCTGCCTTGCGATCCTGCCGCCGCCATCATACCCTCATCCTACCGATATGCCCATCGCTCAACACGCCATAAAACCACCTGTCATCTTGACGATTGCGGGTTTCGATCCCTCCTGCGGCGCGGGCGCCACTGCGGATCTTCAGGTCTTCGCAACCCATGGTCTTTTTGGAACGGCTTGCCTCACCGCGATTACGGTTCAGTCGACTCTTGGTGTGACCCGAATGGAGCCGATCGATCCCGGTTTACTGAGAGAGATGCTGGATCGGCTCACACGCGACATGCCCCCCGCTGGCGTAAAGCTTGGCATGCTGGGAAGTGCGGCCGTTGTGCGCGTTGTCGCGGACTTTCTTCAGAGTGAACCCGGGAAGAGAAGGCTGCCTGTCGTAGTCGATCCGGTTCTGCGCTCGAGCTCTGGCGCGGCTCTTCTGGAACAGGATGCCGTGAGTCTGCTTATTGACCATGTGCTTCCGATCGCGACCTGCATCACGCCCAATCGTCAGGAGTTGGCAGCCTTGCTTGGATTGGAACGGCTCGACACTAAGGAGATTACGGCAGCTGCGCGAGAGCTGCTGCGTCGAACAGGTGCTGCAAGTGTGATCGTTACCGGGGGTGAGGAGGCGGTGGCGATGGATTTGCTTCTCGAAGGTAATCGGCAACCCTGTTGGCTGGCCGGCGAGCATGTCGAAACAATGGCAACTCACGGTACAGGCTGCGCGTTTTCAAGCGCTCTGCTGAGTCAGCTGGTGCTTGGAGAGGAACTGGCCGAGGCAGCGCGTAGAGCAAAGCACTTTGTGGAGAGCGGCCTTCGCAATGCGCCGGGCCTTGGCTTGGGCAAAGGACCGATGAAGCTGAGCGCAGCCCCCTACGCGCTGCCTAAGATCATCTAAGCAGAAAGAGGCGGGCGCCGCTCTAAACTTTTTCCCGTGGAAGCCGATATCTCCAGCAACACCGGAGACTGAGAACCATGCTGATGCCATCCTTTCTGAGACCCTATGCCCGCACGGATTACGCCCTACTTCAACTTGTCACCGGCCGCCGTACACCACGTTTTGCCATAAAGACCCGTGTTGTGGCGAGCCGTCTTGATCGGCAGAGCGCACGTGCAATCGAGTGCCTCGCCCATGCGATTGAGTATCTGGAAGACACAAAGCCACTCTCTGCGGAGGTGACACCGCGCTCGAAAGCAATGGAGGACGCGATCGCATTGCTCACAGCGCGCAATCGGGATGTCTTCTTTTCCAGCTCGGCAGGAACGGGCAGCAGGGCAATCCATGCTTGGACTGGTACTCTAACCACCGACCATGACCATCACACTGAATGGACAAACTGTTGAAGCAGGAGCCATCGAGGAAGTTAGTCTCTACGATTTCCTGGTAGAGCGAGGGTTGAAGACCGACCGGATCGCCGTCGAACGCAATGGAGAGATCATCCCCAGAGACGCATGGCAGACGGCGACGCTCGAGGCGGGGGATCGCCTTGAAGTTGTTCACTTCGTCGGTGGAGGTTGGTGAGTGAGAGTACCGAGAAGCTGCTCCCATCGACCGCCGTAGTCGCTCCAGCCGCCAAGGTGCTGAACACGCCGGAGCGCGGCCGCGCTCATCTGTTGCTGCAGGTGCGGGTCGTCGATCAGGCGCTGCATGCGGTCGGTCAGCGCGGGCACGTCCCGGATCGGCACGATAAATCCCTCGACGCCATTGGTGAAAAGATCTTCCGCTCCGGTGTTAGTGGAGGCAATGATCGGACATCCGCAGGCGAGCGCCTGGCCCTGTACCAGGGCCAGTCCTTCCTCGATGCTGGGCAGAACCATGACGTGGCTGGTGTTCATCAGATCCACCAATCGTGCCTGCGACACGGGACCTAGATACTCGACGCCCTCTTGCGGCAGCTGTCCGAGCAGCGACTTCATCTCGTTCTGGATAGCTCCGGCGACCCGAAGCCGCTTCTTCGCACAGAGCAAAGCGGCGAAGGCCTTCAGCAGGTAGGGAAATCCCTTTCGCAGGCCGACAGCTCCCGCAAATAGTACTTCGAAGCGCTCTGATGAAGGATCAACTTGTTTTGTAAACTGTTCCAATCGGACGCCATACGGAATAATATGGACCTTCTCGTTTGGCAGTCCCATGGCCACAAACGATCGTGCCGCGAACGAGGAGGGAACTGTAATTGCGTCTGCCAGATTGTAGATCTGCTCCTCGCGGCGGGTATCGCGTTCGTCGGTATGGTGGTTAGGCAGATCCCATAGGCTGTGCTCTTCAGAAAGGATCGCTTCCTGAAAGCGCTGGTGGGAGGACCCTCGATCGCAGATAAAGACGCCTCCATTCCTTTGTACCTGCTGACCGGCAAGCAGGCTGGAGCCCGAGAGCGCGATCAGGGCATCCGGTTGTTTCTCGTTGTGAAGCTCTCGAAGAACGAACCGATCAAAGCCAAGTGCGTTCATCCAACCCGTTTGGTCTGTTAGCCATGCAGGCTCAAAATGAAAGCGACGCAGGAGCATCTCTGGCGTGTGAATCCAGGGATAGGTTCGGACGAGTGATTGAGGGATCCCTTCACGCTTCAGGCGCTTCCAAGGAAAAGTGGAGTAAACACGTTCAAGATGGCCTCGCAGAAGCAGTTCACGGGCTAGCTCAAAGTGGTGGAAGACCCCGAAGGTGGTCTGAATGACACGCATAGAGGCAAGGGTAATTGGATAGCAAGGGAGGTAAGCTGGGAATCACAGTTCGACTTAATACATCTGCTAAGTCCGATCTACAGAATATGTGTTATCGGACGTTAGCGAACCAGCTAAGCAGGTGGTAATAGTGTGACGTCGGCCGAATGTTTTGGCCGACCACGCGGGAGACGCATGGGCTGGCCACATGCAGCTCAGTTCTCTTTTGATTGCGACTCGTCTCTGGCATCGGACGGCTGATCAGAGTGTCTGGGAGTTTGCGAGCGCCTGCTTCATACCCGCCCAACTGATGCGGGTTGAGGCCTCAGGGGTTCCGGCACCGCGCCAGTGAGTCTCGAGACTGACGGCATTTCGGTAGCCAGCCTGCTTGAGAGCTCTAAACTGCGCAGCCCAATCGATGTAGCCTTTGTCTACCGGCGACCACCCTATCTTACCGGCATCATTCTTCACGGCGTTCTTGACATGGCAGTGATGAATGCGGTCTTTGGGAAGAGCGTTCCAGCCGCCAGCGAAGGCGTCGAGTTCACCGCGCATGACGGCGTTTGCGGGATCCCAGTTGAGCGCGAGATTCCTGGAAGGAACACCGGCGAGGGTCTCCGCGGCCTCTCGCCCGGTTGCGGTGTTGCAGGCGAACTCGTTCTCGAGCACGAGCAGGATGCCCTGCTTACCTGCCGTATCAGCGGCCTGCTGCAGCTTGTCGTTGATGGCGCGGCGATAGGGTTTCACGTCTTCCAGACGCCAGAAGTCAAAGCAGCGGACCTTGTCCGTGCCGAAAGACTTTGCGAGGTGAATGGAGTGCTCGAGTACGTCGTCCTGCTGCTTGAAGTTAGCGTCCGCGCCGAACTGGTCGCGCTTTTCGGCGTAGGTCGAGAGCGGAGCGCCCGGCCAATCGACTTTGAAAAGAGGGCTCGCGATGTCGGTCACGTGCAGGTTGTATTTGCTCAGTATCTTGCGGGCAGACGCGATCTCGTCTTCACTCAGGTTCTGCAGATTCTTGCCGCCGATGCCGCGAAGCTCAACCCATTCAAGACCAAAGTCCTTTGAGATAACAGAGCAGGCGTGATCGAAGTCCTCCGAGATTTCATCCGAGATGACACCGATGTGGAAAGGACTCTCAGCAGCAAGGGCAGAGAGGGCCGGCGCAAATGCAGCAGCAGAAGCTGTGACACCGGCAGCTGTGAGAAAGTTTCGTCGAGAAAGTGTGAGCATTATCCGTCCTAAATCGTCAGCCGCAAGCTACGCCAACAGTGTAGCGGAGAAAGAAAAGGCTGGCACGCGCAGCCGTACCAGGCCACGCACTGGCGAGCTAGAAGCTGATCTTGGCCGAAGCCTGCAACGTTCGCCCGCCGCCGACGCCGTTGACACTTCCCTGCCCGCTGCCGAGTGTCGTGGTGACGGTGCCAAAGTTGGCAGCGCTGAGAGTACCGGTATTGGGATTGCCAAACTGAGGAGTGTTGCTGAATTGGAAGGCATCCACGCGCGTTTCGAGTGAGGCTTCGCGGAAGATGGGAAAGCTCTTGAAGAGAGACAGGTTGTCCTGGATGTAGCCGGGGCCGTAGAACTGGTTCCGGCCTGTGTTGCCGACAGTGACACCGGTAGGCTGCGAGAAGGCAGTCGTATCGAACCACTTGTTATTGGCTCCGATGCCGTGAAGAACCCGAAATGGTCCGGAGAGATTCGCGGTCTGGGCAGTGCCCGGCGTATTCAGCGAGCCACTGTTTGCATTCACAAGGAATGGCAGGCCGGAGACTGCGGAGATGATGCCGGAAGCCTTCCAGCCGCCGAGCGCAATCTCACCGATGCCGGAATTGAAGAAGCGGTGTCCGCGACCGACTGGAAGCTCGTAAGTAAAGCTCTGCTCGTAGTTCAGCCGGCGATCGTAGTCGGCCGGAGCATAGTTTCGCCGAAGCTGCGCGAAGAATTGCAGCCCGCCATCATCGCCACTAGCGTAGTTAAGGGATTTACTCCAGGTGAAAGCTGTGGTGAGGGAGAGGCCTTTTGAAAAGCGGCGAGTAAGCTGCGTCTGAAGAGACTGGTAGTTCGAAGAAAAGCCGGCAAAGACGATGTTGGTGGCGGCCGTGCGCTTGAACAGGATATTTTCCGGTTCTGAGGCAACACCGCCGCCCAGGAAACTCGGGTTGTTGATGTTCTGATTGACCGGCATATGAACACCATGATTGGCGACATAGGCCAGCTGAAAGGATAGATCTCCTGGAAAGGCCTGCTGCAGAGCAACATTCCAGGATTCGACGTAGGGATTGTAGTAGTTCTTCGGAATCACGTTATACTGTTGGCTTCTCAGCTGCGCGGTTGTTGCTGGAATGATGCCGTTTGAAGGAATAGCCACGGGGATGGGTGCTGGAAAGCCGGCCTGAAAGGTTGCGGGTGTACCGTCACTCAGGACGGAAGGCCCATACGTAAAAGCTGGTTGATAGCTGTTGTTTGCCCGCACCGGATAGTTATAGGCATAGTTGTTATCCGGAAATGGCGTGTAACTCAGTCCAAAGCCACCACGGATTACAGTGTTATCGGTAGCTCGGAAGGAGAAGCCCGTGCGCGGCGCGAAGTAGCTGTAGCGGGTCTGCAGGCCAAGGTTTCTGGGATTGCCGCCGACTCCAGCGAGAATAAGGGAGTTGCTGGAAGGATCGTAGTTAGAGAAACCGCCGGTGATCTTGGGCGTTGCTGGAGGGTAGAACTCCCAGCGAACGCCCAGATCGACGGTGAGTTTGGGCGTAATTTGCCATTTATCACTAGCGAAGGCGAAGAACCACCACTGCCGATAGGCTGGAAAGAAGGTATTCAGGTCCCGGCCAGTCTGGCTCGGAAGATCAAGCAGGAAGCTGGCCATATCATTGGCGACATTTGTTTTGGTTCCCGAGCCGTTGAGAATGGAAGCTGTCTGATTTTCGGCGAATGTGTACGCCCCGCGAGCTCCGAAGGTCTGATCCTGCAGCAGATCATCACGAACACGACGGAGATCAACCCCGAACTTGATGGAATGATTGCGGATGGTTTTGGTCCAATTATTGACGACGTCGATGTTTGCTTCGGCGCGAATCCAGGGGACGGAAGCGGCATAGCCGATGAGCGGATAGGTCTGTCCCTGCTGGCCAAAGTTCCCCACGAAAATCCCGACCTGGCCGCTTGTAAATGGATTGATATTGACGCCAGGAATGCCAAGGGTCGTCGCGTCGTTTGAGCCGTAGTCGCTGGGCTGGGCATCGTTATGCAGGTGGGCAACCCCGAAGCGTAGCTCCGTGAAGAGTGTTGGGGAGAAGACGTGATCGAAGTTGAGCCCGGTGCTGTACGCACGCTGATTGCCCGTGCCCTGGAATCCCCCACCGGCGGGCCCACCGGCAAACGGTCCGAAAGCCGGCGCCTGGAAGGTAAGCACCCGCTGCCAGCTATAGCGGCCGCTCAGGTGATTCTTTTCGTTAAGAGCGTAGTCAATCTTGATGTCGTAGCTGTCGGTCGTCTTGCGAAAAGGAAGATTTGTGACAAAGTTATTAGTCGGTGCTGAGAGATTGCTTTGGTTCTGATTAGGTGCGGGAAGAAGCTTCAGGATCGCAAGAGAGGTTGCGTTAATACGACTTACCGGGATCTGATTATTGACAAACGGTAACCGGCTGGAACCATCTGCATTGCCCGTCGCCGGATCGTAGATCTGACCGGCACCGCTGGCCTGCAACGGGCCGCTGAGATCAATAAAGCCGGCAGCATTCGGCGTGTAGAACTGAGGCGGCGGCAGCGTAAAGGTATTCGCGATCGCTTCATGATCGGAGGTGCGGAGATAGTCACCGAAGAAGAATAGCTTGTCCTTGAGGATGGGGCCGCCGATGCTTCCGCCGAAGTAGTTGTAGGAAAGATGCCCGAGGGGGCCGTTGAAGTAGGAGCGGGCGTTGACGGCGTTGTTCTGGATGAACTCAAAAGCCGAGCCATGAAGGGCGTTGGCTCCGGACTTCAGGGTGACGTTTGTAACAGCGCCGATAGCGCGGCCAAGCTCAGCTTCAAAGTTATTTGTGGAGATATCGACGGATTGAATGGCTTCAGCAGGAGGGATGATGATCTGCAAAAGGCCTGTGCGTTCGTCGTCGTCAATACCTTCGATCTGGTAGAGATTGCCCATGCGCGGAATACCGTTTGCTTCCGTCTGCAAGGCGCTCTGGGCGTTGAAGAACTGGGAGTGCTGGAAGGTAGCGGGGGTGGTGCCGGGAACAAGATTGAGGAGAGACTGGAAGTTTCTGTTAGTGCCAAGCGGCAGATTGGAGACCTGCTGCGCCTCTATTTTTGTGCTGATGTCGGCGCGATCTGTCTGAAGCAGCGGAGGTGCCGTGGTGACGAGGACTGTTTCACTCACACTTCCCGTGATGAGAGAGATATCAACACGGGTGGACGTGTTGCTGAGCAGATCGATGTGCTCGTGCGCGTCGCGCTTGAATCCGAGTGCCTCAACAGTGACGGTGTAGGTTCCTGGTTGAAGGCCGGGTAAAGTATAGTTTCCGCTCTCGTTCGAGACTGTCTGCTGCGTCACTCCAGTTTCAGTTTCGGTGACAGCCACATGTGCATTGGCTACAGAGGCGCCTGTGGAGTCTGTCACGTTTCCTAACAGCGTTCCGTTCACCGCCTGAGCTTTCAGAGCCGCCGGGAGTGAAAAGAGCAGAACTGGGGCGATGGTAAAAGCAAGCAGACTTTCACGCGAGACAACACGACGCATCGATCCACCTTTTTGACGACCACAAGCTTTCGCATGGCGCGAGAGCAAGGTTCCAAGCGCGACCAAACACTACGACGAAGGATCATCTGTCGTCAACAGATACCTCTCTGAACTTCACGCAGGGACGTTCTGGACGAAGGACGCGGAGGAGCCATAGTATGCGCTGCATGGACATTTCTCTGACACGGCGCGCCCTTCTTCGTGGAGGCGCGCTGCTCGCGGGCAGCAGTGCGCTTCCGTACACCACAGCATTGCGGGCGCAGAAGGCATCGCTTCCTGCATCTCCCGTGAAGCTTGGGATCGCGAGCTACACGTTCCGCAAGCTGGATGCCGCGCACCTGGTCGACTGCATGAAGCTGCTACGAACGCCCTATCTCAACGTCAAGGACACGCACCTGCCAATAGGATCCGCGGCCGAGATCAAGACGCGTGTGGAGGCGTACAGAACCGCAGGTCTAAGACTGACTGCAGCAGGAACAATCTACTTCCCTAAGGATGAGGACGCAGACATTCAAGCCAAATTTGAGTATTGCAAAGCGGCAGGTGTCTCACTCATTGTTGGCGCCCCGACACATACAACGCTTCCGCGGTTGGAGAAGTTCGTCAAGATGTACGACATTCGTGTCGGCATCCACAATCATGGTCCCGAGGATAAGGAGTGGCCCTCGCCACTCGACGTTCTGAAGGCTGTTGGATCGATGGATTCACGCATTGGCTGCTGTATCGATGTAGGACACACGATGCGGGCGGGCGTTGACGTTGTGGAGGCGATCCGTAAGGCAGGGCCAAGACTCTTCGATCTCCACATGAAGGATCTGGCAAAGGCAGACGCCAAGGACAGTCAGGTGGAATTGGGCGAGGGTATCATGCCGATCCGGCAGATATTTCAGGAGCTGATTCGCATGCGCTACGCGGGCTACGCCGATCTTGAGTACGAGATCCACGAGGACGATCCGCTGCCTGGCGCAATGGAGAGCTTGGCATATATGCGCGGTGTGCTCTCGGGTATGGGGTATGCCACCGCGGAGTAAGACGGCTGGTTCGAGGAGCCGTTGCGGATCGCGCCTGCTCTGCCGGCCATGGTAGATTTATGACTGAACACGCATGGAGAGATGGCCGAGTGGCTGAAGGCGCACGCTTGGAAAGCGTGTATACCGCAAGGTATCCAGGGTTCGAATCCCTGTCTCTCCGCCACTACTTTTTAGTGGCCGCAATCAAGGAGAATGCGTTCTGCATTGACCTTTCATGAGTTCCTGCACAGAGGGTCGTGGGCAAAGCAAAAATAAACTACCGCATCTTCCTAGGAATGTTCATAGCTTTACCGTAGTGTTCTTACAGCTCAGCGCAACAGGTTTGCCCGATGCGCTACCTACCAGTCCGACCTGCACCGCAGATGGCAATTGCATAAGGCTTGAGCTATCCACCATCAGCATCAGCTCTCTGCTTTATCGCTCCATACGCACTCCACACGTATGATGCGCCATGTTGATGCCTATAGCTGATGCCATCATCGCATCCGCCTTCATGTAGAGCCAGTGCGTGTTTGACACGGTTGATCCTTACCGTTCGGGGTGTCCGCGAAAGAAGAGGAGAGCGCCGGGTTATTTGCGCGCGGTAGGCGCAGTCTGTACCTGGGCGTTTGCACAATAACGAAGTGGGCTTCCTTCAAGAAAGAGGCGAAGCTCCTCCGCTGCAATTGCTGCTGCTTTTGCCGCAGCCTGGCGAGTACCGCCGGCAATGTGCGGCGTCATGATGAAGTTTGGCAGCTGCCGCAGGGGGGGAGTCTGCGGGGATCGGCTCAGTAGGAAACACGTCGGCCGCGGCTGCAAACAGGTGACCCGATCGGAGTGCGTCTGCCACGGCGTCGTAGTCCATCAGCGAACCACGCGCGCAGTTCACAAGAACCGCGCCCCGGCGCAGCTTTGCGATCTCAGCCCGCCCCACCATGCCGCGCGTCGCGTCGGTCTCACGCGCGTGAAGCGAAACTGCATCGGAGTGCTCGAGCAGGAACTCAAGCGACACCTGCTCGACGCCAGGGTCTTCCTCGGCTTTCGCAAACGGATCGTAAACAAGCACGCGGGAGCCGAAGCCGCGTAGAACGCGAGCGACGATGCGCCCGATCGCACCGTAGCCGATCAGCCCGACCGTTGCCGTTTCAAGCTCGAAGCCAGCGCTTTCCCACGTGTAATCGCCTTTCCACTCGCCATTCCGGATACCCGCGTCGGCTTGGGGGACGCCGCGCAACGCGGCAAGCAGGAGAGCGATCGTGTGCTCGGCAAGCGGCGGCTGCATTGCGCGCCGGCGTGTACGCGACGACGACGCCGTGTGCCGTGGCCGCAGGCACGTTGACGTTGACCGGACCGCCGCGGCAAACGATAAAGAGCTTTAGATCGCGGGCGTGTTCGAGTATGCGCTGCGTCAGGGGCGCATGATGCGCAATACAGATTGAAACACCCTGGAGTTGGTCGATCATCTGCTCCTCAGACCCGGAAGCTTCGCGCACCTCCGCAATGTCATGGAACGGTTCAAGCGGAAAGGGTGTGACCGCCTCAAGTATGTCGAAGCGCTCCGCCAGGTCGCCTAAACTGCTGCGCATGAGCGAGGGAGAAACAAAGTGATCGCCAACAACAAGGAGCTTTTCTTTCGGCACGTGTCTTAGTCCTCTTCGGGGGAGTGGTGTGTTGGCAGCGGCACATTCAAAGCGAGCAAGCCGACGTGAACGGAGCGGAACTCGAGCTCCACAAGACTGCTGTTGTGAAACTCGGGAAAAACGTTCCGGTACTGTGCAAGGCAGAGGCCAAGAAACCGGCAAAGCACCAGGCGAAAAAGCGTGCTGTGGCCGACGACGAGACTCCGCGCCTGCGCCCTTGCGCGCCGGCGATGGCGCGTAGTGCGGCGCAGCCGCGATCAGCAGCCGTGGATGGGTCTTCGCCGCCCGGCAGAAAGTGGCGCACCGGATTCTGCTCAAAGGCAACGCGCTCCGCGGGGAAACGCGCGTGCATTTCAGCAGCGGTCAGTCCCTCGGCTTGCCCGAAGCTCAACTCTTGGAGACGAGGGTCAATCTGCAGCCGCAGCTGTGCTGCTTGCGCAGCCGGAGCCGCGGTGGCTTGGGCACGTGAAAGCGGCGAGCTCCACACTGCGCTCAGCTGCGCGCAGGCAGCCCAGTGAGCCAGCTGTTCTGCCTGCGCGATGCCCTTCGCGGTCAGGCCGATGTCGCTGATGCCGGCGTAGCGGTTCTCCGCGTGCCACACTGTTTCGCCATGGCGTACAAGAACGAGGCGGCTCACGCAGAAACCTCCTGGAGAGCGAACGCGGCGAGCGGTTCCGGGAGCCAGCCGCGCGCGGCAAGCTCGCGGACAAGCGCCGCGTACTGCTTGGCAAACGGCGCGAAGCCGTGCCTGGGCGCGATGGTTCGCTCGATGCGCACCATGCGTTCGGCCATCTCGGCAAGAGACGAGCCGGCTGAGGCGGCGAGCATCGCCATGCCGAAAGCGCCTTCTGTCACCTTTGGAACCCTGAGTTCACGTTCCATAATGTCAGCGCGCATCTGGTTCAGGACCTCGCTTTTTGTAGCTCCCCCGGAGATGGTGAGTAAGCCGTTTGTTTCGGCGCCGATTTGTCGCAGGGCGGCAAAGGAAAGCCGCTCGATCAGGGCGATTCCTTGTAGCGTTGCGCAGAAACGGTCGGCGGCGGAGACGGGCTCGCCGAGCATGAAGCCTTCCGCGGCGGGTGCGGCAAAGGGGTAGCGCTCGCCGCGTCCGGTCAGCGGGTACACCACCAGCGGGGTCGCGCCAAGTGCCAATGCTGCCCGATTCAGCGCGGGAAGCTCGCCCGCGGCGAAGTATCTCGCGATGCACTCGTCAACGCTTCGGATCTCCCCAGTTGCGGCGAGCGCGAACAGGTGCGCACCGCGAGCACCGTTCTGCATCTCGCGGGAGCGCAGGACCGGCATCGCGAGAACGTCGGCAATGGTTTGGCACCAGTAGTCGCTTGCCGCACCGCCGCCGCACACGCGTATCTCGTGGATTGCGTCACCCGCGGCAGCTTCCAGGCACTCTCGGATTGCAAAGCATAAACCGTCATAGACGGAGCGGGCCATGTCGCCGCGCGTGGTCGTCAGCGTAAGCCCGTGGAAGCTGCCGCGCGCTTCCGGCGCGAGAAATGGGGACCGCTCCCCGGCCGGAGATAGGTAAGGAAGAAAGAAGACGCCAGCGGCAGCCCTCGGCATCTCGCCTCTAAGCTCGATTCCAGCCTCGCTTTCCGCTGCAAGCTCATCGAGCGCCGGGATACCGCTCAGTCCGAGTGTGTGTGCAGCCCACTCCAGGGCTTCGCAACCCGTAAGTGTCGGCATCGCACGCAGGAAGCGCCCAGTTCCAAGCGCAACTGTCGTACCGACCGGCGGCCCGGTTAGATCGAGTGATGTAGTAATGACTTCGGCGCAGATTGTGGTGCCGAGAATAACGCAGGCCTCACCCGGCCTTGCTGCACCGGCCCCGTATGCGGTACACACGATATCGTAGGGAGCCATGACTACCGGCAGGCCCGCCTGAAGACCCAACTGGGCTGCTGCCTGCTTCCCCAGACGGCCCGTCACGCCCGCACCAGGAGCAACAGGCGGCAGCAGTCCAGCATGGTGTCGCGCGTTGAAGAGGGTAAGAACCTTCTGCGAGTAGACCCCGGCATTGACGTCGCTAAAGGGGTTGGAAGCGTCGGAGAGCTCTACCGCGAGCAGGCCAGTGAGCTGTGCAAAGAGCCAGCCATTGCAGCTAAGCGCCCACCGCGCCCGCTCCAGCCGCTCCGGCGCATGCCGCTCGAGCCACGGAAGAATAGCGCTCAATAGCCCCGCGTAGGCGACTGAGCCTGAAATGCGAAAGGCTGCGTCAACCGCACCGGCATCCCGCCATGCTTCCACAAGCGAAGCGGCCCGTGCATCGTTCCACAGAATGGCAGGGCCGGTAGGCTGGCCGTGCTCGTCGACCAGCCAGCAGCCGTCGCCCTGGGCTGTTATGGCGATCGCGCGAATGTCAGAAGCGGTCGTGGAAGGAATCGACGCAGCGGTCGAGGCAGCGACTTCCTGCATGGCCGCTGCTGCAGCAGACCAGACTTCCTCCATCCTCTGTTCTGCCCAGCCTGCGTGCGGGCGCAAGGTCGTGGTCCGCCTTCGTGCGACAGCGACCTCCCTTCCATCTTCGGCAAAGACAACGGCCTTAATGACGGAGGTTCCGGCATCCACGGCAAGCCATGCCATACGCTAGCTTGCCTCCGCAGCGCCGTCGGGCAGCATAAGCGTGAGCAGGGCGCTCACGAGGTAAAGTCCGGCAAAGACCCACATGACACCGCGTACTCCAAGCGGGCCGAGAAGCAGCCCTACAAGCGCGGGCCCTACCCATACGCTCGCGCCGGCGCCCAGTGAGAGGAGCGAAAGCGCTTCGCCCTTGTGTTCGGGCGCGAGACTCGGCATGAGTGCGGACAAGGGGACGTAGCCGGCCAGCGTTGCGCCGTAGAGGACGCCGACCGCGAGGCTCATGGTGAAGCTGTGATGCCACAACGGCACGTAGTAGAAGGCGAGCGTGGTGACACAGCATCCGAAGCCGCCGAAGCTCGCGACTGTCGTTTTCCAGCCGATACGATCGCCCGCTATGCCGAACAGCAGGTTGCAGACGATGTTGGACAGAAACACCGAGCTGAGCAGTGAGAGCCATTGTGATTGTGAGAAGCCCACAGTCCGCTCAAAGAACGCCAGCAGGAAGACAAAAAAGCCGAACTCAGGCGCGGTGTTGATGATGCGCACCAGGCATGCGATGCCGGTCGCGGGTACACGCCACGCCAGCGACAGGGAGCCGAGCAGCGCACCGGCTGGGCGCTCGCCGGCGGCTACGAGACGCGTGGTTCCGCGCGCCTCTCGGACGCCGAACAGCAGCGTGAGGCCGCCTAAAAACACGAGGCCTGTCGCGAGCCAGAGTGTGCGATAAGGGCCGAGAGAAGGCAGTGCGTAGCGCGCCAGCAGCGAGCCCAGGGTAGGAAACCCGCCGGTAAACGCAAACCAGAACCAGCCCATGGCGGAGCCGAGTCGGTGCGCAGGCGAGACCACGGTGATCTATACCAGAAAGCCGAACGCAAACAGTGGATAGCCTAACCCACGAAGGCCATAGGTGAGCAGCACCGGAAGGTACTGTGCGTGTCCAAGCCCAATTGTCAGAAATGCGACCTGAAACACAAGCCAGACTACAAGCCCCAGCGTAATAACCCGACGCGGCCCCCAGACATCAGAAAGTGCGCCGGACAACCAGCCCGCGATGGCCGCTCCCACGCCGTACACCGTGAAGATGGAAGCGACCGCGGCAGAGGAAAGCCCGCAATCGCCGAGATAAGGAGACAGATAGCCGGATTCGACACCGTCCCCGATCATGAAAAGCAGCAGACCGACGAAGCCCCAGAAGAGTGAAGGCGGAATGCCCAGCCGGCTAAGAAGCCGGGCTGAGGGAGCACCTTCGCCCTGTTCAGTAAGAGGTGCCTGTACGGCGACGATCATATCTCTCGGGTTAGATGTTAGTCCCGGCATTTGATGGATTGGATCGAGCGTAAATTCGTCTAGGATTTGCGTCCAGAGTTTGCAGAGGAAGTATAGGGCGCGAGTCTTTGAAGGTCTTGAGTCTCGGGCGAAGTTGTAGCCCTTAAGGAAGTGGGTCGAGTGCGCTTTGAGTTGGTTATGGTTGACGTAGAAGCATTGCTTGACAGTACGTCCTTGATGGTTCGGTTTATGCGCTCGACCTGCCCGTTGTCCATGGATCATGTATAAGCTCCCTCAAGTAGCCAAAAGATGTATATGCAAGTAAGGTGAAAATCGTTCCATTTCGCTCTTTGTGGTATTTACCTATATTGCACTGGAGAGTTGGAGAAGATGAAAGAGGTAGAGGGACGGCTCGAGCAAAATGCGCAACCGAAGTACGTCCGAATCATTGAGAGTCTTAGGAGGAATTTGGCGGCTGGGCAGTACCGCAGTGGAGTGCGGCTACCCAGTGAGGCGGAGTTGACGCGGAAATTTAAAGTTAGCCGGATGACGGTGGTAAAGGCGATTCAGCAGCTACAGCATGAGGGGCTGGTGGTTCGGCGGGTAGGGTCGGGGACGTATGCGGCGCAGGAGGCAGATACCAAAAGCCTAGTGTTCGGGCTGCTCATTCCGGACCTGGGACAGACGGAGATCTTCGAGCCGATCTGTCGAGGGATGGTGCGATCGCCGCAGGCCGGAAAGCATTCCTTGTTGTGGGGACACTCATTTGCGAGTGCGGAGAACAAGGAAGAGCAGGCAAAGCAGCTTTGCCAGCATTACCTGACGCAGAAGGTGAGCGGGGTGTTCTTCGCGCCGCTGGAGTTCAGCCCGCGCCGGGAACAAGTGAATCGCGAGATTCTAAAAACGCTGGATGATGCGGGTGTTCCGGTGGTGCTACTGGACCGGTGTGGGCTAGCCTTTCCAGCATCGGGTCAACATGACTTGGTGGGGCTTGACAATCGGCGAGCAGGATACGTAATCACCGAGCACCTCTTGCATGCAGGAGCGGAAAACATTGTATTTCTTGCCCGAAAAGGCTCGGTTGAGACGGTGGAGGCGCGGGTTGTCGGGAGCCGGGAGGCGCTTTTCGCGCATGGCAAACTCCTGGCGGAGACGGTGATCGTGCGGGAGGATGTGATCGATGCTGCATCGATCAGGAGACTTTTGAACGCGCGCAGGATCGACGCTGTCATCTGCGCGAATGATCATACAGCGGCAAGTTTGATGAAGGCCTTGATCGATTTTGGGCTGAGAGTGCCGGACGATGTGCGGATCGTGGGATTCGACAATGTAAGTTATGCGAGCTTTCTGCCGGTGCCGCTGACGACCATGCATCAGCCTTGTGGGGACATCGGGGCGGCGGCGATGTCGGCAATGTTGGAGCGGATAAATAATCCTTCACTGGCGCCTCGGTCGATCCTGCTGGACGCGCACTTGGTAGTCCGACAGTCGTGCGGGACGAAAGGGGCGCCGGCCTAAGCACTGCGAGGATTTTCAAGCGTGGCTCGCGTCGACGATCAACTGAACTATACAGATATTTGCAACCTAGCTAGATCGACTGCTTGACATTGGTCTCCTCAGGTCGCTAGAAGTGTCTTCGAAGCTGAAAGGGTGAATGAGCGTTTCGGAACTGAACGCAGGAGTTTCCCAGAAGCATCACTGTTTAGCTTGGAGGCAGAACATGAAACACCATTCTTCGAAGGCCGCAGGCCCCTGCGCAGCTTGCTGGAACCGAAACTCGCGAAATTTGTGCTTCATGGCTTTGGCTCTCTTGGCAATGCTGGGCGTTGGCCAGGGCGCCTGGGCACAGTCCAGCTACGGATCGATTATCGGAATTGTGACAGACACGAGCGGAGCACAGATCGCGGCCGCCGACGTCACGGTGAGGAATGAAGGGACGAATGCAGCGCAAACTACCAGGAGCAGCGACTCGGGCAGCTATACGGTGCAGAACCTCAATCCGGGTTCCTACACCGTGATCGTGTCGCGCCCGGGGTTCAAAACCAACTCGCGGAACCATGTGGACGTGACGATCGGCGGTTCGACGCGCATCGATGCTGCGCTTTCTCTGGGCGATGTGACAGAAACTGTAACCGTTGAATCGACGGGGAATGCGGGTCTGCAGACAGACTCCTCTTCGCTGGGCGGCGTTGTGGAGGGGCGACAGGTGCTGGAGTCGCCGCTCAATGGCCGTAATGTGAATAACTTGCTGGACTTCATTCCCGGCGTGGTCCCGGGTGGAGGTACGTCGGGCAATACCATGGCGAATGGCGGCAGCGGAAGCTTCCAGGCAGGGGCGCAGACGCAGGCAATTGCGTACGGCAACTACCAGATTGGCGGCGGATTCAGTGGACAGAGTCTGTTCTTTATTGATGGTGTCGAGTCAAATGTGACGGAGAACAATGTGAACTCGCTGGTGCCGACGCAGGATTCGGTGCAGGAATTTCGCGTGTCCACGAACAATGTAAGCGCGGAGTTCGGCGGGTTTGGCGGAGGCGTGATCCAGATCTCGACCAAGAGCGGGACGAACACATATCACGGAACGGCGTATGAGTACTTTCGCAACACCGTGCTGGATGCGAACGACTACTTCAGCAACCACACGGGGTTGGCGAGACCGCCGCTTCACCAGAACCAGTTTGGCGGCAACCTTGGCGGGGCAATCTTGAAGAACAAGCTATTTGCTTTCTTCTCGTTTGAGCGGGAGACTTTAACCTCAGGAAGTATCTCGACCTTCACGCTGCCGACGACGGCTGAGCTTGGCGGCGACTTCTCGGCGCTTGGCACCAACATCTACAATCCGGCGACGGGCGTCCAGTACAGCTGCAATGGCGTGCAGAACGTAATCTGCCCGAACCAGCTGGACCCAACGGCAGTGAAGATCCTAAAGCTGGTGTCTCCCCTGCCGAACCGGCCAGGATTGGTGAATAACTACGTCGCTACGGCACCAATCTCCGGCATACAGAATCAGTACAACGCGCGAGTTGACTACAACCTCGGCAAGACTGACCAACTATTTGCACGCTATACGTTCTGGAACCCGCACAATGGGAATAGCGACCCGCTGGGAACAAGGACGGGATCCGGACCGACAGGCAACACGACGACCGAGGCGGTAGTGGGAGATAACCATATCTTCAATCAGTCAACGCTTGCGGACCTGCGACTTTCCTGGCTGGAGAACTATAACTTTCAGGTGCCGCTGTCGAATGGCTTTGATCAAAGCACGATCAATGCAAACTATTCTGCGCTGCAGGGCCAGCAGGTAAACCATCAGGGTCTGCTTCCAGGCGTAAACCTCTCGGGTGGATATGGCGTGGGAACGAACCTTTCGCAGCTTTATTGGCTGAATACGATCTATTCGATCAATGGAAGTGTGACGAAGGAGAAAGGCCGGCATACGGTCAAGGTCGGCGGGATTGGAAGGCAGATCCTGTGGACGGGCTTTGGGAACAACCAAGGCGTCCAGATCAACGCGAACCAAAGCTTTACGGCAAACAGGAGCGATCCGACATCCGGCAATGCTGTGGCTTCGTTCCTCGCGGGCGTGCCTGCAAGCACAGCGATCAACGAGGTAGGGACGATACGGGCATTCCTCCACTCGTATGGTTTCTATGCAACAGATACATGGCAGGCGAGCGATAAGCTGACGCTGAATCTCGGGGTTCGATGGGAGCAGCCAGGGGCGTACTCCGAGGTGAACAATAACGATACGGTGTTGCAGCCAAGCCTTTCGACGTCGCTTGGATCGGTTGCAAATCCGGTTACGGGAGCAAACCAGCCGGTAGTTGGAGGGCTGGTATTTGTTGCTAGTCCGCAGTATGGCTCGCGTCGCGAAGAGTCGCTGCATTGGAAGCTGTTCTCGCCGCGCGTGGGACTTGCGTACCGGCTGGATGACAAGAGCGTCGTGCGGGGAGGGTATGGGATCTCGTATCTCCCGGCGAGTGTGACCGCGGACTCGCCTGCAAACAGTCCGATCAACTCGGCGGTGACAAATCTTTCGAACACTCCCGGAAGCACGTTGAATGCGACAGTGGCGAACCCGTTTCCAACTGGCATCCTGCTACCCACGGCACGTAATCCGCAGGGATTGGTGAATGTGCTGGGACAGACGATTGTTTCGCGCATTCCGAACCAGCCGTATGGGTATACGCAGCAGTGGAACTTTGGCTATGAAAAGGCATTTGGCGAGAAGACGACGTTCACATTGGCCTACGCTGGGGCAAAGGGAACGCACCTAACACTGTCGCAGGGGTACACGGGAACGAGCCGGAACTTAAACCAACTGCCGGACCAGTACGACTCGATTGGAGGAACTCCAGCAACGGGTACAACCGCAGGAACGGGATTGTTTACGACCGTAGCGAATCCGCTGGCGGGGAAGGTTCCCGCAGGTGGGCAGCTGGGAGGAGCGACAATTCTGGAGGGGTATCTGCTGCGGCCTTATCCGCAGTACCAGGGTGTTCTGCAGGTGACACCGCGGCAGGGCGACTCGACTTATGAGGCGCTGCAATCAACTTTTGTGCGGCGGTTCAACCACGGCGGGCTGATTCAGGCAGCCTATACATGGGCAAAGCTGCTGAGCAATACGGATAACACGAGTGCCTTTCAGGATGGGCAGGGCGGCCAGGGCGTCGTTCAGGACTATTACAACCTGAAGGCTGAGAAGTCGATCAGTATGCAAGATCTGACGAACAATCTGGTGATCAACTACGGAGTGGATCTGCCGTTTGGACATGACCAGACATTTCTAGGTGCAAGCAGTGGACTGGTCAATTCCGTCGTCGGAGGATGGCGCGTGAACGGAATTACAACCTTCCATAGCGGGCTGCCGATCCCATTCCAGGCAGGTGGGACGAACTATCTAAGCCAGTACTTCGGGGCGAATGCGATCCGTCCAAATGTGGCGGCGGGATGCATCAAGAATGTTTCGGGAACGCAGCAGAGCAAGGCGAACCGTTGGTTCAATACGGCGTGCTTCTCGCAGCCAGGGCCGTTTTCATTCGGTAATGAGCGTCGGGTGGACTCCAATATTCGTTCGGCAGGTGCGGCGAACTTCGACTTCTCTGCAAATAAGCAGTTCACGTTGAGGGAACGTCTTACAGGCAAGTTCAGCGTAGAGACCTTCAATTTGTTCAATCGAGCGCAGTTTGCGGCTCCTGATAGCAATGTGAATGACGGTGCCTTTGGTGTGGTGACTCGGCAGGCGAACCTGCCTCGTGTGCTGCAATTTGCCTTACGGTTATCGTTTTAGGTGTAGACCTTCAAGTACGCCTGAGATCTCGTGGCAGTCACCCTACGGCCACTTCGCGCACAGGACAGTGGTTTCATGGCAATGCGCGCGCTGGAGAGACACTTCAACGCGCCTTTTAGGATGAGTTGAGATGGAGGATTGCTTTGGCTACACGGCGTAGGTTTATGGAGTCGATGGTGGCAGTAGGGACGATCGCTGCTCTGCCGCTTGGGCTGGAGGCGGATCCTGGTGCGGAGTTGGAGAGCCGGCTGGCCAGCGATCCGATGCGGCCTCAGTTTCATCTGCTTCCGACGCGAAATTGGATGAACGATCCAAATGGACCTATTTACTTCAATGGCCACTACCACATGTTCTTCCAGTACAACCCGCTGGCGGCAACATGGGGCAATATGAGTTGGAACCATGCGGTAAGCAAGGACATGCTGCACTGGTCGCACCTGCCGGTCGCGATGGTGCCTACTCCCGAAAGCGCGGATTCATACGGTGTATTTTCCGGATCGGCGATCCATGTGAGCAAGCGGGTCTATGTGGTGTATACGGGGACACGGAAGAGTACGCCGGAGCTGGCGACGATCCACGAAGATCAGGTGCAGGAGTCGCAATGCCTGGCATGGTCGGACGATCCGGAGCTGGTGACATGGACGAAGGATCCGGAGCCGATTGTGCCGTTGCCGCCTGCCGGGATGGCAGTTACAGGGTTCCGCGATCCTTCTGTGTGGAAACAGGGGGAGTGTTACTACATGACGGTAGGTTCGGGGGTAGCAAAGCGAGGCGGATGCGTGCTGCTGTACCGGTCAAAAGACCCGATCGGCTCCAGAGACTTGAAAAGTTGGGAGTACCAGCATGAGTTGACGAGCGGGGAATGGACGGGGAAGGCTGCGGCAAATCCTTGTAACAATGGCGAGATGTGGGAGTGTCCGGAGTTCTTCGCGTTGGATGGTTTGCATGTATTGATCTACTCGACAATGGGGAAGGTGTTCTGGCAGTCCGGTGTACTGGACACGGCAACGATGCGGTTTACGGCAAGTAAGACCGGGCTGCTGGACCTGGATGCTTTCTACGCGCCTAAGACACAGCTGGATGCGCAGGGCAGAAGGATACTGTGGGGTTGGATTCCCGAGCGGCGAGGCGAGGACAAGATGCGGGCGGCGGGGTGGTCGGGGATGATGAGCCTGCCGCGGGTGATGAACCTGGAGGCGGATGGGACCCTGCGACTGCGGATTCTGCCGGGTACTTCGGCGCTGCGGTCAGGTATGGTCTCGCCGTCAAGTTCGGAGAAAGAGAGTTCAGTGACACTGGCGAAGGCTTCGGGCGAGGTTCTGTGCTCGGGAGATAGGTTTGAGCTGACGATGAGCGAGGGAGATGCCGAGTTGCTGCGGGTAAGCTATTCGCCGGAGACGCATCGGATGGAGGCAGATGGTAAAGAGATTCAGCTAAAGGCTGGGGATGTACCTACGATCCATGCGTTTGTGGATGGCTCCGTGGTCGAGATAGTTTTAGGGGAGCGAATCGGATATACAAAGCGGTTCTATTACACGCATGCGGTGGCACCGGATGTTCTGGTTCGCGTAACGGGAGGAGGAGTGCGGATGCAGGCATGGATGATCGCTCCTATTTCGAAGGATCGCTTGACTACAGCGTAGATCGTTCGGATTCGTAGTATAGATCTGGAGAGATGTTGAATCGGGACTTCTCCTTCTCAGGTATATGAACTTGCCTGTATGCGAGATACTTGTGTAGCTAATGGCGCGCAAATTACAAGAAGTTCTCCACTACTGTGTAACGGTGTCCTGCAACTGATAGCGATCCGCAGCCTGTTGTCTCTGCCCGTTCAGCCTTCGAGCCTCATTCAAGCGCTGTGTTAGGAGCATCACCTGTTCCCTGTCGCCAGAGATTCGGCGAGCCATTATCTCCTGGTAGAGCGCATCCTGATCCTGAGGATCCTGGGCCAAAGCAAGTTCCGCCTGTTGAACTGCAAGCGCCGGCTGTTTGGCTCGAACGTAGAGAACAGCAAGTAGATCGTGCGCCGCTTTGTACGCGGGATCGAGAGATATCGCTCGAACACCCGCTGCGATGGCAGCCTGGAGGTTCTGGTCGTGATCTCCCTGCGCAGTCTCGGACAACTCTTCCGCGAGGAGATACTGCAGCAGTGGATCGTTAGGATAGAGCTTTGCCTGTGCTACGAACAGCGCGGCGGAGGCACTGTTCTCATGCTGCTGACTGTGCATGATCCCAAGCGCATCGACAGCAAACGACATCGCGGGATCGAGGGCATGCGCTTTCTGAAAGTCGGCGATGGCGAGGTCCCCCTTTGAGACCTGAACCTCGAGCACGCCGCGGGCAACATAGAGGCTGGCGGCCTTCGGCAGGCGATTCAGACCTGCATCGAGCATGTCGATCCCGACCTGAAACGACTTGTGATTAAAAGCTATCGCGGTAAAATCGAGGTAATTGTCTACCGTATCAGGCGATGCGAGGATTGCCCGACGCAGAAGATCGACCGCCTCTGGCGTCTCGCTCCGGTCCTCATGGACACGGGAGGCAAGGCCCAGCACAGCACTGTCGGCTCTCCCGTTCAGCAAAGGGTCCAAAGTCGCAAGTGCCTCATCGTTCGCGTGGGTCTTCCATTGCAGCAGGGCGACGTCGTAGCGGATCGTATCGTTGGGCCTCGATGCCAGGAGGCTGCTGTACTGCTCGAGGGCTGCGTGCAGGTCTGCCGTGGAGGCGAGACAGAAGCCGTACCCTTGCTGCAGGTCAGGCCGGTCCGGGAAGAGAACGCTGCTCGAGCGATAGTGGCTCAGCGCGCCGGCGCAGTTGCCTTTGAGCCGGAGAGCCGTGGCCAGCATGCCTTGGGTCTGCGGGTTTTCGGGCTGCACCTTCAGAGCTCTCTCCAGTAGTGGGATCGCCTTCGGCGGAGCTTGTTCGTATTCGATCTGTGCCGCACCTACGAGCGCCGGCAGGTACTCCGGGCAGACTGCCAAGGCACCCTCGAAGGCCTGGAGAGCCGGCTGCTGTTGATGCAGGCCGGTGAAGGCGATGGCCTCGAGCGAGAGCAGACGGCAGTCGCGAGGGGCGTGCTTCAGGGCAGCCTGCGCGAGCGAGAGAGCTCCTTGCGCGTCGCCGTTGCGGAGCGCGGTTACGATGTCTGTCTGGCTCTGTGCCTGCGCGCCGAGGGTGGAAGCAGGCAGGATAAGGACCGCGAACAGGGGCAACGGGAGGCGCGGCCAAGGGCGGCGGCCCACCCCCCTCGATCTGTCCTTAAGTGCATTGTTTGCCGCGCCTGCATTCGCTTTTCCCTGCAAAGTATTCAAGAGAAAGCGGATGGGGGCAAAGTCTAACATTGATTGGGGTTACAACTTTACGGCGCTTTATAAAAAGAACAGGCAATGGCAACGGCGAAATACGGGGACCTCTCCACTACGACGTGCGATGAAGCCGCACGTCTCCGGTCGAGATGACGGCATTCGTGGTGCGGCACCTTCAGATTCGGTCTAGATGACGGCTTTCTTTGAGTCCCGTGTGCTTGATCTGAGTATAAGTCAGCCGCACCGGAGATTACGCCAGTGCGGCTGAGAGTTGGGTTTTTTGCTGACGTTAGAAGTTGAGGCGGGCGCCGAGAAGCATGTTGCGCGGTGGATTGGTACCGGCGCTTTGTCCGAAGCCGCCGTCTTGCAGATTGGTATCGAGTCCATTTGTTACACCAGCCGAGAGATAGTTGACCCGATTGAAGAGGTTGAACGTATCAAGACGGAGTTCAAGATTGAACCGCTCCTTGATTGCCGTGACTTTCTTAAGGGTGAAGTCGTAGTCGGCGTAGCCGGGATTGTGGAACTGGTTGGGCCGCTCGTTGCCGAGAGTGCCGATGGCAGGAAGGACAAAGGTTCCGCACGGCAGGACGCCTCCGGAGCAGGAGCCGAGAACACCACGGCCGGTGTGGTAATCACCGCGCCTGTGGCTTTGGCGGTACGAGGTGACGTTGGGATAGTCGTTGTTGTTGCCGTCGGCGTTGAAGTCTCCGCTGCCTGGGGCGAAGCGCAGGTTATCGACGGTTGACGGTAGATTGGGGTTGATGAGCTGCGCCGAAAAAGCAGCACCGGTATAGGCGGTAAAGGGAGTGCCGGTCTGAAGCACGGAGATACCCGCCACGGTCCAGCCGCCGAGGACGCGGCGTTCGAGGCTGTTGCCAATCTGGCTCCCGGGAAGCTCATAGGACGCACCAATGGAGAGGCGGTGCCGCACGTCGTAGGGAGAGCTCGCGTAGAACTGACTGATAGGCGAGCCGATGGGGTAGTTCTGCCAGTTATCAAGCGCGTGCCCGTAGGTGTAGGAGGCGGTGAGGAAGCCGCGCCGAGCAAAGCGGCCGCGGCCGGAGGCGATCAGGCCGTGGTAGTTGGCGACTGAGGTGTTGTAGGCGTAGTTGATGGCGCCGAAGCTGGTGTTAAGCCGGGTCTGGACGCCGCTGCAGGAGCTGGTTTTTACACCTGTAATGGGATCGGTCGTGACGACACACTTGATGTGCTGAATTAAATCGCCCGCGAAGGCGTTGACATCATTTCCGTAGGAGGTATTTCCCGTATTGCCGCCCGCCGCGATGAGGTTGCCGGAGTGCGAGCCGACGTAGCCGAGACTGGCGACGAAGCCGGGCGTGATCTGGCGATCGACGGCGATGTTGAAGTTGAGGGTGAAGGGGCTTTTAAGGTTGGCGTCCACGCCAGAGATGCCGATCTGCGCGCCGGCGATGCCGCCCTTGGCATCGAGCGGTTGGCCCTGGAAGGCGGGATAGGGAAAGCCGAGGGGGAACGAGTTCTGAGTACCGAAGCCGAAGATGGGCGCGGCGGTAGAGCCATCATTTTTGAAGGTGGGGCGAGCGAAGCCGGGCGGATTGCCGCTGAGGCCGTTCTCAGAGTTGCCGAGGGTGAAGTAGTCGTGGAAGAGACCGACGCCGCCATGCACGAGGAGCTTGCTGCTTTCGGACGGCGAATAGGCAAAGCCGCCGCGGGGGCTGAAGACGTAGTTCAGGTCCCCAGGGAAGACATGGCTCTGCTGGGTGAGTTTGGCATTGGCGACCTGCTCCGCGAAGCTCGATCCGGTGCCGAGATGAAGGTTCGAGAGACCGGTGCCGGCGAGCGAGGGGTAGGCGTTGCCGAAGTTATCGTAGCGAACGCCGTAGTTGACGGTGAGCTTCTTCGAGGCCTTCCAGGTGTCTTCCACGAAGGCGCCGCCAGTGGTCTGGGCATAGCCGTAGTTGTTGGCTTTAGGTTTGCCGGTCAGGGGATCGTAGGAGAGGCCACCTTCGGTGTAGGGGTTGTTGTTGATGAGATCGATCAGACTGTTGAACTGGAAGGTCGGCTGGGAGTACGCGGCGGCGAAGAGGGCGATGTCGTCGCCATGGAAGCTTTCATAGCCGACCTTGATCGAATGCGATCCATGCACGTAGGTCAGAACATCGCGCCAGTGATAGCTGTGCTGGATGAAGTCGCCAAGCGCGAAGCCCGCTCCGAAGTTGGTGCCGAGTGTGGTGACGTTCACGACCGGAACGGTGAAGTTGCCGGTTGCGGGTGCGAAGCCTTCGATGCGGTTGTAGCCGATGTAGGCCTCGTTGAGCAGGTTGGGGGAGAAGGTGTGGGTCTCACTGCCCTGAAGGGAGAAGACGAAGTATTTGTTGGAGGTTGAGAAGGCAGGCCGGGCAGACGGGCCGCCGCTGTTAATGGTGCTGCGATAGAAGAGGCCGTAGACTCTGTCCTTCTTGAAGTACTTATCGGCACGAACGTTGTACTGCTTGGAGTTGTTGTACGAGCTGGAGTTAAAGTTGCCGTTGTCAATGACAGGGGTGCTACAGGGGATATTGTCCGTGGCGGGCGTACCGCAGGTACCGGGGAAGAGCTGCGCGGCGGTGCTTTGGACGCTGGTGAAGGTGAGGCCGGTGGGTTTGTACTTATTGAGCAGCTGCACCTCCGGGCTGTTGGGCTGGGCCGTGTTGGCGAAGGCGACAAAGGCGGGATCTTCAAAGGTGGCGTTGGAGGTGCCGTTCGACTGGAGGGAGAGGTAGGGCTCATAGCCGGCGAAGAAGAAGAATTGGTGGTGCGGGATGACAGGACCGCCGACGCCGAAGGAGAGATTATTTGTGTGGTACGGGGCAACGCGGGTGCCCTTGGGCGGACCGTACTCCCCGCGCGCAGCAAGCCCCTGGTAGGTGTAGTACTCGCTGGCGAAGCCGTGGACGCTATCGCTTCCGGACTTGGTGGTGATGACGGTCTGAATGGAGCTGGCGCGGCCGTAGTCGACGGTGTAGGTGTTGGTCTGGACAGAGGCCTCCTGTACCGTGTCGGCATTGGGCGTCAGGTTGACGACTCCGGGGCGGATGCTGCTGGTGACGTCCAGGCCATCGACGATGTACTGGTTGGCGTTGGCTCCGCGGCCGTTCGCGCTGGCGTCTACCGAGTTTTCAGGATTGAAGTTGGTGGCCGATCCCGATCCGAGGCCGGTGACGCCCGGTGCGAGAGTAATCAGCGCGAGCGGATTGCGGGCCGCGAGCGGAAGCTGCTCAAAAGCGGCGGTGTTGAGGGTCAGCTCGTTGCGACTGTCGGAGGTATCCAGCAGCGGGGCCTGTTCGGTGACTTCGACCTGCGCCGTCACGGATCCTACCGAGAGCGTGATCGTGACATCGCGGGTCTCGGCTGTGGTCAGGGTGAATGCGGTCTTGGTGGAGGAAAAGCCCGTCGCCGCACCCGCGACCTGGTAGTTTCCAGGAGCCAGACTGGAGAAGCGATAGACGCCGGAGGCGTTGGACCTGGCAGTCTGCGTGACCTTGTTGTCCACGTTGGTCAGCGTCACGGTCGCGGTCGCGATGGCGCTGCCTGAGTTGTCTTCCACCGTTCCCTGCACGGCGCTGTTGAACTGCGCGCTGCCTGGAAGAACTCCCAGCAGGAACAGCAGGGAGAGAATAAGAGAGACGCGGGGGAGCGGATGGGTGTGGGCGACCGATCGAATCATGAGACCTCGTGAAATGAGACAAAGAGCGGATCTTCCAAAGCGGTAACTGTCGTTGCACTCAATGTGCTTTGAAAGTGAACGTTTGACGCTGTATGGTGTGTCTTCACGACCGGCCCAAACGGGTCACTCGGAACGGTGCAACACTAACGGCTGCAGGCAAAGGGGTACAAGTTGCATTGCGCCCAGCCTGGAGTAGTACGAATGGACTAGAAGAGTCTGGCCCCAGTCAAAGAACTGCTTTTGTTCGGAACAGATGTTTTGCCTGTCCGAACAAGAAGCAGGTTCTCGCGGGTGCTTGGAATGGAAGAAAGAGAAGCACATGAACGTCATCAAGGGCACTAGAGAGCCGGTATGTTTCCGTTGCCGGATGCTGCGGATTGCGGGTGTACATCTTGTCCTGGGCGGCCTGCTGGGTTGCGTGCTGTGCGGTGTTCTGGGCTGCCGGCCCGGCCGCTGGTTGGAGACGCCTTTGAGCATCGCGGTGATTCCGAGGACGTCGGGAAATATTCTTTGGGAGCCGGAGAATGTGGGCGCGCAGATAGCTGCGTCGGAGCTGGGCGAACACGTTTACTGGAATGCGTCGACCCGGGAGGACGATATTGACGGACAGATCTCGTTGGTTGCCCGCATCCGTCCACGGCAGTTCAGGGGGCTTGTGCTCGCGCCGGATCATGCGCTCGCGCTGATTACGCCGGTGCGCCGTTCGCTGGCCAGTGGACTGCCGATCGTGATTGTCGGTTCACCGCTGCCTATCCCAGCGGGTGAGAATCTGTCCTATGTTCTGAACGATGAGGAGGAGGGGGGACGACTGGCCGCGGGGCGAGTGGCCGCGCTGCTGCACGGCCAGGGCACAGTTGCCATCCTCGGGATCGATCCCGATATCGCCGGCATCATGGTGCGGGCGGAGAGCTTTGAACGAAGCCTGACGCCGCTCTATCCGAAGATCAGAGTTGTTGTGCGACAGCTGGGCACCTTCAACTATGCCCATGAGCAGGAGGCCGCGGAGAAGGTTTTGCGTGAGCATCCGGATCTGAACGTCATCGTCGCGCTTTCATCGACCGCCACGCGCGGCGCGATCTCCGCGATCGACAGTGCTCCACGCGGCCAAGCGGTCAAGATCATAGGCTTCGATCCGGAGTCTCTGCCCTTTGAGAATGCATACCTGGATTCGATGATCGTTCAGAATACGAGAGCCATGGGCGACCAGGCGATCCGGCTGATCCATGCACGACTTCACGGGGAAGGCTTCCCTGCTCTCGTTAAGCTGGAGCCGATCCTGATTACGCGGGAGAACGTCGGCAGCGCGGCCGTGCGCGAGATGCTCTACACACGATGGCGGCCGGGCGCCGCCGACCTCAAGCGGAGCGTGATGCCGTGACGAGGACAGCGGCTGGCCGCCGCCTGATGCTTTTGCTGGCCATGACCGCGTGCGCGGGGGGTCTCGGCCTGTGGGGGCTGCTTGCCTATCAGCACAGCGCGGGCCGCGGCCTGCCTTATCGCGACGCCTTCGCCAAAGGAAAGGCCGATGAGTGGAAGGCGCTGGGCGGGACATGGGAGCTGGTCGACGGAGCGATGCGCAACGACTCGGACGAACGCGGAGCCAAGCTGGTGACCGGATCGGCGCACTGGGGAGATTACGCAATCGAGGCAGACGTGATGCTGCTCGGCATGGGCGGAGACGCCGGGCTGATTCTACGATCGAGCGATGAGGAGCAGGGCGTCGACGCGTACAACGGTTACTACGCCGGCTTGCGGACGATGGATAACTCGCTGGTGCTGGGGCGTGCGGGACATGGGTGGGCCGAGGTGATTAATAGGCTTGGAGTTGAGTCTTCGGCAGTGCGCTCCTCGCAGTGGTATCACCTGAAGCTTCTTGCGTTCGGGTGTCAGCTGGCGGCGTCGGCGCACCCGTTGTCTCAGGGTGAGGGCACAACGATCGCCGTAACGGATGAGAACTGCATACGGTCAGGACGCGCCGGTCTTCGTTCCTATGCGTCCGGCGGCGTGTGGCGCAACATTGAAGTTCATCCGTCCACGCAGGCCCAGCTGGCAGAGATGCTGGCAGCGGCGGGAAGCCGGCAATCGCGTATGGAACAGGAGCCGTCGATGGAGCGGGAGAGCTCGTGGGAGATGTATGCGTCGGCACCGGGAACCGGATCGCAGGCCGCTCCATCAAGCCCGGACGTGCAGTTGATCAGCAGCCTGCGCACGATTCCTTCCTCGAAGCCGTTGACCGCCACGGTCCGCGGCACCGTCGTGCTGGCTTCGCCCGCGGTCTTCGTTCAGGATGCCACCGGCGGTGTCGCCGTGCAGCAGAGCGTGCCGCAGGCGTTGAAGGTCGGTGACGAGGTTGAGGTCACAGGCAGAGTTCACGCAAGCTCGTTCAGCTCCGGCATGGACCAGGCCAAGGTGCGTGTGCTCTGGGAGAACACACCGATGCCGCCCGTCTCTGTGACCGCCTCGCAGGCGGCAACCGGAGCTTTCGACGCAACTTTCATCGAGGTGGAAGGTCGTCTCGCCAGCAAGGAACGCGGCGTTGGAGACAGCCTGATCTTCAACGTCGACGCCGGGCCGCAGTCTTTTCGCACGGTGATGAACCGAGGCCGTGGAGACTCGCTGTTCAACACGCTGAAGCCGGGCAGCATGCTCAGGCTTCGCGGTATTGCCGTAGCGGATCCGGCCTATACGCAGGATCTTGTGCCGTTCGCACTACTGCTGCGGTCAAGTGACGATGCGGCCGTGCTCGCCGGGCCGCCCTGGTGGAACGCGAGCCATGTGCTCATGATCGCGATCGCGGTGCTTCTGCTCGCCATGATTGCGAACTTCTTCTTCCATCGTGTGGAGAGCTGGCGGCTGCGGGCCGTGCTCGAAGAACGGGAGCGCATGGCGTACGAGATGCACGACACGCTCTCGCAGAGCTTTGCGGGGATCGGCTTTCAGCTCAAGGCGATTCGCGAAGGCATGCCGAAGGAACTGCCCAAGCTCCAGCAGCAGCTTGATCTGGCCAGCGAGCTGGTGCGGCACAGCCATGAAGAGACCCGGCGCAGTATTGCCGTGCTGCGGCCGGAGCAGCCCGGCCCGGACGGCCTGCTTACTGCGCTAGCGGAGTGCGCGCGACGGCTGGTTGAGGGAGGATCGGTTCGCATTACCGCAAGCTGCACAGGAGACGTGGTCCGGGTGCCGCTGCGCGTCGCCGACATGCTCTACCACGTGGGTCAGGAAGCGCTTGCGAATGCGATCCGGCATGGCCAGCCCTCTCTGCTTGAGATCACACTCGCCTATGAGAAGGATGCCGTGCAGCTGCGCATCCTGGATGATGGAGCCGGCTTTGAGCCATACCGGCAGCACTCCGGATTTGGGCTGAGAGGGATGCGCAAGCGCGCTGTCGACATCGGCGCCACGCTCGAGATCCGCAGCCATCCGGGGAGCGGAACCGAGGTCTTCATCCGCTCCGCTCTGAAGCCGTTTGAAACAGCTTCGGCGCGGCAGACAGCTTCATCACGATCTCTATGGAGGCAGATACGTTATGCAACAGGGCGCGGCAGGCTCGATCCGAATTCTTATCGTGGATGATCATCCCGTCGTGCGGGCCGGACTTGCCAGCATGCTTGGAACGCAGGCGGAGCTGGAGCTGGTCGGCTCCGCGCCTAGTGGCGAAGAGGCACTCAGGATGCTCGAGGAGCGTCACCCGGAGGTCATCCTGCTGGACCTTCGCATGCCCGGCATGAGCGGGGTTGAGATGCTGCAGGCGCTGAAGGCTGCAAATCGTCCGGCTCGCGTGATCATTCTTACCAACTATGAGACTGATGAAGATATCTATCGCGCCGTCCAGGCCGGAGCGCAGGGCTATCTGCTGAAAGACACGTCGCTGCGGGAGATGGTGGAGGCCATTCGCGCGGTTCACGCGGGCAAGCGCTATATCCCGCGCCATATTGCATCGCGCCTGGCGGAGCGCATGGTGCGGACCAATCTGACCTCCCGCGAGCTGGAGATTTTGAAGATGCTCTCAAAGGGCCCGACCAATAAACAGATTGGGCATGCGCTTGGTATCAGCGACAACACCGTCCGCAACCACGTGCTTAAGATCATCGAAAAGCTTGAGGTGTCGGATCGCACGGAAGCCGCCACGACGGCGATTCAGCGTGGCCTGATCACGGTCGATGGTTGAACTGCGGGACTTCTTTTACCAGCCCGGAAGCTTCGCTCTACGCTAGAT
This sequence comes from uncultured Acidobacteriaceae bacterium, assembly GCA_964246835.1. Classification (GTDB taxonomy): domain Bacteria; phylum Acidobacteriota; class Terriglobia; order Terriglobales; family Acidobacteriaceae; genus Edaphobacter. The sequence continues at coordinate 85,369 of CAXTRT010000001.1, read as the reverse complement.
CAAGTGAACTATAGACCGGCATCCTTCCACATTGCGACACTGTGTGGGCGCTGTGTCGGCTGTAGTCTGCTGACTGACGCGCGTCAAAGCTGCGGGCTTGCACGGGAGTTGGGAAACACTATGACCTTTCTGGAACGCCGGGATCTTTTGAAGCTGCTCGCGGGCATGACGCCTGCTTTTCTGCTGGACCCCAGCACTGCCTTTGGTATGGACAAGAGAGCCAATGGGACGCGTACTCCATCTGGCGCGCCTGGCGTGGCCGCGAACAAGGGTGAACCCGTCGGCAACCGCTCACCACTAGCGCCGAATGCCTTTAACATGCTTCCGCTGGGTTCGGTGCGACCGGCAGGATGGCTGCGGCGACAGCTGGAGATCCAGGCGACCGGCCTCGGTGGTCATCTGGATGAGACCTGGGTGGATGTGGGCGGCAACAGCGGATGGCTGGGCGGCACGGGCGAGTCCTGGGAGCGTGGGCCTTACTTTCTGGATGGACTGGTGCCGCTGGCGTATCTGCTCGATGACGATCGGCTGAAGGCGAAGGCGCAACGTTACATCGAGTGGACGCTGACGCACCAGGCCGCGAACGGGATGATCGGGCCGGCGACCAACGACGACTGGTGGCCGCGCATGGTCATGCTGAAGGCTCTGACACAGTATGAGGAGGCGACTGGAGATCCGCGGGTCATCCCGGTTCTCTCCCGCTACTTTGCCTATCAGCTAGAGACGCTGCCGGCGCGGCCGCTGCGCGATTGGGGCAAGTTCCGCTGGCAGGATAACGCCCTCTCGGTGATCTGGCTCTACAACCGGACCGGCGATGAGAGGCTGGTTGCGCTGCTGCGGCTGCTGCACCGGCAGGGCTTCGATTGGCAGGCCAGCTTCGCCGACTTCAAGCACACGGGGCCGGTCACTCCGGAGATGATTAAGCTGAACGAGCACAACGGGCTCGGCGAGATGGCGCTGGCGACCCATGGCGTGAACAATGGCCAGGCGTTGAAGGCTGCGCCCGTCTGGTCGGTCGTGAGTGCAAGCGAGACGGACCGCCGCGGACTCGATGCCATGCTCTCCGCGCTCGACACATATCACGGCCTGCCCAACGGAATGTTCTCCTGCGACGAGCACTTTGCTGGACGCAATCCCTCGCAGGGCTCGGAGCTCTGCACGGTCGTCGAGATGATGTTCTCGCTCGAGCAGTCGCTTGCGATCCTGGGGGAGGCCTCGCTCGGAGACCGGCTGGAGCAGATCGCCTACAACGCGCTGCCCGGCACCTTCACGGACGACATGTGGGCGCACCAGTACAACCAGGAGCCCAACCAGGTCGAGGTGAGCCTGCATCGCAAGCCGTGGACGACTGACGGGCCGGAGTCGAACCTCTATGGCCTGGAGCCGAACTTCGGGTGCTGCGCGGCGAACTTTCATCAGGGCTGGCCGAAGCTGACGGCGAGCCTGTGGATGGCTTCGCAGGATGGCGGCCTGGTCGCCGCGGCCTACGCGCCCAGCGAGGTACACACCGTCGTCCGAGGCACGATGGTCCACGTTATCGAAGAGACCGACTACCCGTTTCGCGGGGTGATTACGATCAGGGTGAATCCGGCAAAGGAGGTGAAGTTTCCGCTGCGTGTACGCATTCCGCAGTGGGCGGCCAGCGCCACGCTGCAGGTCAATGGGCAGCCGGAGACCGCACCTAACGCCGGCGGGTTTGCACGTATAGACCGTACATGGAAGACCGGGGATGTCGTCGATCTCGTGCTTCCGATGGCGCCCCGGGCTGCACGCGGCTTCAACGAATCGGTCTCGATCAGCCGCGGGCCGCTTGTCTTCTCCTACCCTATCGGCGAGGACTGGGTGAAGCTGCGCACGCGCGGCATGACCGCGGACTGGCAGGTCTTTCCCACCTCCGAGTGGAACTATGCGCTGACTGTCGATGAGTCCACAGCCCACGCGCTGAAGGTGGACGAACATCCTGTCGGCGGGTCTCCGTTTGCGCTGACCGGAACCCCTTTGACGCTGCAGGTGACGGCCCGCAAGGTGCCGGCCTGGCGCGCGGTGGATGGCGTCGCGGACCCGGTGCCGCGGAGTCCTGTCGCCAGCGAAGAGCCCGAAGAGACCATCACCCTGGTTCCATATGCCGCGGCCAAGCTTCGCATCACCGCGTTTCCGCAGCTGAAGACCTGAGTCGTCACCGCAGCGGAGATCCAAGTTCGGCAGGGTGGATCAGCCGATGCGCTGCGAGTGAGAGTTCCGGACAAACAGCACTCTGAATAACGCCGCAGCACCGCTTGGAGATCCTGCAATGAGCCGCATTCGTACTCGACGATCGTTTCTGGCAACGGCCGCTGCAACCGGCCTGGCCGCCACGCAGCGTCTCTCTGCCACGCCCGGATTTCTCGCCGCGACGCATGAGAGCTCCGGCCCCGTACCGCTCCATCCCGACTGGAAGAGCCAGGGCGTGATAGACCTCAGCCGCTCCCCGCACAGTAAATTGCGAAGCGTTCCTGTAAGCGCCGTCACCCTACGCTCCGGCTTCTGGTCGCGGCGACGTGTAACGAACGTCCAGTCCAGCCTTCCAACCATGCGGCAGGAGCTGCTCGACCACGGCAGGATCGATAACTTCCTGCGTCTCAAGGGCCGCTCACCGGCTCCGCAGCGCGGTCCTCTCTACTCCGACTCCGACGTCTATAAGTGGATGGAGGCCGCAGCCTTCGTTCTTCAGTCGCAGGACGATCCGAACCTGCGTAAAACTCTCAATGAATGGATCGCCGCGGTCGTCGCCGCGCAGGAGCCCTCCGGTTATCTCAACACCTTTTATATCGACGACCGGCGGTCGGAGCGCATGCTCCCGCAGAGCCAGGTGAGCGGCCATGAACTGTACTGCATCGGTCACCTGCTGCAGGGTGGGCTCGCCATGTATCGCGCCACCGGCAACCCGGAGCTGCTGCATGCGGGTATTCGCTTTGTCGACAACTTTCTGATCCCGGCGTATGGCCCGGGGCCGAACCAGAAAGGCATCGTCTCCGGCCATCCTGAGATCGAGATGGCTCTCATAGAGCTCTATCGCACTACGGGCCAGACGCGCTACCTCGATCTTGCCGGCTACATTCTTCACGGTGACGCGCGTGTTCCACTCAAGCAGTCGCAGACCGTATACATGTTCTGCGGTATTCCTTTTTCCTCGCGCACCAGGCTTGAAGGCCATGCGGTTCGCGCGATGTACGCCTGCTGTGGAGCAACTGACTTCTACCTTGAGACAGGCGATCCAGCGTATCTGAAGACGCTGGAGGCGCTCTGGACCGATCTCTCCGAGCACCAGATCTACATCACCGGCGGGGTCGGCGCGCGGAGCCAGGGCGAGGCCTTCGGGGACGCCTACGAGCTGCCCAATGCGCGTGCTTATGGCGAAAGCTGCGCCGCCATCGGCAACATGATGTGGAACTGGCGCATGCTGCACGCAACCGGAGAGGCGCGCTTTACCGACGTGATGGAACGTGCGCTTTACAACGGCATCAACTCAGGCATGTCGCTCGATGGGACGCTCTATTGCTATCGCAATCCGCTCGCCTTCGACCCAGCGACCGGCGACACAATTCGCAATCCCTGGTACGACACGACGTGCTGCCCGCCCAACCTCGAGCGCACGCTTGCCTCGCTGCCCGGCTACTTTTACAGCACATCGAAGGCGGGCGTGTACGTTCATCTCTACGACAACGCGAACCTCAAGTGGCGTCTTGAAAGTGGAACACCGCTCGAGATCGAGCAGACGACCAACTATCCCTGGGACGGCAATGTGCGCCTTTCCGTAAAGCCCGCATCGCCCGAGGAGTTTACCGTCTTTCTGCGTATTCCGGCGTGGTCGGCCAAGAGCAGCGTCACCGTAAATGGCAAGGCGGTCGAAGGCGTCACTGCCGGCCAATACCTCGCTCTTCACCGGCGATGGACAGGCAAGGACAGCATCGAACTCACGCTCGACATGAGCCCGCAGGTTATCCGCGCCAACCCAGCCGTGGCCGAGGATACCGGCCGCATCGCACTCGAGCGCGGCCCACTCGTCTACTGCATGGAGGCTCTCGATCAGACGGCAGCGCCCAGCACTGCCATGGGAGACGCAGCTGCCGGCGCAGGCCTCTCTCTCTACTCGGCCCTTTCAACCGGCGAGACGAAGGTCCACTTCGATGCCGGCCTGCTCGATGGACTGGTTATCCTCGAGCATCCCGGCACACTTTCCAGTCCTCCGCCCGCCGGCGCTCTGTACCAGTCTGCCGCGAGACCGGCCTCTTCCTCCGCGACCTCGCTGCGCCTCATCCCGTACTACGCCTGGGCCAATCGCAAGCCGACTGCCATGCAGGTCTGGATCGCGGCATCTCAAGCCTGACTTTGATCCTGGGGCACGCCTGCGTGAATGACCGCATCAGGCAAGTCCCACAATAGCTTCGCTCGCCGCGCCCTGGAAATTATAGAGACGCAGCTTCACTTCACGCGGATAAGGCAGAGACTCGGATCTTTCTTGCTAACCATGCCCTTAGTAGCACGGTCCCAGTGAAAAGGAATGTGGAGCAAGGGCGAGTGCCCCTGCTCGGGTCGGCTCACGCGGGAGCATTCTACGGACGAGATCCGCGTGCCAGAAGCTCTGGAACGCCGTTGTCCGACAGAAATCGATGACGCAACTCCGCATCGCGCCACGCCTCTGTTCCACCGAACGACAGGGTAGAGAGTGCACCGGTTACATTCCCCACCCGTGCGGCATCCACCACTGAGCATCCACGTAAAAGCGCACATAGGAACCCCGCGTTGAAGCTGTCCCCAGCTCCAATAGTGTCCACCGGTGTCACGCGAAGCCCCGCGATCTCCTGCCGCTTCTCCTCTGTTTGCACCACGGCTCCCCTAGCGCCGCGCTTCACCACGATCGTTGGCACCACCTTCCCCAAACGCGCAAGTGCCTCATTGAAGTCCGCCGATCCAGTTATCCGGCATAACTCACGCTCGCTCGGCAGAAAAACATCGACCAGGCCAAGCACCTCCTTCAGCACCCCACCCCAGCGATCATCGGGATCATCGTTCGTATCGAGAGAGATCGTCAGACCGGCCTGTCTCAACCGACGCAGTAGCGCCGGAAGCCCTGCATGCAGGCCGCGCTGTAGAAAGAGTGAAGATAAATGAAAGTGTCTAGCTGCCGAGACATACTCCCACGGCAGATCCGCACAGGTCATCTCCGCCATCGTTCCCGGATACGTGAGTATGTGGCGCTCCGCCCCGTGCGGCAGAAGCAGAGTGACGCCGGTAGCGGCCCCCTGGCGTTTGCTCTCTAAAACGTCAACGCCACTCGTCATCATCCGTTCCATGGCGAGTCGGCCCATGTCATCTGTACCGACACGGGTTACAAACCCCACACGCGTTCCAAGCATCGCCAGGTTGTGCGCCGTAATGGCAGACGATCCTCCAAGCGTCATGCGAAATCCCGAAGCGAGCAGCTCGCGTTCAAGCGGCATGACCGCCGGAAGGCCATACAAGATCAGATCAAGATTGATCTCTCCAGCAATCGTCACATCGAACCGTCGCTCGTTCACGTCCATCCTTGTTCCCTGTTCCTGCTCTATCTTCCCTGCTCAGTAATGCGTCCCGATGCTATGCTACTATTATTTGCGTTTCATTTCTTTATGTTTCGTTACACCCTTCAGGAGCCCCAATCGCTTGAGCGCTTTGATGAGTCTGCTCGACCTACCAAGATCGGAACAGGAGGCACGCGGACTTCTCTTCACACCGCGCGAGATTGCACAGCAGCCCACTACCTGGCGGACAACTCTCGCTATTTTCGAACGCGAACAGGAGCGCATTCGCCTCTTTCTTGAGCGGGTGGGTGTCACGGCCGCGCTGGAGCACCGTCCGATCATCATGCTTGTGGGCGCCGGAACATCGCACTACATCGGTCTCGCTCTTGCCCTTCTTCTAAGGCAACGCTGGGGTTGTGAGACCAGCGCCGTCGCCAGCACCGATCTACTTACCAATCTTTCCGACCACGTGATTCCTGGTCGCCGTTATCTCTGGATCTCCTTCTCGCGCTCTGGCGACTCTCCCGAGGGACTCAACGTCCTCGAACAGACCATCGAGCACTATCCGGAGATCTCCCATCTGATCGTCACCTGCAATCCCAAAGCGCGTATGATTACAGCCAGTACTGGTCAAGCGCGTGTCTGCACCGCCATCCTCGACGACTCCGTCAATGACCGCAGTCTCGCGATGACCAGTTCGTTTACCAACATGGTTGTCTTTGGCCAATGCCTCGCGCATGCCTGGAACCTTGACGAGTACAAACCCATCCTCGACCAGATGATCGCCGCCGCCACCCCCTTGCTGGGCGACGGCGCAGAGCTTGCAAAGACCGCGAGCCAGCGTGGCAGCCGTCAGGTCTGCATGATCGGCTCCGGAGCGCTCGCCGCCATCGCCAAAGAAGCCTCTCTCAAGGTGCTGGAGATGTCCGGCGGACAGGTCAAGACCATCTCTCAAAGCTCTCTTGGTCTTCGTCATGGACCGATGGCTGCTCTTGATCGCAACACTGACCTCATCTGTTTTCTCTCCTCGCAGCGGCCGCGCACCGAGTATGAGATTGACCTCCTGCGCGAAATCCAGCACAAGCAGATCACTGCCTCCTGCACTGTCGTCGGCCTTGAAGCGGATCGCGAGATCGCCGCTCCCGTCTGTGATACCTTCCTTGCCATTCAGGGTTCTTTTCCAGATGCCTACCGGCCGCCAGTAGACGTCATCTTCGGTCAAATCCTAGGCCTTTATTACTCGATCTCGCATGGCCTGCGACCGGACGCGCCCAGCCCGCAAGGCGTCATCAGCCGCGTCGTGAGCGACTTCACGATCTATCAGTGACTATGAGCAGCAGACTCCAGACCCATCTTCTCTCACGGAACGCCGGTGAGACAGTCGGCATCTACTCGGTCTGCAGCGCTCACGCCCTCGTTCTCCGTGCCGCCGCGGAACAGGCCGTCGCCGACAACAGCCTCCTCCTCATCGAAGCCACCAGCAATCAAGTCAATCAGAACGGCGGCTACACAGGCATGCAGCCCGCCGGCTTCCGCAGCTTCGTCGAAGAGATTGCCCGCGGCGCCGGTCTCCCCTTCGAGAACCTGATCCTCGGCGGCGATCACCTCGGCCCCAACCCCTGGCGGCACCAGCCCGCACAGGATGCCATGCGGCACGCCGAAACCATGGTTGCCGCCTACGCCGCCGCCGGCTTCAGCAAGATCCATCTCGACGCCAGCATGGCCTGTCTGAACGACATCGCCCCTCTCTCTGACGAAATGATCGCCGCTCGCAGCGTGCTACTCTGCCGAGCTGCGGAACAGGCCCGCCCCTCAACCGCGGAACTGCCCGTCTACGTCATTGGTACCGAAGTTCCCACACCCGGCGGCGCCACTCATGCCCTCGATGCCGGCATCGTCATCTCCTCGCCCGAAGCCGCTGCGCACACTCTCGACGTTCATCGCCAAGCCTTCCTCGCCGCTGGTCTCAGCGACGCCTGGTCTCGCGTCCTTGCCATCGTTGTCCAGCCAGGCGTTGAGTTCGATCACGATAGCGTCATCGACTACAACCGCTCCCGCGCCGCCTCACTCACCGCATGGCGCGCTCAGCATGCCCCACAGATCGTCTTTGAAGCGCACTCTACTGACTATCAGGTCTCCACCGCCTACCGTGAACTCGTTGAAGACGGCTTTGCCATCCTAAAGGTCGGTCCCGCCCTCACCTTCGCTCTGCGCGAAGCGCTTGATGCCCTCTCCGCAATCGAAACGGAACTAATCTCAGCCGCAGAACAGTCCAACCTGCAGGCAGTCATCGAGCGCACCATGCTGGCCAACCCCAGCTCCTGGCAGCCTTATTACAGCGGCACTCCTGCACAGCAGGCTCTCCTTCGCCGTTACAGCTACAGCGATCGCGTCCGCTACTACTGGCACTTCCCCGAGATCTCTGCCGCTGTAGCCATCCTCATCTCCAATCTCTCGGCGTCACCGATCCCGCAAAGCATGCTCAGCCTGTATCTGCCCGCCCAATACGAGCGTCTGCGCTCAGGGAAACTCGCCGGCGATCCAGAGTCGCTCCTCGTTGACAAGGTGAAGGACATCCTTCGCGTCTACGCCAGTGCCTGCTAGTCACTGCCTGTAGCGGCGGCAAAAGGCAGGTTTCCGTGCTTGAGGGCTGACCCTCCTTTACGCCTTTACGAACTCAGCTCGAATCACGAGATCGCCAGCTCTTAGCGGAACGGTGCCAGCAGCTTCAGCGCGTTCTCTCGGTATACCTTCAACAGCACCTCATCCGGCAGATAGATGCCGTAGATGCTCCATCGCCCCTGCCCCGACGCATGCGTCGGATAGGCGAAGTACTCGTCTTTGGTCTGCAGAAACCGATAGTATCCGCGATACATTCCTATCTCCGGCAGCAGGTCCGTCCCAAACACAATCCGATCCGCATACTTCAGGAAGAACTCCCGCGCCGTATACGGTTGCCGCCCCAGTTCGGGCGTCCGTGCGCTGATATCAATCTGCAGATTCGCATGCGTGTCCAGCAGCTTCGAGAGATACGCCAGATCCTCTCCACACTCCGCCAGGTGCGCTCCGACAAACTGAGTCTTCGGGTGCCGTGTAAAGACTCGATTGCGTTGCTCCAGCAGCTCCCGCTTCGTCACCGGCAGGTCCGAGAATCCCCAGTCCGGGTGCGCCGCCAGCTCCTCGTAGCGCTCGTTCTCAGGCGTGATTGGATCGAAGAACGCGTCCGGATCCGCCGTGTGAAACATCACCGGCAGCTTCAACTCGCCGGCCTTGTCGAAGATCGCTGCGAACCGTTCATCATCGATCCGCCGCAGCGTGCCACGCTCATCCTTCAACACAAGCCCAAGATCCTTCCAGAACTTGATCCCGACCGCGCCATGCTCCATCATCTGTTCCAGACGGTCGCATGTCACCGCGGCGAAGTCATCGCGCTCCACCCCACTCCAGTCCATCCACCCGATGGTCGCAAAGCGCCTCGGGTTCGCCGTCCGCAGACGATCCATCTGCGCGAGCGCGGCGTCTCCTGTCTGCATCGTTATGTTGACAAGCACCTCCACGTCGCACGCATCCATCACGCGCAATAGCTCGTCCGCTCCCATCGAGTCCAGGTGATTGTGATAGTCGATGACTGGAAAGTGCGGCCGCTCCTCCATGTGCGTCGTCGTCTTCAACGACGAGCGAGGCTGAAACAAGCTGAGCGGAAGGTCCACCTCTGCCTTCGCGCTCACCATATCGACAAACTTGTCCGTCCGAACCTCCATCGCCGCCCCTCTGAACCGCTCGCAACGTAACCGAATCTCGGAAAGCCATCATCTCGATCGAAGCCACGCAGCGTGATAGCAGGGCGCTCTGTGGAGCGCTCCCTCATCTCGCCTCTACGCTCCCTTTCAACGTACATCGTCCAACTTTCTTCAGCTCTGCGTCGCAATCGCTGAAGCTGTCCGCATCAGCCACTTTCCTTGCGTGAAGTCCGGAAACTCCATCGGCGCGCTTCCCTTTGCCACAGAGCTTACACTCAGCGGCGAAACAGCCGACCACGCCGCCGCGTCATACACATCCATGTCTGGCGCTATGCCTTCGCGCAGGCATGCAAGCAGCCGGTACAGCATCAGGAAGTCCATGCCCCCGTGCCCGCCAACCTTCTTCGCCAGATCGCCTTCCTTCTTCCAGAGCGGGTGCTCGAACTCCTTGTACAGGTCGATTGATCCCCACTCCTCATCCTTGTTCTGACCGTCCAGGTAAATCCGCGCTGGATAGTCCTCGAAGATCCCGTTCGTTCCGGCGATCGTGTTCACGCGGTCATAGGGGTGCGGTGTTGAGACCGTATGCTTTACCGTAATCGTAAGCCCCTTCGTCGTCTTAATCAGTGTCGTATTCATGTCGCCGGTCACATACCTCTCTGCCAACCGAGGGTCGCCCGTCTTCAGGTGCGCCTTGCGATAGACGTCGAGCCCCCGTTGCGGCGTGCTCATTGAGACCAGGTGCCCGAACTTGTCGCCACGATTGATCCCCATATAGTTCGCCACCGGTCCCAGCCCGTGCGTCGGATACAGATTGCCATCCCGCTTGGTATGTTCCGCTCGTCGCCACAGACCCTCGCCCTTGTCCGAGAACAACTCCTCCCGCAGATCATGCAGGTACGCGCCCTCACCGTAGAGCAGGTCCCCGAACTTGCCCGCGTGCACCATCCGCAGCACCAGCGTCTCGTTATACCCGTAGCAACAGTTCTCCAGCATCGTGCAATGCTTGCGCGTCGCCTCAGAGGTCCGCACGATGCTCCAGCAGTCCTCAAGCGTCGTTACCGCCGGAACCTCCACCGCAACGTCCTTGCCCGCCTTCATCGCCGCGATCGCCATCTCCGCATGCCACATCCACGGCGTCGCCACGATCACAAAATCCACATCCGGCAACTTCAGCAACGCCTGGTACGCATGCGTTCCGTCGGTGAAGAGCGCCGGCTTCTTCTGCCCACTCTTCTCGACCAGCCCCGCCGCGTTCTGCGCGTGCGCCGGTACCGCATCGCAGATCGCCACCACCTGAGCATCCGCGGCCAAAATGTTTTCAAGCAGCGAGGTTCCCCTCCCGCCCGTTCCGATCATCCCGATGCGAGGATTTCGCTTCTCAAACGGAACATCGATCATCGTTTGTGTGGCCGACGCCGGCGCCGCGTGCGTCATCCGCGTGACACCCGCTGCAACCACACTCGCCGTGCTCAGCTGCACAAACTTACGGCGCGTCCAACCAGATCCAAAAGCATGTCCATCCATCGCCATTCGCTCTCCTCATGCTGTTCTGCTGCTTCTTATCCGACCCAGTACGCAAACGAGCCTTGCCAGAAAAGGATTGGACATACTTGCCGCCTCTTCGCAAGCCGTTTCAAAACATCGTAAGCAATCGAAACTCTTTGGCTTGCGATAGAGACTATGAGCAGAAAGCACCTGCTGTCAAAGCAAATCCACCTCACAATTTGAATGAATCCGGAATCACGTGACCAACCGCCATGCTAAAATCGGGCACTTCGAAATCTAAGGCACGGAAGTGAAAGTGATCGATACCCACAAATTGGCCTGCATTCCGCCCAGGAGACTCGTGTGACCGCTTCAGCTCCGGCAACCTCTCTCGACCAGCGTCGCAACCTTGCCGTAGACGCTTACCGCGGGCTCGTCATGCTCCTCATGATGGGCGAAGTCCTCTCCTTCGCCAAAGTCGCTACCTCCTTTCCCAACAGCCGCCTCTGGCAGTTCCTCGCCTACAACCAGTCTCATGTCGAGTGGACCGGCATGAGCCTCCATGACACCATCCAACCCTCCTTCACCTTCCTCGTCGGCGTCGCACTCCCCTACTCCCTGCGCAGCCGCCAGAAAAAAGGCGCCACCTTCCGCAGCATGCTCGGCCATACTGTCTGGCGCAGCTTCCTGCTCATCATCCTCGGCTTTTTCCTCCGCTCCATTCACAGCCCCATGACCAACTTCACCTTCGAGGACACCCTCACCCAGATCGGCCTCGGCTACACCTTCGCCTTCCTTCTGACCTACGCCCGCCCTCGCTGGCAGTGGACCGCCTTCGGCGCCATCCTCGTCGTCTACTGGTTCGCCTGGGCCCTCTATCCCGCACCCGGCCCGAACTTTCCCTGGAACTCCGTGGGCGTCCCCGCCGACTGGCATAGCCACCTCCTCTCCGGCTTCTCCGCGCACTGGAATAAAAACAGCAATCTCGGCCAGGCCTTCGATGTCTGGTTCCTCAACCGCCTGCCACGTCCCGAACCTTTTCTCTTTAATGACGGTGGCTATCTCACCCTCAGCTTCATCCCCACCCTCGCCACCATGCTCCTCGGTCTCGCCGCCGGCCGATGGTTCATTGAGGCCGAACCCAAGATCCCCCTGCGCCGCTTCTTTCTCGCTGCCGCCGCCCTCATGGCTGCCGGCCTCTTCGTCCACTTCACCGGCATCTGCCCCATCGTCAAACGTATCTGGACCCCCGCGTGGGTGCTCTGGAGCGGCGGAGTCTGTTTCCTTTACCTCGCCGTCTTCTCCTGGCTCATCGACGTCAAACACTACCGCCGCTTCGCCTTTCCGCTTGTCATTGTGGGCGTCAACTCCATCGCCGCGTACCTGATGGCGCATCTCTTCGAAGACTTCCTCGAGAGCAGCTTCCGCATCAACCTTGGCGAGCGCGCCCTCGGCCTCTTCGGCGCCGCCTTTGAGCCACTCCTTCTCGGAGTCCTCACCCTCGCCGTCTATTGGCTGCTCCTCTTCTGGATGTTCCGCAACAAGGTCTTCATCCGCATCTAGCATCCATCCGCTCACTACAGCAACCCGTATAGGTATCATGGCTTCTGGAAGCAGTGGAGCTCGAACATGAAAAAGGACCTGATCGAACGATCCTTCAACGGCAACCTCGCTGAAGACGATCACCGGCCCGACGGCATGATGGCCGAAGAACGCCGCAGCCAGATCCTCCAGATCATCCGCGCCGAAGGCCGAGCCAAGGTCAACGACCTCGTCCATCGCTTCAAGACCTCCGCCGTCACCATCCGCAGCGATCTCAACGAGCTCCACGACCGCGGCCTCGTTCAGCGCTCCCATGGCGGCGCCGTGATCCAGGACATCGTCTTTCGCGAGTCTCCGCTCCACGAGCGCCTCAAGAATCAATCCAAGGAAAAACAGCGTATCGGCGCCATGGCTGCCACCCTCATCAAGGAAGGCGAAACCGTCATCCTTGACTCCGGCACCACCACCCTCGAGGTCGCTCGCCAGATCAAGAATATCCAGCACCTGCAGGTCATCACCAACGGCGTCAATATCGCCGTCGAGCTGCTCGGCTCTCGCCACACCCAAACCATCATGATGGGCGGCACCGTCCGCAACGACTCCGCCTCCATCGTCGGCCGCGCCACCGAAGACATGCTCGAGCAGTTCTCCGCCGACAAGCTCTTTCTCTGCGGCGCCGGCTGCGACCCCGAGTTCGGCGTTAGCGGCACCAACCTCGAAGAGACCATGGCCAATCGTGCCATGCTCCGCGCCGCCCGCGAGATCATCGTCGTCGCGGACGCCAGCAAATTTACGCGTCGCAGCATGAGCCTCATCGCCTCCTTCTCCGAGGTCGACATCGTCATTAGCGACACCAGCCTCCTTCCGGAACTCCAGGAACGCGTCCGCTCCTTCGGCTGCAAACTCATCCTCGTCTAGGACCGGTTTCGCTCTTCCCGGGGCCCTAAGCGGAATTCTGCATTGCGTCCATCCTCAGCAAAGCGCATCGATACCACCACAATAAAAGCGGTTCCAGCGCCACATCTCCGGAGCCACCGTCCCCTTGTTCCTAGTAGTAAAACTTAGCCCCAATCTGAATCAGCCGCGGATCCCGCGCCGCCGTCAGCACCCCGAAGTTCGACGACCCAAACGTCGTCGCATTATTTGAGTTCTGCGGCCCCGCCCCTGCGAACAGCAGGTTCGGATGGTTCAGCACGTTATAGAACTCGCCCCGCAGCTCCAGCCGCCGCGCTTCGCCAAAGCTCACCGTCTTCAACAGCGACGCATCCCAGTTCTTGTTCCCCGGCCCATTCAGCGTGTTCAAGGATACATTGCCAAACGATCCCAGCGCTGGATCCCGGAACGCGCAGGTATTAAAGAACGTCCCCGCCACACACGGCTTGTCTGAAGCCTTCTGCCCCGTCACAAAGTCCGGCCTCTGCTGCCCATCCGAGTTCGAGAAGTTAGAGTTGGAATCCGTCACCGTGTACCACGTGCCGGACGACAGTGTCACAACACCCGACAACTGCCATCGCCCAATCAGCGCATTCAGCAGAGGTCCGCTGTTGCCCGCCACCGCCATGCCCTTCCCGATCGGCAGATCCCACGAGTACCCCGCTGTAAACCGGTGACGCACATCGAAGTCCAGGTTGCCGTACTCACCGATGCGTCGGATATCACGAAATCCATCGTTATTCTGCGCGCCCAGGCTGGCGTTAGAAGAGTTCCCCAACCCGTGGCTGTATGTGTAATTCACAATCGCTGCCACGCCATGATTCAGGTGTTCCTCAACCCGCATCTGCGCAGAGTTGTAGTTTGAAAACCCGTTCGACTGCAGCCACCCGATCGATGAGTTCACATAGGGGAACGGCCTGCGCGATGCATAATTCGCGGTCGGATCCGCCGTCGCTGTCGCCTGGTTTAGGTTCGACGACGTGTAGAGGTGTGTCCCCTTTGAACCCACGTAGGCCGCCTCCACCGTCGTCTTGGCCCCGATCTCGTGCTGCACCGTCACATGCCACTGCTCCACATACGGCGTCCGCAGATCATTCTCTGAAAACAGGTTCGGCGTATTTGGATCGGTCAGTGACGTCGCTGGAAATCCCTTCGACAGCGTGCGTAAACCAGGCACTGAGCAGTCCTGCACCGCGGCATACGACGGCAGGCTGCATGGGCCGACAAAGTTCTGCGATGCGAAGTACGGCGGGTTGAAGCCCGGGCTCGGGTTGCTGTACGGCCCGCTCTCTTCCCCGTTAAAGAACAGTCCGCCCGCCGCCCGCACCACCCAGCCCGGCCGGAACTGGTACGCCAGACCAACTCGCGGCGAAACGTTCGTATACACCGGAGCGATCAGCCCGTCGGACGCGGTGCGGTTCACCTTTCCGGCTAGCAGGGCTGCAAACGTCGGCGTCAGCACCGCGTTGTTGCTCCTCGGAATATCCAGGTCTCCGCTCACCGGGTTGAAGTTGGCCTGCGCGTTATGCCGCTCCTTGATCGCAGAGAAGAAGTCATACCGTATCCCCGCGTTGATCGTCAGCTTTGGCGTCGCTCTCCAGTCATCCTGCAGAAACAACCCATACACCCGCCGGTTGTAGTCCACATTATTGATGTTGTTGATCGAACCGCCATCCGGCTGCCCTGTTAACAACGTCGCAAACCCGCTTCCTCCGGAGCCTTGCGCCCCCGGATTGTCCGTGAACTGCGTCCCAAACGTCAGTGTGCCCCGCGGTGCCGCCGGCTGGAAGATCGTGAACTCCTCCGGCCGGAACTCCCCGCCGATCTTGATGCTGTGGTCACCCGCAATCAACGTGAACGTATCCGAGAGCGAGTACGTGTTCTGAATCTCGTTCGATGGCAGATACGTCGGACTGCCCAGCGTCGCCACGTCGTTGAAGATCAACTGCGGCAGCCCGCCATTGCTTGTGCCCGCCTCGTACGGCACGCCTGGGATCCCAATCTGTCCTGAAACATCCGTTCCTGAGTTGAACTGGAACCGACTGGAGTGTAGACGGTTCCATCCCACCCGCACCTCGTCCACTTTCTTTGGACTGAAGACGTGCGTCAGGCTCGCCGCAGCCGCGTATGCATTGTTCTGCCCATCTCCGCTGAAGAACCCACCGCCATCCGCCAGCCCCGGAAGCGGCGGCGGTATTGTGTACGGCGCCCGGCTCATGCTGAACCGGTAGAACGCATTATCGTGCTGCGTAATGACCTGGTCCACGCGTACGTCGCCCTGGTTCCCCGTCCGCACCAGCTTCGGATTAGAGATGTAGTTGTAACCAGTACTGTTCGCTGCATTCGGTGTCGGATAGAGCGCCGCCAGCTTCGCCCCCAGCGCGTCCTGCTTGCCCGCTGGGATCACATTCGATGCCGCCCCGCCTGCGTACCCAAACGGCACCCCGCAGAAGCCCGACGGACTTGCCGCCGAGACCCGCGTCAACGTCGTATCAAACAACTCGCCCGCGTATGTCGGCTGCCCATTGCAGTCGTTCACCCCGGTCGGTGCGCTCGTATTCAGCTGGTTTGTAAAATCGCCCGCCTTCTGCGCCGCTGTAGGAACCAGGCTGGCGTATGTCTGTCCCTGCGAGAGCCGCAAACCCTCGTAGTCCGCAAACACGAACAGTTTGTTCCTCAGGATCGGCGCGCCGATCGTCTCGCCAAACTGGTTCTGGTGGTACGGCGGCAGCATCTGGTCGAAGTAGTTTCGCGCGTCAAACGCCTGGTTGCGTAAAAATTCGTACACCACCCCGTGCACCTGGTTGGTCCCGCTCTTCGTTGTCGCGTTCACCACCGCGCCCGTAGCCCGTCCAAACTCCGCCGAGTAGGAGTCCGTCTGCACCCGGAACTCCTGCAGCGCATCGACCGATGGCATCACCGCATAGTTCGCCTCGTTCAACAAATCCGGCAGATTCGAGTTGTCATCGATGCCGTCCAGCAGGAAGTTGTTCTGCAGCGAACGCGCCCCGTTCGCGCTGAAGCCGAACCCACTCTCATCCCGCGACCCCGGCTCACTCACCGTCACGCCGGCTGAAAGCTGCGCCAGCTGTACGGGGTTCCGGCCGTTCAACGGCAGCGTGACCATCGTCCGGCTATCAATCAACTGGCTTCGATCCGAGTTCGCCGTCTCCAGCACCGGCGCAGAGCCCGTCACCTCCACCACGGACGTCACCGCTCCGGTCTGCAGGCTCAGGTCAATCTGCTGCCGCTGCTGCACGCTTAAGGTGAATGGCCCGGCCTCCGCCCGGCTGAACCCCTGCGCCGTCACCTCGAGGCGGTAGACCCCGATGTGTACCGGACTGATCGTCCACTCGCCATTGTTGTTGGTCGTTGCATGGTAAGCAAAATTTGTACCCGTATTAGTTACAGTCACGATCGCTTGCGGAACCGTTGCGCCCGTAGCATCCACCACCCGTCCAGCCACCGTCGCCGTATCGATTTGGGCCTGGACCCGCACACTGGCGTATGGAGCCACCACCAGAAGACACGCAACTGTCATGTTCCTTCGCATCTGCATACAGGGGTACCTCAAGGTCTGAGATTGTTTTCGTATATCTTCGTATTGTTGTGAAGTCTCCCTGACAGCGCTTCTCTTGTCAACGGCATTAATGAGGCTGTCATCGCTTCGTGATCTTTGTCACGAAGTGTATGCGCAGTATCCTTTGCTAATGGCGCCTCCGAGACACGTGGTCTCAACTGACACGTCTTTTCGTCGGCTCCGCTCCTGTGTCTCACTTGAATCTTCTGCGCGATCTCTCACGCCGATCGCCCCGGGTCTCGGAAGTGCACCTGCCCCGATGAACGCGCAAAACAAAGGAAGGTGCCCCAGAGGTGACAGCACGCATGAACGCAGTGGAAGAATCAGCCTTCATTTCCACCTAGACTTTTACGCCATCACGTCAGCACACAATCTTCTTGCCGGGCTGATCAATGCGCATTTCCTGCACGGAAACGCCTTTGACATCGGTCCTGGAGCATTTTTGCCTCACGGCCTCGATCTGAGAGATCGCGCCCTCCGCACCTGCCTTGCAGCTTTGACGTTGATAGCCTCCGGGGTAGCGGAACGGCAAAGTGACTAAACGAAACAAAACGTCTGCAAACGGAGAGTGACAATTTGCCGAAAAGAGAAAAGCCTAGGTGTACGTAGCGTGACTTTCTCGAAGTCTCGGGAAACATCTGCCGGCGCGGTCGAGGGTCCCTGTCCCTCCGCCATGATCTCGTGCTCTTTAGGCCATGCCATAGCGAAGAGACTTGAGTGTATTCAGGATCAGCGTGCTGTCCATACCGATCGCGACCATACGAAAGCCCTGCGCCGCGTAGGTTCTACCGGCTTCGATGGTCGCAGCGAAGATGCCGCAGGGCTTGCCGACGCGCTGAGATGCTTGAAGGACGCGGCCGATGGCAGACTGCACCTCCGGAAGCTCGATCGCGCCGGGCGATCCATACGAGCCGCTCAGATCATAGGGTCCGATGAGCACACCATCGACAACATCGCTTGCAAGTATGTCCTCGATATTTTCAACACCGGCAACGGTCTCGATCTGCACAAGGATTGCGTACGATTGCTGACGCAGCGATTGCGTCAAAGAGGTGCCGAAGCCTTGAGCGCGGCTGATGCCGATGCTGCGCTCGCCCCGCGGAGGGTAAAGCGCATGGCGGCCAATCTCGAGAACCTCCTCGCGCGAGCTTACCTGCGGAAGAATGATGCCGTCGGCGCCGATGTCGAGAAATCGCTTGATGTTTGTCGACGATCTGTCCGGAAGCCGCACAAAGGTCTTCGGACCGCCGGCGTTGATCGCGCAGTAGACGGACGCGCTCTCACAATCGAAGCTGCCGTGCTCCCCATCGATCCAGATCCAATCGAAGCCGGCCATCTTTACGATCTCGGCAAGCGTTGGATTGCTGATCGTTACAACAGTCCCAATCCTGAGCGCTCCGGATTGCATCCACTCTCGCATTGCAATTTCTCCGTTCGATAAAGACGCGACTCTCAGACTAGTGGAGGAGAGCCTGCGCCGTCGCTGGCAGTAGTGATCAGTATGGCTGCGACACTGCTCGTGCAGGAAGTTGACGTTTAGAATGGGCAAACTTCGATGCGAGCTCACCCCCTCATTACAAGTCTCACCATCGCTATGAGCGCCTTTCTGCTCTTCTCCGTCGAACCTCTCAGCTCGAAAGAGCTGCTGCCACGGATGGGCGGCTCTTCTGCAGTGTGGCTCACCTGTCTGTGCTTCTTTCAGGTAGCTCTTCTGCTTGGATATGGCTACGCGGCTTTGCTCGCAGCTATGCGGCGGCAGCGGCTCGCGCGCTGGCTGCAGATGGTTGCGCTCGCTGCCGCTGTGTGCTGGAGTGTGAGCACGGCGCACCCGTCAGCAGCGCCTGCAACGCACGCAGGTCCGAGTCCTGCCTGGACGATTTTTACTCTGCTAACGCGGCGCATCGGTCTGCCGTTTCTCCTCCTGAGCGCGACCTCTCCCCTGCTGCAGGTGTGGCTCGCGCAACAGGACGAACGCTCTGTTCGCTTCGGGCTGTTTGGTCTATCGAACGCAGCTTCTTTGCTGGCGCTTCTCGCCTACCCGACCATCGTTGAGCCGCACCTCGCACTCTCCGCGCAGCATGCGATATGGACTGGCGGCTTTGTCGTCTACGCCTTGCTTTGCATCTGGCTGGCAATCGGCGGCCTAAGAAAGACGGCCGTTATGACTCTAGAGGTCGAGCAGCAGGCTGTCGCCCCTCGATCCAGCGCACGGCGAGCAGGGCTGTGGCTTCTGCTCAGCGCCGCGGGAGCTCTGCAGCTCTGTGCCGTGACCAGCCATCTGACGGAGAATGTAGCCGCGCTTCCCCTGCTTTGGGTCGTT
Source organism: uncultured Acidobacteriaceae bacterium (assembly GCA_964246835.1). GTDB lineage: Bacteria > Acidobacteriota > Terriglobia > Terriglobales > Acidobacteriaceae > Edaphobacter. Next base: position 66,226 of record CAXTRT010000001.1, on the reverse strand, counting down.
CCGCTCGGCGTCTATCTGCTCAGCTTTGTGCTGGCGTTTGATCTTCCATCGCTCTATCGGCAAGAGATCGTGCTGCGCTTCCTGGTCGTTCTGCTCGCCGGGCTTGGCTACCTGCTGTCGAAGACCGATGTCAGTCTGCCGCTGGGCGTGAGCGTGAGCTTCTTCCTCGCGGCCTTGTTTCTCGCCTGCTGGTTCTGCCATGCGGAGCTGTACCAGCTTCGGCCTGCGCAGCGAAACGAAGCTACAGCTTTCTATCTGATTCTCGCGGCGGGCGGAGCTCTCGGAACCGCCTTCTCCGCCCTGCTGGCGCCGCTCCTCTTCAGCGCAAACTACGATCTTCCGATTGCCTTTGCGATGACTGCCGCGGCTGCTGCCGTTGTGACGTGGCACGAGGGTTGGAGCCGACGACTGCTGTGGCTCACCTCCACTGTGTTGTGTCTGGTGCTGCTCGGCCGCCTGCACACGGCGTATGCACGCGATGCACTCTTTCGAACGCGCAACTTCTATGGGAGTCTGCGTGTGAAGCAGACCGATCTTCCGCTGCAGGCTGAGCGCTCTCGTCTGCTTCTGCATGGCACCATCGAACACGGAATGCAGTGGTTTGCCCCAGCGTATCGGACAGAACCGCTGACCTACTACGGGCGCGACTCCGGCGTCGGGCGGGCGCTGGCCCTGTGCTGCGGAGATCGGCAGCGATCGATCGGAGTGATCGGTCTTGGAGCGGGTACGGTCGCGGCCTACGGCCGTCCTGGCGACACCATGCGCTTCTACGAGATCAATCCCGCGGTTGAGCAGATTGCGAAAGAGCTCTTTACCTATCTTCGTGAGTCGAAGGCCGCGATTACGATAGTCGATGGCGATGCAAGGCAGTCCCTTGAGCGGGAGGGTAGCAATAAGTTGGATGTGCTCGTTGTGGATGCCTTCTCCGGTGACGCGATTCCGGTTCATCTCTTGACTGTCGAGGCCGTACAGCTTTATCGACGGCACCTGCGGGCTGATGGAATTCTCGCCTTTCACATCTCGAACCAATACCTGGATCTTGCGCCGGTGCTCGCCGCGCTTGCAGCGCGAGAAGGCTTGAGAGCTCGGGTGATCGACTCGCCTGCGGAGACCGCGGAAGGCATCTTCGCCGCGCGTTGGGTGCTGCTGGCTTCACCGGGCGCTTCCCTCTTTAATACGCCGGATGGCGGTCCCGGTGAGCCGATACAGCCAGCATCCATGCCGGCGTGGACAGACGACTACTCCAGCCTGATGCCGATCGTGCGCTGGAGCGGAAACACCCGTTAGTCTGGTGCCTGCAATCCGATAGGAGAACCAGCGTTGCGTCCACTGAGGGCACCGCGGCTGGGGGATAATAGACACGACCTAGCGCGATGTCGCGACTTTATCTTTTACGTCTAAACCTGAACGAACGGAGTCTGTGCCATGAGCCAAGCTACCCACACCAACGGATCGACGACCGCTGCATGGGCAGCCCTTACCGATCACTTCGAAGCGATCAAGGGAAGCATGTTGCGCGAGATGTTCGATACAGATCCGGAGCGCGCGACGCGGTACTCGCTTGAGGCTGCCGGCCTCTTTGTCGACTTCTCAAAAAATCGAATTACGGACGAGACACTGCGGCTGCTGCAGGCGCTGGCTGAAGAGTCCGGTCTGCGAGCCAAGATCGATGCCATGTTCTCCGGCGAGAAGATCAACATCACGGAGAATCGGGCCGTTCTGCACGTAGCCCTGCGGGCGCAAAAGGGCGAGTCCATTGTGGTCGATGGAGTGGACGTGGTGCCCGAGGTGCATGCGGTCCTGGATAAGATGAGCAGGTTTGCGGATCGCGTACGGTCAGGCGATTGGAAGGGATTCACCGGCAGGCCGATTGAAACGGTAGTCAATATCGGCATCGGCGGCTCGGATTTAGGACCTGTGATGGCGTATGAGGCCCTGCGGCACTATAGCCAGCGTTCCCTGCAGTTCCGCTTCGTTTCAAATGTGGACGACACCGATATCGCGGAGGCAACACACGATCTCGACCCGGAGACCACCCTGTTTCTCGTAGCCTCGAAGACCTTTACGACGCTCGAGACGATGACCAATGCGCATTCGGCGCGTACCTGGCTGCTCGAAAGCGCAAATGGCCTCAAAAACGAGAAGGCGGTTGCAAACCACTTTGTCGCGATCTCGACGAACGCGAAGGAGGTAGAAAAGTTCGGCATCGACACCGAGAACATGTTCGGATTCTGGGACTGGGTGGGCGGCCGCTACTCGATGGATTCGGCGATCGGGCTCTCCACCATGATCGCGATCGGCCCCGACAACTTCCGCAAGATGCTCGCCGGCTTTCATGCCATGGACGAACACTTCAGGACGGCTCCGTTCGAGAAGAATCTGCCCGTCATCATGGCGCTGCTCAGCGTCTGGTACAACGACTTCTTCGGCGCGCAGACCGTGGCCGTGCTTCCGTATGAGCAGTATCTGAAGCGCTTCCCCGCGTACCTGCAGCAGCTCACCATGGAGTCGAACGGTAAGCACGTCACGCTCTCGGGCGCACCTGTGACGCACGATACCGGCGCAATCTACTGGGGTGAGCCGGGAACCAACGGGCAGCATAGCTTTTATCAGCTGATTCATCAGGGAACGCGGTTGATCCCGTGCGACTTCATCGGGTTCTCCCGCTCGCTGAACCCACTTGGCAAACATCATGACATTCTGTTAGCGAACGTCTTTGCCCAGGCTGAGGCACTTGCCTTTGGAAAAACTGCCGAGCAGGTTAAGGCGGAGGGTACTGCTGACTGGCTGGTGCCACATCGCGTCTTCGAGGGCAACCGTCCATCGAACGTGATTCTCGCAATGGAGCTGACGCCTGAGATCCTTGGCACCCTGGTCGCGCTCTATGAGCACCTCGTCTTTGTCCAGGGTGTCGTGTGGCAGATCGACTCATTTGATCAATGGGGCGTCGAGCTGGGCAAAGTGCTCGCCAATCGGATCGTTCCTGAGCTTGAAGGTAGCGGCGAGCTGAAGCACGATGCCTCTACCAATGCGCTCATCGAGCGCTATCGGAGCGAACGCCGCGACAGCTAGCTCCAAAGGTCCGGTCCTATCGCGCGTGAGATTTTTCTCGCGGCGATGTTCCTGTGTTCGCGGCCGGTAGTGCGTCCGCGTTGACCCAGAGAGCGCGGAACTGCTTCTCTGCCGTGCCTGCCCCGCTCCGGTCGCCCTGTGCCGAAAGCAGCTCCGCCAGCCTGCGTTGCGCCAGTGGCCCGACGGTGCTCTCTGAAAGAAGATCGTAGCCGTGGCGTCGCGCCGCCTGCTCCAGATCCGGCAGGGCTAAGTCGTCCTGAGCGCCGAGGCTGTGCGCCACGCCGCGAAGGTAGACGGCAGTCGGCGGCTGGTCGCGCTCGCTGTCGATCTTGGATAGAGCCGCGAGCGCCTGCATGGGCTGCCTGGAGGAGATCGCCGCCGCCCCATGGATCAGCGGCACCAGGATATCTGTGGCGGTGTCGTGAAGATGGCTGCCTTCGAGAAGGTGGGATTCCGCCTCGGTAGAAGCTTTCGCGCTCGATGGAGTGCAGAGGGCTTCGGCAAAGGCAATGTGGAAGGCAGCCGAGCGGCCATAAGTCAGCAGCTCGGCCTCATGCGCCAGGGCAGCCACTTCGCTGCAGCGGCCAGCAAGCGCGCGATCGAAGGCTGCCTGGGCGAGCATGCCGGCGGCCGAGCTCGAGGTTTCGGCTCGGCTCCTGGCCTGATCGGCTCCGGCTCGCCATGCCGCCAGACCGGCATTGAAGCGGCCCGAATCGTCCATGACGAGCGTCTGCTGAAAGCTTGTTTGTAGATCGCTTGCTGCGGAAAAGGATGGCGTGGGCGCTCCATTGAGATAACTGGCGATTACGCCGCCGCAGTCACAGTGCAGTCCCAGCTCGGCCGTCTTCTGCTGCAGGGCAAGCGCTTCGCGAGAACGATCCAGGCCGATCAGCGCGTATGCGGCCTCGGAGTACGCGGCAGCGCTCAAGGGATACAGGCGATAGGCGAGCTCGGCTGTCAGCAGCGCCTCCGTCATATGGCCCTGGACGCGCATCACGTGAGCCATGGCGACGAGTGCCAGCTCGTCATGAGGTCTGGCGTGCAGGAACTGCCGCGCCAGGAGCGTCGCTTTCTGGGGATCCTGATCGCTGAGTAGCGCAGCCGTGATCTGCGCAAGAGGAGCGATGCGGTCGCCGGTGCGGGCTGAGGCTGCAAGCGCACGCGCGGCGCTCCGGGCGGCGGCGATCTCCGCACCCTCTTTGTCGTAGATCTCGGCCAGCCGAAGATCTGCCAGAGCGAAGTCAGGGGCCTGCCCGATCGCCTGCTCATAGAGCGCCGCGGCATGAAGGCGATCCCCATTCCCGGACGCCGTCTCCGCCTGCGCGAAGAGATTCAGTGCAGTCAGATTCGCAGTCCCCTGCTGCGCGAGGGGCGTAGGCGGCAGGATCCGCGCGCCTTCTGTCGCTTCACCCAGCCGGGCGCGAAGCGCGAGGCTGAGCCGGGTGATAGCAGCCGGCAGATCGGCAGGCGTTGCGGCTTTCTCGGAGAGAGTTCCCAGACGATCGTTCGACGCGACGTCCACAACATCGAGCTCCAGAGCATAGCCCTCATCCGCCTTCGAGAGTTCGCTGTAAAGATAAGCGCGTGCGCCCAGCCGCTGCGCTGCGGCTCGCGGACTTACGGTCTCCGGCGCAGCATGATCGGCAGCCGCCACCTGCTGCCTTCCCGCATCCAGCGCGGCGAGTCCTAACCAATGAATACTGGAGCGCTGGCTGAGCTCAAGCTCCAGACCTTCCGCGACGACGTTATCCAGCGTGCCGTCGCCCGTACGATTCTGCGCGGGCGCAAGCAAGATGGTGTCCTTTGGGCCGAGAACAATCTGCCCAAAGCTGCCGGAGCGCGTAAGGTACACACCGAATCCGGCTAGCAGAAGCGAGAGCACGCCGGCGCCGATCAACCACGTCCGCAGCTTTGTGGTGGCCGTTCGAGGGGTCGATACCGGAGCGGTGACAGACGGTTGTCGCTTGCTTCGAGAGGGATGCTGCGGATCGCTTTGCCCGCTTGGCGTGGCCGGCTTGTCAGCGGCTCCCTGTGCGGCAGCATCACCACCCACCTGGGCCGCTGTCTCAGATCTCGGGCGTGATGCCGTTGTTTGTTTCAGGTGAATCGGTGTTGAAATTATCTCGGACGAAGCAGGCGGGCCGATCCTCGACTCCGGTTTTGCAGCTTCCGACACGGCCGTCAAGGCGACTGGTGCCGCTGCGCTCAGGTCTATTGGCTTTGAGGACGATGTGGTCGCAGGTGTAGAGTGCGAATCCTCCTTAGCTGTCGGAAGAATCGCCTCCGCGGCCACTCTTACTACAGCAGAGGCAGGATCTTGCTGCGGGCTGGATGATGGCGAAGGTGAAGCGGAGGACGTCCGCTCTGGGACCAGAGTTGAGGCCACGTCGACGGCCCTGTCTTCCACAAAGGGCTTGCCGGGATTTGAACTCCTGGAGATCGAGACATCACGCGGCCGGCTCTCCGGCGTCGGCATACGCTTGGGCCGAATAAAGTCTGGATCCTCAGAAGGCGCGGGCGTGCTATGCGCGGCCTCGCTCGGTTGACTCGTCTCCTCAGGCCCGGCTTTGCTTCGCAGCTTTCTTGGCCTGCGGGCGATGGGATCGGCCGACGGCACAAGCGGAACATCGGGCCGTGGCAGCTTACGCAGCCAGTCGCCTTCGCCGCGGTTCGCCAGCTTGCGCAGAGCCTCTTCCACCTCGCGCGCGGTCTGGTATCGCTCGGACCTGTCCTTTACCAGCAGACGCACGATGATCCGTTCAAGCTCGCGTGGAATGGCCACGTTCCAGGTGCGAATGGGGTCGGGCGACTCGGTGAGTAGCGCCTGAAAGGCCAGTGCTGTCGTGGCGCCGCGAAAAGGCACCCGCCGCGTAGCCATCTCATACAGCACGATGCCGAGCGAGAACAGATCGGAGCGCGCGTCCAGATGCTCGCCCCTGGCCTGCTCCGGTGACATATAGGCGAGCGTGCCCACCGTTGAGCCTGCGGAGGTCAACTCCAGCGCGCGCGAGTCTCGCCCGCTGCGCAGCGCCATGGACACCTTGGCAAGGCCGAAGTCCAGCACCTTCACCTGCCGCTCACTGCCGCTCCTGCCCTGCAGAAAGATGTTTGCCGGCTTGATATCGCGATGCACGATGCCTTTGCCGTGCGCGGCCGCGAGAGCGTCGGCGATCTCCAGCCCAAAGCGCACAATCTCCTCCGACGAGCAGGCGCCCTGTGCAATCCGCTCCTTGAGCGTAATGCCTTCAAGGACCTCCATCACCAGATAGGGTTCGCCCTCCTGCTCGCCCATGTCGAAGATGGTGCAGATGTGGGGGTGGTTCAGAGAGGATGCAGCCCGGGCCTCCAGGAGAAAGCGCTGCCGCATGCCAGGCGCCTGAAACTCGTCGTGCAGCAGCTTGACCGCAACCTCTCTATGAAGCCGCTCATCCCATGCCCGAAAGACGATGCCCATGCCGCCGCCGCCCAGTTTCCCCAGGATCTCGTACGGGCCGAACTTGTGTCCTACTTCGGGAAGCATCGCCGTTCTTCACTCCCTGGTTCTCACGGCTCTGGTGCGGCTTCATCGTTCTCAAGCCGATGGGCGTCTTGAGAATACGATGAAGACACCTAGCTGGTCGTGGATCCTGGGAGTGGGAAGCTTGCACGGAGGTACTACGCTGATCGCTCCGAGCAAGAGAGTACCGGAAAGCTTCATGTGTTCATAAGACAGTCAGAACTATGAACTATAAGGTACGCAAGCGTATTGCGCGAACTAATACTGTGCATCAGTGAGGTACTTCGAATGGGACTCCCCTGTCCGGAACGGCAGACGCTGCTGCTGGACGCAGATGACACGCTGTGGGAGAACAGCATCTTCTTCGAACGGGCGATCGCCGCGTTCATCTCATTTCTCGATCACGCGTCGCATACGCCCGCCGAGGTGCGAGACCACCTCAACCGCGTGGAGTTGCGAACGATCGCCGAACGCGGCTACGGTACGGAGAGCTTTCGTCTCTCTTTGGTACGCTGCTTCGAAGAGCTGTCGCATGCGCCGCCGACCGCGGCTCAGCACGCAAGTATTCTGTGCTTTGTAGATGCGATCGCTACAGCAAAGATCGAAGTCATCGAGGGCGTCCGCGAAGCTCTGGAAAGGCTCGGACAGGAGCATCGCCTGATTCTAGTCACGAAAGGCAACCGGCTTGAGCAGGTCGATAAGCTGGAGCGCTCCGGTCTGGCGCCGTTCTTCACGGACGTGGAGGTGCTCGCGGAAAAGACCGTCTACGCCTATGACGAGATCCGTCGTCGGCATGGCTGCGATGCGCGCCGCACGTGGATGATCGGGAACAGTCCTCGATCGGATATCAACCCGGCGCTCGCGGCCGGGCTTCACGCCGTCTTTATTCCCCACTCGGACACATGGATGCTTGAAGAAGAGTCTCTCCGAGATCCCCTTCCAGGCCGGTATCTGCTGCGTCTCGACCGGCTCCACGATGTACCGGAACGTCTTCAGAGTCTGTTGGGACTGGGGCAGCAAGAGGCCGCTTCGGCGCGAACGGGAATGCTATACTCAACCTCGGATTGACCGTCACGCCTGCGTCGCCCTCTCTTTGTCGGGGACCGGGATGCAAGCGGAGGTGGCGAAATTGGCAGACGCACTAGCTTGAGGTGCTAGCGCCGCAAGGCATAGGGGTTCAAGTCCCCTCCTCCGCACCAATCCAACAACCTTTTTTCTCCTCGGAGATGCTCTCCGGACGCCTTTGCAACCGGGAGCGGAGCTTACCGCATGATTACGCTTCTAGTTATCGTCCACGTCATCGTCTGTCTCTTTCTGATCGGCGTGGTGCTTTTGCAGCAGGGCAAGTCGGCGGATCTCGCCGCGGCCTTTGGCGGCCAGGGCTCGCAGACTGCCTTTGGCCCGCGCGGAGCGGCGAATCTGCTGACCAAGATGACGACCTGGTCGGCGATCCTCTTTATGCTCGTGTCCATCGCGCTGACGATTCTTCTGGCGCGCAGTAGCGGCAGCGATCACTCTGTTCTTTCCGGAACCACGACCACGAAGCAGTCCGCGCCCTTGAAGAACGCGCCCGTGAAGAAGTAGATGGCAAGAGTCATCTGAGATGGCGCGCCGCGAGCGCGCCTTTTTTCTACCCTCCCGGCCTGAGAAAGGCACCATGATCCACGACGTATTTCCGGTCGGCCTGCTGCGCTGTAACTGCTCCATCCTCGGCGATGATGCGAGCCGCGAGGCGATCGTCGTCGATCCTGGCGCGGACATAGCCGCGATTCTCGCCCGTGTGGCCGCTCACGGCCTGACCGTCAAGCAGATCGTCGTGACACACGCCCACATCGACCACATCGCCGGGGCATTGAGCCTGCAACTGAGCACGGGAGCGCCCGTGCTCTACAACCAGGCCGACTTGCCGCTGGTGGCCATGATGGACGTGCAGGCGGAATGGCTTGGCATCGCGACACCCGAGGTCAAGCCGCCGGACGCAAGCCTGGCGCATGGAGAGCCCGTCGGGGTAGCCGGGCTGAGCGGAACAGTGCTGCACACACCGGGGCATACGCCGGGCAGCCTTTGCCTCTATCTGCCGGATCACGCTCTGCTGCTCGCGGGAGACACGCTGTTCGCCGGCAGTATCGGTCGGACTGACCTGCCCGGCGGCGATGCCGCCACCTTGCTGCGTTCAATCCACACCCATCTACTGCCGCTTCCAGAGACGACGCGAGTCATTCCTGGGCACGGTCCGGCAACGACCATCGGAGCCGAGGTCGCGGATAATCCGTTTCTGCAGGGTCTGTGAGCGTGTCGCAAGAGCTCAAGAGACATCTCTCATCAGGCTGTTAATCCGCTCCACCGCCTGGTACATCATCTCCTCCGCAACGATGAGGCTGAGGACGACGCGGTTGGCATCGTCGAGTCCGTAGAAGTGCGCCGGATGTGTCACAATACCCGCGCTGCGCAGCGTCAGAAACGCGGACTCGTGATCGAAGAGCCGCGGAAGTCGAAGGATCGCGCTCCAGCCTGCCGAGACGTCGTACATCTCCAGATTTGCGTTCGTGAGTATCGCAAGATTGCGTTCCATGCGCAAAAGGATCTGGCGCTGCATCCTTGGAGCCGTCCCGAGCCAAGATGGAAGCGCCAGCTGTGCCGAGGCATTGACGGACAGAAACGTGTCGGCGATCACCTCCAGACGCGCGAGGGCTTCGTCTCGATCGCCTTCAGGCCCAAGCGTTACGATCCAGCCGAGCTTCATCTGCGGCAGAGCTGCAATCTTGCTCAGGCCGCTCAGCACAAACGTGAGAACCGGGGCGGCTCCGCGAGTGAAGCTCCGCAGCCTCTTGCCAGGCGCGTGCGGATAATCGAGAAAGACCTCATCGACGATGAGGCTGAGACCATGCCGCGAACACAGATCGTAAAGCTGTTCGCGCTCTGCCTCCGAGGTTGGATGCCCGGTAGGATTGTTCGGATGGACGATAAGGATCGCGCGGGATCGTGGCGTAATCGCTCGTTCCAGCTCCGCGGTGTCGATCCACCAGCCGTAGTCATAGAACAGCCGATACGATCGAAGCGTTACATCCGCAAGATCAGCCAGATAGTGGAAGAGCGGGTAAGTCGGCTGCGCGATCAGGACCTCATCGCCGGGGTTGCACAGCAATCGAAACAGATGACTATAGGATTCGCTGGTGCTGGCCGTCAGAACGATCTGCTCGGGCGAGACCGCCGCGTCATGGTCCAAATAGTAGCCGGTTACAGCCTCTCGCGCCGACTTCAGACCCTTAGGGTCCGGCGTGTACTGCAGAGCACGTGCATCAAGCAAAGGATTCAACACCTCGGACGCGCACAGATCAAAGCCACAGGCCGTAGGGTTGGAGGTTGTGAGGTCAAGAAGAGGAGCACCTGGCTCAGTCTTAAAAGTTCCCTGCAGTTCGCTCGAGGTACGATCCCAGCCGGTTCGTCCTGCAAATCGGCTTCGCGCTTTAGGGAACTCCGTCACGGCTCTATGGTAACGGCGTCACCGCCGCCGGACATACAATCAGATTCGATGAACGACTCCTCCGCAGTTTCCATTAGCCAACCTTCGGTCGCAAAATCGATCGATGCCCCAGAGATTCAGGCAGTCCTGTTTGACTATGGCCAGGTGCTCTCGCTAGGCCCAAACACCGCCGCCTGGGAGCGTCTGCGCCAGACCGTCGGCGGCACCCCGGAGCTCTTTCACAAGGCATACTGGGATCCGCGGCACGACTACGATCGCGGAACGCTCGACGGAACGGCCTTTTGGCATCACGTGGCGCGAACCGTCGGCCATCCCGGATTGAGCGATTTTGATCTTGAGACGCTCTACAAGGCCGATGTGGATCTGTGGACGGACCTGAACGAGCCGATGGTGGCATGGGCAAGAGAGCTGCACCGCCGCGGCGTCCGGACCGGTATCCTGTCGAACATCGGCGACCGCATGGAGACTGGAATCCGGCAGAGCTTCGATTGGATTGAGGCCTTTCATCACTGCACCTGGTCGCATCGGCTCAACTTGGCGAAACCCGACCTCGCTATCTACCGACACGCCGCGGAGGGCTTTGAGACCGCACCGGCGCACATCCTTTTCATCGACGATCGTGAAGAGAACATCGACGCCGCACGCGCGGCAGGCATGATCGCCATCCGGTACACCACACATGAAGCGTTCCTCAACGAGATGCGCCGCCTGGGGCTGGATGCGCTGCTCTGATCGAGGCAGCGTTAGGGTCTGGATGTCGGACGCGTGAGCGGAATTGCAACCTGCTCGACGATCTCAATGCCAAAGCCCTGCAGAGCCGGAACGTGCGTCGGCGTGTTGGTGAGCAGGCGAATCTTGCAAATACCCAGATCAGAGAGAATCTGGCCGCCTAGACCAACCTGCCGCAAAGTCCGCTCCCGGCGGTCGTCCCGCTCGCGCGACTCGCGATGCAGCACGATGCGATGTGGCTGTACTGTGGCATCGATGCCGAAGCCCTTCGCCCCGTTGTGAAGGTAGACCAGCGCGCCGCGTCCGGCCTCGGCGATCAGGCGCAACGACGCATCCACAACGGACCTGCAGTCGCAGAGAGTCGTCCCGAAGACATCACCGGCCAGGCAGTGCGTGTGAACCCGTACCGCAACGGCTTCGCTCTTTCCATCAGACCCGGGAGACGTCACGTCGCCGTAGACCAGAGCCACATGCGACTCGCCGCCCTCAACCTCGCTCTCATACGCAATCATGCGAAAGTCCCCATAGACGGTTGGCACCAGGGACTCGGCGACGCGGCGAATGTACCGCTCATGCTGCAAACGGTAGCGAATCAGGTCGGCGACCGTCACCATCTTCAGGCCGTGCGTCTCGCAAAATTTATCCAGATCCGGCACGCGCGCCATGCTGCCGTCGTCGTTCATGATCTCGCAGATCACACCGGCAGGGATGAGCCCGGCCATGCGTGCAAGATCGACCGACGCCTCGGTCTGCCCGGCGCGGACCAGAACCCCGCCACGGCGCGCGCGCAGAGGAAAGATGTGGCCCGGGCGAGCGAGATCGAAGGCCGTGGAAGCAGGGTCGATCGCAACCTGGATGGTCCTTGCGCGATCTCCCGCCGAGATACCGGTGGTTACGCCCTCGCGCGCCTCGATAGTCTCGGTAAACGCCGTTCCGAAGCGAGAGGTGTTGTCCTGCGTCATCGGCCCCAGATGTAGGTAGTCGGCCCGCTCCTCGGTGAGGGTAAGGCAGATAAGCCCGCGCCCGAACTTCGCCATGAAGTTAATTGCTTCCGGCGTCACAAACTCGGCGGCAAGCGTCAGATCGCCCTCGTTCTCGCGATCCTCGTCATCGACCACGACGACCATACGGCCCGCCGCCATCTCCGCAATTGCCTCCTCGACATCAGCAAACATCACAGCTTCCTTTCAGAGGACAACTTTTCGAAGGCCATACATGCAGGGCAGCAGGAGGCTTCTTCTGCATACGAGAAATGCTCTAAAGGGTTGACTCGATCTCGAAGCCCCATGCCTCAAGCAGCGCCTCGGGGATGTACTTCGAGTTCTTATTGCGGCGAGCCCACTCCCGCAGACGCGTCGATCGAACGTATTGATCGGGGGTCAGCTTGTACTCTTTAACCACCTGCTCAAAGGACGTGATGGTCGGAACAACCGGCCCGATCGGCTCCGGCTTTCCCCAGTTTGGATTTCCGCGACGTTTTGCCATTGACTGTGTCTTCCTTGCTTAACGCATCTTCATGTATTCGATACAAATTGGATGTTTCTACTGTAGATCCGCTTCTTCATTCTAAAGCATCTCTCCCGGCGCGGCGGCGTACGCTACCGCGCAGGATTGAAGCCTGATTGAGGCCTCCCGAGCCGCACCAGATATGGTGCAGACCTGCGCCAGGAAAGAGGGCCTGCCTCGTGCGAAGATTGAGGTGGGTCCGCCGATGAATCTCACATCCCTGCTCTCCCAGAACTTCGGCTTCAAGGCTTTCCGTCCTAATCAGGAGGCGGTCTGCCGGGCCGCGACGGACGGTCGCGACGTGCTTCTGGTTATGCCGACCGGCGCGGGCAAAAGCCTGTGCTACCAGCTGCCGGCGCTGGCCCGCGGAGGAACGGCGCTGGTCGTCAGCCCCCTCATCGCGCTCATGGACGATCAGGCCGCTAAGCTCACTGCGGGGGGCCATGCCGTGGCGCGCATACACTCCGGACTCTCTCGCGACGAGTCGCGCCAGGCCTGCAGGGATTACCTCGACGGCAAGCTGAACTTCCTCTTCATCGCCCCGGAGCGCCTGCGCGTTCCGGGCTTTCCGGAGATGCTCGCCCGGCGCAAGCCGGCGCTGATCGCCATCGATGAGGCGCACTGCATCTCCGCCTGGGGCCACGACTTCCGGCCAGACTACCGCACCCTCGGCGAGCGGCTGCCCGCGTTACGGCCGGCCCCTATCATCGCTCTCACCGCGACCGCAACCCCTACCGTTCAACGCGATATCGTCACCCAGCTCGGCCTCTCGGACCCGGCGCTCTTCATCCACGGCTTTCGCCGGCACAACCTGGCCATTGAGGTCGTGGAGATGTCAAAGCCTCGGCGCAATGCCTTTATCCAGGAGTTCCTGACACCCGCGGCCTCCCGTCCGGCGATCGTCTACTCCCCTTCCCGCAAGGCGGCGGATGAGATCGCCGGCCTGCTCGGCGGGCGGGCTGCCGCTTATCATGCCGGCCTCGACGGCGCGACGCGCGAGCGGGTGCAGCGCAAGTTTCTCTCAGGCGAGGTCGAGGTCGTTGTCGCAACCATCGCGTTCGGTATGGGGATCGACAAGGCCGACGTCCGCACCGTGCTCCACGCGGCACTGCCCGGCTCGGTCGAGGCTTTCTACCAGGAGATTGGCCGCGCCGGGCGAGACGGTCTGCCCTCACGCACAGTGCTGCTGCACTCCTTCGCGGACCGCAAGATGCACGACTTCTTTCTCGAACGCGACTACCCGGCCGCGACGGAGCTGGCGCGCGTGAGTGCAACGCTCACTGCGGAGTTCCAGGAGGTCGGCGCCATCGCCCGTCGACTGAAGGCCGATGCCGAGACGGTCACGCGATCGGTTGAGAAGCTCGCCAGCCAGGGAGCGGCCGCGATTGACATGGACGGCCGCGTTCGGGCGACCGGCATCACCGGCTGGCGCTCCGGCTACGACGCGCAGCTTGCCTTCCGGCGCGCCCAGATCGACCGCATGGCCGCCTTTGCCGAAGGGCAGGAGTGCCGCATGACCGCCCTGGTGCGTCACTTCGGCGACACCGAAGATGGTTTACGCCCCTGCGGCCGCTGTGACTTCTGCTCCCCCGAGAGCACCGCCGCGCAGAGCTTTCGGCCCGCTACACCAGAAGAACAGCGCTCCCTGCGAACCATCCTGCGCGCGCTTGAAGGCAACGGTCGATCGACGGGGAAGCTCTTCACCGACCTTGCGCTTACCAAAGATCGCAAGACCTTCGACGGTCTACTCGACGGTCTGGCGCGTGCCGGATTTCTAACGTTGGCGGCCGACATCTTCACCAGCACGGAAGGCCGACAGATCAGCTACAAGAAGGCCATCCTCACGCACGAGGGGCGCTCGCCGGACGAGGGAGACCTGCCGGTCACGCTCCGGTCCGAGATAGAAGCCGCACCGAGTGCGGGCAGCCGATCTGGTCGCCCCGGTCGAGCCGGAAAGCAAACCTCCACCCCAGATCAGCCGCTTTCAGCCGAGCAGAAGACACTCGAAGACAGGCTGCGCGCCTGGAGAAAGACTGAAGCCGCAAATACCGGCAAGCCCGCCTTTATCGTATTTGGCGACAAGACCCTGCGAGCCCTCGCACTGGCTGCTCCAACAACCCTGAGTGCGATGCGGGAGGTTGCGGGCGTCGGCCCCGAAAAGCTTGATCGCTACGGAGCCGATGTGCTGGCGACTGTTCGCGGAGACGCAGCGACCGGCACTCCGCAGCCCGCGCCCGCGCTGCGGAAGAGCTCGCCGCCTCATACACCGCCTCAGCCCAAGGCACCCGCGACGGAGACTGCACGTCCGGCTCCCGCGGACAAAACGCCACAACCATCAGCCGAGCCGGAGGCGCTCACCGCCGAACAGCAGGCGCTCGAGACGCGTCTGCGCGACTGGCGGCGCGAGGCCTCCGAGCGGATCGGCATGCCACAGTTCTTCGTTCTTGGCTCGGCTACCCTGCGAGGTCTAGTTCTGGCGCAGCCAAGGTCGGTTCCGGAGCTGCTCGGCGTCAACGGCCTCACCCAGGAGAAGATCGATCGCTTCGGGGTAGAGATCCTCGAGGTCTGCAAGTCATGATCAGATCTGCGCTCCCTAATCGGTGACAGCTCGCAAGCAAGCGTGCCTGCTGATCAAGCGTGCCTGCTGATTCAGATACGCTGGATGCATGGAAGCTGTGACCCTAGACCAAATGAATCAAGCAAATCAAATGGACCAATCCGTCGACGAGCTCTCCGGTTACTGCTTCGGCTGTGGCCCCAGGAATCCGGAAGGTCTGCACCTTACCTTTGCGATCGATAGTGAGGCCCATACGGCGCTCGCCTCGGTAACACTCGACGAGCGCTATCAGGGGCCGCCCGGATACGTGCATGGAGGCATCCTTGCCACTCTGCTTGATGAGGCTATGAGCAAGTTGAATAAGCCGCTCGGCGTCATAGCCATGACGCGGCAGATGGATGTTTCGTACCTTCGGCCCGCGCCGATCGGCTCTGAGATGCGTCTGCTGGGCCGCTTCGTGCGCCGCGAGGGCCGGAAGCTCTTCCATGAGGCAGAGCTCCTCAACCTCAAAGGCGAGGTGCTCTCGCGATGTTCCGGGCTTTGGATCGTCATCGATCCAGGTCTGCTTCATCTTCGCGCCGCCACTGACGTCGAGCCCGCCTGAACAAGTGAGATTGCCAGCCGGCTACAGAGCTTCGCGCCAGTAGTCGTGATCACGCAGGAAGTAAGACTCATCCCAGCTGTGCAGCATGGTCCGGAAGAACAGCGAGACCATCCGCGCGTGTCCAAGCTTGCGGAAGCGCCGGTTGGTGGTGACGATCTTCCCTTTCACAATGCCGAAGCGATCCGTGGATATCTGCTTTGAGAGCAGATAGTCCTCCGCGAAGAGCGCGCTCTCGTTGAAGCCGCCCAGATCGAGGAAGACCTGCCGGTCGAACAGCATGAACATGCCGGTCGCGAAGGGCTTGAGAAAGGACCCGATCTGCTGCATGGCATTGTTGCCGGCGAAGAGCGCATCATCAAGCAGACTGCCGTGCCGGCACCCGATGCTTACCGTAACGAGATGCAGTTGTCGTCGCCGCATCGCTGCCAGGGCGCGCCGCAGCATCGTGGAATCTGTAAGCTCCACATCGGCGTCGAGAAAGAGCAGATAGGGCGTCGTCGCCAGGCTTGCTCCGGCGTTACGTCCGACCGCCGGCATACCGCCTTTGACGACCGTAATCGCTAATCGGTCTTGAAAGCCGAGCGCGATCTCTACCGTGCCGTCGGTTGATCCCGCGTCGGCGACAAGGACTGGAATCCGGCCCATCTGCGGGTAGTCCTGCCGAATCAGCGAGCGCAGCAGCGCCGGCAGCATCGCTGCCTCATTTTTAGCGGGAATCACAATGGTCAGTTCGGGAGCGTACATCTCTGCGGACACGGAGGGACCTCCAGCAGGCATGTCTTCGCTCTAGCTTCAGCCTTGCGGCCAGACCATCTGTGACGCTCGTGTGAAAGTGCGGCGAAATCTCTGTGAGGGTATCGAGATAGGTTTCGCAGAACCGGAGAGATTGCCGGAGAGGAACTGCTAGACTGACAGTCTGGTCATAGTTGCGCATAAGCGCCGTACCAGCCCGCGGCCGGCATCTGGCGGTCCAGGAGGAGGCCACATCATGGCAGAGCAGACGAGCAACGGTCACTTCAATTCCAGCGGTCTTCGCGTCAAAACCGGACTTGCCGAGATGCTCAAAGGCGGCGTGATCATGGACGTCATGAACGTGGAGCAGGCACGCATCTCGGAAGAGGCCGGCGCCGTCGCCGTCATGGCTCTCGAGCGCGTTCCAGCCATGATCCGTGCTGAAGGCGGGGTCGCCCGCATGGCCGATCCTAAGCTCATCCGCCGCATCATCGAGTCCGTCTCCATCCCGGTCATGGCCAAGGCCCGTATCGGCCACTTTGCCGAAGCCCAGGTCCTTCAGCACCTCGGCGTCGACTTCATCGACGAGAGTGAGGTCCTCACCCCGGCCGACGAGACCTATCACATCGATAAGCACGCCTTCACCACCCCCTTTGTCTGCGGCGCCCGCAACCTCGGCGAGGCACTCCGCCGCATCGCTGAAGGTGCCGCCCTCATCCGCACCAAAGGCGAGCCCGGTACCGGCGATGTCGTTCACGCCGTACAGCATATGCGGCAGATCGTCCGGGAGATGAAGGGGCTCACCGTCCTCGGCGACGAAGAGCTCTACAACGCCGCTAAGGTCCACGGCGCGCCGTATGAGCTCATCCGCATGGTCGCGAAGACCGGCAAGCTCCCCGTTCCCCACTTCTCTGCCGGGGGCATAGCGACTCCGGCTGACGCCGCCCTCATGATGCAGCTTGGCGCCGAGACTGTCTTTGTCGGCTCGGGCATCTTCATGCGCAGCGGCGCAAAACCGCTCGACGTAGAGAACAATCCGCTTGATCGCGAAGAGGCCGTCTCGCGCGCCCGTGCCATCGTGCTCGCCGCCACCCACTACACCGACCCGGCCATTGTCGCCGAGGCCTCCGAAGCCGTCATCGGCTCCATGAAAGGCCTTGCCGCCGCTGCTATCGAAGAGCAGCAGCTCATGCAGACACGCGGCTGGTAAGTCGTGGCAGATACATCTCTCACACTAGGCGTTCTGGCTCTCCAGGGCGCCTATGACGTCCATGCCGCCATGCTCCGCAAGCTCGGATCGGACGTCGTCCTCGTGCGCCGGCCGGCTCAGCTCTTTGGTCTCGATGGATTGATCCTGCCAGGCGGCGAGTCGACCACGTTCCTGAAGCATCTCGAGCGCGATAATTTCTTTGAGGCCCTCTGCATGTTCGTCCAGACACAGCCAACCTTCGGCACCTGTGCAGGCTGCATACTGCTGGCGAAGGGTGTGGAACATCCCGCACAACAGTCCTTCGGAGTGCTTGACATCACCGTCGAACGAAACGCCTATGGCCGGCAGATTGACTCGACCATTCTGTCCGCGCCCACCTCAATGCCGGGCGGTCCCATGGAGATGGTCTTCATCCGCGCACCGAAGATCACCCGCACCGGTCCGGACGTCCAGGTACTCGCCAGCCGGGACGAAGCTCCTGTTCTTGTCGAACAAGGGCACTTAATGGCTGCGACCTTTCATCCGGAGCTCTCAACCGATACCAGGATTCATCAGCACTTTCTCGATTTGGTGAGCAAGTACAAAGGTGTTTGAACGCGCACGTGAATTGGAGAGCTGTCATGCGTCTCTCGATTATTTCCCTCATCTCCAGTATCGCTGACCCTTCATCCCTCTGGCGTCTGCCGGTCGATGGAAGTCTGCACGGCGTGCTCTCGGACCGCCACCTGCTGCTGAATCTCTGGATCATCTTGGCTCTCGCGGGGCTTGCGCATCTGCTGCTCTTTGCCGGTCTGCTCTTTACGCGGGATCGTCGGGCTGCAAATGGGTCGACAGCCCGAACCATACGGCTGGAGTACCTTCCACTCGCCGCATTCACCCTCCTGTTCGGTTGGCTCACGGTTCGTGCGGAGCGGCTTTGGGCGCTAAGCCGCTATACCGGCGCGGAGCCGACCGCGCTTCAGGTCGAGGTCGTTGGAATGCAATTCGCCTGGTACTTCCGCTATCCGGGGCAGGATGCCACCTTTGGCCGTGTGGAGCCGGCGCTGCTCGATCCGGGCGCGGGCAATCCGCTCGGGCTTGATCCGGCGGACACCCACGGCAACGACGACATCGTCAGCTCCGAGCTCGTTCTGCCTGCGGGCCGCGAGGTCGATCTCCGCCTGCGGGCTCTCGATGTCATCCATGGCTTTGCCGTGCCGGAGATGCGCGTCAAACAGAACGCCGTACCGGGCCAGACCATTCATCTGCACTTCACTCCCTCACAGCCCGGGACTTATGCCATCCTTTGCACACAGCTCTGCGGTCTGGGCCACTACCGAATGAACGCCAACCTCCGTGTCCTTCCGGAGCAAGCCTTTGAGATCTGGCTTCAGGCGCGGGAGCATCGGGGCGCCGCATGAACCACGTTCCTCTTCGCAGCCAGCCGGCAGGCAGCGCGTCCGCGTCTCAGGAGCGAACGAGCCCTGCGAGCCGCATCCGCCGCCATCTCTTCACCACCGACCATCGTGCGATCGGCCGGCTTTATCTGCTGCTCGCGCTGCTCAGTGTCGCCATCGGAACCATTCTCTCGCTGCTGATGCGCCTGCACCTGACCTGGCCGGAGCGTGTACTCCCCTTCCACAGTCCCATTCTGCCGGAGGACTATCTCGCGCTGGTTACCATCCACGGCACGCTGATGCTCTTCTTCGTGCTCACGACAGCGCCGCAGTCCGGCTTCGGCAATCTGATCCTTCCCTCGCAGATCGGTGCGCGCCGTATGGCCTTTCCGCTGCTGAACGCTCTCAGCTTCTGGGTGATCGCCCTGGCTCTAGTCGTCCTGCTGAGCTCGACCTTCGTGCCCGGCGGCAGCGCAATCTCAGGCTGGACCGCCTACCCGCCGCTCTCCGCGGTTCCGAGTGCCGGTCCCGGTCAAGGCATGGGCATGGATCTCTGGCTATCGAGCATCGCCCTCTTCGCTATCGGCTCAACCATGAGCTCCATCAATCAGCTCGTCACCGTCGTGCGAATGCGCTGCAATGGCATGACCTGGGGCCGGCTTCCGCTGACGGTCTGGGGCTGGATCACGGCCTCCATGCTGTCGATTCTTGCCTTCTCCGTTCTTCTGGCCGCCTTGCTGCTGCTCTTCTGCGACCGCCACCTGGCAACGGGCTTCTACCTGCCTGTCGGAGACGCGGTGAACGGAACCCTTCGCGCCACCGGATCGCACAATGGCTCGCCGCTGCTCTGGCTGCACCTGTTCTGGTTCTTCGGCCACCCGGAGGTCTACATCGCCATCCTCCCCGGAATGGGCCTAACCTCGATGATCCTCGGCAACTTCAGCCGGCGGCGCGTCTTTGCCTACCGCACCATGATCACAACCACCCTGCTCATCGGCTTTCTGGGCATTCTGGTCTGGGGACATCACATGTTTGTCGCCGGCCTCAACCCCTTCGCCGGCACGGCCTTTTCGGTCTCCACCATCGCCATCGCTGTTCCGGCAGCCGCGAAGGTGTTCTCGTGGCTGGCGACGATATGGCGATCCCGCCCGCGCTACACAACGGCCTTCCTGTTCTCGCTCGGCTTTGTCTCGCTCTTCATCACAGGCGGCCTTACCGGACCGATCCTGGCCCAGCCGATCCTCGACCAATATCTGCACAACACCTTCTTCGTCGTCGCCCATTTTCACCTGATCATGGCGATGGCCGGGGTCTTCGGCCTCTTCGCCGCGACGTACTACTGGTTTCCCCTGATTGCCGGCCGCACGCTGCATGAGGGGCTTGGCCGCCTTCACTTTGTCGGCTCGCTGCTCGGTGCCTACGCTACCTTTCTGCCGATGCACCTGACAGGTCTCGCGGGCGAGCCGCGCCACTACGCCCAGCTCAGCGGCATCCCGAATGCCGCGGGCGATCTGCTGGCGCGCACCCTGCCGTTGAACCGCGGCATTACTTGGGCGGCCTTCTTCCTGGCGGCCGTGCAACTCGTCTTCCTGGCCAATCTTCTGTTGACCCTCTGGCGCGGACGCAGCAGCCCGCTCAACCCCTGGGACGCAACCACGCTCGAGTGGTATCCGGGCCTTTCTGAAGGGAGTCTTGGAGCACTACCGTCGGTCTTTCGGCAGCCCTCACAGTACGCCTATCAAAATGGTGAAGCTCATGCGTTGCCCCAGTGGACGGACCCCGCTTTCCTCGTCCCAGAGAGCTCTCGACGGCAGGCGATAGAGGAGTAAGCTAAAGCCACACGCTCGCGCGAGAGGCTTCCACGATGCCGGCCACATATACCCCCACTAAGCCCGATCTTGATAAAAGCCGCCTCCATGACCATGACAATGGAGCGGGGCGCCGGCCGCCGACCGACAAGCGAACGGGCGGCGGCGGCGAAGGCGATAATTGGCAGAGCCGGCCGCAAGGCAAGCGTGGGCCGCGGGAGCGCCTGGGCCGTTATCGCATGGGCCTGTTCTTCGCGCTCGCCGGCGATCTGATGTTCTTTATCGCCATTGTAAGCGTCTTCTTCGTGGCGCGGACCACGGGCCACTTCGATGCCTACAATCGCTATATCAACGAGTGGCTGCCAACCGCCATCCCGCCTGTCCTCTGGCTGAACACGGCCGTTCTTCTTCTATCGTCCGTGACGATGGAACTCGCTCGCCGCCGCATGTTCCATGAGCCTGACGTCATGGAGGAGTGGTTTGGTCTGGGTCGGCCGATCTCACGCCGTAGCGCGCCCTGGGTTGCCGCTACGCTCTTCCTTGGCCTGCTTTTTCTCGCCGGTCAGGCGCTGGCCTGGAAGCAGCTCGCTATGCAGCGGGTCTTCTTTGCGTCAAACCCCAGCAGTCACTTCTTCTACCTGATCACCTACACGCACGCGATCCACTTATTTCTCGGCATCGGCGGGCTGATGCTTGCAATATGGGGCCTCTATGCCTCACGTCAGCTGGAGACACGGCAGATCCTGGTAGACTGCGCTGCCTGGTACTGGCACTCGATGGGCGTCTTCTGGATCTTCCTCTTCCTTCTGCTGGCCTATTTTCAGTGAGCGCTGGAAGACAGAGACATCGCCTCACCTGGTGCGCTGGCTTGATCCTGCTGATGTTCTGTCTTGCTGTCTTCAGTCGCGCACAGGGCTGTACCCAGTGCCGGGATAACACCGCCGCCACTCCGCTCGCCACACAGCACGCCTACCGCAACGCCATCATGCTTCTGGCCGGAGCCGCGATTGGTATCGGCTCTACCGTTCTGTTCGTGGGACGTAAATTCCGCTAGTCCTAAACCGGCTGCGTTAAAGGGATACCCTCCTCTCCGATCTATTGATAGAGGCTATCGATCCCTCACAGAGCTGAATCCTCTTATCGACGCTTCGCCGTCGTCTTCTTGGCGGCCGCCTTCTTCGCAGGTACGACCTTCTTTGCAGGAGACTTCTTCGGCGCAGCTTTCGCGGGAAAAACTTTCTTAACCACCTGCTTCTTGGCGGGGACAGGCAGCTTCTTTGCCGGTACAGCCTTCTTTGCTGATCCGGAGCTCGCTGACTTCTTTGCCGCGACCAACTTAACTGGTGCCTTACTGGTCTTCGAAGTCGGTACAGCCTGCTGCCCTTTTCGCGCTGCACTTGGAGCCGTGGCTTTGACAGGCTTTGCGGCCTGCTTTGCTGGAGAAACGGCCGGCGCTGGCTTGCCTGACTTCTTCGCGGGCGCCTTCGCTGCCGGCTTCTTCGCAGGTGCGGAGACCGCCGCGACCTTCTTCACCGGTTCAGCCTTTGCGGCAACAGCCGCCTTTGCGGGAACTGGCTTCGGCGCTGGGCTGGTCGCAACAGGCACAGCGGGCTTGGGCGCTTTAATCTCTCGCGCAGAGGGGGCCTGTACAGCCTGCGGGGCCGCCGGTCTGACCTCTTCAGGCGGCGCTGTCGCGGAAGTGGCCGGAAGAGCCGTCTCCTCCGTCTCCGCGTCAGGTGTAACTTTCTTCCGCGACTTTGCCGCCTTCGCCTCTTTCCTCGGAGCCCGCGGGCGACGCAGCGAGACGGGCGGCGGCGGTGCGGGTGGCGAGTAGGGCTCGAGAAAGGCCTTCATCTCCTCCGGTGTGGTCAGGCGACCGTCCATCAGCGCATAGAAGAGAGTCTCCTGAAGCTCCGCGTATCCCGGCAGCTCCGGCGTAATCCGCATCTCCGCCATCAGCAGAACGGGAATCTTCGTCTGCGCCTGCGGCCACTCCGTCATGAAGCTCTTAAAGCGCGCCTGCACGGCAGCACTCTTCGAGGTATGCACCGTCCACAACACGGTCACAGGGTCCGCTCGCTGAATAAGCTTGTACGCCTCGGACGGCAGGGACATGGCCTTTGAGACTAGTTGTCCTCCAAGCTCCTTGGCTGCGGCCTCGAGCGCATTGATCTCCGCTACAAAGGCAGTGCGGGGAAAGCTCTTCTTCAAGGTCTCGATATCCGAGGCCGGAATCTTGGTCGTCAGCAGGGGAAAGTTTGCGGCGGAGGCGTCGGTGCGAATGCCTCGCGTCTCAAGCTGCATCTGCGTGTCGCGCAGCCGGGCCAGCTCCGGAGCGTTCACCTTGGCCACGCTCAGCACCGGCGAGAGATGCTTGAGCCAGCCCTCCTCTTCAAGCCGCCGCATCACGCGCAAGGGCTCTTCTTCATGGAAGAGCTCCTCCACCTCATAGCCGCGATCAGCCGGTTGCAGCGCGGCTATGTAGTTCTCTTCCTTGGCCGTCTCGTAGCGCGCCCGGGTCCGCTCATCCATCTGCCAGCCGAGACGCGCCATAAAGCGGGCTGCACGGATAAGCCGGGCAGGATCCTCAATGAATCCATAGTTGCTGACAAGCCGCAGCTCGCGGTTCTCGATGTCCGCAACCCCATTCAGCGGATCCATCAGAAGCCCATACGAGCCATCATTGAGTGACAGCGCCATTGCATTGGCGGTAAAGTCTCGCCGCCGCAGATCCTCAAGGATGGTCGTCGCTTGGTAGACCGGCTTGCCCGGCTTCGGCCACGTCGCGGAGAGCGTGCTTCCAACCTCAACACGAACCCCGCTGGGAAAACGGACATAAAGCGATTGCAAGGGATTCGATTGACCGGAGAAGGTCGCCCTCGCAGCCTCCAGCTGCTTTCTCAAGCCAAGCGCATTCCCCTGAATCGCCACGTCAAGATCGCGAACGGGAGACCCACTGATGAGATCGCGGACTGCGCCCCCTACCAGAAATACCGTGAGTCCTTGTTCTTTGGCTACGGCTCGAATCGCCACGAGGGCCGCCTGTTGCGCTGGGGAAAGTCGGGTCTCAAGCAGGTAGACGTTATCGGCCATGACGCGTGCAATCTCCTTACCACCTGTATGACGTGCAAGCTAAACTCTGTCCCGTGAATCACTTAGAGCAATAAATCGAGGTGGCACAAAAGCATATCGTACCATATCGTTGACCAGCCGACTACCTTCAAGCAGCTTTTCAGGCAGTAGCCGCCGGACCGTGCGACAATCCGCTCCAGTCCTATGGCGTCCTCACAGAAGAAGGTGATCCTCCGGCGCTTTGCGGGTGATATGCTCTGTGGCTACCTGCCTGCCACCGGAATCGTCGCTCAGGGTGAGGTCAGTCTTCTAAATCTGCAGGGCCGCATTACGCCAGTTCCGCTTCCGGAGATCAAGACGATCTGCTACGTGCGCGACTTTAACCTCGCCGATATGGTCAATCCGGAGCGGCTCGAACGCAGAAGCTTTCTTGCCCGGCCGCGCGGCGATGGTCTCTGGCTTAGGCTCACGTTCAAGGGCGCTGGCGATCTGCTCGAAGGACTGACGGCGTCTGATACATCGTTTATAGAGGCGATCACCGCCGATGCCGGCCTCTATCTGCTGCCGCCGGACGCCCGGACGAACACGCAGAGGATCTACGTTCCGTCTATAGCCATAGAGGAGCTGCAGATGCTGGCAGTCATCACGTCGCCTTCGAAGCGCGTTCCGTCTCGCACTCAGACCGAAGGCGCCGCGAGCGGCACGTCGCAGCAGGAGACCCTCTTCGAGGGCGCACCTGCCCCAGCCACCAAGCGAGGACGGTATGGAAGGCACTAAGAAGAAAAGCTTTACGCTGGCAGAGCTGGCCCTGCGGCTGGAGGCTCAGCTGGAAGGTTCGCCCAATACAGTGATCACAGGCGTGAACGGTATCGAGGCCGCAACACCCGAGCAGCTTACCTTCCTCGCCAATCCTCGCTATACCGCTGCCGCCGCTGCCACCCAGGCCGGAGCCGTGCTGGTTAGTCTGTCGACTAATCCGCTGCAGGCGCCTACATTGCGCGTGAAAGACCCGTATCTGGCGTTCGCACACGCGGTAGCTTTGTTCCATGAGGCACCTCGCTACGCCCCGGGAGTCCATCCCACCGCGGTGATCGCAGCCACGGCCCGCCTTGGAGCACGTTCCCACATTGGCGCCTATGTCGTTGTTATGGAGGATGTTGAGATTGGTCCGGATGCGGTTGTACTGCCCCACTGCGTCCTCTACCCCGGCGTGCGAGCCGGGCGCAACCTGCTGCTGCACGCCCATGCCGTCATCCGCGAGCACTGCACGCTCGGCGACGATGTCACGGTTCAGAGCGGCGCTGTCATCGGGGGCGACGGCTTCGGCTTTGCCCGACAGGCCTCCGGCAGTTGGTTGAAGATCCCCCAATCCGGCACGGTTGCGCTGGAGGACTCGGTCGAGGTGCAGTCGAACGCCTGCGTCGATCGGGCATCCGTCGGAGAGACCAGAGTGGGCGCGGGAACCAAGATCGACAATCTGGTGCAAGTCGGCCATGGATCGACGATCGGCAAAGACACGCTGCTGTGCGCGCAGGTGGGCCTGGCAGGCTCCACAACGGTCGGAAATCGCGTGATCCTTGCCGGTCAGGTCGGCGTGGCCGGCCACTGTTCGATCGGGGATGGCGCTGTGGCAACGGCCCAGAGCGGCATTCCCGGAGACGTGCCGGCAGGAATGACCGTCAGCGGCTATCCGGCGGTCGAAAACAGGCAATGGTTAAAAAGCATTGCCGCAGCAAACCGGTTACCAGGGTTGCTGCGTAACCTTAAAAGTGAACGAAAGTAACACTCGTGTTGTATATCTTTGGGGAAGGAGGCGGAGCGATGTCAGAGATCGTTGAAGACAGTCGTATCGCCGCTTCAAACCTTCAATCCGGAACCAGCATCCGCGTTCTGCTGTTGGATGATGATCCGGCGAACCTTCACCTTCGGTGCGCCATCCTCCGGCAGCATGGGTACGATTGCCTCGCCGCATCCTCGATCGAGGATGCGATGCAATACCTCGACGCAATCGACATTGCGGTTCTGGACTACCACCTTGGCGGCGGGCAGTTTGGGACTGAGATCGGCACTCTCCTGCGCCGGCGACGACCCCACATTCCCATCATCATCCTTTCGGCTACCCTGGACCGCTTCTTTGGCGGCGTCGAGGATATGCATCTGCTGAAGGGCCATAGCTCCGTTGACGACCTCTTGAATGCTCTGAGTTCACTCGCAGCCAAGCGCAGGGGCAGTCCCGTGGTCGTCGATGCGCGCGACTTCCTGTACTCCCGTATCGCGCATGCGATCGGCAGCGATGTCCTGGTTCAGATATTCGATGATCGGGGTGTGTGGCACTTCTGCAACGAGAGGGCAGCCGAGTATCTGGAGCATGCGCGCGACTGGTTCCCGGGACGCTGCGTCTTTTACGAGATGCCCCTGCTGCGGGATTGGCGTGATGTTCTGCTGAACGTGCCGCGCAGCCGTGAGACCTACATCGACCGAACGCATCGAGGTCTGCTGGCGACGCCGAAGGAGTCGGAGCGGGATCTCGCCTGGAGCATCCTCGCCTTTCCGCTCACGCTGCACGACGATCGTTCCGGCGTCGTTCTGACCGCACGGATCATCGGCAGCGCTACCCCGAACTGAACCATCTCTCCTGTATCTGAGACAAAATGCCTTGCTCGCCCGTACTGGTACTCTCAATCCTATGAGACGAGGCGTGTTTCCGGTACTGGTGTTGTTCTGCTCGTTGACCGGCTGTCACTCCGCGATGATCGAAACCACGATCTACAACAGCACAACAAGCCCCTTGCAGCTGATCGAGGTGGACTACCCGAGCGCGAGCTTTGGCACACAGGGCCTGCAGCCCGGTGCAGAGTTCAAGTATCGCTTCAAGGTCCTTGGATCCGGAAACCTGAAGATTCTGTACACGGACCAAGCCGGCAAGGAGCACACCGGCAACGGGCCAGAGGTCCACGAGGGGCTCGAAGGCCGGTTATTGATCACAGTCGATCAGGCAGGCGTACAGTGGTCGCCGAGTCTTACAGCCGCCCGGTAATCTCCTTCCTGTGCCGGGCTGCTATCAACCTGAGCCCGATGGCAGGTGGCAGAGCTCCTTTAGACTCAACCTATGGCTCGCGGCTTCTTCATCACTTTTGAGGGTCTGGACGGCTCGGGCAAAACCACGCAGCTGAGGCGTCTGGCCGATCGCCTGCGCGCGCGAAGTCTGCCCGTCGTCACGCTGCGGCAGCCGGGTGGAACGCCGCTTGGCGACCGTCTCCGGTCGGTGCTGGTGGACTCCAAGACAGAGACCGCCCTTGGGCCGATTGCACCGCACGCGGAACTCGCTCTTATGTTTGCAGATCGCGCCCAGGCCATCGCGGAGATCATCCGGCCCGCGCTGATCGAAGGCAGCATCGTCCTCTGCGACCGCTATACAGATTCGTCGGAGGCTTATCAGGGCGCGGGTCGCGAGCTCGGGAGCGAGACCGTCCTGGCCATGCACCGCGTCGTCTGCGAGGATCTGCAGCCCAACCTGACGATTCTCCTGCTGCCGCCGCTTGAAGCCTCGCTGCGCAGAGCGCGCCGCCGCAACCTGCGCCATATTGAACAGAGGGGAACGGATGAAAACCGCTTCGAGCGCGAGTCCGATGCGTTCTACCAGCGCATTCACCGGGCCTATGAGGAGATCGCACGTCGGGAGCCCGAGCGTGTTGTCATGATTGCGAACGACTCGTCCATTGACGCGATCGAAATGTGCATAGCCTCCGTGGTGGACGAGAGACTTGCCGCGAACGTCTCATGCTCATGACAACTCCCCCGCTTACGCCGCCTCAGCAGGGTCTCGCCCCGGCGGACGCCCATGACTCCGCTGCACTTCAGAACGGGCGCAAGGCGAAGCGGACAGGCTACAAGCTGCCTCCCGGCCTCAAGCACTCGCTTCCCTTCTATGCGGGCAAACCGTGGGTCAAGCTGGGCGAACCGATCCGTCTTTTTGAGCACCTGACTAAGACCTTCGGCGCGATCTCCATGTATCGCTTCATGGGCACACACATCGTCTTCGTCAACGATCCTCAGTACATTCGCGAGATCCTCATCACGCAGGGTGGCTCGTTCGTGAAGGAGCGCACGCTGCAGCGGATGAAAATCCTGCTCGGCGAGGGTCTGATCACGTCCGACGACCCGATCCACATGCGCCAGCGCAAGATGATGGCGCCGGCCTTTCATCGCCAGCGCATCATGGGGTACGCCGACGCCATCGTTGCTATCGCGGCCTCGAACATCGCGGCCTGGAAGGCGGGCGAGATCGTGGACGCGAACGCGACCATGATGGTGCTCTCCCTCGAGATCATCGCCCGAACGCTCTTCGATACCGAGGTCACGGAGAAGGTTCTCGGCATCAACGACGACACCAACACCATCATGGGGCTTTACAACTTCCTGGTCGCGTTCCCCAGGCTGGAGAGCTTTCTTCATCTGCCCATCCCGGGTGTCGTGCAGTTTCGCCGGTCGCTGGCGCGGCTGGACGCGGTTGTAGACGATATGACTCACACCCGACGCGCGGAGATGGCGGACGGCAAAGGACAAGACCGTGGCGATCTGCTGAGCTTGCTCGTAGCCAGCCGATATGAGGCCGAGCCCGGCGATCTCGAAGGTGCACCGGCTCTTGGCATGACCGACCGGCAGATCCGCGATGAGGTCTTGACCATCTTCCTCGCCGGCTATGAGACGGTGGCGAATGCTCTGACCTGGACCTGGTATCTGCTAAGCCAAAATCCAGAGGTTGAGGCGCGCATGCATCGCGAGCTGGATACGGTCCTCGGCACCGGACCCGATCGCAGGCTGCCGAATCTCGAGAGCTATGGCGCGCTGCGCTACACCGAGCAGGTCTTTGCCGAGGCCATGCGGCTTTATCCGCCGGCCTGGGCGATGGGCCGCAAATCGACCGAAGTCGTCACCCTCGGCGAGTACTCGATTCCACCCGGCGCACACTTCTTCTTCAGCCAGTACGTCATGCATCGCAGCCCGGAGTACTTCCCGGACCCGCTGCGCTTCGATCCCGACCGCTTCTCCCCGGAGAAGAAAGCCGAGCGCAACAAGTTTACGTACTTCCCCTTCGGCGGAGGCAGCCGGCAGTGCATCGGCGAGAGCTTCGCCTGGATGGAAGGCGTTCTAGTGCTGGCGACCGTCGGCCAGCGCTGGCGTCTACGCTTCGCCGGAGACGAGCCTCCCGTGCCGCAAGCGCGGATCACACTGCGGCCTCGCGGTGCGGTGCGGATGCGCCTTGAAGCACGTGAGGCGTAAGCAGCACGATGACTCATAGAACCTGTTGAATAACTCAAAGTAGGCCGTCATCTCGACCGAAGCGAGACAGCACCATCGTCTCGCGCAGTGGAGAGATCTCCGTCTTTCGCCATTGTCGGTGTTGGTTTGTTTCAGAGAGTGCCGCGGTACGAGTTCTAAACAGGTTCTTAGTATTGCCTTCTTGTTGTCTCCCGAAGGTATCTGCTTTGTCTTCCCTGCTGCCCGGCAGCAGGAAACTTGCTTTAAGCTAGACCCATGCCTCTACCCGCCAGCTTCGACGAGTTCCTCGGAAACGCCGGCGCCGTGGAACATCTACGGATGGCGGTAGCGGCGGGACGCCTGCCGCACTCGCTCATTCTTGCCGGTGCCGCTGGAGCGGGCAAATACACCCTCGCCCTCATGCTCGCAATGGCCGTGCAGTGTGAACGGCAGCCACGCAATCTGTGGTCAAACGGTCAGTCTCTGGCGGCGTTCTGCGGGCACTGCCGAAACTGCACGCGAATCATGCAGGCGGCAGACCTCGGAGAGGCCGTCGCAGCCGCCGTGGTGGCACGCGAGGAGCTGCGCGAGACCGACAAAAAGGAGACGCGGGTTCTGGTGCAGCCACATCCCGATGTGCTCATCCTTCCCCCAGATCCGCCGCAGCTCCTCATCAAGCTGGGGCAGGTGCGAACGCTCATTCAGCGATCCCACTATCTGCCGTCCGAGGCTCCAAAGAAGATCTTTATCCTGACCTCTTCAAACCTGATGAAAGAGGCGGCCAACTCCCTGTTGAAAGTGCTGGAAGAGCCGCCGCCGTCCGTGCACATCTTTCTCCTAGCGGAGAACCCGAACGAGCTCCTGCCGACTATTCGCAGCCGCTGCGCGCTAGTGCGGCTTGGAGCGTTGCCGGTCGGTGAGATGGAGATGCTGGTGAGCGCGCGACGCCCGGAGTTGTCGCCCCGCGACCGGGAGCTGGTCGCCCGGCTCTCGCAGGGCGCAGCCGGACAGGCACTCTCCTTCGATCTGCCCGCCTACACAGCAGCGCGGGCGGATGCCCTGCTTCTGCTGCGCAACGCCGCGCAGGAGCCGGATCACACCGCACTCTTCAAGATGACCGAGACCTATCGTGCCGGAGCGGAGGGCCAGCAGAAGACCTCAGGGCTGCTGCGCGCGCTGTCTCTCCTGCTCGAAGACCTGCTGCTGCTCGGCGCGGGAACACCCGAGCTGGTGCGCAACATCGATCTGCGGCCAGAGCTGGAGCGGCTCTCCACGGTGCTTTCCTTCCCCTGGATCGAAGCCGCCGTGCGCGGCATGGATCAGGTCTACACGGGCATGCGCCGCAACCTGCTGCGCTCGCTCGCGCTCGACGCCTTCGCGGGCCAGCTGACGGCAGCGGCACGCACGATCTAAGCAAAAAGGCTCCTACGCAGATCGTGCCGCCTTCATCAACCGATCACGCAAGGCAGACGCCAGCCCACTCGTCTCGGCAGGCAGCGGGCACACAATCGTCGCGCACTGCCTCGCTTCGAGCTCTCGCAGCCCGGCAAACAGTCGCCGCGCAAGAACCGCCGGGTCATGCCAGGGGCCCCAAGCAAACCGCACGGCCTTGCTGTCTGCCTCCCAGCCCTCCGGCAGCATGACACCGGCAGAACCCGCGCGCAACGCCCCGGCACATGCCGCCAAAAGTTCACCCTGGTCCGCGACCAGGATCAGCCGGGCATTCGGCGCATAGTGCCGCAGATCGAGACCGGGCGAGGGTAAGCTCTCCTCTGCGCCACTCCGTTGCGAAGGTTTCGTAGTAAAGAGTGTCACCGGCCCCGCAATCGCGGCGATCTCCTCTAGCGCAATCGCACCAGGACGATAGAGCCGCATCGGCTCCTCGCATACGTCGAGCACCGTGGACTCCACACCCACCGACGTAGCGCCGCCATCGAGTAAGCCGTCGATACGTCCATCAAGATCATCCAGAACGTGCCTGGCTGTTGTCGGACTCGTATGACCGAAGCGGTTCGCGCTGGGCGCCGCAATCGGCATCCCCGTCTGTGCGATAAGCGCAAGCGCCACTGGATGCGCGGGCATACGAACCCCCACCCGCGCACGGCCCGCGGTCACGGCATTGGGGACCCTACCCGAGCGCGGCAGCAGGAGCGTGAGCGGGCCGGGCCAGAACGCCTCCATCAGCGGCTCAGCTTTCCTAAGAAGAGCCTGAGACAGATCGGCCACCACGCCGGCCATCGCCCGATCGCTGACGTGAACGATCAGCGGGTCCCACGAAGGCCGCTGCTTTGCGGCAAAGATTGCAGCCACAGCCTTGGGATCAAGCGCATTGGCGCCCAGGCCGTAGACGGTCTCGGTCGGAAACGCCACGGTGCCGCCTCCGCGAAGCAGATTCGCCGCGCGGGCCAGGTCGCCGGCTTCCTCCGCCCGCAGCCGCAGCGTGAGTCTTTGCTCCTCATTCATGCCCAGAAATCCTCAGCTTCCATAGTAGGAGGCGCATATACTCGCGGCTAAAGCAATTCGCACCTCAGGTCGCTCGACTTCACGTCATTTCCCGCTCGAGCAGGATGGTCTCCCAGCACTCGAAATTCGCCGCAGCACAAGGAGAAACGCTCATGCAAAGCGCTGAGATTGAACTTAAGTTTCCGGTTGCGGTTCCTTCCGAGCTCGAAGCGATGCTGCCGGCCCTGGGCTTTCATCTGGAGACCCCGCGAACCTTTGAGCACAACACGCTCTATGACACACCGGAGCGCGATCTGCGCGCACGGCATCAGCTGCTGCGCATCCGCCAGTACGGGTCTGTCTGCACACTGACCCACAAGCGGCAGCCCGAAGGAGCCGACGACCGTATCTACAAGACCCGTATCGAAACGGAGACGACCCTGAACGATGGCGACGCGCTCGCTGAGATCCTTTGCCAGCTTGGATATAACGCGGCGTTTGCATACGAGAAGTTCCGCACCGAGTGGAGCTATCCGCTGGACCTAGTCAGAAAGATTCATGCGCACCTGGTGATCGACGAAACGCCTATCGGCAACTGGGCCGAGCTCGAAGGACCGACAGAGTGGATTGACCATATGCTGATAGCGCTCCAGGTCGATCCTCAAACGCGCATCACGGACAGCTACGGAAAGCTCTTCCAAACCTGGAAAGATCGCACCGGCAGTCCCGCTACGGATCTGACATTTGAGCAGATCAGTTCCGCGCTCACGACCGCGTAGGCGCTATGCCCATCTCTGGGTGTCATCCCGCAGGGATCTGCCGTTCGTTCTTACTTAGTGACCGCAAAGAATGATTAAAAAAAACAGAAGGGCCGGCGATAGTTTCGTCGGCCCTTCTCTTCAACGGCACTCTTCAGCTAGAAGATCTGGAAGTTCACATCAATGTTGACTTCGACCGGAACCGGCTTGCCGCCTTCCATCGCGGGCTTGAACCGGTACTGACGAACGGCCTCGACAGCCTTCTCATCAAGCCCCATCCCGATACCCCGCAGCACCCGCACCCGCTGCGGGTGTCCAGCTGCGTCGACGATCAAAGTAACCAGGACATTGCCGGCTACCTTGGCCTTGCGCGCCTCTTCCGAGAACTCCGGCTCAACCTGGAAGATAAGTTGCGGCGCGGAGACGCCACCGCCAATCCGGCGAACACCGCCGCCGATATTCCCCCCGCTTCCAGGCCCGATACCCGATCCATTTCCGGAGCCCAGGCCCGTTCCGCTGCCATTGCCCATAGACATGCCGACCAGCGGCGAGTTCGGCACGCCGATCTGCGGAATGCTCGACGCCATCTTCACGTCCTTCTGAACCTCAACCGTAGGCTGAATCGATATCTTCGGCTGCTGCAACGGCGGTGGCGCCGGTGGAACGATCTGGTGCTCGGCAAACTTCGGCGGCGTCCCCTTCGTCACTGGTGTCGGCCCGCGCTGGCCGCCGCCGCCGCCCATCACGGTCGCCTTGGGCAGCGCTCTCGGTGGCTTGACCGGCAGCTCAATCGGAGTAATCAAGTGCGTTACCTGCGGGGCAGCCATCTTTACACCCTTAGCCACCAGCCAAGCGATAAACGCAATGACCAGCACGTGCAGGGCAACTGCAATTGCAGTCGAGGTCGGACTGCGCTTGAACGCCATCGGGTCCGCAACCGGAATGGCCTTGGACTCAAGCTCCAGCGGCGGCAGCTTCTCCGGAAAAAAAACATCGCGCACGCTCGAAATCAGCGAGGTGAACACACCCTCCTCGCGCATCTCGGACCACCGCGGGGCTTCGCCGGTGTGCAGCCGAGGCGTTTCGTGATCGTTGCCCGTCTCGGGTGGTGTTAGAAGTGACATCGCCATATGCTGTTCCGCCTCGGAAGACCGGAGATGTTAATCATCTCGCCGATCAGTACCTCGAAATCACGCACCCTGCATGTGGAGAACGTTGCCGGTCTGTCGCCGGTTTGGCATGGATGCATACCGCGTTTGGCTTCCATAAATAGTCTACAAACTTTCGCCCCGTGCTGCTTGCGAAGACTCAGTTGAGGTGCTTCTCCTCTTTGACGCCGTTCATAGGCCGGAAGTCACGCGTGACGGAGCTTCATACGGCACACAGCCGTCTACAATAGACATTTGAGCCGAATCACTCCTGCAGACAAGCCCACCAGCTGAGGATGGAATGCCCGACGCAACAAACGCGGTGAACGATCCAAAACCGTTGAAGTCCACGTTGAACCTGCCTGAGACCAGCTTTCCCATGAAGGCGAACCTGCCGCTGAATGAGCCGGCACGTCTCGCCGCGTGGCAGCAGCAGGATCTCTACGGCAAGATTCGCAGCGCCCGTGCGGGTCAGGCGAAGTACATCCTCCACGATGGTCCTCCCTACGCGAACGGCGCCATTCACCTCGGCCATGCGTTGAATAAATGCATCAAGGACTTCGTCGTGAAGACCAAGACCATGGCCGGCTTCGACGCGCCCTACGTTCCGGGCTGGGACTGCCACGGCCTGCCGATCGAGATCAAGGTCGATGAGCAGCTCGGACGCAAGAAGCTCGAAATGGAGCCCATCGCCGTCCGCCGCGCCTGCCGCGAGTACGCTGCCAAGTACGTTGAGCTCCAGCGCAGCCAGTTCGAGCGTCTCGGCGTCTTCGGTCGATGGAACGATCCCTACCTCACCATGTCGCTTCCCTATGAGGCCTCGATCGCCGAAACCTTCTTCGACTTCTTCGAGAAGGGCTTCGTCTACAAGGGGCTGAAGCCGGTCTACTGGTGCATCCACGATAAGACCGCCCTGGCCGAGGCCGAAGTCGAGTACGCGATGCACACCTCGCCCTCCATCTACGTGCGCTACCGGCTGACCTCGGATCCCGCAGCGATCGATCCCGCGCTGGCCGGCCTGCCGGTCTACACCATCATCTGGACGACCACACCCTGGACCCTGCCGGCCTCGCTCGCCATTGCCTTCAATCCGGAGCTTGTCTACGTGGCTCTTCGCAATGAGATCGACGGCAACGTCTACGTCGTCGCGGAGGCGCTGGCCGACGCAACGCGCGAGGTCTGCAGCCTGCCGGATGCACCGGTCATCGCGCGCTTTCAGGGGTCGCAGCTCGATCGCGTCACCTTCCAGCACCCGTTTCTCGACCGCTCCATCCTCGGTGTCAACGCGGACTACGTTACCACCGAGCAAGGCACCGGCGCCGTCCACACCGCGCCCTCACATGGCGCGGACGACTTCGTGACCGGCACGCGTTACGGCCTCTCGCAGCTCTGCGACGTCGACGCCTCCGGCCGCATTCGCAATGGCCTGCCGGAGTACGACGGCCTCGAAATCTTCAAAGCCAATCCCGCCATCATCGAGCTCGTCCGGGAGCGCGGCGCGTTGATGGCCGAGGTCGAGATCCACCACTCCTATCCACACTGCTGGCGCTGCCATCATCCCGTCATCTTCCGCGCCACCGAGCAGTGGTTCATCTCAATGGAGACACCCGTCCCTGCGCCCGGCGGCGGCACCATGAGCTTCCGCCAGCGCGCGCTTGATGAGATCGCCACCGTCACCTGGGACCCCGCCTGGGGCGAGCAGCGCATCTCGAACATGATCGCCACCCGGCCCGACTGGTGCATCTCGCGCCAGCGCATCTGGGGTGTGCCCATCGCCGTCTTCCTCTGCGAGCGCTGCCACGCGCCGCTCAACGATGCCGCCGTCAACCGCTCGGTCGTCGAGCTCTTCCACAAGGAAGGCGCGGACGCCTGGTACACGCACTCCGCCGCTGCTCTTCTGCCGCCGGACACAGCGTGCGCCGCCTGTGGCGCGAAGGATGACTTCCGCAAGGAGATGGACATCCTCGACGTTTGGTTTGAGTCCGGCGCGGCCTGGCACGCCGTCCTCGACATTGAACCTGAGCTGCATCGCCCGCCGAACGAGATCCCGGCCGACCTCTACACCGAAGGCGGCGACCAGCATCGCGGCTGGTTCCACTCTTCCCTGCTTACCTCCGTGGCTGTTCGCGGGCACGCACCCTACAAGAAGGTCGCAACCTCCGGCTGGACTCTGGACGAGCAGGGCCGCGCCTTCTCGAAGTCTCTCGGCAACGGAGTCGATCCCGTCGACGTCGCCAAGCGGCTCGGCGGCGAGATCATCCGCCTCTGGGTCGCCTCGGTCGACTTCCGCGAGGACGTTGCTGCCAGCGAAAACCTCATGCAGCGCGTCAGCGAGAACTATCGCAAGCTGCGCAACACCCTTCGCTTTCTGCTCGGCAATCTGCACGACTTCGTCCCGGCACAGCACGCCATCGGCTTTCGCGAGATGGAATCTTTAGACCAGTACATCCTGGCGCGCACCGCGGAGCTCGATGCTAAGGTTCGCCGCGCCTACGACGACTTCGAGTTCCATCGCGCCTACCACGCCATCAACGAGTTCACCAACAGCGATCTCTCCGCGCTCTACCTCGACGTCATCAAGGACCGCCTCTACACCTTCGCCCCCAACGCGCCGGCCCGCCGCTCCGCCCAGACCGCCCTGTGGCGCATTGCCGAGGCCCTAACCCGCCTCATCGCACCGATCCTTAGCTTCACGGCGGATGAGGTCTGGCCGCTGCTTCCGGGTGTTGTAGGCCGCGAAGAGAACGTGCATCTCGCACTCTTTCCCGACCTCGCCGACATCGTTCCCGGCAGCACCGCCGCCCTGGAAGGTGACTGGGAACGCCTTCTCGCCCTGCGCGCCATCGCCATGCTCCAGCTTGAGGCAGCCCGCAAATCCGGCACCATCGGCAAAGGCCTTGAAGCTGTGCTGTCGATTGCGGCAAGCGACTCCGATACGGATCTCCTCAGCCGCTTCGAGCCGTATCTCGCGGAGCTGATGGGTGTCTCCGCCTGCACTCTCTCGACAGGTGCGCCCGCCACAGCGATCACCGTGAAGCTGGCCGCCGAGAGCGCCAACAAGTGCGAGCGCTGCTGGCGCTATGTCCCGGACGTAGGCAATAGCCCCGAGTACCCCACCGTCTGCCTGCGCTGCGCCGAGGCGCTCACAGCTATTGAGTTTCCGTCCTATGCCGAGGCCCGCTCGTGATCGCAGAGACCCACACTCTTCCCGCAAAAACTGTGCACACGCACCCGCGAGGCCTCGACGCCCGTTGGCCCCTCCTCGCCATCACAGCCGCCATAGTCGCCATCGACCGCCTCACCAAACTTGCCGTCGAGCAGCACCTTCTCCTCGGCGGCTCGCACACCGTCATTCCCGGCATCTTCCGCATCACGCACGTCCTCAACACCGGCGCAGCCTTCAGCGCCTTCGCAGAGAGCGCCTCGCCCGTCACCGTGCGCTACACCCTCATCGGATTCTCCGCACTCGCTATCCTCATCGTCGGCACCATGCTCTGGAGGTCGGGCCGCGCCTTCACACTCTCAGGCCTCGCTCTCGCGCTCATCCTCGGCGGCGCCATCGGCAACCTCTACGACCGCATCTGGCTGCACTACGTCGTCGACTTCCTCGAAGTGCGCATCGTCCACTATCACTGGCCGGACTTCAACGTCGCCGACTCCGCCATCGTCGTCGGCGCGTGCCTGCTGATCCTCGAGATCTTCCGTCCACAACCGAAAGAGACACCATCGTCTGAAGACCAGACCACAGGGATCACACAGGCTTGAACGACTCGATCGTCATTCGCGGCGCGCGCACCCATAATCTCCAGGGCATCGACGTCGACATCCCGCATAACGCCTTGACCGTCGTCACCGGCGTCTCCGGCTCCGGCAAAAGCTCGCTCGCCTTTGACACCGTCTACGCCGAAGGCCAGCGCCGCTACGTCGAATCGCTCTCCGCCTACGCGCGGCAGTTTCTGGAACGCATCGAGAAGCCCGATGTCGATTTTATGGACGGCCTCGCACCTGCCATCGCCATCAAGCAGAAGAATCAGACGCGCAATCCGCGTTCGACCGTCGCCACAGCGACCGAGATCTACGACTACATGCGCCTGCTCTATGCGCGCTGCGGCACCGTAACCTGCCTGCACTGCGGCGGCATCGTTCGCCGCGACTCCGTCGATGAGATCGTCGCCGCGCTTCTCGCGCTGCCGGAATCGACTCGCGTCTACGCACTCTTCCCCATCCAGCGTGCCGAGATCAAGCTTGAGCCCATGCAGGCGCCCATCTCGGACGCCACTCCCGAGCCGCCGTCGGCAAAGCGAGTGTCCAAACGCGCCAAACCAGCCGCCTCAGAGTCCGCGCCCACCTTCAACCTGACAGACTCTCTCCGAGCGCGGCTGGGCGAGCTGCGCGGCCGCGGCTACAACCGCCTCTATCAGGCAGCGCCGGACGGATCGACCGGCAGCATCGTTGAGTTCTCCACCCCCGAAAGCCTGCTTGAACTCGACTTTGATCGCCCCATCTTTGTGCTCATTGATCGCCTGGCCCTCTCTCCCGAGATCCGCACCCGCCTCGTCGACGCGATCGAGACCGGCTATCGCGAGGCCGGCGAGATTCAGTTCTTGACGCTGCCACGGCAAGAGAGCGAGAACAGTACGACGTGCCGGTTCTCGTCGGCCTTCGAATGCAGCACCTGCCATCGCGCCTACCGCGAACCCGAGCCGCGCCTCTTCTCCTTCAACAATCCCTTCGGCGCCTGTCCGCGCTGCCAGGGCTTCGGAAACACCATCGATTTCGACCCGGACCTCATCATCCCGGATAAATCGAAGTCGCTTGACGGCGACGCCATCGCACCCTGGGCCTCCGGCAAGTACCGCCCCATGCAGGGCGAGCTGAAGCGCTTCGCCCGCACCGCCGGCATCCCGCTCAACCGCCCCTGGTACGACCTCACCGACGACCAGCAGCAGCTCATCCAAGACGGTAACGGAAGCTTTCCCGGCATCCGCGGCTTCTTCGCCGATCTCGACCGCAAAAAGTACAAGCTGCATGTGCGCGTCTTTCTCTCGAAGTTCCGCGGCTACGCCACCTGCCCGGACTGTCGCGGCCAGCGTCTCCGCGCTGAAGCTCGCGCCGTCCTTCTCCCCGGCCCCATAGGATCCGCGGCCAAAAACATCTGCGAGGCCAGCGCGCTCACCATCACCGCCGCCAAACACTTCTTCGACGCGCTCGAGCTCTCGCCCGCGCAGACTGAGGTCGCCGGCAAGATCTTCGAGGAGGTCCGGCAGCGCATTCACTTCCTCGAGCAGGTCGGCCTTGACTACCTCACGCTCGATCGCCTCTCGTCAACGCTTTCTGGCGGCGAGTCGCAGCGCATCCAGCTCGCCAGCTCGCTCGGCTCGCGTCTGGTCGGCGCGCTCTACGTCCTCGATGAGCCCTCCATCGGCCTCCACACCCGCGATACCGCCAAGCTCATCCGCATCATGGAAGACCTGCGCGATCTCGGCAACACCATCCTCGTCGTCGAGCATGATCCCGACGTCATCCGCGCCGCCGACCACCTGCTCGACCTCGGCCCGGGTGCGGGAGAGCTCGGCGGCCAGCTGCTCGCCGCCGGAACCGTCCCCGAGGTCACGGCCAACCCGAACTCGATCACCGGCCGCTACCTCTCCGGCCGCTCCTTCATCCCTGTTCCCAAGTTCCGCCGCGAGCCCGGCCGCGAGCACCTGCGGCTCAAGGGCGCGCGCATCCATAACCTGCGCGGCGTCGATCTCGATCTCCCGCTCAACCTGCTCTGCTGCGTCACCGGCGTCTCCGGCTCGGGCAAGTCCACGCTGATCCACCAGGTGCTCTACCGCGTGCTGATGCAGGCGCTCGGACAAACGGAAGGCGCCGATCCCGCGCATCTCTACCGTGAGCTCTCCGGCGCGCAGCACCTCAACGAGGTCGTCCTGGTCGATCAATCTCCCATCGGCCGAACCCCGCGATCGAATCCGGTTACATATATCAAGGCCTTCGACGCCATTCGCGAGCTCTTCGCGGCGCAGCCGGACAGCAAGCGGCGCAACCTGACCGCCGGCATGTTCTCCTTCAACGTGCCTGGCGGCCGCTGCGACGTCTGCGAGGGCGACGGCACAGTCACCGTCGAAATGCAGTTTCTCGCCGATGTCGAACTGCCCTGCGAGGAGTGCGGCGGCACCCGTTACAAGTCCTCCATCCTCGACATCAAGTACAAGAACCGCAACATCAACGACGTTCTCAATCTCACGGTCAAAGAGGCGCTGGTCTACTTCGCCGGCCACCCCAAGATCGTGGACAAGCTCTATGTTCTCGACGAGGTTGGCCTCGCCTACGTGCGTCTCGGCCAGTCCGCCACGACGCTCTCGGGCGGCGAGGCGCAGCGCATCAAGCTCGCCGCAAGCCTCGCAGCCACCCGCGCCAATGCAAGCCGTGCGGCGAACTCCTCCACCGAGAGCAAGCGCGCTGCCAGCCGCACCCTGTATATCCTCGATGAGCCGACCACCGGCCTGCACTTCGACGATGTCGCCAAACTGCTCGCGGCGTTTCAGAAGCTCATTGAGGGCGGCGGATCGCTGCTGGTCATCGAGCACAACCTGGACGTCATCAAGTCAGCCGACTGGGTCATCGACATGGGCCCTGAAGGCGGCAGCGGCGGCGGCCAGATCGTCGCCAGCGGCACGCCGGAGCAGATCGCCGCAAACACCGCCAGCCACACCGGCCACTGGCTCGCTCCTCTGCTCGCCCCTGCTCCCGCCGCACTCACAGCCGAAACGATCGAGGTCGAGGCGTGATTCGCCGCCTGCTCCTTGCCGGCGCCCTCTGCTTCCTCCTCCAGCGGGCGTTTGCGCAGCTTCCCGCCGGAACCTCCGATGCGGCCTCCTCCAGCCGGCCTGCCACGCCCGAGCAGGATGCTCTGCGGTCGCAGGCCGCCGACGCCATCGAGCGCGGCGATATGCCCGCCGCTCTGAAGCTGCTGACCCAGCTCAACGAGAAGGAGCCGGAGAACGCCGGCATCCTCTTCAATCTCGGTTCCGCGCAGGACGCCCTCGACCAGACCGGCAACGCGGAAGAGAGCTATCGGCACGCCCTTCGCCTGAACAGCACCTACCTCGAGCCGCACCTCGCACTCGGCCTGCTCCTGGCAAGGACCAACCGCCCGGCTGACGCCAAAACTGAGCTGCTGGCTGCGACGCAGATCCAGGGCGGTTCTCCGGCCCTCAAAGCCCGGGCCTTCCGTGCGCTCGCCGAGCTGGATCGCACCAGCGACCCCGAAGCCGCGCGTGAAGCCCTGCTCTCTGCCCTGAAGCTGACGCCCGAAACCCCCGAGGACGCGCTCCTCTCCGCCTCCCTCGCCGAGCAGAGCGGCGATCTGCCCGCGGCCGAAAAGGCCTACCGCCGCGCTCTCACAAACACCCCGAGCGATGCGGCAGCATCCCTTGCTCTCGCCCGGCTCCTGCAACGGCAGAACCAGTCCGAGGAGGCCGAGACGGTTCTCCAGTCGGCGCTCAAAGCCAGCCCAGGAGAACCAGCCTTGAGTGCGCAACTCGCCGCCGTGTACATCCGCCGCGGCGATCTCGCCAAAGCCCGCGAGGTGATCGAACCCGTCCACGCCGCACACCCGCAAGAGCCCAGCGTCACACGAATGTACGCACGCCTGCTCAGCCAAACCGGCGACTACGCCGCTGCCGAACCGCTCTTCGCCGCCCTGCGAAGTAAGACTCCCGCTGATGGCGAACTCGCCGACGACGACGCGGACGCGCTCATCCATCTGAAGCGCTTTCGCGAAGCCGAACAGCTCCTGAAGCCGGTCATTCAAGCTCCAAACACCTTTTCCTCTCGCGAGGACATGGCGGACGCAGCCGGACACCTCGCCTTTGCAGCCAGCCAAAACAATGACCCGGAGACTGTATTGCAAGCGGTCTCTCTGCGTGCTACAGTCATGCCACAGTCACCTGCAATCCTCTTTCTCGAGGCCATCGCACGCGACCAGCTGCACCAGAAAAAGCCGGCGCAGACGCTGTACCGGCAGTTCCTCTCCGTGGCAAACGGCAAGTTCCCGGAGGAAGAGGGGGAGGCGCGCCACCGCCTGATCGCCCTCGACCACACCCGTTGAAGGTCTGCACCCTGGAGGTGCGCCATGCGGCCAGCTCTCGCAACATCACCAATCGCAACATCACCAATCCATGTTCGAAGCCTGCGCCTGATTGCGCTTGTCCTCCTCGTCATCTGCT
Organism: uncultured Acidobacteriaceae bacterium; assembly: GCA_964246835.1. Classification (GTDB taxonomy): domain Bacteria; phylum Acidobacteriota; class Terriglobia; order Terriglobales; family Acidobacteriaceae; genus Edaphobacter. The sequence continues at coordinate 24,739 of CAXTRT010000001.1, read as the reverse complement.
CGTCTCGTCTGCGCGCCGCTACCTCTTTCGATACGGTGCTCCCGGACGAACAAGCTCTCATCCAGCTGGAGCAGCGTGCACAGGTGGCTCATCCCCGGGAACAGTGCTTCCTCTACACCGAGCTGGTGCACGTGATGACCGAGATCGCCGGCAAGGAGATGCTGGACGGAGACGTCGATCAGGCGAGTGCCATGCTGAAGCGAGTTGCCCACTACGCGCAGCTTATCCATCTCGGTCTGGCGAACGACACCAAGCGGCTCAAGAACGCCGAGCAGCTCATGCAGCACACGACCTATCGCCTGAACGGCCTGCTTCGCGCCGCCTCGAGCGAAGATCGCGAGACGCTGAAGACCACCCTCAAGCAGCTTGATCAGGTCCAGGACGAGTTGATGACCCAGGTCTTTAAGCACTAATCAGGAGTGGTTCAAGGCCGTCCAGGTTCTTATGCTTTCTCGACTCCTCCGCAGCACGTTCCTGCTCCTCCTCCTCAGCGGATATCTCTGCATCCGGTCCTCGGCGCAAAGTCCGGAAGGAACCATGTCCGAGAGTGAGATCGACCAGCTGCGCGATGCTGCCTACGTTCCAGCCGATCGCATCGCCGTCTTCATCAAGCTGCTCGACGTGCGCGCAGCCAACCTGCAGGCGCTCATCGCCAAACCCCGGCGGCCCGGCCGCGAGGAGGATGTGCACGAGATCCTGCAGCAGTTCGCCTCCATCATCGATGAGCTGAACGATAACCTGGACGACTACGGCCCGCGCCACCGTGACCTGCGCAAGCAGCTGCCCAAGCTGCTTGAGGCGACAGATCGCTGGGCCACCGCGCTTCGCACTCCGGCAGACAGCGAGGTCTACAAAGTATCGCGCTCGCTCGCCCTCGAGGGCGTGCAGGACGCGAAAGATGAGACCAGAAAGCTGATTGAAGAGCAGAAGACATGGTTTGCCGCCCATCCGCCATCCAAAGAGACCGACACGCCAACCCTCGAAGACCGCCGGTAGATCTGCTCGGAGCATTTATCCTGAAGTTGGTTTGACTCCCGCCCTCATCGATATTTTTGCCTTCGAGTATCGCGAGCTCCGCCCGCGCGCACCCCTTCCCCCGCTCGACATCCGCTTTCGCCGCTTTACCTCCCTGAATACAACTATCCGTCTTCGCGAGGGCAAGCTGCTGGTGCGTCTGTCGGATCTGCTCGAGAGCGCCCCTGAGAGCGTTCATCGCGCTATCGCGCACATCCTTCTTGCCAAGCTCTACAAGAAGCCCATCACTCCGGCGCACGCCGATCGCTACCGCCGTTACGTCTCGTCTGAGGCCGTCTCCCGCCAAGCCGAACATATCCGCCAGACGCGCGGCCGCAAGCGCATCCTCACCGCGCAGGGCCACCGCTGGGACCTCGACGAGGTCTTTGAAGCTCTCAACCGCCGCTTCTTCCACGGACTGCTCGGCCGTCCGACCCTCACCTGGTCGGCCCACCACGCCCGCAGAATGCTCGGCCACTACGACGCCGCGCACAACACCATTGTTGTCAGCCGCGTCTTCGATCGCGCGGATACGCCGCGCTGTGCGATCGAATATCTGCTTTACCACGAGATGCTGCACCTCAAGCACCCCGTCCGCGTGCGCGCCGGCCGCCGCTGCGTCCACTCCCGCGAGTTCCAGGCCGAAGAGCGCCTCTTCCCTGAGTTGGAACAGGCGAAGGCGTATCTCAAGCAAATCTGACATCGGATTTTTAGAACTAGGTCGGGTAAGCTAGGAATCGTGGACGACTATAGCAGCACAGGTCCGAAAAGCTATCAATCAGAAGCTCGCTCCAGAGAACGAGAGCAAACACAGAAGCTCGCACGGGCCTTGCGAGAGACTACCGAAGATGCCTTCGCTGATGCCTTGGAGAGATCTCTAGGCATTCCTAAAACTCACCCTGCATTCGCGAAGATGCTTAAGATTTGGCGCGAGCAGCATCGCGAGAGTCGAGGTGTTGAGACAGGCGATCGTAGCGCTCGGCCCGCTGCGCGGCGCTCAAACCGATCTCATCAAAGAACTCCTCGACAAGCGCGAACAGCTCTTGAGCCGACTTTTCTTCCCTCAAGGAAGATGTCGTATCAGTGTGTGGAATTGTTGCCATACGCACCTCTCGGGTGAACTGCTGCCTATAACCTACACGTAGGTTACACCTAACATGCTGGAATTAGGAGCGAACGCGTGAGGAGCGGTCTCAGCTCGTCAAACGGCTGCCCATTGCAGGTTCTTGCTCCTCGCCCACACCAGCAGCACCCCCCCTGCAGCCACGCTGCCCAGCGCCGCCACCTGCGCGTTGCTCATGCCCCAGTAAATCCGCGGATTGATCCGGACAAACTCCACCAGAAATCGCGCCGTACCCATCAGCATCAGGTAGACACCGGTCAGCCAGCCGATCGGCCGGGCGCGCCTGCCCATCTGCCACAGCAGCCAGAAGATCACAAGCGCCATCGCCAGCTCGTAGACAGGTGTGGGCTGCACCAGCGCATCCGGAGGATTCGGCGGCACCAGCGCCGTCGGCCTCATGTGCACGCCCCACGGCAGCGTCGTATTGATGCCGTAGTCCCCATCACCCGACGTCAGGCATCCGATCCGCCCCACGCCATAGCCCAGCGCCGCTGCGGGCGCGGCCAGGTCGAGCATCCGCAGTGGTCCCACGCGCTCGCCAAAAGTTCCTTCAACGCTTCCTTTGAAGCGAGCCGCTCTTCCCTGCCATAAAAGTGTAGCAATCCCCGCCAGCAGCCCACCGTACCATGCAAATCCCGCTTGAAACCAGTGCAGAAAGCCAAGGGCGATCTCCACCGGATGTCCCCAGCCCGGCAGCGCAATCTGCCGCATAGACGCACGCAGCTCGGGAACATCCTCCAACTCATGCCACAGCTTCGCGCCAATCACGCCGGCGATCACCACATACGCCACAATCCCCAGCGCATCCGCATCCACACCGTTGCGCATGAAGTTTCTGTGAAGAGCGACGGTCGCCACCGCTGCCGCCAGCCAGAGCAGAAGTCCAAAGGTGCCCAGGTGCAACGGCCCCACGTTCAGGAACGGATACATACGCCTCACTTCCACTCCAAAGTATAGCGACCGTAGCCATCCGCCCTGATGTCGCCCTCGATGATCCTTTGATCGCCGCATCGATCCGCGATACCCTCGCGGTATGCCGCTCAGCACGCCTGGTCACGCGCCCGCCCCGCAACGCAGCTTTCCTCCCTCCTCCGGCATGGAGGTTCTGCTCTCGCGGCAGCAGATCGCCGACCGTGTCGCGGAGCTTGGCGCCCAGATCACGCTGGACTACGCGGGCAAGTCCGTGGTGCTCATCGGCGTGCTCAAGGGAGCAGCCATCTTCCTCGCCGATCTCGCCCGCGCCATAAAGGTCAACGCCACGTTTGACTTCGTCGCCGTCAGTTCCTACGGCCGCGCGCGCGTCTCCTCCGGCGCCGTCAAGCTCATCAAGGACATCGATAACCCGATCGAGGGCAAGCACGTCATCCTCGTTGAAGACATCCTCGATACCGGCCTCACCTTGAGCTATCTGCGCGGCCTCATGCTCCAGCACAAGCCCGCCTCCCTCAAGATCGCCACCTGCCTGGACAAGCCGGATCGTCGCCTGGTCCCCATGGACGCCGACTACATCGCTTTCAAGATCCCCAATCACTTCGTCATCGGCTACGGCATGGACTACTCCGAGAACTACCGCAACACCGAAGACATCCGGCTCTTTCCGGAAGAGGCCATCGGCCACTAAGAGTGGCGAAAACATCTGAGACTACCGCTCCGTTAAGTCAGGTCTTATACTCACGGCATGCTTCTCCGCGCTGACACTCACGAAATCGACTGGTCTGACTGTCCGCTTGTTGAGCGGGTTCCGGGCAAAGTGAGCGGTGTGCCTATTCTCAGGCACACCAGGGTACAGGCTGATTCAATTGTGGAGAATTACCACAGCGGCTCGCCGGTGGAGGAGATTGCAGACAACTTCGACATTCCGGAAGACACGATTAGAGCAGTGCTAACGTACGCTGCAGCACACACCTATCCGCAGCCGTGAAGGTTCTGCTGGACCACAACGTTCCCAAGCGCCTTCGCCAGTTCCTATTCGGACATGACGTACGTCTCGCGCGTGAGATGGGCTGGGCCGAGTTGAGCAATGGCGATCTGTTAGCATCCGCTGAAGAGCAGGGCTTTGACGTCATGGTCACAGCAGATAAGAATCTCTCATACCAGCAGAATCTCAAGAGCCGAAACCTGGCTCTTATTGTTCTAAGCACAAGTGATTGGCAGGTCCTTAGGAATGATCCCGGTCCTGTCGTGGCGGCAGTTGATTCCGCCACACCGAGCAGCTTCTGCATGGTGACACTCAACGACTCTTAGTTTTGCCTCTTTCGTGATGGCGCAGCCCGGAACTTTACCACTCTCAGTCCCACTCCGCTAAGCCGCTGATTCCGCAAGAATCATTTGTGACACACCCATCACCTCGGCCAGCAGCTCATAGCTCCGCAGCCGAGCCGCATGGTCCCACACGATCGTATTCACAACGAGTTCGTCGATCTTCAACGTGGCCGTTACCTTCTCGAGCTGCCCGCGCACCCTCTCCGGCGTGCCGACGACATACCGCGGCCACTCGCCCTCTTCGCCCGCATCTGCTGAAAAGCCACGCAGCTCATCGAGTGCCGTCTCGGGTGACGCCACCGGCCGTCGATCGCCCTGACGAATCCTGCGCTGCAGCAGCCGCACACTCGCCGATAGATACTCCGCCTCCTCCTGTGTCGGCGCGACAATCACACCCATCGCAATCGTCGCCTCCGGCTCGGCACGGTGCGAGGACGGCACGAACGCCCGGCGATACTGCTCGATCGCCGCCCGCGTCGGGATCGGGCTGAAGAAATGCGCGAACGCATACGGCAGTCCGAACTCGGCCGCGGCGCTCGCACTCCACATGCTCGATCCCAGCAGCCAGACATCCGGCGAGCTCGTAGACTCCGGCATCACGCGCAGTTTGGCAAACGGATGCTGCGGAGGAAAGTCCTGGTCGAAGAACGCCAGCAGCTCACTCAATTGATCGGCAAAGTCGTCCACCGGCTGCACCCGTCGATCGCGCCGCAGCGCCAGGCTCTCGATCGGTCCGCCACCCGGAGCCCGCCCAACCCCGAGATCAATCCGGCCCGGGTACATCGCCTCAAGCGTCTGAAACTGCTCCGCCACCTTGAACGCGGAGTAGTGCGGCAGCATGATGCCGCCCGATCCCAGCCTGATGCGCTTCGTCTCCGTCCCGATGCGCGCCAGCACAATCTCAGGCGCCGTACACGCCAGCGTCTGCATCGCATGGTGCTCGCTCATCCAGAAGCGTGTAAAGCCGAGCGCATCGCCCACCCTCGCCAGTTCTACCGATCGCGCCAGCGCCTCGCCCGGCGAGCTGCCCTCTGCCACAGGAGATTGATCCAGAATCGAAAGTCGAACGCCCACACAGCACCTCACACCATCGCAGTTACGGATTGGATGTCTCACCACAAAGAAGGAATCGTGTTTGCCATATTCGCCTTCCCTTTGCCCCGGCTGTAAACTTCTGGAGGGAGAAGCCGCATCCCACTACTCGCATGATGACAGTGCAGCAAAAGCTCGAGATCCTCGCCGACGCGGCCAAGTACGACGCCTCCTGCGCCTCGTCGGGAGCCAAGCGCGCGGGCAACGGAGAAGGCATCGGCCACTCCGATGGCGAGGGCATCTGTCACTCCTACACCCCCGACGGCCGTTGCATCTCCCTGCTCAAAATCCTGCTCACCAACGTCTGCACCTACGACTGCGTCTTTTGCGTCAACCGCGTCTCGTCCGACATCCGCCGCGCCCGCTTCACCCCGGAAGAGGTCGTCACTCTCACCCTCGACTTCTACAAGCGCAACTACATCGAAGGCCTCTTCCTCTCCTCCGGCATCATTCAGTCGCCCGACTACACCATGGAGCAGCTCATCCAGGTCGCCAAAACGCTGCGGCTCGTGCATAAGTTCGGCGGCTACATCCACCTCAAGACCATCCCCGGCTGCGACGCCTCCCTCGTGCGCCAGGCCGGCCTCTTCGCCGACCGGCTCTCGGCCAATATCGAGCTGCCCACCCAGCAGGATCTCGTTCAGCTCGCGCCCGAAAAGAAGTCCGCGGTCATCGAGTCCACCATGGATCAGATCAAGCTGCAAAAGGATGAGGCCGACGAAGATCGCAGCCGCTCATCGCTCGCGCCGAAGTTTGCCGCCGCCGGCCAGTCCACCCAGATGGTCGTCGGAGCCACGCCCGCCACCGATCGCCAGATCCTGTCGACCGCCACCCACCTCTACGGCTCCTACAAGCTGCGGCGCATCTACTACACCGGCTTCAGCCCCTATCCGGAGGCCGACACCCGCCTTCCCCTCAAAGCCGCCCCGCTCATCCGCGAGCATCGCCTCTACCAGTCCGACTGGCTCATGCGCTTCTACGGCTTCGAGGCTTCGGAGCTTACCTCCCCCGAGCAGCCCTCGCTCTCGCTCACCGAAGATCCCAAAACTACCTGGGCCAAAGCACATCCCGAGTTCTTCCCCGTTGATGTCAACACCGCCCCGCGCGAGGCGCTTCTGCGCGTCCCCGGCATCGGCTACAAGAACGTCGAGCGCATCCTGCGCATCCGCGCCTACCATCAGCTCGAGCTGGCCGACCTCCGCAAGCTGCACATCCGCGTCAAAAGCTCGCTCGCGTACATGACGACCGCCGACCACACCCCCGCGACCCTCACCTTAGCCCCGGATAGCGACGATTCCGCCGCCGCCGCCCAGATGGATCTCTTCGCGCCACTTAGCGCGCTCACCGGTGCGCTCTGATGAAGCACATCCTCGTCCAGCCCAGCTTTAGCGACTGGCGCAGCCACGCCCGCCATCTGCTTCAGCAAGGCTTCATCCCGGAAGAGGTCGACCTCGAAGACGCATCCGTCCAATCGACTCTCCCGCTCACGCTCGACCTCGCACCCGACACCCCGCACGGAACTCCCTTCCTCGTCCCCCATACCTCAAAGGCTTTCCTCGACCGCGCAGAAGTCATCGCTACCCATCGCAGCCCCGCGCGCTGGAACCTGCTCTACCGCGTTCTCCATCGCTTGCAGACCAATCGTGATCTGCTGAAGATCGAGATCGACTCCGACATCGCGCAGATGCGGCAGATGGAGCATCAGGTCCGCCGCGACCTGCACAAGATGCACGCCTTCGTCCGCTTCCGCAAGCTCCACGCCGACGTCATGGATGAGGCCAATCCTTTCATCCGAAGCGCCTCCGAAAGCAGTCCCGAAGACCCTGTTTCTACAGTTGCGGCCGAGCACTTCGTCGCCTGGTATCAGCCGGACCACCGCATCCTCCCGCTCGCCGCACCCTTCTTCGCCGAGCGCTTCGCCCCCATGCACTGGACCATTCTCACACCGGACGAATCCGTCACCTGGGATCCGGCCGCCCGCCAGCTCGGCTTCGGCCCCGGCCTTCCGCGCGAGTCCGCGCCAGGTTCAGACGAGCTCGAAGACCTCTGGCGCTCCTACTATGCCAGCATCTACAACCCGGCCCGCCTCAACCCCGGCGCCATGCGCTCCGAGATGCCCGTCCGCTACTGGAAGAACCTCCCCGAGGTCTCCATCCTTCCCACACTCATCACCGAATCCGCATCGAGGGTCAGCACCATGGTCAAAACCCAGGAAGCCAAGCCGTCCGCCGCTCCCTTTGTCCCGTCCGAACACACCTTGCCCGTCATCCAGAGCGCCCTTCCCTCCTGCAAGGGCTGTGATCTCTACCTGCACGCAACCCAGGCCGTTCCCGGCGTCGGCCCATCCCCAGATTCGAAGCACGCTACAGTTACCCTGATGCTCGTCGGCGAGCAGCCCGGCGATCAGGAAGACCGCAAAGGCCAGCCCTTCGTTGGCCCCGCCGGCCGCATCCTCGACAAGGCCTTCGAGGAACTCAACATCTCCCGTGACGCCATCTACCTAACCAACGCCGTCAAGCACTTCAAGTTCGTCCAGCGCGGCAAGCTGCGCCTGCACCAAAACCCGCGCATGTCGGAGATCACCGCGTGCCGGCCCTGGCTGCAGGCCGAAATCGACGCCGTCAAACCCAAGGTCATCCTCTGCCTCGGTGCCTCCGCCGCGAAGTCCCTGCTCGGCGGCACCTTCGGTCTCATGCGCGATCACGGCAAGCTTCTCGCCACCCCCTACGCCGACCACGTCATCGCCACCATTCATCCCTCCGCCGTCCTCCGCGCCCGCGACGAAGCCGCCGGCGAAGAGCTCTACAACTTCCTGCGTGACGACCTCGCCCTGGCCTGGAAGAGCGCCCTTGCTCCACTCTCCGCCATGCAGCCAGCCGTCACATCCGTGTGATAGAACCTCCCGGAATGGCAGTGGCTCTCAAGTGCTGCTTGCTGCCAGTCCGTCACCAAGGAGCGCCATGAGCCTCACCCCAGTCCAAACATCAAGACCCGGTCTTTCACCCGGACCCTTCAACGCCGAGGCCTTCGCCGCCCACGCGCTCGAAAGTTCATCCAACCTCGCTTCCCTGCTCGATCACACCCTGCTCAAGCCCGAGGCCACCCGCGCTCAGGTCGTCGCTCTCTGCCATGAGGCCGCCGAACACCGCTTCGCCTGCGCCATGGTCAACCCCACCTGGGTCGCCACTGCGGCGGAGGTCCTCGCCGGCACCGGCATCCCTGTCGGCGTCGTCATCGGCTTTCCCCTCGGCACGACGCTCTCAAGCTCCAAGCGCGATGAGACTGTCCGCGTCCTCAAGCTCGGCGCGCATGACATCGACATGGTACTCAACATCGGCCTGCTGAAGTCAGGCACCGCCGCCGATCTCGACGCCGTCCGCCAGGATATCCGCGGCGTGGTCGATCTCGCCCACGGCTCGGGCGGGATCGTCAAAGTCATCCTCGAAACCTGCCTGCTCAGCTTTGAAGAGAAGCTGCGCGCAGCCGACCTCGCGCTCGACGCCGGTGCCGACTTCCTCAAGACCTCGACCGGCTTCTCCACCGCCGGCGCCACCGCGGACGACATCGCGCTGCTGCGCGAGAAGGCCGGCTCAAGCGCGGGCGTCAAAGCCTCGGGCGGCATCCGCTCGCTCGCTGACGCCGTCGCCATGCTCCACGCGGGCGCCAGCCGCATCGGAGCCAGCGCCAGCGTCCGCATCGTGCAGGAGCTCGCCGGCCGCGGCGCACCCGCAATCCCACGTGATGCTTACTAGCAAGACTCTAATCAAGTCCTTTGCCTGTCTTTCTTCCATTCCGAGCAACGCGAGGAACCTGCTTTTCGTTCGGACCGGCCAAATACTTCTTCTGAAAGATACATAGGTCTTTGACTTGATCAGACCTTCCCTGGAGATATTCCAGTGCCTCACGATCCACCACGCAATGCCTGCGCACACGGCCGCCGTAGCCCCGTCACAGACCGTGAGTAGTATCATCGACCCTTCGCATGCCTTCCCCGAAACAGCCCGCGCGCGCCTCAAAGCTCTCGCTTGGCGAGCAGGCCGAGCACACCTTTGAGGGCGACTACCGGCCTGATCCCGCCGGCCAGACCTCGCCAGAGAGCCGTCCCCGCGTCGAGCCCCTGCAGGTCGATTTCCTGCACCGCCTCGCGGATGCCCTCAACTCCACTCTCGACCTCAACACCCTCATGCATCGCGTTGCCGATCTGGTGCGCGCCGTCATCGACTACCGCATCCTCGCCATCCTTCTCCTCAACGACCGCACCCAGGAGCTCTGGATGCGCTTCCAGACCGGCCATACGCCCGAGATCGAGCGCCTCCGCATCCGGCTCGGCCGCGGCATCACCGGCCAGGCCGCGCTCCAGCGCCGCTCCATCCTGATCGAAGACGTCGGGACTCCCGGCAACTTCATCGACAACTACATCCCCGCCAACCTGGACGTGCGCTCCGAGCTCGCCGTCCCGCTCATCGTCAAAAACAAGGTCATCGGCATCATCGACATTCAGTCCGAGATCCCAGGCTTCTTCACCCACGAACATCAGCGCCTGCTTGAGCTCGTCGCCAGCCGCATGGCTGTCGCCGTTGAAAACGCCCGCCTCTACACCCGCGTCAGCCGCCAGGCAGAGACCCTCACCGTCCTCGGCGAGATCTCGCGCGAGATCACCTCCATCCTCGATCTCGACGACCTCCTCGAACGCATCGGCCAGCTGCTCAAGCGCGTCATTGACTTCCAGATGTTCACCATCCTGCTCTGGAACGAGCGCTCTGAGCGCCTCGAACACCGCTTCAGCACGCGCTACGGCGATCGCATCGAGCGCGAGCGCGTCGTCGCTCTCGGTGAGGGCCTCATCGGCACCGCCGCCGAGCAGCGCACGCCCATCCTCGCCTCCGATATCCGTAAGGACGCGCGCTACGTCGCCGAGAACCCCGAAACCCGCTCGGAGCTCTCCGTTCCCCTCATCTACAAGGGCCGCGTCATCGGCGTCATCGATCTCGAACACACCCGCGTCAACTACTACAACGAAGATCACCAGCGCACGCTCTCCACCCTCGCCGCGCAGGTCGCCGTGTCGATCGCCAACGCTCGTCTCTACCAGCGCATTCACGAAGAAGAGCAGCGCATGGAGCGCGATCTGGAGATGGCGCGAGAGGTGCAACAGCGTCTCCTTCCCAGTGCGCCCCCGCGCATGCACAACGCGGAGATCGCCGCCCGTTTCAACCCCGCTCGCTCGATCGGCGGCGATCTCTATGACTTCCTTGACTACGGTCCCGGCCTTATCGCCGTCGCCATCGGCGATGTCAGCGGCAAGGCCGCGCCGGCCGCGCTCTATGCCGCGCTCGTCAGCGGAATCCTTCGCTCGCTCACGCCGCAGCGGCTCACCCCCGCCGCGCTCCTTACCGCCCTCAACAACCAGCTGCAGCAGCGCAAGCTGGACGCCCAGTACGTCACCATGCTGATCGGCCTGTGGGACGACAACGCCCGCACCCTCACCCTCGCCAACGCCGGCTCAGTCCAGCCGCTCTATCTCTCGCGCAGCGCCGGAACGCTTACCAGCGCGCTCAACGTCCGTACCCTGTGCGCCGAAGGCTTCCCGCTCGGCCTCTTCCCCAGCGCCACCTACGACGAGATCACCGTGCGCGCCAAACCCGGCGATCTCTTCGTCTTTTTCTCGGATGGAATCGTCGACGCGCAAAACCTGCACGGCGAGATGTACGGCACCGACCGGCTCTGCACCCTGCTGCAGCGCCATCCCTCCGCCGGCCGCTCCGCCGAGTCCGCCATCGCAGCCATCCTCGAAGCCGTCAGCACCTTCCAGGCCGGCTCCGAACACTTCGACGACGAGACCGTTATCACCCTGCAAGTCAACTGACTGCCCGCCTACGCACCTTCTTTGTTTGTCATTCTGGAGCGCACCCTCTTTTAGTCTGTCATTCTGGAGCGCAGCCTTCTTGGTTGTCATTCTGGAGCGCAGCGAAGAATCCCCGCACTTCGCTCAAGGCTGCACTCCACCGCTAAGCAAACAGCCATAAACTAGAGAGGCCAATGCCTCCTCAAACCAAGCTCATCCGCCCCGCCCACGGCCTCAGAGGCTCGCTCACCCTACCCGGCGACAAGTCCATCTCCCATCGCTACGCCATGCTGGCCGCCTTGGCCGAGGGTACCTCGCACCTCGCCAACTTCTCCACTGGCGCAGACCCGCACTCAACCCTCGCCTGCATGGCCGCCCTCGGCGCTGAAGTCATCAAAAGCGACGACCGCACAATCACCATCACAGGTGTAGGCGGCAGCTTCCGCCAGCCCGCCGCGCCGCTCGACTGCGGCAACTCCGGCTCCACCATGCGCATGCTCTCCGGCCTCGTCGCCGCCCATCCGCACACCTTCACCCTCATCGGCGACGCCTCCCTCTCCCAGCGGCCTATGGAGCGCATCCGCCAGCCGCTCCAACAGTTCTTTGCCGGCACTAAGGGCAGCATCCGCCTTACAGAAGGCCATGCTCCCTTAGTCATTGAAGGCGGTCCACTCAGCGGCACCAGCTTCGACTCGCTGATCCCCTCCGCCCAGGTCAAGACCGCCGTCCTCTTCGCCGGTCTGCAGGCCACCGGCGCCACCACGTTAACTGAATCCATCCGCACCCGCGACCACACCGAGCATGCCCTCCGCGCCTTCGGTGCATCTCTCACCCGCTCCGGAGACACCCTCAGCATCTCCGGCCCGCAGTCGCTCCGCGCTATTGACGCTACCGTTCCCGGCGATCTCTCCTCCGCCGCCTTCTTCCTCTGCGCCGCCCTTCTCTTCCCCGACTCCCATCTCGTCCTCGACGCGCTCGGCATGAATCCCACCCGCGCCGCCCTGCTCGACGTCGTCACCGCGCTCGGTGCCAAGATGAAGGTGCTCAGCGTGGAAGAGCTGCACGGCGAGCTCATCGGCACCATTCAGGTCAACGCGGCTCCCATGCCCCGCTCCCGCGCGCAGCAGCCGCTTGAGATCTCCGGTGCTCTCACCGCTCAGCTCATCGATGAGATCCCGATCCTCGCCGCGATCGCGCCCTTTACAGCCTCAGGCATCCGCGTCCGCGACGCCAAAGAGCTTCGCATCAAGGAATCGGATCGCATCAATCTCATCGCCCGGAACCTCCGCGCAATGGGAGCCGAGCTCACTGAGTTCGACGACGGCCTCGACATCCCCGGCAATCAGCTCCTGCGCGGCGCTGAGATCAATGCAGGCGGCGATCACCGCATCGCCATGGCCTTTGCCGTCGCCGCTCTTCGTGCTCAGGGAGACACCCTGATCGTCGGCGCGGAGCACGCGGCTGTCTCCTTCCCTGAATTCTTCACCCATCTTGACGCTCTAAGCCTGCGTTAAATTACTGTTGCAAATGCGTAACATCCCATCGCAGACTGTGTTTCTACCGTCAGTAATCGAGTCGCGATAGCTTAGGATGTCGTTTCGACAGTAGCGGAACACGCGACCGCCTGCGGTGACCCAGCCAGTGATCGGAGTGTCAGGAAACGGAATGCCGAGCGCCTCACCCAACCTGCTCCACGATCAGGCATCGCACGCCGTAGCGCCGGACTCCCGCGCCATCGTCCTCACGCAGGTCTCCGAGCTCGGAGGCGCCGAGCGCGCCTGCCTCGCGCTCTCCCGCTGGCTCTTCGAGCAGAACATCCCAAACCACTTCGTGACCTATCTCGATACCGCAGGCCTGGCGCAGGCGGCTTCGCACCCGGTCACTGTCATCCAGCTGCGGCCGGCCATGCAGCCCATCCCGAAGGTCCTCGCGCTGCGCAGCTACTTTGGCCGGCACACCAACGCGCCCCCGCCTCTCATGTCCGGCTATCAGCCCGCGCTGCACGCCACCCTCGCCGGCCTCCGCGGCTTCCACTGCCTCATGCACGACACCCCAAGCCTCTTCTCCAGCAGTGAGGAAACGCGATCCCTGCGCGGCCGGCTGCTTCGTTCCGTCTCCGACCACATCACCGCCTTCGGCCTTCGCTCCGGCGGTCGAACCATCGTGACCAGCGAGTATCTGCGCGAGGAGTGTCACCGCGTCTTCGGCGTCTCTGCCGCCATCGCCCGCATGGGCGGCCTCGGCTCCATCGAAAACTTCCGCCTGCGTCCTCCCGGAACCGAACTCCATCTCTTCAGCGTCTCTCGCGTCGAATCCAACAAGCGCATCGACTGGATGCTGCGCGCGCTCGCAACCCTGGAGCAGGCTCACCTCCCACTCTCCGGCAAAGCGAACTGGCGTCTCGACATCGCCGGCCGCGGCAGTCAGCTTGAAGCCATGCGCGCGCTCGCCGCGCAGCTCGGCCTCTCCGACCGGGTCCACTTCCACGGCTTTGTCACCGACACGCAGCTCGAAGAGCTCTACGCCGGAGCCGATCTCTTCCTCATGCCCGCCGTTCAGGGCTACGGCATCCCCGCCATCGAGTCGCTGCAGCGCGGCATCCCGGTCCTGCTCCACCGCGACTCCGGCGTCTCAGACATCCTGCTCCACACCCCCTGGGCCACCGTCTTCGCCGGCGATGAGGACACCATGCTCCCTGCCCTCACCAGCGCGATCGACTCAGTGCTCGCAGGCCGCCATCTCCAGACCGCCCTCCCCCCCATCCCAAGCGAAGACGCCTGGGCCGAAGAGGTCGCCCGCCTCTGCCGCTGGATATAGCTCCTGCTTTGTTTGTCATCCCGAAAGGGTCTGCTTTCGTCTTCGCTCCGGCCAAGTGAAACGAAATCCAGCATCCGCCTACATCTTGTACCGCCCCATATCGTCGTCGTTCAAACCCTCCAGCCACTGCCGCATCTGCTCCGCCGTCCCGCTCTGCATCGCACCTGACGCCTGCTTCGACCGCTCCAGCACCTCGCGGCTCACATAGATCGGGCAGTCCCACCGCAGCGCCATCGCCAGCGCGTCCGACGGCCGCGCATCGACCGCCACGCTCTCGCCCGCCTGCTCCATCCAGATCACCGCATAGAACGTGTCGTCGCGCAGCTCCGTCACCACCACCTTGTGTACCTCCGCCCCCAGCCCCAGAGTCACATCCCGCAGCAGATCGTGCGTCATCGGCCGCGGCGTCGCCGTCTTCTCAAGCTCCAGCGCAATCGCATTCGCCTCATACATCCCCACCCAGATCGGCAGCACCGCGTCACTCTCCACATCTTTCAGAAGAACGATCGGCATGTTCGTCACCGGATCCATCATCAACCCGCGAATCTGCACCTCCACCTCGACTATTCCCTGCTGCCCGTCATCCTTCATCGGCAAGCCTCTCCCACCAGGCTGTTCGGAAAGCTCTGCGTCACCCGCACTGTCACGTAGCTTCCCGTCGCCGGCAGAATCGCCTGCGTCGTCGTGAAGTTCACCGTCTTGTTCTGCGTCGATCGCCCGATCACCTGCCCGCGCTGCCGGTTATAGCCCTCCACCATAAGCTCCATCTCCTCACCCACATGCCGCTCATAGTTCGTCCGCTGGATCTCCCGCTGTCGGTCGAGCAGCACCTGCAGCCGTGCCGCCTTCACCTCATCCGAGAGCGAGTCCGCCATCCCGATCGCCGGCGTGTTCGGCCGCGGCGAGTACTTGAACGCAAAGATCGCGTCATAGCCCACCTCTTCAAGCAGCGTCGCCGTATGCTCCAGGTCCGCCTCCGTCTCACCCGGAAAGCCCACAATAATGTCGGACGTCAGACTGATACACCGCCGCGCCGCCTTGATCCAGCTGATCCGCTCCAGGTACCACTCCCGCGTATACTCGCGATTCATCGCCTTCAGCACCGCGGTCGACCCGCTCTGCACCGGCAGATGCACATGATCGCACAGCGCCGGCACGGCATCGATCGCATCCACAATGTCCTTCGTAAAATCGCGCGGATGCGACGTCGTAAACCGTACCCGCCGAATCCCCGTCAGCTCTCCAACCGCGGCCAGCAGCTCCGCAAAGCTCATCTGCCCGCTCGGGTCCTTGTACGAGTTCACATTCTGCCCCAGCAGCTGAATCTCCGTGAACCCCGCGTCCGTCATGCGCCGCGCCTCGTCGAGCACGCTCCTAGCCGTCCGGCTCCGCTCTTTACCGCGCGTGTACGGCACCACGCAGTACGCGCAGAACTTGTCGCAGCCTTCAATAATCGTAATGTATCCCCGATGCGGGTTCGTCCGCGCGACAAACTCCGTCTCAAACGCCTCATCGGTCTGCCGGTCGTCAAGGCCCGTTATCCGCTGCTCCCCGTTCTCCAGCCGCGACAGCATCTCCGGCAGATTGCGGTAGCTCGCCGACCCCGACACCAGCGAAACATACGGCGCCTTCTCAAAGATCCGCGTGCCCTCCTGCTGCGCCACGCACCCCAGCACCGCAAACTTCTTGCCCTCACCCTGCAGCTTCTTGTACTCGTTCAGCCGATGAAACACCTTCTGCTCCGCCTTATCGCGAATCGAGCAGGTGTTGTACAGAATCAACCCCGCATCGGCCTCATCGTCCACCCGCGCATACCCGTGCTGCTCCAGCGTCCCGATCACCTTCTCAGAGTCGTGCGCGTTCATCTGGCAGCCGAAGGTCTCAATATAAAAAGTTTTACTCACAACCCAAGTATAAGTCGTCTATTGAAGAACTCGTTTGTTCGACACACAAGCCACAAGCACGCCACACCAAAGACCGGGTCCATCGACGACAGGTCGATTCCTCCGGAATTGAGCCAGCTTACCTGCCTTCAGCTCCACGCTCCCACGTCCCGCAAGCCACGCCAAGGCCGGGTGCCCCATGCATGACGGTTTCATCGCCATGCATGGGGCCATCGATCAAAGGTCGATTCCCTCCGGAACGGAGCCCACCTCTCACCCGCCCACACTACCTACGGAGACCCTCTATGCGCCCGTCCACCGCACTTCCCTTCCGTACATAAATCCGATACGCCGCCGCCTCCCCCGCATACCGCTGCGGAAACGAAAGACTCTCCTCCGGAAAGCTCCGCGTCTCCAGCAGCGCATAGCGAGCATCCAGATACTGCTTAAACTCCGGCCAAGCATCCAGCTTCCCAAAGCCGTTCGGCCGCTGAAACCACTCATTCGTCACCACCAGCACATCCGCCGGATCCCGCGCCGCCTCCACCCAGAACTTTTCTCTGTAATACCTCGACCCCGCGCCCGCCTCCGGAAAAAACAACAGCAGATCGCCGGTAAACCCCGTATTCTCCACCAGCCGCAGGTGATACAGCGCATTCAGGCACCCAAATACCAGATCGAAGCACTGCACACGCCCCTGCAACCGCTGCGTCCCCAGCTTCTCCAGATCGCCCTCAAGCGCATCTGTCAGCCCGCTTCGTCCCGGGATCGCATGAATCTTCCTTACATAGTGCGGCAGAAACACCAGCAGCGTCGCCAGCAGCCCGCCACACGCCAGCAGCCTCGGCCATCCCCGCCGCGCTAGCCCTCGCGCCAAACCTTCTGTTAGTTCCATCCCCAGCAGCAGCAGCAGCAGCGCCTGAAACACATACTTATGGTGAAGAAATCCCTTGCGCTGCAGCACGTACGACAGCAGCCCAAACCCCGCCCCCAGCAGCAGCGCCCATCTCTCCCAGTCCCAGCCGCGGTTCGCAATCACTAGCGGAACTCCAACTAGCAGCACCAGCCCCAGCACCGCATGCGGCAGCGCCTCCTTGAGCAGCTCCCCATACCCCGGCTGACCTAGCGCCACATACGCCGGCGTCACCACCCGCAGTACAAACCAGAACTGCCGAAACGCATGGTGCCACGCGAGAAATCCGACGTTGACTGCCACCACTAAGGCAAAGCCCGCCGCGGCCCACAGTACATACGGCCTCACCCGCACTCCGCGCTTCAACAGGACCAAGCAGCCAAACACCAGCAGCGCCACGGCCATAACCGCAAAGGTCGGCTTCATCGAAGCCGCCACTCCCGTCAGCACGCCATAAACCAGCAGCCACGCAGGCCTCTGCCGCCGCACAGCCGCAAACAGGACCGCATACCCGGCCAAAAACAGCGCCGTCACCACCTGCTCCCGCTCAACAGAAAAGTTCGGCCCCTGCGATCCATACAGCAGCAGAAAAAATCCACTCGCGAAGACTCCCGCCAGCCAGTCCTTGCGCCGCGTAATCTCCACCATCGCGAGCGTCATCATCGCCAGAATGGAAAAATCGAACATCCTCCATCCCAGGTCGCCCGCCCCGAACACACGCATCCCCAGCCGCTCAACCAGGTACGTTCCCGGAAAATTGTTGTCCGTAATATCCCGGTACGGCTGCATGCCGTGATCCATCAGGAAGTTCACGTAGTGCATCACCGGCGCGTCGCACAGCAGCGGCCACCGCCAGGATGCAGCAACAAAATATCCTGCCCCCGCGATCAAGCCAAGTACGACGAACCCGCGCAGCAATCGCGTAAACCAGTCCATCCGTACCGCCTGCAAAGCATTTTCCCACTCAAGAAACAGCAAGCGTCGTGACTCGAAGCTGCACAAGGTCAAGCCCGAGAGTCAGCACAGGAATCACTTGATTGTAGAGGGAGTTGGTAGCGTTATCGGGGCTCGAACCCGAACTCTTCGCCTTGAGAGGGCGACGTGTTAACCAGTTACACCATAACGCCACATCGTAGATCACGGGAGCCCAGCGCGCTGCGCCTCCCAACTTCCAAAGTATACCAGCGCCTCAGAGCAAATCACATTCGGGCTACTGCCATTTGCCCTTTTGTTGTCATCCTTCGCCAAAAGCGGAGCATCTGCTTCTCAACCCCGGCACACCCTCACGCATTCCGCTTCTACAACCCGAGCTTCTTGACCTCGTCGTTATAGTACTTGCGATACAGAATGTCCCACTCCTGCGATCCCTCAAGGATAATCTTCCGCTGCGACGCAATCTTCTGCCGCGCCGCCGCATCGATCTTCGTCTCTTCCATCAGCAGCTTCTCAAGAGCCTTCCGAGCCTCCTGCCGAATCGTATTGCGGTCTTCCTTAAAGTCGACCTCATCGATCTCCGCCAGCGTGTCGGCCACCGTGTGCGCCAGCTTGTTCAACTTGTCGCGCGAGATCCTCACAGCACCGCCTTGTACTGGTTCACCAGCTTCATCTTTACCTTCTTGAACATCTCCGGATAACTCACACCACCCTTGCTCATGTCATCCTGGATTGCCTCCAGAATCACCCGCACCTCGTCGTTGATGCGGTCCTCTAAAGACAGCTCCTCCACCATCGCCAGATCCACGCGTTGGTCCACCGCCGCCGGCTTGCTCGTCTCAATCATCTTCGCGGCGACCAGGTGCTTCACCGTCTGCCGCGCCAGATAGCCAACATAATCCTTTGAAAAAATCATGGTCTTTAGGGATACTCTGATCGAATGAAACGCTGTTGTGGATTCAACCTCAGCCGCGCGGCGCACCGGGCATTCCCTGCGGCTCCGATCGCTGATTCTTTCGCTCTGCCAGGACGAACTCGGTGATTTCTTTAGAGCCTGACTATACCATGTGGCTGTCGCCTCACACACATGCCCAGCCGGTCATAGCGTCCTGCCATCCACAAGCAACCTGCCCCGCTTTCTGCGAAGATAGAAGTCCATGGCAACCGATAACCTCATTTCCCTCAAAGACGACATGATCGCCTTCATCGCCGGACACGGCATGCGGCGTATGCCGGCCTACGTCTCTGAAGATGTGCCCAGTGTCCTCTTCGAAGAAGAGACGCCCGATAGCTGGAAGGACTTCGTCGAACACGCCAAGGCCACCAACGCCGCCTTCATCACCATGAGCGAGGTCATCCTCGAAAAGTCCGACCTCGCCATCCTGCTCGACCAAATCCGCGAACAGAACTTCCCCGACGACACAGCACCCGATCTCGAAGACGCCGAGTACCTCGTCCGCCACGTCGGCAAGACCGGCTACCTCCAACTCGGCTTCGCACACCAGGGCGTCATGTTCCTCTTCGAGACCGCCACCGAGTGGTACGACAACTTCCAAAACCTCATGGAGACCGTCGCCGAACTCGGCGGCATCGTCGTCGACGACTCCGACGACGATTAGCCTTTGGAAGCCCGAAGTTCGTGCAGCATAGTCATCGCCTACCTGCTTATATCCATCGCGTACCATGTCAGCGCTGCACCCTCCACCGGCATTGCATACCTTGTTCAGCCTGCACACTCTGCCGCGCTGTGCACTTTTCGGGAGTCCCTACTTGGTATCCGCCTCCACTTCCTCATCCTTCGCGAAGCGGAGGATCTGCTGTTGTCCTCTCGAGCCCCACCGCGAACCGGAAGAACCATCCTTTTAGAGTTGTCATCCTGAGCGCAGCGAAGGATCCCCGCACCTTGCAAGTGGCTGTCACCATGCGCGCGCAGACACATCCCCCCCATGCCATTGGCATACTTTTATAGTCGAGACCTTCACGTTGCTTGTTCCGCAAGAGCCCGCCATCTCACAAAAATCCGCGCTCCAGCCAGAGACGGATTGGCGGCTCCTTGAAGCTCCGCCAGAGCGCGTCTCTGCACTCCAGCAGACTCTCTGCTGTCCTCAACCAATAGCCCGCCTCCTTGCCGCACGTGGCCTCACTCCAGACAGCCTCAAAGCCTTCTTCGAGCCGCATCTTAGCCAGCTTCACTCACCGCACCTCCTCCTCGGCATGGAACAGGCCGTCCAGCGCATCCATCAGGCCGTTCTTGCCTCCGAGCCCATCCTCATCTACGGGGACTATGACGTAGACGGCACCACGGCCACCGTCCTGCTCAAGACCGCAATCGACCGCATCTCTCTAACCCGCCTCTCACCTCCCGGCGCCGCCTCGCTCGTCACCTGGCACGTCCCGCATCGCATTCGCGAGGGCTACGGCATGCGCTCCAGTCGCCTGGCGGAGGCCGCCGCCGCCGGCATCCGTCTCGTCATCTCGGTCGATACCGGCATCCGCGCCTTTGCCGCCGCCGAAGAAGCAAAATCGCTCGGCCTCGATCTCATCGTCACCGACCATCACCCGCCGGACGACAGCGTCGGCGTCCCGGAGGCCGTCGCTGTCATCAACCCCGCGCAGGCCGGCTGTTCGTATCCGTTCAAGCATCTCTGCGGCGCCGCCGTCGCCTTCAAACTCGCGCACGCTCTTCTGCTCGCCCACGCCGCCGCGCAGCCAAATCCCGTAGCCAGCCTGCACTTCCTCAACGCACGCCTGCTTCCCTCCTCCCTGAAGCTCGTCGCCATCGCCACCATCGCGGACTCCGTTCCGCTCATCGGCGAGAACCGAACCATCGCCGCCCTCGGCCTGCGCGAGCTCGCCAACCCCGTCCAGCCCGGGCTCCGCGCGCTCATGCAGGTCGCCGCTCTGCCCCTCGACCAACCGCCGTCAGCCTCTGACGTCGGCTTTCGCCTTGGACCGCGCATCAACGCCGCCGGTCGCATGGACATCGCCGATGACGTCATCGAGCTCTTCCTCACGCGCTCCCCGGACCGCGCGCAAGAGCTCGCCACCAAGCTCAACGACCTCAACGAAGCTCGCCGCGCCACCGAGCGTGAGGCCCTCGACGCCATCGAGCAGCATCTGCTCACCCTCCTCGAAAGCGACGGCGCCTACCCAGCGGAGTGCCTCATCCTCGATCACCCGGACTGGCACCGCGGTGTCCTCGGCATCCTCGCCTCCCGCGTCGTCGAGCGCACTGGCCGTCCCGCGCTCATTCTCACCCACCAGCAGGGCGAGGCCCACGGCTCAGGCCGCTCCATCGCCGGCTTCCACCTCCTCGACTCCCTCACCGCCGCCCACACCTTCGACGACGGCCTCGCGCCAAAGCTCCTGACACGCTTCGGCGGACACGCGCACGCCGTCGGTCTCACCCTCGCTTCAGAGGACCTCCCCGTGCTGCGCCGGCGCATGCGCCAGATCTCAAAATCTCTGCTTCCTCCGGAGTCCCTGTCCCCGCCCCTCGTCTGCGACGCGCACCTCTCCCCCCACGACCTCACCCTCGATCTGGCGCACTGGATCGAGCGCTGCGCTCCCTTCGGCAACTCCAACCTGGAGCCCGTCTTCCTGCTCTCCGGCATCTCTCTCGCGGACGCTCCACGCCTCATCAAAGAGCGCCATCTCTGTCTGTCGCTCGCCGCCGCGCCCGGCCTCCCGCCCGTACAGGCTCTTGCCTGGAGTCGCGCCACGGACTGGGTCGCCCTCGCTCAGTCGCTCGCGCTCGCCCCCGGCACGCGCGTCGATCTCGCATGCCGCATTCACGCCCGGTCCAGCCGCTGGTTCACCGGCATAGAACTTGATCTGCAGGGCCTCAGGCTGGCTTAAGCCCGCGTGCCGCACTCTTCTGTGCATCGTCTGCAATGTTCTTGCGTCATATACTTGCCTCAGACCACTTGTTAGAACGCATGCCGGATCAACGCTCAAGACGCCTCTCTCCCACGCTCATCGCCGTCCTCTCTCTTATCGCGGTAGGTATCGTGTTCGCGCTGATCCGTTCGTCGACCCGCGAAGTCGTTCCTGTCCGCGTCTCGCCCGTCACGCATGAGAATCTTGTCAGCACTGTCTCCACCAACGGCAAGGTCGAGCCCATCAGCGAATTCCAGGCGCACGCTCCGGCAGCCGGTGTCGTCGAAGAGATCTATGTCCAGGTCGGCCAGAAAGTAAAATCCGGCGATCTCCTGCTGCGCCTGGACGCTGGCGACGCCGCTGCCCGCCTTGCCGCGTCCAAGACCGTGCTCCGCGCGGTTGAATCCGCCTCCGAAGCGGTTAACCGCGGCGGCACGCAGGATGAACGCATCGTCACCGCGAGCGAACTCACACGTGCCCAGCAGGCCCAGCAGCAGGCCGCCACCGCGCTTGCCACACTCAAGCAGCTTCAGGCCAAAGGCGCGGCCTCCGTCAGTGAGGTCACCTCCGCGCAGGATCGGCTTGAGTCCGCAAACGCCGCACTTAATACCGCAAAGCTCAGAAGCAGCCCCGAGCGCTTCGACTCCTTCGACCGTTCGCACTCCGCCGCGCAGCTTGCCGACGCCAAACTCGCTCTCTCCGCCGCGCAATCGGCCTATGATAAGGCTGTCGTCCGCGCGCCCTTCGCCGGCACCGTCTACTCCATCGCCGTCAACCCGTACGACTTCGTCCCCGGCGGAGAAGATCTGCTCGATCTCGCGGACCTCAATAAAATCCGCATCACCGCCTACTTCGACGAGCCTGAGATCGGCAAACTCTCCGTCGGCCAGCCCGTAAAAATCGTCTGGGAGGCCAAGCCCGAACGAATCTGGCACGGCCACGTCGACGTCGCACCCACCACCATCATCGCCTACAACACCCGCAACGTCGGCGAGGCTATGATCACCGTCGATGACGCCCAGGGCGACCTCCTCCCCAACACCAACGTCACCGTCACCGTCACCACCCGCCAACGCTTCAACGTCCTCAGCGTGCCGCGCGAGGCCCTGCACACCGAAGGTCTGACCAGCTTCGTCTATCGCGTCATCAGCCATCATCTGCAGCGCACCGTCGTGCAGGTCGGCACACAGAACCTCACCCGGGTTGAGATCACAGGCGGGCTCTCCGAGAAAGACATCGTCGCGCTGAATGCCACCAGCAACCGCGATCTCTCGAATGGGCTCGAGATCAAGTCCGTCGAATGATCGGGCGCATCCCGCAGGTACGATAATCAAAGCCCGACTCATGACCGTTTCCCACTTCCTCCCACCTCGTCGACGATCGCTCCTCGCCCTCGCCGCCCTCCTGCCGCTGCTCTCGGCATCGGCTCTCGCGCAGATTTCGTTGACCACCGCCGTCGATCTTGCCCTGCGTAACAGCCCGCGCGTCCAATCCGCTGTGGCCGACGTCGCCCGGGCAAAAGCCTCCGTGCAGGAGCAGCGTGATGTCTACATCCCTAATTTGACCGTCGGCGGCACCGGCTACGGCAGGGGCTTCGGCTATCCCACCGGCACGCCCACCCTGATCAACGCACAATCTTCATCACTGGTCTTCAACTTCTCCCAGCATGACTACATTCGGGCAGTCCGCGCCGGCTATGACGCGGCCAATTTTACCCTGCTCGAAGCTCGCCAGGGCGTCGCCGAAGACGTCGCCATCAGCTATCTTGCGCTCGAACACGACTCCGCCCGCAGGGCCGCCCTCTCTGAGCAGCAATCCTTCGCCGACCGGCTTGTCACCATCGTGCAGGCCCGCCTCGATGCCGGTCAGGATACGCCGAGCGGTCTCACCAGTGCGCAGCTGACCGCCGCCCAGATCCGGCTCACCGTCCTTCGCACCGAGGATGACCTCGCCGTCGATGCCGCCCACCTCTCCCTGCTCACCGGCATCCCCGCGCAGGACATCGCCGTCGCCCCCGGCTCCATGCCCGCCATCGCCGCCGCCGATCCCGCCCAGACCACCCTCGGCGCCCCGACCTCGCCCGGCGTCGATGCCTTCTACGCCGCCGCCCGCTCCAAACGTCAGCTCGCCCTGGGCGATGCCCGCTATCTCTACCGTCCGCAGGTAAGCTTCGGCGCGCAGTACAGCCGCTACAGCACCATCCAGAACACCAACTATGTGGAATATTTTGGTAGGCGGGATCCAACCGGAAAACTTCTCACCTTCCAGCAGGACTCCTTCGGCATCGGCGTCCAGCTCTCCGTTCCTATCCTCGACTACGGCCACCGCGCCAAGGCCCGTGAGTCCGCCGCCGACGCCACCCGCGCCGAGCGCGACGCAGACGCGCAGCGCAATCTCTTCACCGAGGGCCGCTTCCGCCTCCGGCGATCTCTGCTCGAGCTCGCCGCCCGCGCCGAGATCGCCCGGCTCGATCAGCTCTACGCCCAGCAGCAGCTGGAGGTCATCGCCATCCAGCTCAACGCCCCCTCCGCCGTCCCCATCACACCCAAGGAGGAACAGAACGCCCACATCACCGAGCGCGAGAAGTACCTCACCCTACTCGACGCCCGCTTCCTAACCCAGCAGTCGCAGATCAACCTCCTGCGCCAGACCGGCGGCCTCGAAAACTGGCTGCGTTCCCTCCTCAATCAAACCGCAGCTTCACCTCAACCCTGACTTTAGCTTGTCATCCTAGAGCGAAGCGAAGGATCCCCGCACTTGTTTTGCTTGTCACCCTAGAGCGCAGCAAAGGATCCCCGTACTTGCCTTTGCTTGTCATCCTAGAGCGCAGCGAAGGATCCCCGTACTTGCCTTTTGCTTGTCATCCTAGAGCGCAGCGAAGGATCCCCGCACTTGCTTTTGCTTGTCACCCTAGAGCGCAGCAAAGGATCCCCGTACTTGCCTTTTGCTTGTCATCCTAGAGCGCAGCGAAGGATCCC